>JBCBZP010000008.1:0-92544 GCA_039815285.1 Planctomycetota bacterium
CTCTACTTCAACCACAAGGGCATGGCCAAACTCAAACTCGGCGTCGCCAAGGGCAAAAAGCTGCACGACAAGCGCGACACCTCGGCCAAACGCGACTGGAACCGCCAGAAACAGCGCCTTCTCAAGGAACGCGGCTTTGGCTGCCCGCTTGCTGCTTATTTAGGATTGGTTCAACGGTTCAAATCGAGGTTTAGAATTACAACCAATGGAGGTCAATGCATCAGCTGTGGGAACTGCAGCACTTATTGCGAAATGGGTATCGATGTAAGAGCATATGCCCAACAAGGAAAGAGCATAGTTCGCTCGTCCTGCGTGGGATGTGGAGTGTGTTCAGCGGTTTGTCCAAGAGGAGTTCTTAACGATGATGCTCCGCTCGAACCAGTAGCCGGCCGAGCCGAGGTCCTGGAGGCGGACGGCGATGCGGCGGTTGAACCGGTCGCGGTAGCCCGGGGCGAGCGCGTCCATGACGTCGCGGACGTGGACGGCGGGGAGGTAGTCGGCGACCCGGGCGTCGGCGATGCGCGTCGTGTGGGCCCGTTCGATCTTTTCCTGGGAGCGGACGCTCGGGCGCCACATGCCGTCGGCGGTCTGGACGCAGGCGACCCAGGCGGGCCGGCCCGGTTCGGCGGGGGTGAGCACGACGTCGTCACGGAGGGTGGCGAACCACGACCGCGGGCCGGTCTGCGTGGTGTCGATCATGCCGGGGTTGGAGACGGCCGGGGCGGGGACGAGCGTGCCGCAGCCGCTGAGCGTGCCGAGCGCGGCGACGACGGCGAGGAGCGCGGGGGCGAGCCGCGTGTGGGGCGGGGGTGTGCCTGTGAGTCGGGCGGGGTCTGGCAAGGTCGTGGGCGTCCTACTCGACCTCGACCCACTTGCCGTCGTGGTGGCGCACGACAACGCCGGTCGTGGCGTAGATCACCTGCTCGGCGATGTTGGTCGCGTGGTCGGCCATCAGCTCGGCGATGCTCGCGACCTCGTGGAGCGTGAAGGCTTGGTCGACGGTCAGCGTGCCCGCGGCGATGCGGCGGTCGGCGTCTTTGAGCAGGCCCACCTTGAACTCGCGCACGCAGTCTTCGGACTGGAGCACGAGTCGGGCGAGCTTGGCGTCGTCGCGCTCGAGCGAGGCGACGGCGTCGCGGACGATGCCGACGACCGAGTTGGTTACCACGCGGAAGGTCGGGGGGATCTCGAACGCGTCGTCGCCCGGGACGATCTCGGCGATGGAGACCGCGCCGTCGGCGATGCGCTCTAGCTCGTTGTTGGCTTTGACGACGACCAGGACGGACCGCAGGCTGGCGACGTCGAGCTCGTTCGACTCGCGGGCGGCGTCGGCGAGGAGCTCGATGGAGAGCCGCTCGATCTCGAGGTCGGCGTCGTCGATGGGCTCGTCGCCGGCGATGACCTGCTTGGCGGCGGAGGGGTCGCCGTCGAAGAAGGCGGCGAACCCGCGTTCGACCAGCTCGACGACGCGTCCGCCCTGTTCGATGAGAACGCCCTTGATCGTTCCCAGACGCTCGACGAATGCCGGCTCGGCCATCGCTGACTCCTGGCCGGCCGCCTTCGGTCGGTCGACGGGGAAACAGTAGCCGGACTCGGCGGGATTGTGACGCGCCGCGGAAACAGGTTTGGGCCTTGGCTTTCGGGCGGGGTGGGCGTCGAAACGGCGGGGGCGGAGCGTGCCGAGGCGTATGATCGGACCCGCCCGTCGGCAGTCGCGCCGCTGGGTTCGTCGGGAGATCGACCCGCCGCGTGAGGTTGCTCGCGTCGGCCCCTTCGGAGACCGTGATGTCCTTCGGTATCGAACTGGTGCACGCCCGTCAGATCCTCGATTCGCGGGGAAACCCGACGGTGGAGGTGGAGGTGGTCCTGGAGTCCGGGGCGGCGGGCCGCGCCGCGGTGCCCTCTGGCGCGTCGACGGGTGAGAACGAGGCTGTCGAGCTGCGTGACGGCGGCGAGGCCTGGATGGGCAAGGGTGTCGAGCAGGCGGTCGCGAACGTCAACGAGCGGATCGCCCCGGCGGTCACAGGGATGGACGCGCGGGATCAGGAGGCGGTCGACGCTGAGATGATCGAGCTCGACGGCACGCCGAACAAGGGCGAGCTGGGGGCGAACGCGGTGCTCGGCGTGTCGATGGCGACCGCGCACGCGGCGGCCGAGGGCTCGGGCCTGCCGCTGTACCGCTACCTCGGCGGTTCGGCCGCGAAGACGCTGCCGGTGCCGATGATGAACATCCTCAACGGCGGCAAGCACGCCGACAACACGGTCGACTTCCAGGAGTTCATGATCCAGCCGTGGGGCTTCGACGACTTCTTCGAGGCGACCCGCGCCGGCGTGGAGATCTACCACACGCTCAAGACGGTGCTCAAGTCGCGCGGGCTGTCGACGGCCGTGGGTGACGAGGGCGGCTTCGCGCCCAACCTCGAGGACAACGAGGACGCGCTCAAGGTCATCGAGGAGGCGGTGGACAAGTCGGGCTACACGTGGGGCGAGCAGATCTTCGTCGCGCTCGACCCGGCCGCGAGCGAGTGCTGGAATGAGGCGGCGAAGGACGGCAAGGAGGGCTACAAGCTCTTCAGCTCGACCGGCGAGATCATGACGCCCGACCAGATGGTCGACTACTGGTGCGAGTGGGCCGAGAAGTACCCGATCCGCTCGATCGAGGACGGGCTGGCCGAGAACGACTGGGCGAGCTGGAAGAAGATCACCGACCGCATCGGCGACCGGGTGCAGCTCGTGGGCGACGACCTGTTCGTGACGAACAAGTCGTTCGTGGAGCGTGGCGTCCGCGAGGGCTGCGGCAACGCGGTGCTGGTGAAGGTCAACCAGATCGGCTCGCTCAGCGAGACGTTCGACGCGGTGAACTACGCGATGCGGAACCGGTTCTCGTGCGTGCTGAGCCACCGCTCGGGCGAGACCGAGGACGCGACGATCGCGGACATCGCGGTCGCGACCAACTGCGGGCAGATCAAGACCGGCGCGCCGTGCCGGAGCGACCGCAACGCGAAGTACAACCAGCTGATCCGCATCGCCGAGGAGCTTGGCGAGAACGCCGAGTATGGCGCGAACACGTGGTGGCGCGGCTGAGCGAAGGCCCCGCGCTTTGGGCGGGGGGTCGGGCGGTGGTTCGGTTCGTGTCTCAGGCCGCGGCCCGCAGCGACGCGAACTCCTGGTCGCCGAACCATCTGCTCACGGTGGAGGCGGTCATCGTCGTCCAGTCCGTGACCTCCGACTCGGCGAACGCGCGGAGCCGCTGCAGATCTTCTCGTGAGCGGACGCGGACGTCGACGTGCGAGTCGGTCGCGGGGACGTCGGCGCACTTCTCGAGGTCGGTGCCCCAGAGCCCGTCGGCGGTGATCGAGCCGATCGAGTGCGTATCGATCGAGCTGGTGCGGACGATCTCGACGGGCCAGGCGGCGATGCCGAGCGCGTCGCGGTTGGTCACGAGGTCGATGCCGACCTGGGCGAACGTGGAGGCGAGCTCGAAGCCGCGGATGTCGACGATGGCGTCGCGCGGGTCGATCGGGGCGACCCAGGTGAAGCCGGCAAGCTCGGCGCCCTCGGCGACGCGTTCGGCGAGCTCGCCCGACGACGAGCGGACATAGGGCAGGTCGATCGAGTTGGCCCAGTCGCAGAGCGGGTCGTCGGACGGGTCGATCGACGCGGCGAGCGCGATCGCGCCGTGGAGCGAACGGTGGCGATCGACGCGGCTGCGGCGCACGCGGTCCCAGCCGCGGAGCTGCTGGAGCAGGCGTTCGACGAGCGGGCGCCCGTTGACGTCTTCGAGCGGCAGCCCGCCGAGGAAGCCTGGGCCGGGGTGAGAGACGAGCAGTGCGCCGATGTCCTGGATCATGTGGTGGTTATCGGCGTTCTGGGTGTATTGGCCTTGGACGCTTGAGCGCGAGTGGCTGAAATTGTGAGGCTCTACGACGCGCAGCCCGCGCAGACGCACCAGAGATCGTCGTTTCACACATGGATTTTGTGTGGAGAGGCGATGCCTGTGCCGTCGGTTCGCCACCGGTTGTGTTGTGCTTGACCACTCATAACAAGACGAGGTCTCGACAACACGTTGTGTTCGAGGTCGCGGCGGGCCTGATTGTGTATTCTGCAATCCGGTTTGTTGGCTCCGTGAGCCAGTGCTTCATTCGAGAGGATGCTGTGATGTCAATATATATGTCCGTTGGTCTTGTGGGCGTGTGTCTGATTGCGGGGGGCTGCCAGTCCGCGCACCCGCGTGTGAAGGCTCATGATGCCGAGCGCGCCGCGTCTGCGATGGCGTTGCTTGCCGGCCTTGACGGCGAGTGGGAGCTGGCCAACCCATCCGAGGAGATCCCCGAGGGCCGGGCGGTCTTCGCGGTGTCGTCCGCCGGGTCGGTGGTGCGGGAGATCATGGTGCCGGGCACGCCGCACGAGATGACCAACCTGTACCACATGGACGGCGACGTTGTTGTCTGCACCCACTACTGCGCGGCGGGGAACCAGCCTCGGATGGTCGCGACGGAGGTCGCCGAACTCGACGGGAGTCCGGGGCTCGTGTTCGAGCTCGACTCGGTCTCAAACTTCCTCGAAGACCACAGCCATTACATGGGCGGGCTCACGCTCGTATTCGTGAGCGAGGATCGTATCGACCAGCGGTGGACGAGCTTCGACGCGTCGGGCGAGACGGCCGGTGAGATGGTGTTTGAGATGAAGCGCGTGCGAGGACACGGCGGATGACCGGCATTTGTAGGAGCTAGCGTCGGTCGCGTCCGTGCACGCCGTCAGTCGTGTGAAGCAGAGGAGGCCAGTCGTCGTGGTGATAGGATCCCTCGGGCACATGTGTAACGCCTTCACCCATCCGAACGCCTTTGATGCGATCTTGGAGAGGCGCATGGCTCGACGAACCGTCAGCGAACGCTGCCGTGAGCCGGGCATGTTCACCGAGTGTTTCGGAGGCCGCCGTGACTTCGTACGGCCATGTCTTCACGAACAGCGATTTGTTTGATGGAAATCGGACTTCCGCTGTCCGTGTGCCAGTGAGCTGCGATGGGCCCTCTAGGCGTGTTTTAAGATCCCAGAATTCGGGACGCCCGAGGAAAGCGCACGGGAAGGAGTATGAGGTCGAAAAGGGGTACCACGGACGCCGCTCGAAGTTCTGGGATGGGTCGTGAAATATGTCATGATCGTATGAATAGCCGTAGTACGGAGACGCTAGTTTCAGGTGCCAGAGCGTGTAATTCCAAAAGAATAAGGCGGGCCCATATTGCAGATCTATTTCTTCAACGAGAAGCGTAGAGGAAAACTCCGGTTTCATGAAGTACATGTAATAGTCGGCATGATCTGACGCATACTGGGATGATGCCTGGGCGTGTGACCGAAGATTCGACATCGAGACGGCATCCCACGCTGAATTTCGCGACGCCGCGATCACTGGTATGGCAAGTGCAATAAGTATCGCAACAACTGAGAGTGATACGAGAAGCTCCAGCAGCGTGAAACCGCGTCTGGGCAAGGGGGTTGCTTTCATGCTAAGCTCTCCCGGGGTGCTTTGGAAAGCCATCGGCTCGCTATGACTCCTATCGCCGCCAGCAGGAAGAGGCCGATATTCCTCGGGGCCACCGCTCGGACCGCATCAGAGACGCGGTGATATTCGACCCAGTCTCCGAGGCAGCCGCAGTCCGGCGCTTCGTTGTTCAGCCAGTGCCATCCCGCAACGAGCGTGAAACCGCCAAGTAAGATCGAACAGATCAGGTTTGATGAAGCCCACCTTCCTGAGAGCCACAAAAACAACGGGAAGATCTCGACGCTTGGCAGCGATGTTGCGGTGAGCCATCGAAGTTGATAGGGGACCAGCGTGAACGACTCGACAGACTCATAAAAGGCTGTCCAGTTCAACAGCTTTAAAGCCCCCGCCGTTGCGAGCAGCGCCGGTATTGCCGCTGATACAACAATGAGAATAAGGCGGTAGGCGGCGGGACGTTTCATGGGAGGAGCGTCGGTGACGATGATGGGATGTCTTCTAACTTCATCTCGAGTGTACGGCCACAGTCGGGGGCGTTGGGGTCAGGGATTCGGTTCACGCAATGGACTTGGGTCTTCGAGCCGGGCGGAGCGCCGAAGGGAACATCGGAGACGCAGTCTCCGTCGTCACACCCATACTTATATACAAATGATGACACTTGCCCCGAATTGATCCAGGCCGTCTTGCCTGACGTGGCGCCGCTTTGAACCGTCGTGTATGTATTCTCATCATCCAAGACATCGCCGCACGGTGTCGCTAGATTGTCCTTAATGCATGCCCGATCAAGGTCCGCGTGCAGCAGTCCGCATGACTTCTGCACCGGTTCTACACACGCGGAGGTCCAGATGGGGCCGAGTGCGGGCCCGGCAAAGAGCACGGTTGCACAGGCGGTTATGCACGAACGATTAGCTTGTTTTATCATTTCTGGGCATTCCTAACTTGTGGGCGAACCTAACTTGTGGGCGATCCTGGCTCGGCTCTGGCAATTATCATGAAGGTGCCGGTGCCGATCACGAGAACGGCTGCGGCGATCGCGGCGATGTGTGAGAACCGGATCGGACGTTCGGCGGCGACCCGCTTGGCTTGCGACGGGAGACCGTCGGTGAGATCGGAGACATCGTAGTAGTCGCCCGTATCTTCACGGTATGTCCAGACGATAGAGCTGTCGTCGGCATAGCGAGAGGAAGCCTCGGATGTGCGGGTTGAGAAATCGTTCAGTGATTTGTTTTCGATGTTTTCTGGAGTCGCGATGGTTTCTAGAAAGTTGATATTGCCCTGATTCGAATATGTAATGTTGCGGTATACGAAGTTTCCGACGCCTGCTCGGTTGTGCGTGATTGTGTCGAAGCCGATGTGGTTGCCGTCGAGAACATACGCTCCTTTGTAGACGATGACATCTTCCCTGCCGGGTGATCGGCTGAACGTCATCGTGACACGCCGCGGGGCCGGTCGCCCGCTGACGGTGTTGCCGACGATGTCTGCCCTTTCCCCATAACCCGGTAGGAAGACGGTGGCGCCCCACTCACCCGAACCGCTCTCACGGAAAGACTCGATGCGTGCCCCGCTCCCGCTGAGACCGCACCGGTAGAAGAGGTCAGAAAGCTGCTGTGCCATATTGTAAAACTGGCTCGCGTTTGAATGAGACGGGTACGGCACGCCGGACCGCGTTTTGACAAAGCGTCCCGAGCCGTGGAGAGAGCCCACGATGAGCCATCGATCCTCTTTCGAACCGGCCGCTCGAATGGCCGTGTCGCTGTCTGGCGTAACCGTTTCGTAAAGCCAGCTCGATCCTGACTTGGTACAAAACGAGACTGACTGCGACCAGCTCAGTTGCGGGTCATTTGGCGCCCTCTCGCATCGAACGGTGAACGGTGCGAGCACTGATTCGTCGCTGGCTAACCAGTCTTCAACTTGCTGCTGAAGCGACGTTTGCGCTGATGTAGAGGTCGCTATGAGAGTCGCGGCGAGCAGTATGAATGGAAACCCCATAAAAGGAGGATATCGTCTTGTGGGGGGGGCAAGTGTGATAACGAATATCTATTCGTTATTTTTTCACAGCACGCATCATGAGCCATTTCGTGAGCACGATCAGGTTTACACGCCGCCCGTATCCAGCACGGCCATGAACGCTTCCTGCGGGATCGTGACGGTCCCGATGGTCTTCATGCGTTCCTTGCCCTTTTTCTGCTTCTCTAGCAGCTTGCGCTTGCGGCTGACGTCGCCGCCGTAGCACTTGGCGGTGACGTCCTTGCGGAAGCCCTTGATGGTTTCGCGGGCGATGACTTTGCCGCCGATGGCGGACTGGAGCGGGATCTCGAACTGGTGCCGCGGGATTTGCTTTTTGAGGCGGACGAGCAGGGCGCGGCCGCGCTGCTCGGCTTTTTCCTTGTGGGTGATCAGGGCGAGGGCTTCGACGGGCTCGCCGTTGATCAGGATGTTGACCTTGACGAGGTCTTCGCGCTGGAAGCGGACGACCTCGTAGTCCATGGTGGCGTAGCCAGAGGTCATGCTCTTAAGGCGGTCGTAGAAGTCGTAGATGAGTTCGGCGAGCGGGATCTCGAAGGTGAGCAGGTCGCGGACGTCCGAGACGTAGGTCTGGTTCTTGTAGACGCCGCGGCGGTCGAGCGCGAGCTTCATGACGTCGCCGATGTACTCCTTCGGCACCATGATGTCGACCTTGCAGATCGGTTCCTTGATCGCTTCGACCTGGCCCATGTCGGGCAGGTCGGCGGGGTTGTGGACCTCGATCTCTTCGGTGCCGCCCTCCTTGGATCGGATGTCGACCTTGTAGGAAACGGTGGGGGCGGTCTGGACGATCTCGAGGCCGTGCTCGCGCTCGAGGCGTTCTTGGACGATGTCCATGTGGAGCAGGCCGAGGAAGCCGCAGCGGAAGCCGAAGCCGAGGGCTTCGGAGTGGACGGCCTGGTAGGTGAAGCTGGCGTCGTTGAGCGCGAGCTTCTCCATCGCTTCGCGGAGGTCTTCGAAGTCGTTGCCCTTTTTAGAGCCGACGGTCGCGGGGTAGAAGTCGCAGAAGACCATCTGCGTCGGCGGCTCGTAGCCGGCGAGCGGCTCGGCGGCGGGGTGGTGCTCGCCGGTGATGGTGTCGCCGACGCGGACCTCGCCGAGGTCCTTGATCGATGCGACGAAGTAGCAGGTCTCGCCCGGGCCGACCTCTTTGACCTTGGTTGGTTTGGGCGTGTACTTGCCGAGCTCGGTGACGACGTGTGTGGTCTGCATGCCCATCATGCGGACCTTGTCGCCGACGCGGAGGGTGCCGTCGAAGACGCGGCAGTAAAGGACGACGCCGCGGTAGTCGTCGTAGATCGCGTCGAAGATGAGGGCGCGTGTTTCCTTGATCTCGGGCTCGCGGGGGCCTGGGAAGCGGTCGCAGATCGCCGCGAGCAGCTCGGGGATGCCCTGGCCAGTCTTGGCCGAGACGGCGACGCAGTCTTCGGCGGGCAGCCCGAGGACCTGGTCGACTTCTTCGGCGATGACCTCGGGTCGGGCGCCGGGCAGGTCGATCTTGTTGAGCACGGGGATGAGCTCGAGGTCCTGCTCGACCGCGAGGTAGGTGTTGACGACGGTCTGGGCTTCGACGCCCTGCGAGGCGTCGACGACGAGCAGCGCGCCCTCGCACGCCTTGAGCGCGCGGCTGACCTCGTAGCCGAAGTCGACGTGACCGGGCGTGTCGATGAAGTTCATCATGTATTCCTCGGCCCTTCCATCAGGACCGGTATGCACGTGCTTCACCGTGACGGCCGAGGCTTTGATCGTGATCCCGCGTTCGCGTTCGAGGTCCATCGAGTCGAGGAGCTGTTCTTTCGCTTCCCGCGCCGAGACGGCGTGGGTTGCCTGAAGCAGCCGGTCGGCAAGCGTCGACTTGCCGTGGTCGATGTGCGCGATGATGGAGAAGTTCCGGATTTTCATAGGTAGAGGGCTTCCTTGCCCTGGGGATTTCGCACCGGGCAACCCATCGTATGCGGAGATCGGGCGATCCACGCCCAGAAACCGACCCGTCGGTCGCGACTTCGGGCGGGTTCTGTGGAAGCCGGCCCGCGGCGTTATTTCGGGACGACTCGGGCTCTGGCGGCGGGTCTGGTTCTGGCGACGGGTTGGGCTCGTCAGCGGCGGACGGCGACCATGTCGAAGATCGGCGGGAGCAGGAAGAAGGCCTCGGGGTTCTGAGCGGCTCGGTCCCACGCGGCGTTGAACGCGTCGGCCTCGGCCTGCGAGAGGTGGCCCGACACCACCAGCCGCGGGATGAAGCTCGGCCAGAAGATATCGGGCCAGGTCCACATCGAGCCGGTCGGGGGCGTGAGGTGCTGCGTTGCTTCGAGGTGGGTGATGTCGAAGCCGTGCTGGCGGAAGAGGGTGGGCAGTCGGCCCATGACATCGGGGTCGCCGCCGCTGTCTTTCCACGACCGCACGACCGCCTCGATGCCTCGAGAGAAGTCGGGGTCGCGGGGGGCGATGGTCATGCGGTCGTAGTTGAAGTAGTCGGACACGGCGACCCGCCCGCCGGGTTTGATGAGCTTGGAGAGCGCCGAGACGACGTCTTCGGGCCGCGGCAGGAAGCAGAAGACCCAGCGTGCGTAGGCGAGGTCGAAGCCGCCGAGGTGCTCGGCGGTGTCGCCGACGACGGATCCGAGGTCGTGGACATCGCCGCGGTGCGCCTCGAGCCAGGTGTAGCCGTTGGCGTGGGCGCGTCCGGTGAACTCCGCGACGAAGGGCTCCGACCCGTCGACGCCGACGAGCCGACCGGTGGGTCCGATGAGCTCGGCGAGGTCTCGCGCGGCGAAGCCCGGGCCGCAGCCGACGTCGAGGACGGTGGTGCCGCGTCCGATGCCGGCGCGTTTCCAGAGCGTGTGCGCCGAGTCGGCCCAGAGCCGGTGCTGGAGTCCGAGCCGGGCGAGCTCCTGCTCGTCGGTCCCAAGGACGTACTCGGCCGCTGTATTCACGGGTGCATCACTCACGACCAAGAGATTACCACTGGCCGGCGTCCATACAACCCCCGGTGAGCCCGATCCGAGCGCTTCGCGGAACCCTGACCTACCGGCTCACCAGCGGGGCCGTGGGATCGTTCCACCCTCGGAACTTCCCGGCCGTCGCCAGGCGCAACTACGCGACCGAGCTGCGGGCGATGACGATGCTCTCGGTCGGTCGGGCGGTCATCGAGGGGTCGATCCTCGGCGTGATCGTCAAGCTGGCGTACACCGGTGTGGTGCCCGAGGGGCGGCTGAACATCGGCGTTGCCGTGATCGCCGGCATCCCGGCGATGGCGAACGTCTTGTCGTTCGTCTGGGCTCGGCTGAGCCACGGGCGGAACAAGCTTCGTTTCCTCGTGGGGCTGGCGATCGCGATGCTCGCGTGCGGGCTGACGCTCGCCGCGGCGCCGCGGAGCGAGTTCGGGCTGTGGATGACCGCGGCTTCGGTCGGCGGGGCGTGGGTCTGTTGGTCGGGGTTCGCGCTGATCCGCACGACCATCTGGAGACGCAACTACCCAAGGGCCGTCCGCGCGCGGATCACGGGCAAGCTCGCGACGGTGCAGATCCTTGTGCTCGGCGTGCTCGGGCTCGGGCTCGGCGTCTTGATGGGCGACGGCGTTGCGAAGGCGTGCGCGGAGGTCGGCTGGACCGAGGGGGCCGAGCGGCTCTCGCTCGCGGCGTTCGGCGTCGAGCCGCTCGATGTGTTCCGGGTCTTCGTTGTCGTGTCGTGCCTGGTCGGGCTCGTGGGCGCGCTCATGCTCAAGAAGCTGCACGTCCGCCAGCAGCGCCGGCTGATGGAGGACGAGCGCGGCGACCCCGCCCAGCGCGGCGGGC
Organism: Planctomycetota bacterium; assembly: GCA_039815285.1. Lineage (GTDB taxonomy): Bacteria > Planctomycetota > Phycisphaerae > Phycisphaerales > UBA1924 > JBCBZP01. The sequence goes on from JBCBZP010000008.1 coordinate 11,317, forward strand.
CCACGCTCAACCCGTTCGGCGTCTTCGGCCTGCTCTTCCAGGACTCCCGCTATGGGGTCTACCAGCTCTGCCAGATGACCCTCGGCGCGGCGAACCTCGCGACCGTGCCGCTGCTGCCGATCGTGCTCAAGGACCGGTTCGACGTCGGCTACCTCGAGGGCATCCTGCTCAACCAGGTGCTGCAGGTCGTGCTCGTGCCGGTGTTCATCCCGGTGTGGGCGAGGCTGCTCGACCGCGTTCACGTGATCCGGTTCCGGGCGTACCACTCGTGGGTGTTCGTGGTGGTGCTCGGGGTGCTCGTCGCGGGCATCGCGCTCGAGAGCCGGGCGCTGCTGTACGGCTCGTCGCTGCTCAAGGGCGTGGCGATGGCGGGGGGGATGCTCGCGTGGCAGCTCGGGCACCACGACTTCGCCCCGCCGCACAAGGCGAACCAGTACATGGGCGTGCACGTCAGCCTGACCGGGCTCCGCGGGATCGTCGCGCCGCTGGTCGGCGCCGCGGCGTACACGGCGCTCGAGGCGAGCCGGCCGGGCTCGGGGGTCTGGGCGTTCGCGGGGAGCCTGGTCGTGTGCGTGTTCGGGGCGCTCGGGTTCAACGCGCTCGCGCTCGCCTGGCGACGCGTCTGGCCCGAGCAGACGACCGATCAGGAGGCGTCGACCATCGAGCCCTCGACGACGCTCCGGTCGTAGCCGCGCTCGTTAGCGGGCCCAGTCGAAGTCGCCGAGCACGGGGTCGTGGTCGCTGACGTACCGCCCGGGCTCGAACTCGGCCTCGCGCGACATCGCTCGGATGTTCCGCGCGACGAGCCCGTCGCCGACCGCGACGAGCCAGTCGATCGCCGGTCCGCGGGCCGAGCGCGAGCCGGTGAAGCCGTGGAACGTGCCGCGCTTGGGCGCGTAGGGCCGGCCGAGGGCGCGGAGGGCGGCGGTCTCGTCGGAGCCGGCGTCGGTGTTGAAGTCGCCGAGGACGACCGCGTCGTCGACGTCGCCCGCCGCGAGCCGCGACTCGACCCACGCGCGGATCTGCTCGCTCGATTGCTGCCGGCTCTCGCCCGACTTGTGGTCGAAGTGCGTGTTGACCACGAGCAGCGTCTCGTCGCGGCGTGGGTCGAGCAGCTCGGCCCACGTGACAATCCGGGGGATCGAGTTGCCGTAGCCGGTCGACCCGGTGGCTTCGGGCGTGGGCGAGAGCCAGAAGGTTCCGGCGTCGGCGAGGTCGAACCGGTCGTCGAGGTAGAAGATCGGGGCGTACTCGTCGCCGCCGCCGCGGACCTTGCCGGTGCGGCGGTCGACCCCGACCCACGCGTAGCCGGGCAGGGCGTCCTCGAGGGCTTCGAGCTGCGGCCAGGTCGCCTCCTGGACGCCGAGCACGTCGGGTGCGGTCTTGCGCACGAGCGAGAGCGCGGCGTCCGCCCGCTCGGGCCACGCGTTCGTGCCGTCGCGCGGCGTGTCCGTGCGGATGTTGAAGGTGAGCACGCGGAGCCGCGTCGAGTCGTCGACGAGGCTCCGCTCGACGATCTCCGCCGACGCCTCGTTCGGCACGGGGAAGGTCAGGTTGTACTGTCGGATCTTCCAGCCGCGGTCGGTCTTGGTGAGCACGCCCGACCCGCGGCAGTGGCCGTAGTCGGTGTTCCAGAGCGTCTCGTCGAACCAGGCGACGTCGCCCTCGACGCGCAGGTCGCGGTCGCGGACCCGGTAGGTCCAGCCGAGCCCGCGGGCCATGAAGGGCTTGTAGCGGGTCTCAAACTCGTCGAAGGTCCACCGCTCGCGGCGGTCGGTGCCGAGGAACGTCGCGTCGCCCGAAAAGAGTGAGAAGTAGGTCTCGCCGTCTGCTTCGGCCGCGGCGCGGTGGAGCGTGTCGAGCACGTCATCGGGCGACTGCGCGGGGCACGGGGCCGCGAGCAGCGCGAGGACTGCGGCAAGCGCGGCTGCGAGTGTGGCGGCAGGAAAACGCATCGGTCGGTGGTTCATAGAGACCAGCGTACCGCCGCCGCCCCGGGTGGGGTCAGTCTTCCGACCACCGCACGCAGGCTTCGGCGATGCGCTGGCCGTAGAGCTCGGCGGTCTTGCGGTCGCCCTCGGGCGGGGTGACGGTGGGGGACTCGTTGTCGGAGGTGCCCATGACGCCGGTGGTGGCGCCGATGCGGTTGATGTCGTCGGGCCCGCGCTTGCCCGGCAGCAGGCCGAGCGAGACCCAGATCATGCTGTGCTGCATGCAGAACTGCTGGATGTCTTGGAGGGCGTTGAGCTTGTCGCCCGAGAACGAGCCGCCGTTGGTAAACCCGCCGGCGAGCTTGTCCTTCCAGGTCTGCTGGAACCAGGTGCCGCTGGACGCCTCGAGCACGCGCTTGAGCCCGGCGCTGACCGAGCCCATGTAGGTCGGGCTGCCGAAGACGATCGCGTCGGCGGCGTCGAGCTCGGGCCAACGGCCGCCGAGCGAGCGGTCCGCCGCGGGGTCGGGCAGGTCGGCGACGGGGATCAGGCTCGCCTCCACGCCGTCCACCGCCGCGGCGCCCGCGGCGATCCGCTCGGCGAGCACCTCGGTGTGACCGAACCCGGAGTGGTACACAACGACGACATTGGGCATCTCGGATCTCCTCAAAAACACGGCGTTCGTAGCGTACTCGTCGTCGAGTGGCGTGGCGGATCGGCCCAACCGAGATCGATATGCTTTTCTTGAGACGAGTACGACCACACGAAAGGCTGCCATGAACCGGTTCGACCGTATCGTTGCGAGTTTTCTTCTGGCGTCCGCGTCGTGGGCCGCTGAGGCTCAGCCGCGAGTGGTGATCGACGGCGAGTTTTCGGATTGGTTGGACGCGGATGCCTCGATTGTCGACCCGGTCGGCGACGCGACCGGGCTGTTCGACCTGACGCGGCTCGACGTGACCACGGCGGGCACCGTCGTCTATGTGCGGCTCAGCTTCACCGAGCCGTACAACATCCAGGCCGCCGATGCGATCGGCTCGGGTGTCGGTCTGATCTTCGAGCTGCCCGACGGCGGCATGCTCGACCTTGCCCTCGGAGACCGTGACCCGACACTCGTTCGGAGCGGCGAGGCGGGCACGGAATCCGAGCGTCTCGTCTGGACGCAGATCGACTACGCGTCCCTTCCGACGCCCGCTTCGACGGACTACGAGATCCGGGTTGACCTCGGAGCAGCCCCGGTCGGTGTCGATCCCGGTTCGTCGGTCTCGGTCCGTTTGACAGGATCCGATACGAGCGAGAGCGTGACCGTCGTGCTCGACGTTCCGGCGGAGACGACCGCGTTTCGGACCCCGGGACGCTTCGCCTGCACGGAGTTCCGTGTCGCGAGCCTCAACACGCTGCGCGGCGGGCTCACGGGCGATCCGGAGGTCGCCCAGCGGCTGCGACGGCTCGTTGCGGCCGCCCGCGCCGATGTCTACGCGTTTCAGGAGCAGGTCAACATCCCCGTCGCGGGTCGGAACGTGGGCGACGTGCTTGAGCAGCTCGACCCGTTCGGCGACGGCGCCGCGTGGTACACCCACGGTTCCGATGATGTCGTTGCGTCGCGGTACCCGCTCGTCCCGCTGCCGAAGATCCCCGAGGCGAACGCCGCCGTCGTGCTGCTGCCCGGGCGGCCGGTCGTTGTGTACTCCTTCCACCCGGCCTGCTGCGGCATCGCCGGCGACGGGCAGGACCAATCACGGATCATGGCGAGCCAGGGGGTGGTCCAGCAGGTTGCCGACCTGCGTGCGGGTGAGCTCGGGCCGGACCTCGAGCCGTACGCCGACGCCGCGGTCGTTGTGATCGGCGACTACAACCTTGTCGGTTCTTTCGAGCCGCTCGACGTGCTCGCTCAGGCGGGCTTCTCGGATTGGCCGCTGCTCGATCTGGGCGGCCGCGACGCGATCACGTGGCGGTTCAACGACGGGCGGCCCGGCAGCTTCTGGCCTGGCCGGCTCGACTTGGTCGTTCACACCGACGACCTCGGACGCCGCAACGGGTTCGTGATCGATACGGCCCGCCTCGACTCGGACACCATCGAGTCGTCCACGCCCGCGCTCATGCCCGCCGACTCGACGGGCAGCGACCACCTGATGCTGGTGGCCGACTTTGGAACCCCGCTGCCCGCCGATCAGAACGGCGACGGCCGGCTCGGGCCTGAAGATCTCGATGCGTGGCTCGCCCGGTACGAGGCGGGCGACCTTCGGGCTGATGTCAACATCGACGGCAAGCTCGACCGCTCGGATTACAACGCTTGGCTCCGACTGTTCACCGGCGGCTGCGAATGAAGGTGTAGAGGTCGCGGCCCGCTCGGACGTGCGCGTGCTCAGCGTGCTCGTGCGACTTCGTCATACGCGGCACCGATGCAGATCGGCCGGATCTGCTCGAACCCAAGTCCTTCCATGAAGGGATACGTCTTGGCCGTCGCGTCGGCCCGGGAGACGCCCGCGTCCTGATCGGACGCGACCGCGTCGAGCAGCCGCTCGTGGAAGTCGGCCTGTGTCCGAAGGAGCCCGCGTGTTCCGATCGGCCCGTGCCCGGGAACGACGATCGTCCCGGCGTCGCACAGCTCGTACGCCTTCCAGAGTGACCCGATCCATCCGCGCAGGCTCACGCCGCCGGTCTGATCACAGAAGGGGTACAGCCCGTTGAAGACCAGGTCGCCCGTGTGCACCACGTTGAGGTCTGGCGCGTGGAAGACCAGGTCGCCGTCGGTGTGGCCGGCCCCGAAGTGATGCACGCGGTAGCTGTTGCCCCCGAACTCGACCTCGGTCCTCGGGCTCGTAAGCTCGCGCGAGGGGGCCCACGCGTCGGCCGAGAGCGACCGTGTCTTCTCCGCCGCGGTCTGGGCTGCGGCGATGACCTCGTCGCCGAGTGCCGCGTCGGTCGCCGCACGGACGGCGCTGTCGGCGTCCGAGATGTAGCGGGCGTGCTGCTCGGCGATGCGCCTCGCCGCGTTCGCGTGCGCCAAGACCGGGCTGAGGACCCCGAGCGCGTCGGAACCGATCGCCCAGTTGCCGGAGGTGTGGTCGGCGTGGTGGTGGGTGTTCATGAGCGCGACGCGGCCGGTCGGGCTGAGGCTCTCGGCGTCGGCTCGGATCGAGCCGGCGAGCCACGCGAACTTCGCGTCCACGACGAACGTCCCGCTCTCGCCCGGCACCGCCAGGACGTTCCCACCCGGGACCAACACCGGGTCGGTCACATAGGCCGCGCCGTCCCGGATCGGTGTCCAGGGGAGCGCGGTTGCCCGCCGTCGGCCCGCCGCGTGTGACGCACGCGGGGCCCACCCGCTTGTCCACCCCGCCGCCGATCCCGCGGCAACCAACAGCGCCCCCGACGCGAACGCCCGGCGTGAGATCGCACGTCCTCCATCGTTCATCCGCGTGTCCTCCGTGCACGACCGCTTCGGCGAGGCTCGCCCCCCGCTGGGCGTTCCCGGTCTCAATTCCAGCCCAGCCTAGTATCGATCCCGCCGGGATGTCTGTCCCCGACGGGTGTTTGTTCGCCCACCCCCCGACATCCCGCGGAGACCCCGATGAAGGCCACGGAACTCAAGCCCGGCGTCGCGATCAACCTCGACGGCAAGCTCTACGTTGTCATGAAGACCGAGCACACGAAGCCTGGGAAGGGGCCCGCCTACGTGCAGGCGAAGATGCGGGGCGTGGATGGCTCCGGGACCGCCGAACGCCGGTTCGGCTCTTCAGACAACGTCGACGGCGCGACCCTTGACCGGCGGGATATGGAGTACCTGTATTCCGACGCCGATGGGGCGGTGTTCATGGATCAGGAAGACTTTGACCAGCGGACGATCCCCGAGGGCATCCTCGGTGACTCGCTCCTCTATCTACGCCCGAACTCGGTCTGCACCGTGCTGCACCACGAGGGCACGCCCGTGTCGCTCGAGCTGCCCGCGGCGGTCGAGCTCGAGGTCACCGACACCCCGCCCGGCATCAAGGGCGCGACGGTCACGAACCAGCTCAAGGAGGCCGAGCTCGAAACCGGTCTGAAGACCAAGGTGCCGCCCTTCATCGTCAACGGCGAGACGATCAAGGTCTCGACGGATGACGGCGCGTACATCTCGCGGGCCAAGGAAGCCTGAACGGCTCAGCCGCGTCGCCCTGACCGCCGCAAACGAAAACCGCCCCGGCCTCTCGAAGAGACCGGGGCGGTTGTTTGTTCTGAGCCCGTTGGGCCGCTCGATTAGCCGAGCAGTGCCAACGCGTTCTGCGGCTGCGAGTTCGCAAGCTGCAGCGAGTTGGTCGCGGCCTGAGCCAGGATCTGGCTTCGGGTCAGCGACGCGGTCTCGGCGGCGAAGTCCGTATCACGGATGACCGAGTTCGCGGCCGCGGTGTTCTCGATCGTCACGCCGAGCGATTGGATGTTCGACGTCAGGGTGTTCCGCTGGAACGCACCAAGTCGCCCTCGCAGCGAGGAGACCTGCTCGATCGCCGCGGAGACGATCTTCTGGGCGAGGTTGGAGTCGCCCGACGAGTCGCTGACGTTCGCGGCTTCACCGCCGGCGAGGTCGCTGAGGAAGCCGCCCGCGGTGTTCGACCCCAGGTTCCGCGTCGACGTATCGGCGATGCCGATCGACGTCTGGTTGGCGATGTCGACGTTTGACCCGATCTGGAACGTCGCGCCGCCACCCGTGATGATGAACGACCGGTTGGTTCCCACGAGGCCGAGCGTGCCGGTGTCCGAATCCGCGACCGTCAGCTCGACCGAGAGGAAGTCGGTGTCAACCCGGGCGGTCTTGCCCGAGGTGACAGCGCCAATACCGTTGACGCTCACGCCGATGTCCTGCCCGAAGTCACGTGTCGCTCCGCCGCCCTCGAGGGTGTTGATGGCCGCGCCCGAGCCGGCGAGGGCGTTGAAGTTGTCTGCGTCGAACGTGTCGATCTCGGCGGACGCGGCGATGCCCCCGTCCTCGACTACGCTAAGTGAGACGAACTCGTCGGCGCCGAAGGAGGTCGACTCGGCACGCAGAACGCTGCCCGAGGCGACCGCGGAGACGCCGGTCACGTCGGAGAAGGTGTTGATCGTCGCGGCGGCATCGGCGAGCGACGTAGCATCGGAAAACTCGAACCGTCGCGTGCCGAGTGAGCCCTGGAGTTCGATTACCAACGAGTTGGCCGGGGCACTGAGCGCGAGCGCCGTGGCGCCAGCCGAGAGTGTCAGCGCCACGCCGGCTCGCTGGGCCGACTGGGTGACGGTAACGTCGATCTCGAGCGAATCGCCTGCAAACTTCGCACCGTTGACCTGAAGGTCGGCGATGCCGTCGTCTTGGCCCGAGACCTGGAAATCAAAGTTCCCATTGAGCAGCTGGGTCCCTTGGAATGAGGTCGAGCCAGAGATCCGGTCAACGGTCTGGAGGATCGAGTCGATCTGGAGCTGGTTCGCTTCCTTCTCAGCATCGGACAAGCCGGCGTCGTTCGCGGTCAGTGTGACAAGACCCTGCAGCTCGTTGAGCAGGTTGGAAACCTCGGCGAGGCCGCCTTCGGCGATGTTGACCACCCGCTCGGCACGCTCAGAGTTGCTCACGGCCGCGTTCAGGGCCGTCAGGTCCTTCCGCAGGTTCTCGCTGGCGATGAGGCCGGCGGGATTGTCCTTACCGCGGTTGATCGCGACACCCGTCGACAGGCGTTCGAGCGAGACGTTCAATGCCTGGTTGTTCTGCCCGAGCACCCGCTGTGCGACGAGCGAGGAAACGTTCGTGTTAATGCGACTCATGATGTCCTCCGTGAACGACTGAGGGTTCCCAGATCAGTGCCGCCGGTACCGTCGGGCGGCGTACGCGTCGTGCCGGGATCCGTCCCGGCCCATTGCTCCCGACGGCTTTCCGATCCGACCCGGGGCGACTCGGACATCGACCCTCTCGACCCCCCGATTGAGCCCGAGGACCAACTTCTCTCGACCCGGCGGGCCTCGCATTTCTCTGGAGCCGCTGAGCCCGTGATTTTCTCGGACCTGCAATGAAACAACCCCCAGCGAGGCCGGGGGTTGGAGAGGTCGGAGGTTGGAGAGGCCGGGGGTTGGAGAAGTCGGAGGCGTTCCTACCGCGGCGGGCGCGTTCGGCGATCGCGGCGGTTAGCCCAGGAGCTGCAGGACGCTTCCCGCCTGCTGGTTCGCCAGCGCCAGCGTGCTCTGGCTCGCAGCCGATAGCGTCTGGGCCCGGGTCAGCGCGCTGGTCTCCAGTGCGAAGTCGGCGTCGCGGATCACGCTGGAGCTGGCCGACAGGTTCTCGAACGACGCCTGGAGCGATCGGACGTTCGTCTGCAGCGTGTTCCGCTCGAAGGCACCGAGTCGGCCTCGCAGGATCGTGATGTCATCGATCGATTGATCGATGATCGCGTTGGCGGCTGAGAAGTCGCTCGCCGACACGCTGTTGCGGATGTCGTTGGGCTGCCCTTCTTTCAGGGACGACAAGAAGTTGAGCTCGCCGCCGACCAGTGTGCCGCCGAGCAGCTCGGATGCGATCGACCGGACGCCGATGCTTGACTGCTGGAGAGCGGAGACGTCCGGGCCGAGCTGGAAGAGCGCCCCCCCGCCGGTGATGTCGAACGAGGTCGTTGTCCCATCTGGGGTGATCGCGAAAGTCTCATCGAGCAGCAGCGAGACAGAAAGCGTGGACGTGTTGATCGAGATATTGAGCCCGTCGCCTGTCGCAACGGTGCCGTTGATGAGCGCCTGTGTATCGCGTCCGGTGTCCCGCGTCGCCGAGACGAAGGTACCGCCCGTCCACGTGGCGGCGGCGGCGGGTACCGATTGCCCTTCGGCGAGCCGCAGGAAGTCGAACGGGTCAGGGTTGCCGCCCACGGGATCATCGATGCGTTCGACCGAGACAAACTCGTCGGCCCCATATTCTGTTGAGTTAAAGACAATACCCGAGGCTGCGCCGCCGTTGACGAGTGAGGCCGAGACCCCTGTCACGGTGGTCAGGTTGTTCACGGTGTTCACGAGGTCCGTAAACGTGACGGAGGAGGCGATGTTGATCGTCGTGACCCCGAGCGACCCTCGGATCCGGAGCGTCGCCGCGTTTTCGATCACCCCGGCGGACGTGAACCCCGCGCTGCGTGCCGAGAGGTAGATCCCGGCGGTCTGCGCGGAGGTGAGCACCTCGGTCGTGACCTGGAGCGATGCCTGGTCGATCAGGGTGGCGCCGGTGACATCGACTCGGGCGATCTGGCTTGTGACCTGCCCCGAGGTGGTGTAGTCGAGGTCGCCGTTGAGCAGGTTGAGCCCGCCGAAGCTCGCGGTGTTCGCGATGCGTGTGATCGAGTCGATCGCCGAGTTGATCTGGAGCTGGTTCGCCCGCCGCTCCTCCTCGGAGTTAGCACCGGTGTTGGCCGACTCGACGATGAGGCCCTTGATCGAGTTGAGCAGCTCGTTGACCTCGGCGAGGGACGACTCGGTCGTGGCGATCACCGAGGACGCCCGCTCGGCGTTGCGGATGCCGGCCTCGACGCCGTTGATCTCCGAGCGGAGCCGCTCGGAGATGATGAGCCCGGCCGGGTCGTCACGACCGCGGTTGATGCGCAGCCCGGTCGCGAGCCGTTCGAGCCGTAGGTTCAGGTCCTGCCCGGCGCGGTCGAGGTTATTCCTCGCGATCAGGCTGGGCACGTTGGAGTTAATCCGACCCATGTGCAATCCTCCGTGACTGTCCTGGGGTCAGGTGTGCGATCGGGCGCTGGCCGCGCTCGTGGGAACCGCCCGGGCCGCGCCCGGGATCGATGTGTTCTGTGGGGGCGTGCCCGGCGTCTGGGCGGCGAGCTTCGCCGTCTTCTGCCGGACGCGCTCGGCGTCGGGGGTGGTGACGGGCCGCACGGACCCGCCGTCGAAGGCGCCCGCGAGCCGGGACGCTTCTTCGTTTTCCCTCTGGATCGCCAGGTACACCTCCTTGCGGTGTACGGCGACTGCGGTGGGCGCGTTGATCCCGAGGCGCACCTTGTCGCCCCGGATGTCGACGATCGTGATCTCGACGTTATCGCCGATCATGATCGTCTCGTCGCGCTGTCTCGAGAGCACCAGCATCGGTGAACTCCTTCGCTCCGAACCGTCCGGGCGAACGCCGGGTGGCGCTCGAGCCCGAGCGTGAAAAAGACCGTTCTCAGGCCCCGGCAAAGACCGTCCCGGGCGTGGGGCGAAGCCCCCGGGACGACGGACGCCTGGCGTCTAGGCAGACGCCGCCGCGCGGGGCGGTGACGACCCTGTTCCCGAGCCGGAGCCCGCACCGGATTCGGACCCGACCTCCATCAGCGGCTGCCGTGTGGTCCACTGCTTGTCGGCGAGCACGAGCTGCTCGCCGACCTTGTCGAGCGTGTTGATCACGAGCGGCCCCTGGAGGTTGCCCGTGAGCTGCTGCCCGATCTTGTTGACGATCACGAACACCTGGGCGTCCTCGAGCTTGGCGAGCCCGAGCTGTGACATCTGCTCCTTGCGGATCGGCACGCTGTACTCCTTGTAGAACAGCGTGGGGTCGGTCACGACGAACGCCAGCTCCGGGTCGTCGAGCGACTGGAGCCAGAAGAACAGCGCGTCGTCGCCCGGCTGCAGGAGGCAGAAGCGCTCCTTGCCGGGAAACCCGAGCAGGGTCTTCGGGAAGCGGATCACGCGGTCCTCCGCGATCTCCACCGGGCCGAAGCGGGTGGTCTGGACTTGCATGGGTCGTGCCCCGTGTCCCTCGACGGTCCTGGCGTATCCGGCCTCCGATGCCGGGTGACCTCCGGTCGTTCCCCGCGCGTCGAGCCGCGGGGCGCCTGTCATCCAATCCCGCTCGCGCCGGGCTCCCGCCCGGGCTGGGTCGGGCCAGCTCTCGCTAGCCCAGGAAGTTCAGCAGCGTGAGCTGCTGCGTGATCGCCGAGGTCTGAAGCCCGGCCTGCAGCTGCGTCTGCAGCTGCGTGAGCCTCGTGGCTCCCTCGGCGAAGTCGAGGTCGCGGAGCTCGGAGCGGACCTGCTCGTCGATGAGCAGCAGGTCCTCCTCGCGCCGGACCGCCGACTGCGTTCGGCGTGAGAAGCCGCCGACCAACGCGCGTGATTCCGACACGCGATCGACAACCCCATCCAACTTCTCTCCAGCGAACGTGATGCCAGACGTGTCGTTGTCGTTCAGCGCACGCTCGAGCCCTAAAAGACGCGAAAACAGCGAGTCCACGACCACTTTCGCGCGGTCCGTGCCGGTCAAAGTTGCGCTCGCGGCGTCGTATGTGCCCTCGAGCAGCCCGAGCTGCTCGGCCGCGGGCGAGTTGTTCTGCCGCTCGATGGAGATCGAACCCGCGAAAGCGCCGCTCTGACGCAGCGCGATGCCGTTGGGCCCGTCGGTCAGCCCCGCCTCGAAGTCCGCGGGCACCGCCACGCCCGCGGCCGCCGCCGCCGCGTTGATCCGCGTCACCAGCGTGCCCACCGTCGACGCGTCCTGCGGCAGGAGGTCGACCGGGAACGACGTCCCGTCGCCGAGTGTCACGACGAAGTCGACGTCACGATCGGGGTCGGGCAGACCGGTGACCGGGTCGGTGCTGCCGCTGACGATCGAGACACCGCGTCCGTCGTTGAACGCGTCGAGCCGAGTGTCAGCAGACAAGGTCCGGATGCCCAGGAGCGTCGCCGTGCTCGGGCCGCCCGGGACCTCCTCGATCGAGAGCCCGTCGTCGGGGGCGGTCGCGACCTGGTTGGCGATGTTCAGCCCGTCGCCGGCGGCGTTGATCTCGACGCGGACGCCCAGCCCGGCCCCCTCGATCGCAGACTTGACTTCCTCGATCGTCGCCGCGGTCGACAGGTCGATGACCGCGGACTCACCGGCGTTGGAGATCCGCACCGATCCCAGCGGCGCTCCGACGCCCGCGAGCGCCGCCACCGGCGTTTCCAGAGTCACGCGGGGCTCGAGCGTGAGCCCGGTCGCCGAGATGGGGGTGAACTCGACGGGCGCAACGACAGTGACCACGGACGTCGGCGGTGGGGCGGCCAGACCCAGGTCGGTCGCGACGCGGGCGACCCCCACGTTCTGGAAGCGGACGGCCCCTGGGGACGCCCCGGCCACATCGATCGAGAGCGACTTTCCGGCGACGCCCACGCCACCCGGCCCGAGGACCGTGACGTTGTTCGTTGCTTCGTACTCACGGATCGCGTTGGTCAGCCGTGCCGCGACGTCGTCAACCGTTTCGGCGCCCGTCAGATCGATGGTCGCCTGGGCGCCCGCCCCAACACGGAACGTGATCTCTCCCAGCGACACGGGCCCCCCGCCGGGTGCCTGCAGGTCAGAGAGCCGGGTCTGCGGCGTAAGGTCGGGGTCGAGGTCGACTGTTCCGAGCACGCGGGCGAGATCGTCGCCGATCGCCTGTGCGCCAGAGAGTGTGACCGGGGTAGACGAGCCGAGGTTCAGGTCGGCCGTCAGCCGGTCGGTCTCGCCGACATAGCGGACGCCCGTGCCGAAGCTCTCGAACGGCGGCGATGACAGCCGGCTCCCACCGAAGAGGTAGTCGCCGTCCTGCGTCGTGTTCACCACGTCGAGCAGCCCGTCGATCTGAGAGCGGACGACCAGGGCGCGGGCCGCCCGGCTCTCAGCGGTCGAGCCAAGCCCGACCTCCTCCGACGCGATCGTTTGCGCCTCGAGCAGCAGGTCGTTCGCCTCGGAGAGCGCTGTCTCGATTGCGGCGTACCGCGTGTCGGCCTGGTCGAGGTTGCGGAGCACTTGTGCCGACCGCTCGATCCGGTCGTCGAGCACGCCGATGGTCGACGCCTTGGCCGCGTCGTCGCTCGGGCGGATCACGGACCGCCCGGTCGAAAGCTGCGCCTGCACCTCGAAAAGGTCGAGGTTCGTCCGCGTGAGGTTGTTCAGCTGGATCGAGCTGATCAGCAGGCTCGAGGTCCGCCCGATGTTCGATGGGATGCTGCTCACGCGGTCGCCTTCCTTCTGCCGGGCATTACACGAGCTCGAGCAGCTCGTTGAGCAGCTCGTCCGCTGTAGAGATCACGCGGGCGGCGCCCTGGAACTGCCGCTGGAACGCGAGGAGGTTGAGAGCCTCCTCGTCCTCGTTGACGCCGCTGAGCCCGAGCCGCTGGGCGTCGAGTGATTCGCGGACCGCGGTCAGTGAAGCGAGCTCGCCCTGCGCCGACGACGCCTGCCCGCCGATCGACTGCACCCGGTCTCGCCAGAACGCGCCGATCGACCGCCCATTGAGCATGTCCACGGTCCCGTCCTGAAGGCCGGCGATCGCCAGGGACGTCCCGTTCTCGACGAAGTTCTGCTCGCGGTCGAGCGAGCCCGTCGCGAGCTGCGTCGGGTTGTCGAGCAGCCGCTGCTCCACGCGGATGTCGCTCGCGTCGCTGCCCTGGAAATAGCCGTTGACCCCGAGCACGGCGAGCGCCCCCGATGTGTCGTCGGTCAGGTTGAACTCGAGCCCGTCTGCCGCGCGGATCGACAGCCGCCCGTCGCTGGTGATCGTCGCGGTGAGTCCCGCGACGGCGTCGAGCTGTGCGCGGATGTCGTCCAGAGATGTATCGTCGGTGATCCCCGTGTTGCCCGCCGCATCGATCCCGTCCAGGTCGATGTCGATCCGGGTCGTCGTGGTCGAGCCCGTGCCCGGGTCGCGGACGACCACGCTGAACCCGCCGTTGACAGCGTTGAACGGAAGCGCGGCGAGCGTGGCATTCGTGGGGTCGTTGAGCGGCCGCGTCCGGTCGCCCACGCCAAGAGACCGGGTGCCCTCGATCAGCGTGAGCCCCTGCGGGTTGACGCCCGTCGAGTGCAGCCGGTTGACCTCAAAGATGAGGGCCGCGGCGATCGAATCGAGGTCTTCGATGGTCGCGTCGATGAGCGTCTCGCGACCGCTCAGCAGTTCGCCGATCGTGCCCGACGTCGCGGGCAGCGTCGTGCCGTCCTCTTTCACGCGGAGCGAGATCTCGAGCGAGCCGTTCCGCGTCTCACGGCGGATCTCGGCCTCGCGGATCCGAGAGCCCTGGACGATCGGGGTCGACCCGATCAGAATGTCCAGCCCGCCCGATTCCCGCGGCACCGCGGTCACGTCGGCGAGCGACGACAGCTCGCGGACGAGCTGGTCGCGCTGGTCGCGCAGCGAGTTCGCCTCGTTCCCCGTCAGCTCGGTCTCGGCGATCGTCCGGTTGACCGTGCCGATCTGGGCGGTCAGTTCGTTGAGCCGATCGATCTCCGAGTCGAGCCGGTCGTCGAGCGCCGAACGCTGCCGCACGAGGTCCTCCCGAGACCGCTCGAGCACGCCGGCGAGCCGCTCACCCTGCTCGATAACGATCGCCTGGGTATCCGAGCCGTTCGCCAGCTCGCTCCAGACGCTGAAGAAAGCGCCGAGCTCGGACGACAGGTCCTGGTCGGTCAGTTCGTTGATGTTCGCTTCGATCTCGGCGAGGATGTCGCTGCGGACCTGCGCGGCCGACTCGTCGCCCGCGGCCTGGTTGATCCGGGTCAGGATCGATTCGTCGACGACGCGACGGATCGACCCGACCTCAACACCCAGCCCGATCTGGCCCGAACCGGTGTTCGCACCACCGGGGACCGATCGGAGGTCAAGCGTGCGACGGCTGTAGCCGGGCGTGGCGGAGTTGGCGAGGTTGTTGCTCGCTGTCTGGATGCCCAGCTGCGCCGCCGACAGCGCCGAGCGCCCGATCTGGATCGCGTCCCCGAGGCCCATCGTCTACCTCCTGACATCCAGGGTGCTGACGGGCCCCGCGGCGCCGACCGCCTGCCCGAAGCGCGAGTAGCCGCCATGGCCCGACGCGGCCCGCGCCACGGCCCGCGTCACGCCGCTCAGGTGGTCGCCCACACGTCGCGAAAGATCGGCGATCGCGCCGTGGCGCTCGCGCACACGGACGATCAGCCCGCGCAGCGTCGTTGCGGCCCGCAGCAGCGGCTCAGACACCTCGGCGGGCAGCCACGCCGCCATCGCCGCCACGGTCGCCACACGCTGGGCCGCCCACGGACGCACGCAGACCCGGCGACGTTCTTCCAGCGCCCCGATCTGGCCCACGACGCGACCCCGCTCGGCCGAGACCCGCGCCATCTCCGACGAATCGGCTGCTCGGATCGCCCGCTCGTGCGCCTCGCACAGCTCTAGCAGGTGTTCCTGCTCGCGGCACAACGCGTCCAGCACCAGCGTGAGTGCTTCGGCCGACGTCGTCAGCTCGCGGTCTTCGGTGGCCGGCACGGACACCGGATCGCGGCGCAGTTTCAGGCTCATTCCGCACCTCCGGAGGGTGATCCAATCAGGGCTGTCGGCGCGGGTGTGCCGCCGGCGGACGCTTCCATGACCTGATCACGCAGCAGATCGCGTGCCAAGCGGTCGACCAGCGGGAAGCCCGCGGCCCGCACCAGGTCGTCGGCGATTCGCTGGTCGAACAGCGCCCCGAATTGCTTCTCGCCCTCGCTCGGCGCGAAGGGCTCGGCGGCCTCGTTCGACTCGCGTATTTGACGCAGCACCGGCATCACGAGCGTCTGGGCGACCAGCTTTTCCGCCGCCCGGCGCGCCTGCGTCTCAAAGTCGGTCGCGTCGCTCGCCGGGGACAGCTCGGGCCGGCCGACGTCGGTCGGTCGGATCAGCGAGGCGGGCAGCGCGGGCGTCGTCGTCGAATGCACGGTCATTGATCGGACCCCTCGATGACCAGCCGCGCGTGCAGGCGGCCCGTCCGGTGCAGCATCTGGAGGATCTCGACGCGCTCGGCGGCGGGCACATCGAGCTGCTCGAACGCCTGCGTCAGGTCGGCGAGCCGCGCCGTCTCGGGGCCCTCGAGCCCCGTGCCCACGCTCGCCCAGTTCGATCGTTCGACGAGCGGACTGACCCGTGTTGGAACGGGCTCCGGCACGGTCGTCGTGATGACCAGGTCTTTGTGCGTGATCGCGACCGCCCCGATGGTGACGTCCGCCGTCGCGATAATCGCCCCGGTCACGCGGTTCACGCGGACCGTCGCAGGCAGCCGCAGCGACCCGGCGTTGACCGGCGTTGCGAGGATGTCCGCGAGGAACGCCGGGATGTCCGACGCCTGGTCGGCGGGGACCGCGAGATCGATCGTCCGGGCGTCGACCGCCCGCGCGACGGGCTCTCCGAACGCCTGGGTCGTGCCGTACCACTCCTGGTTGATCCGCGACGCGAGCTCGGTCGCGACGCTGAACGACGCGTACTCGGGCAGCACCCGGAGCTCCATGCGCGTGCGTGGCAGCACCGTCCGGACGTCCCGCGTCATGGTCACGCCCCGCCGAAGCACCGCGTTGGTCGAGACGTTGTCCTCGAGCGTCAGCCGCCCCGAGGCGAACGCGTAGACCGGGTCGCCCGGCAGCGGCCCGCGCATCGGCGAGAGGTACAGCGTGCCGCCGGCGAGCGATGTCGAGCTGCCGATCGTCATGATCTCGGCGTCGAGCTCGTCGCCCTCCTTCGCGCCCTCGGGTGGGACGCGGGCCATGACCATCACCAGCGCGACCGAGTTCGTGTCCTCGAGCTCTTGCATCGAAGGCACCGGGTTCCCCATGTTCGCATGGATCGCCAGCAGCGGGGCGGCCATGGGGATGTATTCCCCGTCGTCGCCCGTGCCCTGCAGGCCCATCACCAGCCCGAGCCCCTGGATGACCGACTCGCTTTCGCCGCCGAGACGCGCAAAGTCCTGCACGGTCTGCGCACGCACCGCGCCGGTGACGATCGTCAGCACCAGTGTCATCGCGAGCGCGGAAGCGCGAACGAGCAGCGGAGGTGGAAGCGAAGGTAGAAGCGAGATCCGCATTGACCATTTGCCCCGCAAGACTCGTGCCGGTCGGGGTCTTGTGTTCAGAACGGGTTGATGACCGAGAGCATCCGCGTGAGCCAGCCGCGCTTCATCGCGTCGGGCAGCTCACCCTGGTTGTTCGACGCGATGTTCAGCCCGTACATCTGCGACGACTGCACCGTGTTCTGCGTCGTCACGTCCTCGGTCCGGCAGATGCCCGTGAGGACGAACTCTTGGACCTCTTCGTCGGTCTGGATGGTCGTCCGCGCCTCGAGCACGAGCGTGCCGTTGGGCTTGACGTCGACGACCCGCGCCGTGATCCGGTTGATGATCCGGTCCGTCCGCTCGTAGTCGCCGAACGCCTGCTTGCGCTGCTCCTGCTCGTAGTCGAACAGGTCGAGGTCCTCGTCGTTGCGGAGGTCCTGGAGCGTCTGCTCGTTGAGCAGCGCGACCGGGTCGGGGAACGCACCGAGCGTCCGCTCGTCCTGCAGCCGCTTCTGGATGTTGACGACCTGGCCGCGGGTCTGCTGGCTCGACTCGTTGACCACGATCGTGACCAGGTCATACGGCTCGAAGGTCTGCGGCGGCGGCGGCTCGAGCACGAGCATGCTCAGGCCCCTCAGCGGAAGCGACGGATCGGGCTCGCCCAGATCGTTCACGGGCACCCCGCCCTGCCGCTGATACAGCGACTGTGCGCAGACCCCGGAACCGAAGCCTGAGCCCACCGCAAGTATTGCAGAACAAGCAGTTGCCGCGCGTGCAAGCGTTGTCATTCCTTGCCTCCGCTTCCCCGCGACGCAACTTCCACCACGGCCCGCCCGGACCCGCGGACCGTCGCGGCAAACCGCGCCCCGCCCGGGCGACGGCTCTGCCGGCCCAGCGTCGGCTCAAACTCGATGGTCTCGCCCAGCCGCCCGTCCGTGAGCGCCCGCGCCTCGCACTCGAGCACCAAAGACCCGCTGACGCAGTGCACCCGTGCGAGCTCGCCGCGCTTGATCAGAATCGGCCGCTCGATATCGGCGACGCGGATCACCGACCCGGCCTCGATCCCACGGCGAGCGATGCCGCCCTCCGCGTCGATGGGCTCGGGCGAGCTCACGTCTGCCGCCACCCACGCGGTCTCTTCAGTCATATCTGCGAGCGTCAGCGCCGAGCCCCGGCCGATCCGCCGCGACGCACGCAGCACCCGCCGGCGGACCTCGATCTCGCCCCGAACAACATCTTCCCGGATCGCCCCCGACGGCTCATACATCCGCACCCGCACCGGCACCGTCCGCGACGCCCCCAGCGGCACGATCGTGACCGGTCGCCCGAGCACGGGCCGGCGCAGCACGGCCTGATCGCCCTCGCGGAACGTCACGCGGATGTCGTCGCGCGAGACACCGAGCGTCCGGGCGAGCCGGGCGACGACCCAGTCGCGCACGCGCGCGCCCGGCGGCAGCTCGTCTTCCGGCTTGGGCTCGGCTTTCGCAACGACGCTCGCCCTTCGTGGGCCGGTCAGGCCCACGCTGCACGCCTTGCCCTGGAATCGGATCAGCCCCCACGAGCCACGCTCTGCGTGCTCGTCGATGGAGGCTCGGACCTCGTCGATCGTCACGGTCTGCCACCGGGTATCGCCGAGCAGCAACGCGGCGTCGGGAGCCAGCTCGATCGACCCGATCGAAGCGGCTTCCGGGCCTTCAACCTTCGCGACGTCGACGACCGTGAGCGGCGCGCCGGCGACGACACGAACGCTGTCCCGCACCGAGACGCTGTTCTGCGCAGGCGATACACCCACCACGACGAGGGCGATTAGAGCGCCGATGCAGAGAACAGCTCGTTGGATCATTACTGCCTCAGGTTCCCGATGTTCCGCAGCGTCTCGTCGGCCGCGCGGATCGCCTGCGAGTTCATCTCGAACGCACGCTGCGTGCGGATCAGCTCGATCAGCTCGTACGTTGGGTCGACGTTCGACGACTCGAGAAAGCCCGCTTGCAGCGAGCCGCGGCCCTGTTCGCCCGGCAGCCCCTCGACGGGCGGCCCGCTCGCAGCGGTCTCCGTGTACAGGTTCTCGCCCTCCTGCCGGAGCCCGGCGGGGTTGATGAACGATGCGAGCTCGAGCTGCCCGACCTGCTGCGGCTCCACCTGGCCCGGCGTGGAGACCAGCACCCGCCCGTCCTGCAGGATGTCGATGTTGATCGCCTCGTCCGGGATCTGGATGATCGGGTCGAGCCGGCGGCCCGTGTCGTTGGCGAGCACCAGCTCGCCCTGCGCGTTCTTCGGGAAGTTGCCCGCGCGGGTGTAGGCGGTGCCCCCGCCAAGGTCGGGCTCGACCTGCACCCGGAAGAAGCCCTGGCCCGAGATCATCACGTCGAGCTGCCGGTTGGTCGTCAGCGGCGAGCCCTGCAAGAACGACTGCTGCGTGCCCGAGACTTTCACGCCGAGGCCGACGTACAGCCCGGTCGGCCGCTGGTCGCCGTTGGCGTTCTCCACACCCGGCTGGGCCCGCTCGATGTACAACAAATCCTGGAAATTCGCCCGGCTTGCCTTGAAGCCCGCCGTGTTCGAGTTCGCCAGGTTATTCGCGATCACGTCGAGCTTCGTGCTCAGGGCGCTGAGCCCTGACGAAGCCGACTGCAGTGCGATCTGCGCCATGGACCCGTCTCCTCCTGCTCTCTCTCAGTCCTAAGCCACGCGTCCGAGGCGTGATATCGCCATATCCATCAGCCGGTCGTGGTTGCGGATCATCTCGGCGTTGGTGCTCGCCGCGCCCGACGCGGCCCGGATCGCGTTGATCGCCGCGATCTCGTTCACGCCCGACGCCTCGGTGAAGCCCTGCCGGACCGTCGCGTCGGTCTGGAACAGGTTCTCGACCGTCGACGCGTTCGCCTCGAAGATGCTCTCGCCGATCTTCTTGAGCACGGAGCGGTCGGCGATGTCGGCGACGCGCAGCCGCGCGATCTCCATCCCGTCCTGCTTGACGACCCCGTCGCCCGAGATCATCACCGGGCCCTCCGAAGGCGAGAGCCGGATCGGCTGGTTCGACGTCGACAGCACGCTCATGCCGCTGGTCGCGCTGACGAGCCGCCCGTCGGCCGAGAGCGTCATCCGCCCGTCGCGGCTGAGCACCAGGCTCTCGCGGGCCCCGCTTGTGCCTTGCGACATCACGAAGAAGCCCGGCCCGTCGATCGCCAGGTCGAGCGGGTTGCGCGACGAGGTCAGGTCGCCCTGCGAGAAGTCGATGTGGTTGGGCGCGAGCTGCACACCGCCGCCGAGCCGCTCCAGCAGCTCGTTCGAGGGCATCGCCGCGAGGCCGTCCTCGATCCGCACGGCGTCGCGCTGGCGGACCGTCGGGACGTCGACCTTGAACGCCACCGTGTTCATGTTCGCGAGGTTGTTCGTTGCCACGTCCTGCCGGTAGGTCGAAGCGAGCATGCCCGATGCAGAAAGGTACAGCCCGTAGTTCATGCCGCCCGACCCCCCGTCGCATCGTCGCCCCGGGCCGCGGCGCAGAGCTCACGGAGCCTCGACGCCTGATCCTGATCCCCGTTCTGGTCCTGCACCTGGTGCTCGGTCACCGCGGCCGCCGCGATCCTCAGCAGCTCCCCCCCGAGCAGGCCGGCCCGCAGCAGGCCCGCCGCCTGCGACGCCCCGAGCGGCGGGGTCACCCACGCTCCCGCGTCGACGGCCGTTGCAAAGAGGTGCCGCGATCTGTCTGCTTCTGTGCGCGTAGCGTCCATCATCAGACCGAGAACAACCCGCGTGCCGAGCGCTGGCGAGCCCCCCGGCCCGCCCGGACCGGCCCTTCCCGCAGAGCGAGCGCAGCCCATGCCGACCCACCCCGCCGATTTCGCCGATCGCACGGTCGTCCTCACCGGGGGCACCGGGGCCCTCGGCTTGGGTGTCGCGTCCGAACTCCTCGACCGCGGCGCCCGCCTCGCGATCCCCGTCTTCGACACGTCCGAGCTCGACCGCTTCCCCCACGCCGCCGACGACCGGGTCTCGATCCGCGAGGGGGTCGATCTGACCGACGAGCGGGCCGTCGAATCCTTCTATCAGTCGGTCGACGGCCCGCTCTGGGCATCGATCCACATCGCGGGCGGCTTCGACATGGGCCCGCTCGCCGACTTCGACGGCGACCGCTTCGACAAGCTCATGCGCCTCAATGCCAGGACCTGCTACCTCTGCTGCCGGGCGGCCGCATTGGCGATCCGGCGGGCCGGCCCGGGGCAGGGCGGCGGCCGCATCGTGAACGTCGCCGCCCGCAACGCCGTCTTCCCGGAGCTCGGGGGCGGGCTCGCCGCCTATGCCGCGAGCAAGGCTGCCGTCGCCGCGCTTTCCCAAGCGCTCGGGGCCGAGCTCGCCGGCGACGGCATCTGGGTCAACGCGGTCGCCCCCTCGACGATCGATACGCTGGCCAACCGCAGCGCGATGCCCGACGCCGACCACGACGCCTGGCCGACGCCCGCCGAGATCGCCCGGACCATCGCGTTCCTCGCGTCGCCGATGAACGAGACAACCCGGTCCGCGGTCGTGCCCGTCTACGGCCGCAGCTGATCGGCTCGCGTCGCCAGCTCGTTTCCTCAGTTGAGGGGCAGGCCCTTCGACCGCCACAGGGCCGCGAGACGTTCCAGCGAGGTCGGCTCCCAGCGAGACCCGTCGGCCAGCTCGATCCACCGGATCGATCCCTCGGGGCTCACGCGGGTCCGCTGTACGGGCTTGCGCGGCCCGAGCATCGTCTCGATGACCACGTCGGCCTGCCCGCCGTCGGTCACGGCGCCCTCGAGCCGGACGCTGTCGCGTCGGAGCACGACCGCCTCGGCGTCGGACCGGTAGGCGTAAAAGCCGTACGAGCCTGGGGTTCCGACGATCGCGTACATCCGCGGCAGCAGCAGCGACAACGCCCGCGGCAGGTACCCCTCGCCGATGAGCTGCGGCTCGATCACCCGCGTGACACGCCTCGGGTCCTCGATGTGTACCGACATCGAATCGCCCGTGCGCACGCCGATGGTCTTCCAAGTTTCCGCCTTCGACCCGGGGCCGTCGGGCCGAAGGGTCAGCGTCACGGTCCACGCCTCGTCGTTCTGGTCGTCGGACATCCAGAACACGCTCTGAGCGTCGATCACGCGCTGTCCGCCCGAGCCGTCGCGCTGGAGCGTCCGGGCGACGAGTTCGACCACGACGCCGGTGGGGGCCCGGCCGGTCCCGCGCTTGCGCTCGTCGAGGTCGTCGCGCGTGCCGCGCCACGCCTTGATGCGCTGGTACCCGAGCTCCTCGTCCTCGCCCTGCTGTCCGCCGGCGGTGCTTCCTGAGACGTCGCCGCCCGGGCGGTAAAGGCGGAGCCACTCTTCTTCGGACGCCTCAATCGCGCGGCCGATCACCTCGGCGTCGATCTCGCCGAACCAGAGCCGCCCGCCCCGGACGGCCGCGGCCCGCGACGCGTCGTCGGAAGCAAACTCAGACACATCCAGGGAGCCCGCCACGGCGTCCATCGCCGCGACCGCCTCTTCGAGGTGCGGTCGGAGCGTGCGGAGGTCGAAAACGACGAAACGGCGCGGCGCGATCATGGCCGACGCGTAGCCGTGCACAATGTCCTCACCGCCCACGGCCGACGGCGCGGTCAGCACGAACCGGGCGCCGGCGAGCCCACCGATCGACCTGGCCTCCACAGGATCAACGATCACGGCGAGCGTTTTCTGGCCTTCCGAGTCGACATAGCCGTTGGCCTGTTCGAGGGCGAGCAGGGTCGATTCTGCGAGCCCGACGGCCGTGAGCTCTTCGGAGGCGGTGGTCGCGGTCCGGACGGTGAGCAGCCAGTGGCCGCCCTCGCCGGCGATCCGAGCCTCAGCTTGCACCCCGATCAGCGAGGTCTGCGCCCGTGTTCCGATCGGAATTCGAATGGAGAGCCCCGTCTCGCCGAGCAGCAGGGGCTGGTCGCTCATCTCGGGTTGGCCCGCGGCCGGTTGGGCGAGCGCGGCCAGCGAGGCTGCACAGCCGATGAGGATCATGAGCAGAACGGAGCGAACGGCGACAAGTCGGTCGATGGTCATGCGGAGATCATCGGCGCGACGGCCGGCGCGTGCTGATTTCCGGAACGTCCGGGCATTGACCGGGGCGGGCGAAGGTCTATCCTTCCCTTCGCGTCATTGTGAGCCGTGGGGTCTGTTCGGCCTCCTCACGATGGCGGGGCTCCGGCGGTGGGTCGGAGTTGACAGGATGAATTTCAGGACCTTTGCGACCCTTTCCTCGAAGGGGCCGGGGTCACAGCCCCCTGTTCGGCGTCGGTCGGACAACGCCGCCCTCGACTTTGGCGGCAGAGAAGGAAGCGATGAACGGCGGCAGGATTCGCATTCGGATGGAGGCCTACGACCACATGGCGTTGGACGCCTCCGCACGCGAGATCGTCGATCACGCCAAGCGGACGAACGCCCGTGTCCGTGGTCCCGTGCCTCTGCCGACCCGCATGGAGCGGTACACCGTTCTGCGGTCGCCCTTCGTCAACAAGAAAAGCCGCGAGCAGTTCGAGATCCGCACGCACAAGCGTGTGATCGACATCTACGAGCCGAACGCCCGGACCGTCGAGGCGCTCAACCGGCTCGTCGTCCCCGCGGGCGTCTTCGTGAAAATCAAGGCGTAAGCAGCTGTTGAGGTCCGGGTGGGAACCCGGGCCTTGTTTTTTACACAAGACGTCCTCTGCCGGCCCGGGTGCTCCGGGCCAGCGCACGACGCGGAGACTCGCCTTCGGACGGGCGGGTGAAGGAGCAGGCCGATGGCCCCGACACTCTTTGCGACCAAGCTCGGGATGACCCGGGTCTACGACGAACGCACCAGCGTCCCGGTGACGGTGCTGTCGGTCGGTCCGAACGTGGTCACCCAGCTCCGGACGGCTGATAAGGACGGCTACGCCGCGGTCCAGGTCGGCTACGGCGAGGCTAAGCCTCGCGCGACCTCCATCCCGCTGATGGAGCACGACGTCAAGGCCGGCACCACCCCCAAGCAGCACCACGGCGAGTTCCGCGTCAGCGAGGACGACCTGGGTGGGTTCGAACTCGGTCAGATCCTGACCGTCAAGGACCTTGAGTCGCTCGCGTATGTCGATGTGATCGGCACCAGCAAGGGCAAGGGCTTCCAGGGCGGCATGAAGCGGCACAACTTCAAGGGCCAGCTCGCGAGCCACGGCGTCGAGCGGAAGCACCGCTCCCCGGGCTCGATCGGCGGACACGCGTCGAACGCGGGCAAGTCGGGTCGCATCAAGAAGGGCAAGAAAATGGCGGGTCACATGGGCGACGAGCGGGTCACCGTTCGCAGCCTCGACGTGGTCCGGATCGACGAAGAGCGCGGGCTGCTGCTGGTCAAGGGGCCGGTACCCGGCGCGAATAAGGGGATCGTGCGGGTGCGGCCGTCGTCGCGTCTGTACAAGAGCAAGGGCGTGAAGCAGGCCGAGAAGGCCGGGAGCTGACCGCAGGCCGGGTCCGGCCGAGCCCGTTCGATGGGGTCCCCTTCGATGGGGTCTCGCCGGGCGGGTGCACGAGTGAGAATCCGTCGGCGTCCAAGAAGCGACCGCCGGCGGGTCCGAGAGGTCTGGGGCACGCGTGAGGACGCGGACCCTGGAAACCGCCGGGCGAGGACATGGGTTGCGAGCGATCGGGACGGTCCCGGTCGCTTCGAGAAGGACAGCCGAGTCGACACCGACCCGGCGCCCGCACGGCAGAAGGTCGTGCGGACCCCCGAGCGGGGTCGACAGGCGTCGGGCGGCAAGGCGAGGGTCCGGGTCGTGGGCGAGTTGGGCCCGATGATCCGGCAGGCGTCGGACGGGAAGGAACGACACGTGGATGTCACCGTCTACAACATGCAGGGCCAAGAAGCCGGCTCCGTGTCGATCGACACGCAGAGCCTCGAAGCCAGCCCGATCAACAACGGGATCAACCCCGACCTGATCAAGCAGGCGTACGTGCGCTACCACGGCAACCTGCGCCAGGGCTCGGCCCGCAACAAGAGCCGCGGCCAGGTCGCGTACTCGACCCGCAAGCTGTACAAGCAGAAGGGCACCGGCCGTGCCCGCCACGGCTCCCGCAAGGTGCCGATCATGCGTGGCGGCGGCGTGACCTTCAGCAAGACGCGCGACCGCGAGGCGTTCCGCAAGGACATGCCTGTGAAGATGCGCCGCAAGGCCAACCGCAACGCGCTGCTCGCCAAGCTGCTCGACAGCGAGGTCAAGGTCATAGACAAGCTGACCATGGACACGCCCAAGACCAAGAACTTCCTCGAGCTCTACAACGGCCTCGGGCTCGATCGGTCGGTGCTGGTTGTGACCTCGATGAACGATGAGGACGAGGGCAACACCAACGTCGCGCTTTCGGCCCGCAACTTCGACGACGCCCGCGTCGTGCGGCTCGACCAGATGACCACGTTCGAGCTGCTCAACCACCGCTACGTGATCATCTCCAAGAGCGATCTCGAGGCGTGGATCGTGGGCCCGAGCTCGCAGACGAGCAAGGCGGCCAAGATCGACCCGATGGGCCGCGGCGAGCCCCGCGAGAAGAAGCCGGCGGCGCCGCGCGGCAAGAAGACGCAGCAGGCGGAGCCGGCCGCGGCCGCGACGCCCGCGGAAGGCGGTGAGGGCTGATGGAAGCGACGTACGTCATCAAGAAGCCGCTGCTGACCGAGAAGTCGACCGCGGCGATGGAAGAGAACCGCTACTCGTTCGTGGTCGACCGCCGGGCGACCAAGGACGACGTCAAGGACGCGATCGAGAAGCTCTACGGCGTTAAGGTCGAGGGCGTGACGACGCAGGTCCGCAAGGGCAAGCTCCGCCGCATGCGGTACGGGTACGTCCACGAGAAGGTGTCGAAGAAGGCCACGGTCCGCCTCAAAGAGGGCGACCGGATCGAACTGTTCTAAGCAGGGTCTGAGCAGTTGGGAGTCTGAACGATGGGTATCCGTGTTTACAAGCCGACCAGCCCCGGGCGACGCAACGCCAGTGTTCTCACGTTCGATGAGATCACGAAGAACCGCCCCGAGAAGTCGCTGCTCCGCAAGCTGACCAAGTCGGGCGGCCGCAACCACAAGGGCATCATCACGACCCGCGGCCGCGGCGGCGGCGCGAAGCGTCGCTACCGCCTGATCGACTTCCGCCGCAAGGACCGCGCGGGCATGCAGGGCACGGTCGTCGGCGTCGAGTACGACCCGAACCGCACCTGCAACATCGCCCTCATTCAGTACGAGGACGGCATCAAGCGGTACATCCTCGCCCCCGTGGGTCTGACCGACGGCATGGTCGTCGAGTCGAGCAACGACGGGTCGGTCGAGCCGAGCGTGGGCTCGTGCATGCCGCTGAAGTTCATCCCGCTGGGCATGAGCGTGCACTGCATCGAGCTGCAGCCCGGCAAGGGCGGGCAGATGTGTCGGTCGGCGGGGGCGTCGGCGAAGCTGACCAACCGCGAGGGCCGGTACGCGACGCTGGTGCTGCCGTCGGGCGAGACCCGCCGCGTGCTGCTCGAGTGCAAGGCGACGGTCGGCCAGGTCGGCAACACGGACCACCAGAACCGTCGTCTGGGCAAGGCCGGCAAGAACCGCCACCTCGGTCGTCGTCCGAAGACGCGCGGCGTCGCGATGAGCCACCACGCCCACCCCCTGGGCGGCGGCGAGGGCCGGTCCAAGGGCGGCCGGGCCCCGGTGAGCAAGTCGGGCACGCTCTCCAAGGGCGGCCGGACGCGTGATCGCAACAAGCCGAGCCAGTCGCTCATCATCCGTCGCCGCACCAGCAAGCGGTACGGGCAGGTGAAGTAAGGGAGTCTGACGATGAGCCGAAGCCTGAAGAAGGGCCCCTTCGTTGAAGAGAGCCTGTACCGCAAGGTCGAGAAGATGGTCGAGCTGGGCGAGACGAAGCCCATCAAGACCTGGTCGCGCCGCTGCACGATCGTGCCCGAGTTCATCGGCCACACGTTCCAGGTGCATAACGGGCGAGCGTTCATGGACGTGTACGTCACCGAGGACATGGTCGGGCACAAGCTCGGCGAGTTCGCCCTGACGCGGACCTTTCGCGGACACACGAACAAGAAGGAAGGCATCAAGTCGGGCCGCTGATGCGTCCGGCCGCTGCCGCGGACGCGGCCCGTCGGCACCACGCCGCGGGACCGTCCGCTGAGAAAGGAAAGCCATGAGGCTTCGAGTCGATCGAGTCAAACAGCTGATGCACGGGGTGCGGATCGACCGCGAACAGCTCGCGCAGGCGATCGACCGCCCGGAGAAGGCGGTCAGGAACTGGCTCGCCGGCCGGGATCACCCGCGCTGCAAGGCTTCGGACATCCGCGGCATGGCGCGGGCGCTCAACGTCGCGCTGCCCGAGATCGCCCGCTTCACGAGCATGGTGCGGTTCCACCGCGGCGGCACGCAGAAGGCGCGGCTCGTCGCCGACATGGTCCGCGGGAAGGCCGTCGACGAGGCGCTCAACACGCTCGCGTTCAGCGGCAAGCGTGCCGCGACCAACGTCTATAAGGCGCTGCAGGCCGCGATCGCCGACGCGGAGGTCAACGACGCCGACATCACGCGGCTGGTGATCTGCGACAGCTTCGTGGACGAGGGCCCGCAGATCAAGCGGTTCCGCCCGAAGGACCGCGGCCGGGCCCACCCGATCATCAAGCAGACCAGCCACATCACCATCGCGGTCGAGACGCTGACCGAGGTTGAAGAGCTCCCGGCGTTCTCCGCCGACGAGCCGGTGGCAACGGTCGTGGACGCCGCCCCGAAGACAGGATCGAAGGCCGATGATTCGTCGGCCGGCGGCGAAGGAGACGCCAGCTAATGGGACAGAAGTCGCACCCCTACGGGTTCCGCCTGGGCGTCACCGAGACGCACAAGAGCCGCTGGTACGCGCCCAAGGCGCTGTTCGGCGAGCTGGTGGTCGAGGACCAGAAGATCCGCGAGTACCTCGACAAGCGTCTGAACCGGACGCCGCCGTTCGCCGCGGTCAGCGACGTGCTGATCGAGCGGACGCGTGAAGAGCTCAAGGTCCTGATCAAGACGGCCCGCCCGGGCCTGGTGATCGGGCCCAAGGGCGCCGAGGTCGAGCGGATGACCGAGGAGCTCCAGTACCGCACGGGCCGGAAGGTCGCGATCTCGATCATCGAGATCAAGAACCCCGACACGAACGCGAAGCTGGTCTCGGAGAACGTCGCGGAGGCGCTGAAGAAGCGTTCGAGCTTCCGCCGAGCGATCAAGAACCGCGCCGAGAAGGTGATGCAGGACGGCGCGAAGGGCGTCCGGATCCTGATCGCCGGCCGTCTCGGCGGTGCCGACATGAGCCGTAAGGTCGACGTTCGGATGGGCTCGCTGCCGCTGTCGACGCTGCAGGCGAACATCGACTACGGGTTCAGCGAGGCGATCACGACCTACGGCGTGATCGGCGTGAAGTGCTGGATCTACAAGGGTCTCTACTCGGAGACGGACACCGACGACACCGCCTCGAACGCCGCGGGCGGTCAGGCCCGGGCCCGCGGCCGCCGCTGAGCCCGCCTGAAGGAGCACGACCATGGCACTGATGCCCAAGCGAGTGAAGTTCCGGAAGGAATTCCGGCGCGTCCGCGACCGCAAGGCGACGAAGGGGAACTACGTCGCTTATGGCGACTACGGGCTGCAGGCGCTCGAGGGCTGCTGGCTCACCGGCCGGCAGATCGAGGCGGCGCGGATCGCGGCGCAGCACTACCTCAAGCGTCAGGGCAAGATTTTCATCCGGGTCTTCCCGGACAAGCCCGTGTCGAAGAAGCCGCTGGAGACCCGCATGGGCAAGGGCAAGGCCGACGTGGACTACTGGGCGGCTCGGGTCAAGCCCGGGACCGTGCTGTACGAGATGGCGGGCGTGCCCGAGTCGCGTGCGAAGGCGGCGATGGCCCGCATGGCGATGAAGATGCCGGTCCGGTGCCGGTTCATCAAGCAGCGAGTGGAGGCCTAACGATGACCGGTGCCGAAGTCCGCGAGCTCTCGTCGGAAGAGATCACGCTGGAGCTGGGCAAGCTCCGCGAGAAGCTGTACAACCTCCGCGTCCAGGCGGCGACGGAGAAGGTCGAGGACAACAGCCTGTTCTCGAAGATCCGCAAGGACGTGGCCCGGCTGCGGACCGAGCAGATGCGTCGTCACCGCGAGACGAACCCGAGCCGACGGCAGAACGCCGCGGCACGCCGGGAACGGGGGCGCCAGCAACTCGAGCAGGGCGGCCAGCACCAAGGGCAGCACAGCGGCCAAAGCAGCGGGCAGCAGTCGTAGAGAGAAAACAGGAGCGTCCGGCCGAGAGGGGCCGGGCGAAGACTCCCGATCGAAGGTGAGGCGTCCCGGCCCGGTGGACAGGCGACGGGGCGTGGAAAGGAACCGAACGCGTGGCAGCAGTCGAGACACAAGCGGACACGGGGCAGACCGAGCTCAAGGGCACCCGGATCGGCGTCGTGGAGTCGGACGCGCGTGACAAGACCCGCAAGGTCGTCATCGCGTACCTGGCCAAGCACCCGAAGTACGGGAAGTTCATCCGCCGGCGGACGGTGCTGCACGTGCATGACGAGCAGAACGAGTCGGCGGTGGGCGACCGCGTCGAGGTGGCCCAGTGCCGCCCGGTCTCGAAGACAAAGCAGTGGCGGCTCGTGCGAGTCGTCGAGAAGAGCAACCGGGTCTCCTGAGAGGGGCCCGATCGTGAGCCCGGGCCGCACGCTCCTCTGGTGGGCGTGATCGGGTCGGGCAGGGATAGGAAGGGTTGGAGCAATGCTTCAGCAGGAATCCAGGTGCGAGGTCGCCGACAATTCGGGCGCGAAGATCGCGTACGTGATCCGCGTGTACGGCGGCTCGACGCGCCGAGCGGGCCAGACCCGCAAGGTCGCGGGCGTGGGCGACAAGGTCCTGATCTCGGTCAAGAAGTCGCTCCCGGGCTCGGACGTAAAGTCGGGCGACAAGTCCAAGGCTGTCATCGTCCGGACGAAGAAACCCACGCGGCGGGCCGACGGGTCGTACGTCAAGTTCGACACGAACGCGGTCGTGCTGATCACCGACGAGGGCAACCCGAAGGGCACGCGGATCTTCGGGCCCGTGGCCCGCGAGCTCCGCGAGAAGAACTTCTTGAAGATCGTCTCGCTGGCGCCGGAGGTGGTGTGATATGCCGATGCACGTACGCAAGGGCGACCAGGTGATGATCACCGCTGGCAAGCACCGCGGCGAGACCGGCGAGGTCTCACGCGTGATGCCCAGCGACGACAAGGTGATCGTCAAGGGCAAGAACTTAAAGACCAAGCACGTCAAGCCGACGCAGGCGAACCCGCAGGGCGGGATCATCCAGATCGAGGCGCCGCTGCACATCTCCAACGTCTCGCCGGTCGTCGACGGCAAGCCCACGCGTGTCCGCTTCGAGACCAAGAGCGACGGGAGCAAGGTCCGCGTCGCCGTCCGCGACGGGTCGGAACTCGGCGAGATCCGCTCAGCCGACGCGAAGAAATCGAAGGCAGGGAGCTGACCACGATGGCCAAGGACAAGAACAAGAAGGGCGGCGACGCCGCGGAGCTGGCCCCGGCACCCGCGCCGCGTCTGGCAAAGGCGTACGCCGAAGAGGTCCGCCCCAAGGTCGCCGAGCAGTTCGGCATCTCGAACCCGATGGCCCAGCCGCGGCTCGAGAAGGTCGTGCTCAACGTCGCGGTCGGGCGACACCTCGACGGCACGAAAGTGCCGACCAACGTCAAGGAGACGGTGCTGTCAACGCTGACCAAGGTCAGCGGCCAGAAGCCCGTCGTGATCGCCGCCAAGAAGAGCGTGTCGAACTTCAAGGTCCGCGAGGGCTACGACTCGGCGGCGATGGTCACGATCCGCCGCGAGCGGATGTGGCACTTCCTCGACCGGCTGATCAACCTCGCCGCGCCCCGCATCAAGGACTTCCGGGGTCTGAACGACAAGTCGTTCGACCGGCAGGGCAACTACTCGATGGGCCTGACCGAGCAGGGCGTGTTCCCCGAGATCAACATGGCGGAAGTGAACTTCACCCACGGCATGAATATC
This sequence comes from Planctomycetota bacterium, assembly GCA_039815285.1. Classification (GTDB taxonomy): domain Bacteria; phylum Planctomycetota; class Phycisphaerae; order Phycisphaerales; family UBA1924; genus JBCBZP01. The sequence continues at coordinate 42,003 of JBCBZP010000008.1, forward strand.
AACTTCGTCTTCCGAAATTCGAGCCCCGAGCTGAGCCGGTTCGTGCTCGGCGAGCTGGGCATGCCGTTCGTCAAGCCCGACGTGAAGAAATAAGAGCGAGAAGGACCGAACCATGGCAAGCAGCGCCCAGATCGCGAAAATGAAGAAGACGCCGAAGTTCTCCAGCCGCATCGTGCGTCGGTGCGAGCTGACCGGGCGTGCCCGGGGCGTCTACCGCAAGTTCCGCATCAGCCGCATCAAGCTCCGCGAGCTCGCGCTCGAGGGCAAGATTCCCGGCATGCGCAAGGCCAGCTGGTAACAGGAGCACCCGAAGAATGGCCATTAGCGACACCATCGCGGACATGCTCACCCGCATCCGCAACTCCAGCCGGAACAAGGCCAAGCAGGTCACCGTGCTGCGCTCGAAGGTTTGCCTCGGCATCTGCGAGGTCCTCAAGAGCGAGGGGTTCATCAACGGGTACGACGAGATCGAGGACGGCCGGCAGGGCCTGATCCGCATCGATCTCCGGTACGGCCCGCGCGGCGAGCACGTCATCAACAAGATCGACCGGGCCTCCAAGCCCGGGCGGCGACTGTACAAGAAGGTCGACGACATCCCGCGTCCGCTGCAGGGGCTCGGCATCGCCGTCGTCTCGACCAGCCGGGGCGTGATGAGCGACCGCAGGGCCCGCAGCGAGCGGGTCGGCGGCGAGCTGCTCTGCACCGTCGAGTAACGAGGCTTCACAGAGCGAGCGGCCGCGAGCCGCGGTAGACCGAACGAGACGCTGGGTCGGTCCAGCCCTCCCGAGACGGGCCGAGAGAGCGGCCGGCGGGAGCGAAGGGACCCGGGAAGGAACGACGATGTCACGCGTGGGAATCAAGCCGATCGAGGTCGCCAAGGGCGCGAAGATCTCCGTCGCCGACCGCAAGGTCACCGTCGAGGGGCCCAAGGGCACCCTGAGCTTCGAGCACCGCCCGGAGGTCTCGGTCGCGATGGGCGAGGGCGACAAGACGGTCGTGGTCTCGGTCGCCGAGGGCTACAACGCCGGCGACCGCCAGACGCGGGCCTACTGGGGCACCACGCGGGCCCTGGTCGCCAACATGATCAAGGGCGTGACCGAGGGCTACAAGAAGTCGCTCGAGATCGTCGGCGTCGGTTGGACGGCCGCGGTGCAGGGTCAGAACCTCAAGCTCGTGGTCGGCTACGCCAACGCGATCATGATGCCGATTCCGCCGGGTCTGAACGTGACGGTCGAGAAGCAGATCGTGAGCATCGAGGGCCCGGACAAGCAGGCGGTCGGCCAGTTCGCCGCCGCGGCCCGGGCGAAGCGCAAGCCCGAGCCGTACAACGGCAAGGGCATCAAGTACACCGACGAGGTCATCCGCCGCAAGGAGGGCAAGTCGGTGTAATGGTCCGGGCCCGCGTGAGCGGGCCCCCCGGGGGCCGCCGGCGGGGTCGCCGGGCGGTCGGATCGGATCGACGGAGCAGACACATGGAACGCAACAAGCTCAAAGACAAGCGTCGGTCCCGCCGGCGGATCGGCATCCGAAAGCGCGTGGTTGGCACGGCCGAGCAGCCCCGCCTGGCGGTGTACCGCTCGCTGAAGCACATCTACGCCCAGGTCATCGACGACATGGAGGGCAAGACCCTGGTCAGCGCGTCGACGCGCGACAAAGAAGTCGACCTCGGCTCGTCGAACGGCGTCGGCGGAAACATCGACGCCGCCAAAGCGGTGGGGGAGAAGATCGCCGAACGCGCGAAGGCGGTGGGCGTCGAACGCGTCCAGTTCGACCGCGGCGGCTTCCGCTACGCCGGCCGCGTGAAGGTTCTCGCCGACGCCGCGCGTGAGGGCGGCCTCAAGTTCTAGCGGACCCGGCGGCCGCGCGAGCTCCCCCTCCCAGACACCCGCCCAGACAAGCACCCAGACGACGGAACACACCGAACACCCGACCGAGCCGCAGGAAAGAAACGGATCACACATGGCTGAAATGCTCGACGAGGCCGGACACATCGAATCAACGACGGTGGCGATCATGCGCACCGCGGCCACCGTCAAGGGCGGCCGCCGCATGAGCTTCGGTGCCCTCGTGGTCGTGGGCGACCGCCGCGGCAAGGTCGGCTACGGGCACGCGAAGGCGAAGGAAGTCCCCGTCGCGATCGAGAAGGCCCAGAAGTACGCCAAGCGTTCGATGGACCCGTACCCGATGCTCGGTGGCACGCTGCCGCACGAGGTCACCGGGCGACACCTCGCCTCGGTCGTGCGGCTCATCCCCGCCTCGCCCGGTACGGGTGTTATCGCGGGCGGCACCGTCCGCGCCGTGCTCGAACTCCTCGGCGTCACCGACTGCCTGACCAAGTCCTACGGCTCGAACAACAAGATCAACCTCATCAAGGCCACGCTCAACGGGCTCTCGCAGCTCCGCACACGCGAGCAGGTCGAGGAACTCCGCGGCATCACGCTCGGCTCGACCGACATCGAAGAGCGGGTCGCACGCGGTCAGCTGCTCGTCGGCAAGCCCGCCGCGGTCGCCGCTGAGTCATCGAGCGACGGCACCGGCGAGACGGCGGCCGCCGAGGACGGCGGGGTTGCAACGGCGACTGAGCCCAGCCCCAACGACGGCGCCCAGGACAGTGCGAAGGATAATGCCGAGAAGGCCCCTGAATAAACACCGGCCGGCGTCGCGTCCGCGCGTTGCCGGTCAAAGACTGATAAGAGCAACGAAGAGACTCCAGCCATGATGATCCACGACATCACCGCACTTGCCGGTCCGTACAAGAAGCGTCGCCGCGTCGGCCGCGGCCACGGCTCGGGCTGGGGCAAGCAGTCGGGCCGCGGTCACAAGGGCGCCGGCTCACGCCGCGGCTACTCCAAGCACTTCGCGGACGAGGGCGGCCAGATGCCGTACTTCCGCCGCATGCCCAAGCTCGGCTTCACAAACGCTCAGTTCAAGACGCACTTCTGGACCGTCAACCTCGTCGACATCGTCGAGCACGAGGCGTTCCAGTCGGGCGGTGAGGTCACGGCCGAGTCGCTCATCGCCGCGGGCCTGGTGCGTGATACCAGCCGCGACGTCAAAGTGCTGGGCGACCTCGGCCGCGACGGCGACGGCAACCCCGGCACGCTGAGCGTCAAGCTGACGGTCAACGTCGGCCGCGTCTCGACCAAGGCCCGCGCCGCGATCGAGGCCGCCGGCGGCACCGTTCACGAGTCGGGCACCCGCCGTGATCGCGTCCGGGGCATCGACCGCAACTCGGACGACAAGACCCCGAAGAACCTGACCAAGAAGCTCCGCCGGCCCGGGTTCGGCAAGGGCGGCAAGAAGTCTTGAACCGGCCCGGCCTCCGCGGCTGAGACGGTCAACAATCGAGCGGGGCCTCCCGAGACGGAGGTCCCGCTTCTTTCGTTTTCGGGAGCACGCACGGAGCCGCCATGTTCAGCGCCCTGGTCAACGTCTTCAAGATCGAAGAGCTCCGCTCTAAGATCCTCTTCACGCTCGGGATGCTCGCGGTGTACCGCGTCGGGTACGCGATCCCGCTGCCGGGCGTGAACGCCGACGAGCTCCGTCGCTCGGTCGAGATCGCCGCGAGCCAGGGCAACGCGCTGGGTCGGGCCGCGCAGTACGTCGCGGTCTTCTCGGGCGGATCGTTCAGCCAGTCGACGATCTTCGGGCTGGGCATCATGCCGTACATCTCGGCGGCGATCATCTTCCAACTGCTCGGGTCCGTCTCGACAACCCTGAAGAATCTTCAGAACGAGGGCCCGACGGGCCGCCAGAAGATCCAGGAGTGGACCCGGTACGCCACGGTCGGGCTCTGCCTGATGCAGTCGATCGGGTGGCTGACGTTCATCACGAGTCAGGGCATGGTCTACCCGTCGGTGGCGAATCAGCCGCTGTGGTGGATCATGGCGGTGTCCGCGCTCACGGCCGGCACCGTGTTCCTCATGTGGCTCGGCGAGCAGATCGACAAGTACGGCATCGGCAACGGCGTCAGCATGATCATCACCGCGGGCATCCTCGCGGGCATGCCCAGCGCCGTCACGAGTGTTCTTACAGGGTTCGACCCGACCGACCCTACGGCGCTCGGCTGGCCCGAGCTGTTCCTGCTGCTCGGCGGGTTCGTGCTTGTCGTCGCGGGCTCGGTGCTCATGACCGTCGCCCAGCGGCGCATCCCGATCCAGCAGGCCAAGCACACCCGCGGCCGCAAGGTCTTCGGTGGGCAGCGCAGCTTCCTGCCGCTCCGCGTCAACCACGGCGGTGTGATGCCGATCATCTTCGCCAGCTCGCTGCTGATCTTCCCCAGCACGATCGTCTCGGGTATCGAGACGCAGCTCCTCGCGTCGCAGCAGTTCGAGAACACCTGGCTCACGTCGGCCGTCGTCTGGCTCAGCCGTGCGCTCGCGCCGGGTGAGTACCTCTACATCCTGATCTTCATCGCGATGACCTACTTCTTCAGCTACTTCTGGATCACCGTGCAGTTCAATCCGGAAGAGATTTCCAAGCAGCTCCGAGACAACGGCTCGTTCATCCCGGGCCTCCGCCCCGGCCCGCGGACCGCCGAGTACCTCGAGACCGTGATGGAGCGGCTGACCTATGTCGGTGCCGCGTTCCTCGCGGTGATCGCGGTGCTGCCGCTCGTGACGCAGAACGCGCTGGGCATCGACTACTCCGTGACGCAGTTCCTCGGCGGCACCGGCCTGCTCATTGTCGTCTCCGTCGTGCTCGACTTCGTCCAGCGTGTCGAGGCGAACCTGCTGATGCGTAATTATGCGGGCTTCCTCGGCGGCGGTGAGGACGGCAAGGGCGGGCCGAAGATGCGCAGCGCCCGTGGCGGCTGACCCGGCCCGCGACGCGACGCACCTCGAACCGATCGAAGCCGCCGCGACGCTCGCGCGTGAAACCGTCGACTGGGCGCTGTCCGTCGTCGCGCCGGGCGTCGTCCCGGCCGAACTCGCCGAGCACATCGCGGAGAGGCTGACCCGGGCTCGCGCGGTCCCCGTGCTCCGCGGGTACGCGTCGGGCACCGATCGAGTGCCGCCCTTCCCAGCCGCGGCGTGCATCGGCGTGAACGAACGCGTCGTCAACGCCGTCCCGACGAACACCCCGCTCCAAGCCGGCGACGTCGTCAGCGTCGACCTCGCCCTCAGCCTCGACGGGTGGCACGCCGACGTCGCCGACTCGACCGTCGTCGGCGCCACGCCCGGCCGCGATCAACTCATCCCAAAGCTCCGGTCGGCGATGGACGCTTGGCTCGCCCGACCGTTTGCCGGCTCGCGCCCGAGCGAAGTCGCGTCCAACGCGGAGGAAATCGCTCGCCGGTCCGGGCTCCGGCTTCTCCCCGAACACCTCGGCCATGGGATCGGCCGATCACTCCACCAGGCACCGCGACTGCCCATCCCAGGCCGACCGGCCACGAACGACGAACCGCTGCGGGTCGGCACTGTGCTCGCGGTTGAGCTCGCGGCGATCGAGCTTTCGAGCGCCATTTATACGATACCTGTTAGGTTTAAGACGCTTTCAGATGGCTGGACGCGCGCGGTCCGGGGTGGTGTCGGCGCGACCGTCGAGCGGATGATCGTGCTCGAGTCTGATCAAAACCGTTTTCTAAGCGCGGTTCGGCCACAATCTGAGACCGTTGCGCGTGACGGTACGGACGGCGTTGCCTAGTGTTGAGGCCCGTTTCGACAGAGGGCGGAACGGGTTTGTTTGGAACCAGAGAACGAATCGCCGCGAGTGGTCGCGGCCTCGCCCGGGATAGGTGCACGTCATGAAGGTCAAGTCGAGCGTCAAGCGTCGCACGAAGGACTGCCAGATCGTCCGCCGTCGCGGGAAGGTGTACGTGATCAACAAGAAGGACCCGCGGATGAAGCAGCGTCAGGGCTGATCGCCCCGCCGTTGCCGCCGAAGAAGTCTGCGGGTTGGTCGCTCGACCGGCCCCCGAAAGGAGCCCTGAGTGCCTCGTCTCGCCGGTGTTGATGTCCCCGACAACAAGAAGATCTTCTACTCGCTGCAGTACATCCATGGGATCGGTCCCAAGTACGCCGCGGCCCTGCTCGCCGAAGCACAGATCAACCCCGAGACCAAGGCCCGCGAGCTGACCGACCAGGAGGTCGCGTCGATCAACGGAATCATCGACTCGAACTACCTCGTCGAGGGTGCCCTCCGCCGCCAGGTGCAGCAGAACATCCAGCGGCTCCGCGATATCAAGTGCTATCGCGGCGATCGCCACCGCCGCGGCCTGCCCGTACACGGCCAGCGCACGAAGTGCAACGCCCGCACGCGGAAGGGCCGTAAGAAGACGGTCGCCGGCAAGAAGGGCGTCAAGGGCTAAAGGAGCCGCCAAGAGGGCTCTGCCCGAGGACAAGCTATGGCCAAGAAGAAGATCCGCAAAAATGTCACCAAGGGCGTGCTCCACGTCCGGGCGACAAACAACAACACCATCGTCACGGTCACCGACCTCAACGGCGAAGCACTCGCCTGGGACTCGGCCGGCACCATCGGCTTCAAGGGCACCCGCAAGGGAACGCCCTTTGCCGCGAGCCGCGCCGGCGAGCAGTGCGGCCAGAAGGTCCGCAAGATGGGCATGATGGAAGTCGAGGTCCGTATTACGGGCACCGGCGCCGGCCGCGAGTCGGCCGTGACCGGGCTCGCGTCGACGGGTATCCGCGTGACTGCGATCGAGGACCACACCCCGATCCCGCACAACGGCTGCCGTCCCCGCAAGAAGCGGCGCGTGTAACAGGCCAACCCCGAATTTTTTCCCGCCCGGTCGATGCGTTTCCGGGCCGGGCCGTTTCCGGTCAGCAACCAGCCGGCCGCACGACAGGATGGGCACCGGAGAGCAGGCACCGTGTCGCTTCGGCGGCGGGCACGGGAGCCGATGCCGGAAGCCCTTCGCACCTTCTCGCGTTCCTCGGCTGCACGAGCACCCGGGACACGCGGGCGAACCGCGGCCGCCGAGACACGAGGATTCCCGTGAGTACCCGCATCCGCTGGCGTGGTCTTGAGCTTCCGGCACGCGTCGAAAGCGACCCGAAGTTCGAGTCGCCTAATTTCGCTCGTTTTATCATCGAGCCGTTCGAACGTGGCTTCGGTACCACGATCGGCAACTCCCTCCGCCGTGTCCTGCTGTCGTCGCTCGAGGGCTCGGCCGTCACCGGCGTCCGGGTCACCGGTGCCGAGCACGAGTTCTCGAGCCTCCCTGGGGTGATGGAAGATGTCACCGACATCGTTCTGAACGCCAAGAGCCTGATCGTTCAGCTCGATTCTGAAGAACCCAAGACGATCAAGCTCGCGGCCCGCGGGCCGGGCGAGGTCACCGCCGAGCTGATCGAGGCCGATCCGGCTTTGACAATCATCAACCAGGATCTGGTGATCGCCACGCTCACGACCGAGGTCGACTTCGAGATGGAGCTGGTCGTGGGCAAGGGCCGCGGCTACCTGCCCGCGAGCGAGCAGTACGAGAACCAGGAGGAGCAGGAGATCGGGCTGATCCCGGTCGACGCCCTATTCTCGCCGGTCCAGCGGGTCAGGTACCGCGTCGAGGAGACACGCGTCGGCCAGAAGACCAACTACGACAAGCTCATCCTCGAGATATGGACCGACGGGACGGTCGCTCCGGAGATGGCGCTGGTCGAGGCGGGCAAGATCCTCCGCAAGCACCTGAACATATTCGTGCAGGCGCACGAGCTCGGCCGGGAACGGGTTTCGGACGAGGCGGCCGCGGCCGCGGGCGTCGACGAGGAGCTGATCCGCAAGCTGAACATGCCGATGTCCGAACTCGACCTGTCGGTCCGGGCGAGCAACTGCCTCGAGTCGGCTCGGATCGATTACGTCGCTCAGCTCGTCACGCAGACCGAGCCCGAGTTGCTCAAGCTGCGTGCGTTCGGAAGAACGTCCCTCCGCGAGGTCAAGCGGAAGCTGCATGACCTCGGGCTCGACCTCGGCGCTCAGCTGCCCGATGGCTACCAGCTGCCCGCCGGGGCGGTGATAGCGCCCGTGGAGTAAGAGACGCGTTTGATCTCCGGCTATTCCCCAGGTCCTCGTTCGTCGGGGGCGTGTAGGTGGGCGCGGAGACACCACCGGTTTGCCAGCCCTTCGAGGCGACGAGCAGCCGGCGACTGCCTAGTATCGAGGCCCCGCTCGGAGAAGTCTGGGTGGGGCATTTGCAAGGTCTGTGTTTGGGATCCAAGCGGGTCGAAGGCCGTTCGAGGTTAGCGACGAGCGGCGGGTCAAGAAACGGTCGGTGGAGATACGTCCGCCGTCCAGAGTGCTGCAAGCTGCAGGGCAGCAAGTAAGGTTCAGCCATGCGTCACCGCAAGGCCGGTTTCAAGCTCGGTCGTACCTCGTCTCACCGCCTGGCGATGCTCCGCAACATGGCGGCCAGCCTGTTCGAGCACGGACAGATCGTGACGACGGTGCCGAAGGCGAAGGCGCTCCAGCCTTTCATCGAGAAGATCGTCACCAAGGCCAAGCACGGCCTGGCCGACCCCAACGGCTCGCTCCACGCCCGCCGGCAGGTCATCTCGATGCTCGGTCGCGACCGCAACGCCTTCGTCTGGCAGTACCTCGCCAAGGACGCCCAGGACGCCGACCGCGAGCGTCATGAGCAGATGCGCGACGACGCGAGCCAGTTCTTCAACATCCCGGACGCATCGGAGATCGAGCGCAACCGCTACGGCGAGGTGCGCAAGGCGCCCAAGCTCGTCAAGCACATCTTCGATAACGTCGCCACGCGGTACGCCGAGCGTGACGGCGGGTACACCCGGATTGTCCGCATCGGCTACCACCGGCTCGGTGACAACGCCGAGACGTGCGTGATCCAGTTCGTCGGCGCTGAGGACGGGCCCGAGGTCGGCGGCCAGCCCGGTCACCGGCGTCGCAAGGCCGACCGCCGTCAGAAGCGGTTCGACGCCCTCGGCGAGAAGGTCGCCAACCCCGCCGCGGTGCTCGCCGCGGCCGCGGCTCCCGCCGCCGAGGCCCCAGTCGAGCCCGAGGGCGGCTCTGACGCAGCGGCGACCGACGACACGGAATCCTGAGCCAAGCGCAAAGCGAGAGCGCCGGGTTCGGCGTGATCGGACTCAGACGCCCGAGTGCAACACGGCCGCGGGGTTTTCGTACGACGGAGCGGCATGATTCGCCGTGCCATGGCGGGTCGCATGCGTTCGGGCTGTCGAGGCTTGCCTCTTCCCGTTCGCGCGGACGAGGTACTCCCGTGACACAACCGTTCACGGCCTTGGTCTCAGCTCTGTAGCCGTCGACATCTCCCTTGCCGGCTGCGTCGTCTCGGTCGGCGACAGTTTGAACCGCAGGCGCGTACCGCGGCTTCCGCGTCCAGCACCGCGAGTTCGAGTCGATCATCGACGCGAACCGCAGCGTGAAGATCGTCAGACCCGTTCGGCTGAGCTCGCGGACGGCGGCTTCGGCGGTCACGCGTCGAAGTTCTCCCAGGTCAGCCGCGAGGGGGTTCGGCCGAGGAGTGGCGCGTGCTCGCGTTGAACGACGGCCGCCGCTTCGAGCGGTGGTGCCGCTGTCGCCGACGATCACCTCGTCGCGCTCTCGGACGCGAGCCGCAGCATCGAGTTGGTCCGGCTTGCGAAGCAGCGGACGCCCGGCGCACCCGTTCGGCTGAAAAACGCGACGCGTGTGAGCTGCTGGGGTGTGCGGGCAGGGCCTACTCGTCGTCCGACTCGGTCTCGTTCCCGTCGACGAACCCCTCGAGCTTCCGCGCCCGGACCGGGTGCTGGAGCTTGCGGATCGCCTTTGCCTCGACCTGGCGGACGCGTTCGCGGGTGACCTTGAAGATGCGCCCGACCTCTTCGAGGGTGTAGGTGTATCCGTCGCCGATGCCGTAGCGGAGCTTGATGATTTCCCGCTCGCGGTAGCTGAGCGTTTTGAGCACGTGCTCGATGCGCTTCTTGAGCAGGTCCTGGCTGACGGCTTCGGAGGGCGACGCCTGGTCGCGGTCCTCGACGAAGTCACCGAAGTTGGACTCGTCGCCCTCGCCGACGGGCCGGTCGAGGCTCACGGGCGTCTTGCCGACGCGCATTACCCTCTTGACCTCTTCGATGTCTATCTGTGCGCGCTCGGCGAGTTCTTCGATAGTGGGCTCGCGACCGGTCTCCTGCAGGAAGTCGCGCTGAAGGTTGCGCAGCCGGGTCATCGCCTCGATCATGTGCACCGGCACGCGGATGGTGCGGGCGTGGTCGGCGATAGAGCGGGTGATCGCCTGGCGGATCCACCAGGTGGCGTAGGTGGAGAACTTGTAGCCACGCTTGTACTCGTACTTGTCGACCGCGCGCATGAGCCCGGTGTTGCCCTCCTGGATCACGTCGAGGAAGCTCAGCCCCCGGTTGCGGTACTTCTTAGCGATCGAAACGACCAAGCGGAGGTTGCCGCCCGAGAGGTCGCGTTTGCTCTGCTCGTACTCCCAGAAAACGGTATCGAGCTCGCGGACGCGTCGGGCGAGGTCGCCCGGTTCTTCGAGCACGAGCGCGCGGAGCCCGTCGAACTCCTCGCGCATCACCTTGGCATCGTCGTCGTCGGCCCGGCCCGCGCGGTCTCCCGCGTCGTGGAGCTTGGCTTCGAGCTCGAGCAGCGTCCGGGAGATCGAGCGGAGTTTCCGCGTCAGGGGAATGATCCGCCCGGTGCGGAGGCAGAGCTCCTCCGTGAGCGCGGACATCCGCCGGCGTCGTGTGGCGATCCGGGCCCGCGGCTTTTCGGCTTTCTTCTCGGACCGCTTGGCCTTGGGCTTGTCGCTCGCGGGCTCGGCCTGAGCCGCCTCCCAGTCCCGGCGGTTGAGTTCGAGCAGCCGATCAAGCGTCTCGAGGTTCGTCGGGATCCGCGCGGCGATCTTTTCCTTGTGGTTGTCCTCGAGCGTTGAGACCCGCATCGTGCGGTCGAAGGGAAGTTCGCCGCGGTGGACCTGGCGCAGCGTCTCGACAGCAAGCCGCAGCACATAGTCGCTCTCGAGCGCCCGCCGCCGGAAGACCATGCGCGTGAACTCGATCTTTTTGGCGAGCCGGATCTCCTCGTCGCGTGTGAGCAGAGGGATGTTGCCCATCTGGGTGAGGTAGGAGCGGACGGGATCGTCGACGCGTCGCCCGCCGTCGCCGGCGCCGGGGTCGTCGTTGGTGTCGCGTTCGGCGGCCTCGCGCCCCCGGGCGACGGGGTCTTCGAGCGCGTCGGTGTTCATCCGGGCCATGTCGTTCACCGCGGGCGTGACCGACTTGTTCATGTTGGCCCGGAGCCAGCGGTGGTCGTCACGCTCGGAACCGCCCGGGACGCTCATCGCACGGAGTGGCTTGCCGGCCTCGCCGGACTCGACCATGCCCAGGCCCGCCGCGGCGGTGTCGTCGGCGCCCTGCTTTTTCGACTCTCGGAAGACGCGTGCGCGGAAGTCGTACTCGTCGAGCAGCTCGATCCCTCGATCGTCGACCTCGGCCAGCAGCCGATCGACGGTCCGCGGATCGACCATGTCGTCGGTCAGTGCGTTATTGATCTCTTCGTATCCCAGCCAGCCGCGTTGGCTGCCGAGTTCAAGAAGTTCCCGCAACGCGGCCGACGCCTGAAGCACCACCGACTCCTCCCATTCCATACACGGTCGAATCATTAGCGCGCCCGACGGGCCGAGGGCGGTCGATTCTCACGACGGCTGCGCTCGAGAGCGGGAAGACGGCGTTGCAACAACGCCGTCTCTGTCTGGAACGCTCACGACCCGGGCTTGGGCAGGCGACGCCCTTGTCCGGTCCTGACCGATGCCGACGAACGCAGCTTGGCCAGTCGGTCGCGCACCGCTTCAGGACTCGGGGGTATGTCTTCGGTCGGTTCGCCTTGGCGCGCGTCGGCGGCCGGGTCTCCGAGCGACGTGACGATATCGTGGAACAGGGCCCGCACGCGCTCCGGATCGCCGTCGGTCTCGCGGTCGACGCGGCGTTCGAGCCCGACCGCGTACGAGCGCAGCGCTTCGTCGCCGCCGAGTTCGTCCATGAGGTCGCCGAGCGGGTCGGCGGATTCTCTCGAGACGCCCGCCTCGAGCGTTTCGAGCAGGCGCGAGGTCGAGCCCCGGGCGGCGTGGCGGAGCCGGTCGTCCGTACCGGCGAGGAGTGATGCGTCCCGGAGCATCGCGCCGACTACCCACTCGGCCGGGCCCATCTCGGTCTCGTGGCCCGCTTCGCTCGGGCCCGCTTCGGTCAGGCCGCTGGCGCTCCGTCCTGAAGCGGCGGGGGGCGGGGGTTCGACCGGGTCGTACACACGCACCGCGGCCAGCGCCTCGGCGATCGCGCGGTCGGGCAGACCCGTTAGCTCGACCAGCCGCTGCAGGATCCGCTGCTTGCGGACGGGCTTGGCCCGCGAGAGCCCGAGCTGGGCGAGCTTGCGGACCTCGTCCTCGTACGCCTGCTCGAACGCGCTGACGCCGTCGACCGACAGCCGGCGGCGGGTCGCCTCCAGCCGGAACTCGAGGATGTCGGTCGCCTCGTCGATCGCGCGGTCGAACAGCTCGCGTCCGCCGTCGCGCTTGAGCAGCTCGTCGGGGTCTTTCGCGTCGGTGACGCCCGCGAGGGTCGCGATCTTGACGTCGACAGCTTCGGCGAAGAACACCTCCACGGCGCGGTCGGCGGCGCGGAGCCCGGCGTCGTCGCCGTCGAACAGCAGCACGACCGTGTGGCACAGCCGACGCAGCAGCCGGGCGTGCTCGCGCGTGAGGGCGGTGCCGAGCGTCGCGACCGCGTTCTCGACGCCCGCCTGATGGCAGGCGACAACGTCGGTGTAGCCCTCGGTGACGATCGCGACGCCCGAAGTCTGGATCGGCCGCGAGGCGCGGTGGATGCCGTAGAGCGTCGCCGACTTGTTGAACAGCTCGCTCTCGGGGCTGTTGAGGTACTTGGGGTCGTCCTCGTCGTTGACGCGCCGCCCGCCGAAAGCGATCACGCGGCCGGTCTGGTCCATGATGGGGAAGATCAGCCGGTTGCGCAGCGCGTCGTACCGCCCGCCGCTGTCGCGGGTCTTGAGCAGGCCGACCTCGGCGAACGGCTCGGGCGCGAGCGACTTCGCCTCGATGGTCTTGAGCAGCCCGTCCCAGCGGTCGGGCGAGGCGCCGATGCCGAACGCCTCGACCATCGCGGCGGCGATGCCGCGCCGCTCGACGAGCTCCCGCGCCGTCCGCCCGTGCTCGGCGTGGTTGAGGATCGTCTGGAAGAACGCCTGCGCGAACGCGTTGGCCTCGGCGAGCGTGCCCCGCTTCGACACGCCGCCGGCCGCCCGCCCGTCCTTGGACCGACGCGGCGCCAGCTCGATGCCCGCCCGGTCGGCCAGGTACCGCAGCGCCTCGACGAACTCCATGCGGTGGTACCGCATGACGAAGCTGAACACGTCGCCGCCGGCCCCGCACGCGAAGCAGTGAAAGATCTGCTTCGCGGGGACCACCGCCATGGAGGGCGTGCGGTCGTCGTGGAAAGGGCAGAGCCCGACATACTCGCGGCCGCGGGCCTTGAGCTCGAGGTGCTCGCCGACCACGCGCACGATGTCCGACGCCTGCTTGACGCGGTCGCTGTCGCCCCCGCCCGTCATGTTCCGCTCGCTCGGATCACCCAAGAACAGTATCAGCCGCGGCTAGCATCGCCGTGATGAATCCCGAGCACGACACACACATCCGCGTCTCGGCGCGGTACACCGGACGCGTCCAGGGGGTCGGCTTCCGCGCAACCGCCACCGAGACCGCCCGCGGGTACGAGGTCACCGGCTTCGTCACCAACGAGCCCGACGGCTCCGTCCACCTCGAAGCCCAGGGCCTGCGCAACGACGTCGAGGGCTTCCTCGACGCCGTCCGCGAACGCATGAGCACCCTGATCGACGGCGTGTCACGCCTGCCCCTCGGGCTCGACCGCGAGGAGCGGGGCTTCGAAATCCGGTACTAGGGTCCGGTTCGGGGGCCGCGAGTTTTCTTCATGTTTTCCCTCTAGCCGAGGTGGGGCCGCCAATGCTCGACACGCCGAAACCCGTCGCGGCGAACGACCGCTTTTACACGCTCGACTTGCTGCGCGGGTTCGCGCTGCTGGGCATCCTCGGGCCGAACATGCTGACGTTCGCGTGGCCGTCGGCCGCGATGACCAGCCACCTACCGATGGGCGACACGCCGGCGAACGAGCTCGGGCACGCCGCGGTCGACGTCTTCTTCCTCGGGAAGATGATGTTCAACTTCGCGATGCTTTTCGGCGCCGGCATCGTTCTCTTCGACCGGAAGTTCACTCCAGACGACGGCGCCCCTCGGCCCGGCGGAACGGGCCTGTGGTACGCACGCTGTGCCTGGCTCCTCGGGCTTGGCATGCTCCACGCGGCCGGCCTGTGGTACGGCGACATCCTCGTGCTCTACGCCGTCACCGGCATGCTGCTGGTCTGGTGGCTCCGCCGGCTGAGCGCCGGGGCCCTCTTCGCCATCGGCGGGACGCTCTATGTCCTCGGGGCCGGGCTGTTCTTCGGCTTTACGCTGCTCGGCGTCTGGGCCGTCAACGCCGGACAGGCCGAACCAAGCGAGATCGTCGGCAACGTCGAGCAGGAACTCGAGGCGTACCGCGGCGGCTACCTCGACGCCTTCGGCAGCCGCATCGTGATGCTCCTCTTCTGGTGGCTGGTCATGATCCCGGTCTTCGTGCCCGCGATCACCGGGATCATGACTCTCGGCATGGCGTTGATGAAGTCGGGCTTCCTCACCGGCGAGCGGGGAACCCGCCTCTACGCGATCGTCGCGCTGGTCGGCCTGACCGTCGGCCTGGGCGGCACGCTCGCGACCATGAACGCCTTCGACGCCTGGTTCGGCGAGCTCTCCGGCTTCGCGTTCCAGGGCATCGCGCAGTTCGTCGGGGTGCCCACGGCGTTGGGCTACGCGGCGCTCGTGATCCTCGTCGCGAAGAAGCGCTGGCTCGCCCCGGTCACGGGCGCCCTGGCCAACGTCGGGCGGATGGCTCTGAGCAACTATTTCGCCCAGACCCTCATCTGCACGACGCTCTTCTACGGCTACGGGCTCGGCTACTTCGGCCGGATCGGCTACCCCGGGCTGTTCTACGTCATGGGCGGCGTGTGGGCGTTCAACATCGTGTTCAGCGCGGTCTGGCTGCGGTTCTTCCGCTTCGGGCCGGCCGAGTGGGTGTGGCGTTCGCTGACGTATTTGAAGCCGCAGCCGCTGCTTCGCTGATACGCTGCGAGCAATGCCAGGACCGCCCTCCGAGCACGACGAGATCAGCCCCCTGGGGTCGGCCCGCGCGCTCGTCAACGACGCGTACGTCAACCTCAAGCTGCTGCTCAAGCTCGACGTGCCCGAGCAGCGCGAGACCCTGCTGGACCTGTTCGACCGCGTCAAGCGGTTCGACAAGAGCATGGACCAGTTCAAGCGCTACGAGGACGAGCTCGCGCTCGAGACCGCGCCGACGGTCCAGCCCTACCGCTGGCTGGCGATCCGCCAGCGGAACATCCGCTGCGGCGTGGTCAACCCGGAGACCCCGGCCCAGGCGACGGCCCTGCACCGCCACCTGCTCGAGGTCGCGCCCTTCTACCTGTCGATCAGCCCGCTCGACGTCGAGTGCGTCGAGGTCTTGTTCGGACTCGACCTGGCCGCGCCGGGCAACCACGACCAGATCGTGTTCGACGCTTTGCACGCGGGCCCGCGGAGCGGCCCGCTGGCCGCGCTGCTCGACGCCGAGCGGGTGATCGATTGCCAGCCGATGGTCGGTTTCGAGTGCCGCCCGGAGGACGACGGCCCGCCGATCGAGGCGCACGTCGAGGTCAAGACGCGTTCGCGCGCCCCGCGCCGCGGCGAGGACGTGCCGGGCCCCGAGCCGTCGGGCTCGACCGAGCCGATCAGCGTGTACCTGATCGTGCGGCACACGTCGGGCATCACCGACGTCTCGACGCTGCCGGCGGTCTACGACCGGCTCGTGCGCGCGGGCGCGGAACTGCTCGACGACCGGGTGTTGCCACGGATCATCGTGCCGCTCCGCGAAGAGATCCCGCCGGCATGACGGGCCTTGCGATGACGGACCTGCTCCTCAGTGACCTGTTGCTGACGACCTCGGGCACCGCGGGTCGAGCGCTCAAACTGCTCCCGGCGATCGGAGCTCTCGCGGGCGTCACGCTCTTGGGCGGGTTCATCCTGCTCAGGTACCGCAAGACAATCTTTTCATCCGAGGAATCGGCTTCAGACGGCCCGCCGCTGACGCTCCAGGATCTCCGGAACCTGCACCGATCGGGCAAGCTCTCGGACGACGAGTTCGAGCGCGCGAAGTGGGTCATGATCGGGAAGCTCGGGCGGCGACCGGCCGAGGGTGATACCGCCCCACCGAAACCGGGTTCGGTCGGTCTTCCAGGGGCGCGCGTCGCCCGGCCAGGGTACGACCTCACGGGGGAGACCCTGCCAAAGACCGACCAGATCTTGCCAGATAGTTAGCCGGCTTGTTTCAGGACGCGGCGTGCCGGGCCGATGACTCGGAATCGGATGGACTCGCGAGCCGTTACGACCGGATAACTCTTCCTGATTTCTCAGAGCTGCGTCTGCTCGGCGTGGATTCTGATTCGGCCTGCGGCCGATACACTTGGTTCCTGGTGGATGGCCGCGGGGGAGAAGGCCGGCGAGTGTCCGCTTCGCCCGCAGTGGCGGCGGGTTCGCCGGTACGGAAGGAACTGTGTGTATGTCCACGCCGCGTGACCCCGGTACCCCGACGCAGGACGAGCAGGCAACCAACCACGTCGGCGACGCCCCGGCATCGGGCGGCGGTGGTGGGAACGACGGGTCCGATGGCAGCGGCGGCGGGGGGGGCTTCCGTGGTCGTCGCGTGACCTCGTGCTCGTTTTGCGGGAAGACGAGCCGAGATGTCGGGCCGATGGTCGAGGGGCCGAATGACGTCTATATCTGCAACAACTGCGTCGACCTGTGCCTGAACATTTTCCGCCAGGAGCGTGGGCGGGCGCGGCCGAACGGCCCGCTGTTCGACGACATCCCGACGCCGCGGCAGGTCGAGCGGTTCCTCGACCAGTACATCATCGGTCAGAACGAGGCCAAGCGGGCGCTGTCAGTCGCGGTGCGCGGGCACTACAAGCGGCTCCAGCACATCCACGAGGGCGACGACTCGATCGAGCTGGACAAGTCGAACATCCTGATGATCGGCCCGACGGGCTCGGGCAAGACGCTGCTCGCCAAGACGCTCGCGCGGATCCTCAAGGTCCCGTTCGCGATCGGCGACGCGACGACACTCACCGAGGCGGGCTACGTCGGCGAGGACGTCGAGAACCTGCTGCTCAAGCTGCTGCAGGCGGCCGACTTCGACGTCGAGGCGGCCCAGCGCGGGATCATCTACATCGACGAGGTCGACAAGGTCGGCAAGACGTCGAACAACGTGTCGATCACGCGCGACGTGTCGGGCGAGGGCGTGCAGCAGTCGCTCCTGAAGCTGCTGGAGGGCACTGTTGCGAACGTGCCGCCGCAGGGCGGGCGGAAGCACCCCGAGCAGCAGTACATCCAGATCGACACAAGCAACATCCTGTTCATCTGCGCGGGCACGTTCGTCGGGCTCGAGGACATCATCCGCCGGCGTCTGGGCAAGACCAAGATCGGCTTCAACACCGCGGCCGACTCAGCCGCGGCCGACGCGGAGCGTGAGTCGGTCCTGCTCGACGTGACGCCCGAGGACCTGACCGAGTTCGGCATGATCCCCGAGCTGATCGGGCGCCTGCCCGTGATGACCGCGCTCGAGCGGCTCCGGACCGACGCGATGGTCCGCGTGCTGACCGAGCCCAAAAATGCGCTCGTCAAGCAGTACCAGCACCTGTTCAAGCTCGAGGGCGCTTCCCTGAGCTTCTCGGAGGGCGCGCTCGTCGCGTTCGCCGAGCGGGCCTACGAGCGGAAGACCGGGGCGCGGGCGCTGAGGTCGGTCCTCGAAGAGACGATGCTGCCGCTGATGTACGACCTGCCCGAGGCGAGCAACGCGGGCGGCGAGTATGTCGTTGATGAGGTGTGCGTCCGCGAGGGCCGCGAGCTCGAAGACATCCGCGTTCAACGGATTAAAGAGTCGGCCTGAGCTGGTCTTTGCCTCGCTCGGCGGCGGCCTGCCCGGCTTGAATCGGTAGGCGTCAGTTGAGCGGTACGTGCCGCGTCTGGGTACCCGGCGGGATCCGCAGGTGGATCTGCGCATCGGCATCGAGCAGGTGCCGGACGATCGACGGATCCTCGCAGACGAGGTGCAGATCGGCTTCGGGCGCGACCGATTTGTTCGTCAGCTCTGAAATCATGCGGGCGTGTGGCCGCAGCCAGGCCTGCGCCGCTTGCAGCTCGCCGAGGGCTCGATCGGCATCCCGTGCCGATCGGACTTCGCGGATCAGATGGGTGCCTTGGGATTCGTCGACAAGGAGCCCGACGCGCCGCTGCACCGGGCACGATGGCAGCAGCGTGGTCATACCCGGGAGGGTGGTGCTTTGGGCTGGATTCTCGCCGGGCGTGGGCGTCGCCGCACCGGGTGTCGACCGCAGGGCCCGTGGCATTGTGCTGGCCTTGGGTGCCGGGACGTCTCGAAGGTCTTGGGCAACCCGTGGTTCCGTCGCGAGCCGCTCCCCGCTGCCGAGCTTGGGTTCGATGGGTTGAACGGCCGTGTCAGCGACGCGTTCCTCTGCAAGCATCGTCGCATCGGGCTCGGGGTTGCGGGACGGTGTTGGGTCCGAGACCGGGGCCGGTGTTCGTACCGCGGCCGGTGTTCGTACCGCGGGCGGTGTGTACGGCGGCTGATCAGCCGAGGCGGCTGCTTCGCGGAGCAGCCCGACCGCGTCTGGAAGATGCAGGTCGGTCGCGCCCCGGAAGACGGCCGCGGACGGTCCGGGACCGATCTTTGCTGAGCCTCGTTCGGTCGGTACCTTGGCGTGCAGGAAGCTCGCTGCGGCGTCGCGGATCTTCTGTGCTGCGTGGTCGGCGGCCGGTTCGTCGCTGCCGGTGACGACAACGCGGATCGGGACGGACGGCCGAGACGCGTCTGGCGTGACGTGCGATTTGATGGTGCGGTAGGCGGAGACGATCGCCGCTTCGTCGGCCCCGGAGAGCAGCACGAGCCCGTCGATGCCCGCGATCCCGGGCAGATGCGTTTCCGAGACGGCGTCGGTCTGTATGAGCCAGCGGCCCGTGACCTTGCGCACGCGTGCAAGCCCCTCGGCGAGGTCGGCGGTGGGCTCGAGCGTGTCGATGGAGGCGTTCTCGGCGAAGACATCGAGTGCGGCGTGCCCACCGCTGAGCCGGAGCAGTGCGACGGGCTCACCCGCCGACCGCGAGGCCCACCGCGCGTGCTCACGGACCCACGCCGAGCCCATCACGGGCAGATGCCCCGCGATGATGCCCTCGACCCGCAGCGCAACGGGCACCGCCTGCTCATGTCGCACGCTCGACGTCAGCGGTGTGTCGGGCGTGGACGACCGGTTGTCGTCGGGCTCACCGCCAAGAAAAAGGTCTGCGAGCGCGGCGTATTCGTCCTCGGCGCTCTGCGTCAGTCGGAGTCCCGGCGTCTGTTGTGTCACGGCTTGCTCCGTATCCGGGCCGGCTCCGCCGGCCGCGGCCCCTTCGTCGAGACAGGAGGGGTCTGTCTGCGCTCTTAAGAGCGCACAACGACGCTGTTGAAGTCTCCGAACTCGTTCGGCTCTCGGTCTGGGTTCGTCGGGTCGCACATCCAGTCGCCATCGACGACCAGCCGGTACCGGTACCGGCCCTCGAGCATGGGGATCCGAAGGCGGTGGACCCCCTGGATCTCGAGTCGTTCCATGACGTGCGACGCGGATGACCAGTGGTTGAAGTCACCCGCGAGAGAGATCTTGGTGCCCGCTCCGATCGGCTGAACGAACAGCACCGAGTCGGTCTCCACATAGACACCCGGCGTGGTCTCGCGTCGGAGTTTACGAGACTCTGGTACGAGCAGGAAGGTGCCTGTCATCGGTGTGCGAGCCGGCGCGACGGGGTCGTCGTCCTCGACGAGACGAACAGCCGATGTGCCGATGATGCCGGCGTGAGCGGTCGAGCCCTGACCCGCATCGACGCGAGAGCCGATATTCGGCCCGTTGGTGCCGGCTGGGCCGTGGGCGATGGTGGGCGGGGTTGGCTCGATGAGCGTGACGCTCCCGTTCAGGCCCGGTGTTCTCCGAGCTGCTCTATCGGCCGTGGTGTCGGCCGTGGTGGTGGTGGCTGATGGAGCCGACGCGGGCCGGGCAGGCGTGTGGGCTCCGCCGATGGGAGGGGCGTTGCCGTCGGTGGTGGCCTTGGAAACCGTGGTGACGGCTGCCACGACCGATGAGTCCGCGCTGATTGTTCGGTCGAGCACTCTTCTGACAAGGCCGAGTTCGTTGTTGTCGGCGACCGGCGTGGTCTCGACAAAGGGCTTGACAGTGGGCTTGACAGTGTTTGTGGTTTCTGTGACCGCCGCAGTCAGCGGCTTGGGTGTCACGGGCCGGGCCACGCCCGGATGAGCCAGAGACGGCAGTAGCCAGTCGGCGGCGAGCCCGTAGTCGGTCGCGCCCGTGGAATCCGGGGCGTAGGTCGTGACCGGCTGCCCGAACGACGCGGCTTCCTTGAGCTTTGCGTCCCGGCGGATCGCGATGGGACAGACCCGCCCGTCGAACCGACGGCGGAGCTCGCCGATCAGGTCCTCGGCGAGCGCCGACTCGGGTTCGTGGATCGTCGGCAGGATCGAATAGGGCGCGGAAACGCCAAGCCGACGCTCGAGCGAGCGGATCGTATTGATCTGCTTGGTCGCGCCCTGGAGCGAGAAAAAACTGGTTTCGACGGGCACGACTACGTCGGTTGCGCAGGCGAGCGCGTTGTATGTGAGCAGCCCGACCGAGGGGGAGCAGTCGACGACAACGACTTCGTGCTGCTGGTCGATCGATTCGAGGACGCGGGCGAGCCGGCGTTCCTTGTCGGGCTTGGCGGCGAGACCGCCTCGGGCGGCCTCAAGTCCGGCCAGCTTGAGGCGGCTGGGGATCAGGTCGAGCCCGCGGGTGACGCGCCACATCAGCCGCGAGGCCTCCACCGGCGTATCGGAGAGCATCGCGTCGCCAATGTCCAGGTCGACCCGCTGCTCGGGGATCGCGAGCCCGGCGGCACAGTGCGACTGCGGATCGAGATCGACCAGCAGCGTTTTTTTGCCTCGTGCGGCGAAGATCCCCGCGAGGCTGATCGCCGTTGTCGTCTTCCCGCATCCGCCTTTCTGATTGATGATGACGAGAATCCGCATTGGACCTGCCTTCCGCCAGTAGGATCCACTCGCGGAAACAGATCCGACGCCCGTGGCCGGCCCGCCCGGAGAGACCCTCCGTCCGTTGTCGGTTATCGGGGCAAGACGCGCAACGGCTGCAACGAAGCGATCCGGCCGCCGAACATTTCCCTCCGGAGTACACCCGAGAGGGGGGGTACAGAGGACAGGCGGATCCGTAAGTCTGGTGATCGGGCCGTGACTATCGGCTTTCAACCAGCATCCGGATTGTGGCGGCGAGCCGATCGTCGGACGGTGCGTTGGTGACTTCCGCGGTGGCGTCACCCGTGGGCAGGACGACGCGGAGTTGGCCGCCGACGGCCTTTTTGTCGTCGTGCATGCGCGCCACAAGGGCTGGGGCGTCGGCGGAGGGCGGGAGCGTCGTGGGGAGGCCGAAGCGGGTGAGCAGTTCTTTGAGGGTCTTTTGATGGTCGGGTTCAACGCGGCCGAGGGCTGCGGCGCAGCGTGAGGCGGCGAGGGTGCCGAGGGCGACGGCTTCGCCGTGGGTCAGCAGGCCGCCGTCGGGGCCGAGCCCCGGCACGGGCTCGAAGGCGTGGGCGAAGGTGTGACCCAGGTTGAGTAGTTGGCGTCCGGAGCGTCCCGTGGCGAGCTCGCGCTCGTCGGCGGCGACGACCCGTGCCTTGACCGCGACGTTGCGGGTGACGAGCTCTTCGAGGGTGTCGGTGTCGCGGGCGAGGATGGCGTCGGCGTTCGCGCGTGTCCAGTCGAGCAGGCCCGCGTCGTCCCACGCGCCCGCGATCAGCCCGTGCTTGACGCACTCGCCGAGGCCGGACCGGAAGGTCCGCTCGTCGAGCGAGGACAGGACGGAGACGTCGGCGAGGACCTCGAGCGGCTGGTAGAACGCGCCGACCATGTTCTTGAGCAGGGGTGCGTCGTCGGCGTCGCCGAGGGCGAGGTTGACGCCGGTCTTGCCGCCGACGCTCGCGTCGACCATCGAGAGGAGGGTGGTGGGGCACTGGATGAGGGCCATGCCGCGTCGGTAGGTGGCCGCGGCGAATCCGCCGAGGTCGCCGGTCACGCCGCCGCCGTACGCCACGAGCACGTCGGTGCGTTCGACGCTCTCGGCGGCCAGCCTTCGCTGGATCTCGCCGTACTTCGCGAGGCTCTTGTCGCGCTCGGACGGGTCGAAAGGAATGGCGGAAAGCTGGTGGGTCGCGTTCAGGCGGGCGCTGGCCGCGAGGAGCGGCTCGGCCGGGGCGCCGCGGTCGTGCACCGTGACGACGCGGTTGGATCTCGGCGCGAGCTCGGCGACGCGGTCCGGAAGCGTCTCCAGCACGCCGGCGCCGATGCGCACGTCGTACGCCCCGCCGGCGTGGGTGACGCGGACGGTTCTCACGGTGACGGCTTGCCGTGGGCTGGCTCTTGCGGGCCGGGGTAGTACCGGATCAGCTCGCCGACACGGTTGCCCTCGGCCGGCACGACCACGCGGGGGTGGTGCTCGGCGTACTCGGCGTCGTCCATCGTCGCGAAGTGCAGGACGATCAATCGGTGGCCGGCGCCGGTCAGCGTCGCGGCGGCGCCGTTGACCTCGACCGCGCCGGACCCGCGCTCGCCCTCGAAGACATAGGTCTCGAAGCGGTTGCCGTTCTCGCAGTCGGCGACGAGCACGGCGTCGGAGACGCGCATGCCGACGGCGTCGAGCAGGTCGGCGTCGATCGTGATCGAGCCTACGTAGTCGGGCTTGGCCGCGGTGCAGCGGGCCATGTGGATCTTGGAGTGGAGGACTTTGCGGAGCATCAGCGGTTGATCCCGGCGCGGTCGATGCCGGTGGTGGGGGGCTCGCCGTCGCGGGCGAAGTCGACGCGCGGGGCGTCGCCCCAGATCATCTCGAGGTCGTAGTGGGCGCGGGTGTTGGGCTCGAAGAGGTGGACGACCACGTCGGCGAAGTCGGCGAGCAGCCAGAGGGAGCGGTCGTCGGAGTCGATCCGGGACGACCCGTGGCCGAGCTCGGTGGAGAGCTCGCGCACGTCGTCGAGGACCGACTTCATCTGGCGGTCGGAGGTGCCGGTGCCGATCACGACGTAGTCGGTGGTTGGCGAGCGGCCGCGGACGTCGAGGATGATCACGTCAGAACAGTTGAGGTCGCGTGCGAGCCTGGCCGCTTCGACGGCGAAGCCACGACCGTTGTCCGAACCGCTGGAAGTCTTTCCCGTTGTCTCGATCGTTCACGCTCCTGCTTCTTGGGCTGAGATTCTACCAGCGGGCGGGCTCAGAAGAGCCTGGCCTGGGCCTGCCCGGTCGTGGCGGGCGGGGTCGCTGGTGCCGCGGCGGGCTCGATGGCGATCCAGGGGGTCGGCTCGAACTGCTCGGCGCACACGACGGGCACGCCCGAGCCCGCGTGCATCGACGCGACGAGCTCGGGCGTGTTGCACTGGCGGGAGAGATGGAGGAAGACGACGGCCTGGGTCGGGGCGATGGCGCGGACGGCGTCGCGGGCCTCGTCGTTGGACAGGTGACCCGCGCCGTTCATGATGCGGCGTTTGAGGAAGTCGGGCCGCTCCGAGGCGACCTGCATCGAGGGGTCGTAGTTGCTCTCGATCGCGAGCAGCCCGACGCCTTGGAAAACGTCGGTGAGCTCCTGGGTGACGCGGCCGAGGTCGGTGGCGAAGCCGAGCGAGCCGCGGACGTCGGCGGCGTTGAAGTCGAAGCGGAAGGCGGTGACGCCGTGCTCGTCGTGCGCGAGGCGGACGGGGGTGATGTCGGCGGTGTCACGCAGTGCGAACGGCCCGTCGAACTCGGCGAGCGTGCCGGGCGGGACGCCGACGCGGCGGGCGTACGCCGCGTGGCGGCGGTGCACCCGGACTCGGGCCCGCGGCGCGAGGGCGGCGAGCGTCCAGCCCTGGTGGAAGTGGTCGCGGTCGAGGTGGGTGATGACAAGGTCGTCGATCTGGTCGGGCCGGTGCCCGCTCTCGGCGAGCAGGCGGCGGGTTCGGCGCGGGCTGAGGCCGGCGTCGATGAGGGTGAGCCGTTCGAGCCCGGGCGTGCCCGAAGCAAGCACGGTGCAGTTGCCCTGCGAGCCCGAGGCGAGCACGCGGAGCCGCGGGAGACCGGGCTCAGCCATCGGTGTCGTCCGCTTCCCCCTCGCGGAGGGTGATGAGGCCGAACGACGAGAGCCACCGACGGAACTGGTTGGGCGGCGTGCCGACGCCATCCACCACGGGTCGCGATCCGGTCGCGTAATAGTCGGCGAGCTCGCCCACGGGCTCGAAGCCCTCGGCCGCGATCGCGCGGAGACCGGAAACGACCTCTTCCCGCGAGCGGGAGACGTGCAGGAACTCGCGGTAGGCCCGTCGCAGGGCGGAGATGTCCTCGCGTCGCATGCCCGAGCGGCGGAGGCCGATGAGGTTGAGCCCGTGCATGGTGTTGCGGGCGCCGACGACGACGAAGGGCGGGACCTCGCGCGGGAGGCCGATGCCGCCGGTGATCATCGCGAGGCGGCCGACGCGGCAGTGCTGGTGGACCAGGGTGCCGCCGCCGATGATCGCCTTCGCGCCGACGTGGACGTGCCCGCCGAGGGCGGCGAGGGTGGTAAGCATGGAGCCCTCGTCGAGCCGGCAGTCGTGCCCGACGTGGGCCTGCGACATGACGAAGACGCCGTCGCCGATGTCGGTGGGGGTGTCGGGCGAGGTCGCCCGGTGGACGATCGCCAGCTCTTTGATCCAGACGCCCGAGCCGATGCGGACGCCGGCGGAGGGGCTGTCGGCAGTGACCTTGAAGTCTTGGGCGAGTCCGCCGATGATCGCGCCGTGGGCGATGCGGGTGCCGCTGCCGACGGTGACCGGCCCCTCGAGGATCACGCGGGCGCCGAGCTCGACGTCCTCGGCGAGCGAGACCTCCGGGCCGACGATCGTCCCGGGGCCGATGTGGCAGGACGGGTGGATGTCGGCCGCGTCGTCGATCAGGGCGCTGGGATGGATCTCGGCGGTGGTGGTCATCGGCGATGATACGATCGCGGGTGCCCGCAGGACCCGACGTGATCGACCTGGGCCGGCTCGGCTACGCGGCCGCCCACGACGTGCAGAAGCAGCACCACGCCGAGGTGCTCGCGGCCCGGGAAGCCGGTTCGCCCGACGCCTCGCGTCTGCTGCTGGTTGAGCACGACCCGGTGATCACCGTGACGCGCCGGGCGGCGGCCGCGGGGCACGTGCTGGCGTCGGCCGAGCGGCTCGCGGAGCTGGGCATCGAGAGGGTGGAGACCGACCGCGGCGGCGACGTGACCTACCACGGGCCCGGGCAGGTCGTCTGCTACCCCATCCTCGACCTCAAGCACTACGGCTTCCGGATCCACGACTACATGCGGTTCCTCGAGCAGGCGGTGATCGACGCGATCGCCGAGTGGGGGCTGCACGGCGTGCGCGACCCCGAGGCGACGGGCGTCTGGGTGGAGACGCCGCGCGGTCTTGCCAAGCTGTGCGCGATGGGCGTCCGCATCCGGCGGTGGGTGAGCCTGCACGGTCTGGCGCTCAACGTGGCGACGGATCTGTCGCACTTCAACGAGATCGTGCCCTGCGGGCTCGCGGGGCGGCCGGTCACGTCGCTGTGTGAACTTCTGGGCGATTCGGGGCCGACGGTTGAACTCGCGAAGCGCGCGATCTCCGACCGGTTGGTCGGGGCGCTCGGCGTAAGCGACTCCGCGGAGCCGGAGTAGGGGCTTCTTGAAGACCGGTTACGGCGTGTCCGGGGTCTCGGGGGTGTCGTCGCCCATTTCACCGCCCGTGTCTCCGCCCGTGTCCGCGGCTTGGTCGTCGTTGTCGGCCGGGTCTTCGGTAAGCTCGGGCAGGTCGAGCCGCTCACGCACGGCGAGGGTGATGTCGACCGCTTCGGGCGACCGGATCACTGGGCGAGCCAACAACTCTTGGATCATGACCTCGACGGGGCCACGCTCGAGAACTCCAGAAGCCGGTCTGGATGCGATGACAACGTCGTACCCGCCTTCGGCGGCGATCTCGTCTGTGGCGGCGAGGATTTTGCCGTACGCCGTCTGCATCTGCTCACCGTACAGCTCAACCAGGATCGCCTGGAGTTGCTGTTGCATCTGCTGCATCTGCTGCTGCTTCTGCTGGAACTCCGGCACGAGCGCCTGCGATTCAGGGTTCTCAAAGCCGAGCTCTTGAACCTTCTCGCTGATGTTCTGGAGCTCGGTGTTCAGTCCCTCGATTCGCTCAACGAACATGGCCGACGTCGCCTCGCGTTCGGTGATGGCGACTGTTGATTGGAGGGCGGTTTCCAGAACGCCGTAGACGTCGCAGACCGCGACGGTCGATGCCTGAGCTGGCGCCGCGGAATCGGCCGTGGCCGGGCGGTCGAGCATGGCGAGCGAGCCGAGCACGGCGACCGCGGTCACGCCGCCGGCGACGGCCCCTCCCAACAGGCTCCCGGACCAGATCCCGCGGCGAGTCTCCGAATCGTGCTGCACACCCATGCCGTCGCTCCTGCCGCCCGAGTCGTGGGCGCTCTATGCCTGTATGAAGGACGCCCGCAGCGCGGCCGGTTCACAGCCCGGCCGGCGGCAGCCAGAGGTAATACACCCCGGGCGTGAGCGTCCGCGAGGAGCCTAGCGCTCGGAGCAGCCGGTCAGCCCCCGAAGCCGGGAAGGCGCCCCGTACGTCGGTCTTGCTGGGCGACGCGAGCGGCATCTCGACCGAGGCGTAGGGCGTCTTGGGACTCAGGATCTGCGGGGCGTACCGGACGAGGTCCGAGCGTTCGAGCCCGGCGAGCTCCGCGGCGATGCGGTGCGCCTCGCGGACGCCGCCCGTGGCGTCAACCAGCCCGACTTCCGCGGCTACGGCTCCCGAGACCACGCGACCGTCGGTCAGGCGGGCGAAGTCGCTCTCCTCGATCGTCGTTCGGCGTTCGCGGACGAGCTCGACGAAGTCGCCGTAGAACTCGTCGACCATCGCCTGCAGGATCGCGTAGTGTTCCTCGTCGACGGGCTCGAGCGGGTTCGCGAGGGATTTGTTTGGGCCGCTGACGACCGAGCGCGACGAGACGCCGATGCGGGACATGCCGTCGGCGACGTTGAGCGTGGGGATGATGACGCCGATCGAGCCGGTGATGGTCGAGCGTTGGGCGACGATGCGGTCGGCGGCGAGCGAGATGTAGTAGCCGCCGCTCGCGGCGACCTCGCCCATCACGGCGACGACCGGCTTGCCCGATCGCTCGCGGAACCGGCGGATCTCGCGGTACATGGTCTCGCTCGCGGCGACGCCGCCGCCGGGCGAGTTGACGCGGAGCAGGACCGCTCGGACCGAGTCGTCGTCCTCGGCGAGCTGGAGGCGGCGGACGAGCCGGTCGACGGGGTTGCCGCTGACGCCGAACGCCGACGAGGGCGAGGTCTCGGCGATCAGCCCGGCGACCTCGATCAACGCGACCTCGCCGGTGGACCCGGGTTCTTCGATGACGACGGACTTCTCGAGCTCCGCGCCCTTGGGCCCGAGCGACAGCGTGACGACGTCGGGGATGCGGATGCAGGCGGTCTGCGCGAAGCAGGAGACGATGAGCGCGCCGGCCGCGAGGACGCTTCGGAGGATCGATCGGTGTGCGTGGTTGGCGTTGTTCATACCCTGAGCGTACCGATGGTGGGCGAGCACGTTGAAGCAAACCGGGATGAAGCGGGCCGTGACGAGTCCGGCGGAGATGCTCTGCGGCCGACGCATGTCCCCGTGCTTCCGGAGCAGGTCGGCGTTGCGCTCGCGCTCGGACCGGGCGAGACGTTCGTCGACGCGACGGCCGGGCTCGGGGGGCACGCGGTGGAGGCGGCTCGGGCGGTGGGGCCCGAGGGAACCGTTGTCCTGAACGACCTGGACCCCGGCGCCCTGGCGAGCGCCGAGGCGCGGCTGCGAGCCACGCTGGCCGCGTCGTGCCCGCGCGTGGTCGCGATCCACGGCAACTTTGCGGCGCTGCCGACGATGCTCCCGGTCGCGTTGGCGGCAGAAGCGGGAACCACGGACCTCTGTGCGGACGCCGTGCTGGCGGACCTTGGGTTCAGCTCGGCCCAGATGGACGAGCCGTCTCGGGGGCTGAGCTTCCGACGAGACGGTCCGTTGGACATGCGGCTGAACCCGCGGGCCCCCGTGACCGCGGCGGAGCTTGTCAACGAGCTGTCCGAGCAAGACCTGCGCGATCTGCTCCGGCGGTACGGCGAAGAGCCGAGCGCCGCGGCGATCGCGCGGAAAGTTGTCGTGGCGCGCGGTCAAGCCCCGATCTCCACCACCGGGCAGCTTGCGGAGATCATCCGCGACGCGGCCCGCGTCCGGCGGAGCCGGAAGCCGAGTCGATCGGCGGGAAGCCGCGGAGGCGGCGGTGGTATCGATCCGGCGACGCGGTCGTTTCAGGCGCTGCGGATCGCGGTGAACGACGAGCTCGGCTCGCTCGACCGGTTCCTCGCGGGTGTCGGGCGGGGCCGGAGCTGGCTGAGAGAGGGAGCCCGTGTGGCGGTGATCGCGTTCCATTCGCTCGAAGACCGGGCCGTGAAGCGTCGCTTCGCGGGGCTTGTGTCCGCGGGCGACGCCGCGCACGCGGTCAAGGGTCCGGCGACGGCCGAGGCGGACGAGATTGAACGCAACCCCCGCGCCCGCTCGGCGAAGCTGCGGGCGATAATCCTGAGCGGTTCGACCGCATCACCCCGATAGTCTTGGTGCGTGCCGCACGGATCGCGGCCCGCTCTTGTTTTCCGAACACAGCCGGACCCACGCAAGGACGCGACCGTGACGCTCGAACAGAAGCTGGCTCTGCTCATCGGCTTCGGCCTGTCGCTCGCGATGGGCATGCTGATCTCCGATCATGTTTCCCGCGGCGCGGCGGCCTCGCTCCCCAGCGAGGCGGCGATCGTGCCCGATCCGACCTCGTCGCCGCCGCAGATCGCGTGGGTGGGCTCGGCGGAGACGCGTGTGGGCCTCGCCGAGACGGTGACGGCGACCCGCGGCGAACGCCTCGATCCCTCGCGGGAGGAGCCGAACGACGCCAGTCTGCCCGTCAACGAACGGGCCGCAACAGATCGGGCTCAGCGCGACGCTCGTCGGGCGATCTCGTACGAGCGGGCCCGCGAGATGAAGCCAGACACGACGCGTCCGGCGATCGCGATCTACACGCGGCCGAACCGGGCCGGCGGTCGCGGCCGGCCGACCCAGACCACGGAGATGGCCGAGACCTTGGGCAAGGTCGAGACCCACCACGTGGTCGCCGGCGAGTCGCTGTTCTCGATCGCCCGCGACCGGTACGGGAACGGGCACCTGTGGCCCGAGCTCGCGAGGTTGAACGAGGGGCGTGTCGGCGACGACGGCTCGGTCCGCATCGGCGTGCGGCTCAAGCTGCCGCCGGGCGATGTGCTCGCGGCGCACGCGGCCGTTGCGAAGGCCGCGCCGGAGACGAACGCTGAGACGACGCGTGAGGCGTTGTCTGAGCGGGCGTCGAACGAGCCCGCCCGCCCACGGCGTGCCCGGGCGATCGCCGCGTATGCGAGCTACACCGTGCAGCGGAACGACACGCTGAGCGAGCTGGCGATGAAGCTGATGGGCACGGTCCGCAAGACGGACCGCCTGATCGAGCTGAACAAGGACGTCATCCGGAACCGGAACGTCATCCGGCCGGGCATGGTGCTCCGGTACCCCGTGGGCCCCGAGGCGTGAGCGCGGGCTCGGCTTCGCGGGCCGGGGCTTTGGGGTCGCCGTTCCGGGTGCCCCGCGTGGGAGCGCTGCGGCTGTTGGTGCTGGTGCTCGCTTCGGCCGGGCTCGCCGCGTCGCTGCTCTCGCTGCGTCAGGCACGGCTTCAGGCGGCCCACGAGCTGACGCGGTCGAGGCTGCGGCTGATCGATCTCGACAACCGGCTGCTCGCGGTCCGCGGTGAGATCGCGGCGCTGTCGACGCCGGCGGTGCTGGCCGAGGGGCCGCTGCAAGACCCGGGCGCGTGGGTGCCCGACCGGGATCGGCCGTGATGACCCCCAGAGCCGACCGGACGCTGACGGTGATGCTGCTGCTGCTGGCCGTGCTGGGCGCGGGTTTTTTCGGGCGTGTAGTGCAACTGCAGACGTCGCCGAGCGAGGAGCTGCGGCCGTACGCGGAGATCCGGCGGGGGCTCGTCCGGGTGCCGGCCGCGCGCGGGACGGTGCGCGACCGGCGCGGTCGCGTGCTGGCGATGACGGCGTTCGCGTGGCAGGCGTTCGTCGATCCCGTGCGTCTCGACCCAGAGACGGTCGACGAGACGATCGTCGAGCTCGCGGGCCTGACGGCGACGCCGGCGCACGAGCTCGGGCCGCGGCTGGTCGCGGCGATCGAGTCGAACCTGTCGGCGGAGGACGAGGGGCGCACGCCGCGGCGGTACCTGCGTGTCGGCGGTCCGATCGACGAGGTGCGCGCAGCCTCGGTCCGAAGTCTTGAGCGCGCGGGCGTGCACCTGGAGCGGGTGCCCGTGCGGACCTACCCGGCGGGGGACCTGATCGCGTCGGTCGTGGGCAAGGTCGGGGCCGAGCACGAGGGGCGGCTCGGCGTCGAGCACGAGCACGACGCGTCGCTCGCGCCGACGACCGGGCTGGTGCGGTACACCCGCGACAGCCGCGGGCGCCCGCTCTGGATCGAGCGCGGCGATCTGGAACTCCAGCGCCGCGGCGGCGACCTGACGCTCACGATCGATCTCGAGATCCAGCGCATCGCGATACGTCGGCTCAACGAGCGGGTCGACGAGCTGAAGGCGGCCGGCGGGCGCGTCGTTGTGCTCGACCCGGTGACGGGCGACATCCTGGCGATGGGCGACACGCAGCGGACGGTCGAGACGGCGCCGTTCCCCTGGGTGCCCGACGAAGAGTGGGCGGAACGGCGCGACGAGCGGCGTCCGCCGCGGGCGCGGTACGCCGTGGTCCCCCGCGACGAGGCGCGGGAGCGCGACCCGTCGCTGGCGCGGAACCGGTGTGTCGAGGACGTGTACGAGCCCGGGTCGACGTTCAAGCCGATCGTGTTCGCCGCGGCGTACGAGCGGGGTGTGTTCGGGCTGGACGACGTCGTGGAGACGCACAACGGGTCGTGGCGGACGCCGTACGGGCGGCCGATCCCGGACGTGCACGAGCACGAGCGCATGCCCTGGCGGGACGTGCTGTACCACTCGTCGAACATCGCGATGGTCAAGGCGGGCATGGGGCTCTCGCACGACGAGCTGCGCGGCGTCGTCGGGCGGTTCGGGTTCGGGCGGAAGACGGGCATCGCGCCGGCGGCCGAGGCGTCGGGGATCGTGACGAGCGCGAAGGGCTGGAACGACTTCACGCACACGTCGGTGTCGTTCGGGCACGAGCTCGCGGTGACGCCGCTGCAGATGGCGCGCGCGTTCGCGGTGTTCGCGCGTCCCGGTGAGCTTCGCGGGACCCTGCCGGACGTCGCGCTCGTGATGCCCGACCGGGGCGGGCGGGCGGCGCGGGCGTCGGTTCGGCGGCGGGTGCTCTCGGTCGAGGCGGCGTCGGTCGTGGTCGAGCCGCTCACGCGGGTCGCCGAGAAGGTCGCGGCCCGGATTCAGGACGGCCCCCCGCTGCGGTACAGCATGTTCGGGAAGTCCGGCACCGCGAAGATCCCGCTCGGGCCCGCGCCCGACGGGTTCCGCAAGCCGACCTGGGCGAAGCCCGCCTACTACGACGGCCAGTACATCGCGAGCTTCGTGGGCGCGGCCCCCGCGAGCGACCCGCGGGTGGTCGTCCTCGTGACGATCGACGACCCCGGGCCGCACCTCAAGCGGTACGAGCGGTACGGGTCGTGGTCGGCCGGGCCGGCGGTGCGGCTGATCGCCGAGGACGTTCTTCGGTACCTTGGGACCGAGCCCGACCGCCCCGCTGAGACCGAGAGTGTCGCTGTTCGATAGTGGTCGGGAGAGCGATTGAACGAGCGGTCGTGCGGGGCGAGATCGGTGGCTTCGGGTGCGGCTCGAGTCGTCTTGCGCCGACCGTGTCAGCCCAGCGGCGACTCGCCCTCGAGGATGCGTTCGCGCATGCCGGGCGCGACGACGGCTGAGACGAAGCGGACGTACGCGCGGTCGAGCTCGGCGTCGTCGGTTTCGAGGTAGGTTTTGAGGACGGCACCGGCGCCGTGGGCCCGGATCGCGGCGCGCGCGGCGGAGCGGCCGTAGCGGCGGCCGACGGTGCGCCAGAGCTGCCCGGCCGCGGCGTCCTCGAGGATCGACGACAGGGCACCGGCGTATCGGCCGTCGTCGGCTTCTTTGAGGAAGTGCACGGCGCCCCAGACCTGGGCGTACCAATCGAGCGCGGCGTCCTCGCTGCGGCTGAGCAGGTCGCCCGGGGTGAGCCGCACGACCTCGGACAGCGGGAGCAGCCGACCCGCGCCGACCGCCTCGCGGAGCCGATCGAACCGCTCGGTGTTCGACCACGCCAGCAGGCGCGGCGTCGCGGTCCTGCCCCGGCGGTCCGACAGACGCAGCCCCTCGTGGTACGTCGCGACGCCCTCTTCGAGCCACGATGGCAGGCGGTTCTTAAAGGTCCGCTGGGTGTACTGGTGCCAGCCCTCGTGGGCGGTGATGCTCAGCGTGTCGGCGAAGCCGATGTCCCAGAAGTAGCCCGACCCCCGGTAGGCGAAGCCGCCGCGGCGGATCTGGAGGTAGTCGTCGGCGCGCTCGCGGGTAACGATCCGCGTGAGCGTTTCCCACTGCGCCCGTGAGTCCATGAGGTAGGTGTCGAGCTTGAG
Organism: Planctomycetota bacterium; assembly: GCA_039815285.1. GTDB lineage: Bacteria > Planctomycetota > Phycisphaerae > Phycisphaerales > UBA1924 > JBCBZP01. Next base: position 74,941 of record JBCBZP010000008.1, read on the forward strand.
CGGCGGCGGCGGGAGTTCGGCGAGCGACGTGCGGTAGCTCTCGAGCGCCTGCTCGCAGAACGCCGGCAGGTCGCGGACGAGCCGGCGGTCGCTCACGGTCATAAAGAGCCGATACGCGTTGGTCCGGACGACCAGCCCGGTCTCGCCCGGGAAGTCGGTCCAGGGCTCGACCGACAGCACCACGGTCTTCGGGAGCTGGAGCGGCTGAGGGGGGGCGGGCTGCGAGTGTGTGTCGGACTCGACCGGTGTGCCGGCCGATGTCGTGTTGGCCGATGTTGTGGCGGACGCTTGACCGGACGGGGCGCCGACCCGCTCGCCAGGGCCGGCGCGGCTCTGGCTCATCGGCGTGAAAGCACACCCGCCGAGAAAGCAGAGCAGGCAGGCGGCGGCAACGCACGACCGGGCGGCGTGTTTCACCCGAGGCCCTCGAGGGCTTGCCGGGTCCGGTCGCGTTCTTCTTGCTTCTCGGCGAGCTGCTGGCGGGTCTGGTTGACCAGGTGCTCGGGCGCCTTTTCGGTGTAGCCGGGGTTGGAGAGCCGGCCCTCGATCTTGGAGATGTCGCTCTCGAGCTTGGAGACCAGGTCGGTGAGGCGCGCGCGCTCGGCGTCTTTGTCGACGCCCGCGGCGAGCCCGGAAAGGAAGTGGTCGCCGCCGGCGAAGGTGAACTTCACGGCGTCGGCGGCGGGGGCGTCGGTCGTCACGGCTTCGAGCCCCGCGAGGAACCGCGTGGCTTCGGCCGCTTCGTCGACGAGCGCGAGCGTCGGGGCATCGGTGTGCAGCGTGAGGCGCTGCTTGGGCTTGACCTGGTGCTGCGCGCGGACCTGCCGAACGGCTTCGACGAGCCCGCGGACGCGGTCGAAGCGGGCCTCGGCGTCTTCGTCGACCAGCGACTCGTCGCAGCTCGGCCAGGCGGCCGTGCAGAGCAGACCCGCTTTCTCAGGCTCGCCCAGCGTGAGCCCGGCGACGGCGGCGGTCCGGCGGTCGGCGAGCCCCTCGGCGATCGCTTCGGTGATGAAGGGGCACACGGGGTGCAGCAGCCGGAGGATGGTCTCCATGGCGTTGCGGAGCACGGCGCGCTGGGCGGGGCTCGAGTCGATCGTGGGCTTGCTCGCCTCAAGGTACCAGTCGCAGAAGTCGCGCCACAGCAGGTCGTACATGCTGTCGGCGTACGGGGCGTAGTCGTACCGGTCGAGGCTGCCCTCGATGGACCGGGCGCTCTGCGTGAGGCGCGAGAGCATCCAACGGTCGAGCAGCGGCAGCTCGCCGGGCGAGACCGGCTGCCCGCCGGCGTCTTCCGGGCCGGCCCGGTCGAGGATCGACAGGGTGAAGCGGGCGGCGTTCCAGAGCGTGTTGCAGAAGTTGCGGCCCTCGTCGAACTTGGGCGAGGTGTTCTTGCCGGTCGCGGCGTCGTGCTCGACGGGCAGGCGGACGTCCTGGGTCTGGGTGGTCATCTTGCAGAGGGTGAAGCGCATCGCGTCGCAGCCGTGCGAGTCGATGATGTCGAGCGGGTCGACGCCGTTGCCAAGCGACTTGGACATCTTGCGGCCGTCGCCGTCCTGCAAGAGCGCGTGGATGTAGACGTCGCGGAACGGGATCGGGCCGAGCGCGTCGCCCGCGGGCCCGCCGCGGTCGTTGCTCGCGGCGTCGCTCAGGAAGTAGCGGTTGAACATGACCATGCGGCTGACCCACAGCGTGATGATGTCGCGCGCGGTCGAGAGCACGCTGGTGGGGTTGAACGCGCCGAGCAGGTCGGCGGTGCTCACGAACCCGTGGGAGAGCAGCCAGTCGTCGAGGTGCATCGAGCCGAACTTGGCGGTCTCGACCTCGCCGTGCTGCTTGAGACCGACGGCGCACACCAGGTCCTCGCACTCCTGGATCTCGTCGGGCGTGTAGAGCGGGAGCGACAGGTCCTTCGCGCTGAAGAGCTGGTAGACGAGCTTGTCGGCGTCCTTCTCGCGCAAGAAGATGAGCCGGTCGATCAGGTCGCCCGAGAACTCGTCGGCCTTGCCCACGAACTCGCTCCAGGTGTTCACACGCTTGACGTAGATCGAACGGAGCGAGCCGGGGGCTTCGGGCAGCAGCACGCGGGCGTCGGGCGCCTGGATCGCGTGGTTGGGCCAGCCCATGGTCGACAGCGGCCAGAGCGCCGAGCTGAACCAGGTGTCGAGCACGTCGGGGTCTTGGGCGGCGCCAATGCTCTCAAGAAACGCTTCGAGTTCCTCGTTCGGCTGCGCACAGATCGTGGCGATCTGTTCGTCCCGTTCGCCCTCGGATGTGATGCAGTGGAAGGCGCCCTTGAACTTCCGTTCGAGGGTGTCGAGGTGACCGTCTTCCACGAGTATTTTGTTGGAGATCGTCCACACCGGGATCCGGTGCCCCCACCAGAGCTGCCGCGAGATGCACCAGTCTCGGAGGTTCTCGTGCCAGGTCTCGAAGCTCTTGGCGTAGCGCGACGGCACGAACCGCAGCGCGCCGTCGCCGGGCTCCTCGCTGGTGCGGTCGGCCGACGACGCCCGGAAGCCGTCGGTCGTCCGCTGGTCGGGCGACATCGATCGCAGGGCGCTGCCGCGGAGGCGGTCGTCGGTCACGCGGACGTACCACTGGTCGCTGAGGTAGGGCTCGACGATCGCGTGGGAGCGGTAGGAGTGGCCGACGGAGTGCGAGTAGGGCTTCTTGTCGGCGAGCAGCCCCGCGTCTCGGAACCGCTTCTCGACCTCGGCCCGGGCGTCTTCGCGTGAGAGCCCGACGGCCCAGCCCGCGTCGCCGACGTCTTCCCAGCCGTGCTGCTCGGAGATGCTCGCGTCGGGGGCCATGACGTTGACGATGTCGAGACTATGCCGCTGGCCGAGGTCCCAGTCGTTGGGGTCGTGCGCGGGCGTGACCTTGAGGAAGCCCGACGCGTACTTCGCCTTCGAGTCGGAGCTCTCGGGGTCGGGCGCCACGACATAGTCGTCGGCGACGATCGGGATCACGCGGCCCACGAACGGCAGCTTCACCCGCTGGCCCGCGAACCGCGCCCGATCCGGGTCGTTCGGGTTCACGGCGACGCCGGTGTCGCCGAAGAAGGTCTCGGGGCGCGTCGTGGCGACGGTCACGTGCTCACCCGTCGGCTCGCCCGCGGCGTCGACGACCGGGTACTTCATGTACCAGAAGCTCGACTCGACCTCTTCGTTCTCGACCTCGTCATCGGCGAGGGCCGTCTGCGTGACGGGGTCCCAGTTGACCAGCCGCTTGCCGCGGTAGATCAGCCCGTCGCGGAAGAGGCGGAAGAACGCCTCGCGGACGGCTCGCGCGCAGATCTCGTCCATGGTGAACCGCTGGCGGTCGAAGTCGCACGAGCAGCCCATCTTGAGGAGCTGGTCGGTGATGCGGGCCTCGTACTCGTCTTTGAACGCCTGGACGAGCTCGACGAAGCGCTCGCGGCCGTTCTCGCCCGCGGCCTCCATCTGCTTGTGCTCGACAAGGGCGGGCTTGCCCTCGGCGCGGAGGCGTTTGTCGACGACGGTCTGCGTCGCGATGCCGGCGTGGTCGGTGCCCGGCATCCAGAGCGTTTCGTAGCCCTGCATGCGCTTGGCGCGGACCAGCACGTCCTGGAGCGTGTTGTTCAGGGCGTGGCCGAGGTGGAGGGCCGCGGTGACGTTCGGGGGCGGGATCAGCACTGAATAGCCGCGCTTGCGGCCCGATTTGACGGCCGCCGGGTCGGCGTGGAACGCCCCCGACGCCAGCCAACGGCTCAGGATGCCGGGCTCAAACTCCGCGGGACGATACTGTTTCGGAAGCTCACGGGACCCGCTCTCGTTCGACGATTCAGACATAAGGACCGAGTCTAGGAGCGGCCGCGAACGGCACCCCGGGCCGACGGCCGCCAGAACCCGGGAACACCAACGCCCGGAACGCAGAAGCCCACACCATGAGACCCAAGACCGTCGTCATCATCGCAGCCATGAAACTCGTCGGGATCGCGGTGATCGTGGGGGCGGTCGTGGCGGTCAACCTGCCGTCCGGCTCGACGGCCGACGGCGGTTTGCGTGCGGAGACGGCCGCGGCCGGTCTCGCCACATCAACGACCGACGCGATGGGGGCGGCCCGCACCGCGGTGACCGACGGTGAACCGGATCAGGCGGTCGCCATCCTGACGCCGCTCGCCGAGGCGAACCCGGCCGACCAGGAGATCCGCCTGGCGCTCGCGTCGGCGTATCTCGAGACCGATGCCGAGGAAGCGGTCGCGAACGCCTACGACGCGTATGTCGCGGCGCTGGCGATCGGGCCGCGGACCGCCGAGGTGGAGTTTCAGGCGGGGACGCTGGCGAGCACGCTCGATCGGCCGCAACGCGCGGTGGAGCACTACGCGATGGCGCAGACGCTCCGGCCCGAGGATCCGGCGCCGGCGTTGTACCTCGGGCTCGTCCAGCAGCGGCTCGGCGAGATCGACGCCGCGAAGGCGAGCCTGCTCCGGGCGGTTGTGCTGTCGCCCGACGACGCGACGCCGCTTGGAGCGCTCGCTCAGATCGCGCTGGATGAGAACAAGCCCGGGCTCGCGGCCGACCATGCTTCGAAGGCGGCCGCCCGGGAGCCGACGCGGCTCGAGTGGCGCCTGCTGCAGGCAAGGGCCCACAACCGCCTCGGCGAGCCGGAACGGGCGCTCGAAGCGTGCGATGCCCTGGGAGAGGCCGACCGGCTGTTCCCCGCGGTTGCGAGCGCCCGGGCCGCGGCGTACGGGCTGCTCCGCGACCTCGCGGCGGCGTCCGACGTGCTCGCCGCTGCCGCCGAGCGGTATCCGTCCGACCCCGATGTGCTGTTCGACGCCGCGGTCTGGCACGAGAAGGCCGACCGGCTCGACGCGGCCGCGGGGTTCGCCGGCCGGGCCGCGATCCTCGGGCACCCGCTCGCCCGTTCGATGCGCGACCGGCTGCGGGCCGAAGCGGGCGACGGCTGATCCCCGGACGGTCTCCGCGATCGGTCTTCTACGAGACCGCTTCTGCCGACGCGAGACCGAGCAAGTACCCTCTCGCAGTGCCGAGCCCCGACCAACAGCTCATCGACAGCCGCGACCTGGCCAAGTGGCTGGGGCTGATCGCGCTGGTGTTTGTCGGATCGTGGGCGCTCGCGGCCGTGGCGTCGCCCGTCGACGCGGTCACCACCGTCTCGGCGGCGTTCCGCGCGCAGATCGAGTCGCTCCTGTGGGCCGGGGCGTACCTCGCCGGCGCGTTGGGCATCGGGCTGCTGGCCGGACGCCCGCTCGGCGCGCGGCTGCCCGTCACGCTCGTCTGGACGCTCGGGCTGGCGATCCAGCTCTTCCTGAGCCACCTGCTCGGTTGGCTCGGCATCGTCGGCGACGCCTTGGGCCCCGCCGCCGGGCTCGTTGTTGCGTGGCTGATCCCGGGGGTCGGCGTCGCCGCGTTGATGGCTCACGCGGGCAAGCGGGGCTCGGCCTGGCGGGTCGGCCCGCCCCCGCTCGGGCTCCTCGCGATCGTGCCCGGGGCGTCGTTGTTGCTCGCCGCGGCGGTCGTCCCGCCCGGATGGCTCTGGGCGTCGGAGTTCGGCGGCTACGACACGCTCGCCTACCACCTGAGCCTGCCCAAAGACTGGCTGGCCGACGGGCGGCTGACCACGCTCCAGACCAACGTCTACTCGGCCCTGCCCTCCTCGATGGAGGCGGCGTTCTATCACCTCGGCGCGATGATGGGTGGCGTCGGCGATCCGGTTGCCCTGATCATGTCGGGCGCGTGGCTGACGGCTTCGAAGACGCTGCACGCGTTGATCGCCCTGCTCGCCGCGGCCACGCTCGCCGAAGCCGCTCGCGCGATAGCGCCCGAAGGCCGCCGCCTGTCCGCGACGAGTGCCGCGGTAGCGTCGGGGCTCTTGCTGGCGACGCCCTGGGTCGTTGTCACCGGGTCGATGGCGTACAACGAGCTGTGCGTGGTCGCGCTCGCGGGCGGCGCGACGCTCGCCGCGGCATGTTCGGAGCTGTCGCCCGAGAGGCGGTCGCTGCTCGCCGGGCTGCTGCTCGCGGCCGCGGCCGCGGCGAAACCGACCGCGGTCTTCCTCGCGGGTCCGACGGTCGCCGCGGTGCTGCTGATGCGCACACCCTTGAAGCATTGGGCCCGCGCCGTCTATCCGGGTGTTCTCGCAGGGACGATCGTCCTCACACCCTGGCTCGTCCGGAACGCGCTCGCGACGGGCAACCCCGTGTTCCCCTACGCGACGGAGCTGTTCGGCACGGGTCACTGGTCGGCCGAGCAGGCCGCCCGCTGGGCTATGGGGCACCGTTTCGACGGGTCGATCATCGACCGCATCGCGGCCGCGGTCCTCCCGCAGAGCGACACGGGCACGACCGTCGAGCGGTTCCGGGGTCTGAGCAACCCGCAGTGGGGGGGCTTCTGGCCGCTCTCGTTGGCGGCGTTCGCGGCGTTGTTCGCCGTCAAGCCCTTTCGCGCGGCGGGCGGCCCGCTCGCGGTCGGGCTCGGCGTCGGTATCGTCTTTTGGTTGCTGCTGACCCATGTGCAGAGCCGCTTCCTGATCCCGCTCGCGGTGCCCGCGGTGGCAGCGGTCGGGCTCGCGACGGCCGTCGATCGGCACCGGATCGCGGTGACGTTTGCGGCGATCGTCGCCGCCGGGCACGGGCTGCTTTCGGTCGGTCACTGGCTGGACGAGCGGGAGGGCGAGGCGGCGCTGGCGCTCGCCGCCGGGCCGCCCATCTTTCTTCAGACCGAGCCGGCCGACGAACCGGCTGTGACCGCGAAGGCGTTCGTCAACCGCGAGCTGGATGATCCGTCGACCCGGGTGCTGCTGCTCGGCGACGCCGCGGGGCTCTACTGGCTGCCCCGGACCACGGCCGTGACGACCTGGGACCGGCACCCGGTGGTCGGGGTCATCGAGGCGGCTCCCGATGATCCCGGATCGTGGGCTTCGGCGCTCGTCGGGCTCGGGTACACCCATCTCGTGGTCAGCCCGCACGAGCTCGCACGCCTCCGCGCGTCGGGCTGGCTCGACCCCGCGCTGACCGAAGACCGCCTCGAGGAACTGCTCTCGCTCCCCGGGCGAAGCGCGTTCCCCGACGCCACACTCATCGAGCTCGCGCCATGACCAAACCTCCCGGATCTGCCCGCGGGTCGGTCTCGCCGATGACGCTGCTGCTGCGCGTGGTCGCGGGGGTCTCGTCCGTCGCGCTGCTGGGCGGCGTTCTGTGGTACGCCCTCAGCGACGAGACCAAGCGCGACGCGCTCGCGCGGCTCGGCGACGCGACGCCCCTCCAGATCACCGGGCTCGCGGTGCTGTCGTTCCTCGGGATCGTCTTCAACGGGCTGGTGTTCTGGCTTCTGATCCTGCCGGTCAAGCGGCTGTCGCTGCTCAGCGTGGTCTCAACCAACGCGATCGCGACGTTCCTCGCGTCGGTGCCGTTCAAGCTGAGCGTGATCGTGCGCGTGGCGGTGCACCGCAAGCGCGACGGCGTCGAGTTCGCCTACATCGGCCCCTGGTTCGCGGCGATCGCGGTCTCGCTCGCCGCCTCGCTCGGGCCGCTCGCCGTCGCGAGCACGCTGGAGCGCGAGATCACCCCGCGGTGGATCGGGATCGCCGGCGGGCTCGTGCTCGTGAGCTGGGCGACGATCGGGCTGGTCGCGAGGTTCGCCGTCGGCGGGCGGGCGCTGCGGTTCGTGCGCGCGATCGGCAAGCGGCAGCCCATCGGCGCGATCGAGCGGGCGCTGCACACGCCGTTCGTGACCAAGCTCGACCGCGGGCTCGGGATGCTGTGCGACCCGGTGACCGTCGCGTTGGTCCTGGTCACGCGGATCGTCGACATGCTGGGGATCGCGGCGCGGTTCATGATCGCGGCCGCGGTGCTCGGGGTCGCCCTCGACCCGGGGGCGGCTCTGGTCTTCGCCGTGAGCTACTTCACGATCGGCGTGCTGGCTCCGACCGGGTCGGTGGGGTCGCGCGAAGCGGGCACGGGCGTGGTCGTGGCGATGACCGCCGGCGACGACGCGACGCGCGACCTGCTCACGCTGGTGCCCATCGTTGTTGGCGGCGCCGAGCTGGTGATCAACGCCGCGTCGGCCGGGCTCGCGACGCTCTACATCCGGCCCGACCGGCTCCTCGCCGGGAGCGACCCCGCGGACGGCCCGCCCGACGCGGCCGCACCTCTAGACTCGACCGATGCGGATCTTCCTGAGCCCGATCAACCCGACCGTCGGTGACCTGGATCACAACGCCGAGCTGATCCGCCGAGCGATCGACGCGGCGGGGCGTGAGCGGGCCGACCTCGCGGTGCTGCCCGAGCTCGCGCTCGCGGGCTACCCGCCGCGCGACCTGCTGCTGCACAAGAGCTTCGTCGCCGCGTGCGAGCGGCGGGCGCTCGCGATCGCCCGCGGGACGACCGGCGGCCTGACCGTGGTCTTCGGCACGCCGCTGCCCTGCGAGCACCGCCCGGCCGGCGTGACCAACTCGCTGCTGGCCTGCCGCGACGGCGCGGTCGTCGCCCGCTACGACAAGCGGCTGCTGCCGACCTACGACGTGTTCGACGAAGACCGCTACTTCGTGCCGGGCGACCGCCCGGTGACGGTGACGGTCAACAAGACCAAGGTCGGGCTGGCGGTCTGCGAGGACCTGTGGCACGGCGCCGACGCCGACGCCGACGAGCGGTACTCGCACCGGGCCGACCCGATCGATGAGCTTCGGCGCGCCGGCGCGAAGCTGATCGTCGCGCCCTCGGCCAGCCCGTTCGCGGACGGCAAGCGCGGGCTGCACGCCTCGATCGTCGCCGGGCAGGCCGCCGCGGCCCGCGTGCCCGTGGTCTCGATCGACCAGTCCGGCGCGAACGACGAGCTGATCTTCGACGGCGCGATCCTCGCCGCCCGCCCCGGCGAGCCAGCGCGCCTGCTCAACACACCGTTCACGGGCGAGCCCGCCGTCTTCGAGACGGGCCCGGGTATCGACGGCCCTGGCATCGCCGACAAGGAGGGCGAGCCACGCGCCGCCGAGGGCGACGGGCCCGTGGAAAAGACCGAGCTCGTCGAAGCGCTCGCGCTCGGCATCCGCGACTACGTGCGGAAGACCGGCTTCCAGTCGGTCCTCGTCGGGCTGTCGGGCGGCATCGATTCGGCGCTGACCGCGGCCCTCGCCGTGGTCGCGCTCGGTCCGCGGCACGTCACCGGCGTTTCGATGCCCGGCGAGCACTCGTCGGACCATTCCGTGACCGACGCGAGAGACCTGGCCGACAGGCTCGGCATCGCCTGCCACGACGCGCCGATCTCGGGCCCGTTCGAGGGCTTCCGCGCGACCCTCGACCCGGCGTTCGATGCCCTCGACGCGCCTCGGCTCGGCGCGACGCGCCCCGACCTTGCCGACGAGAACCTCCAGTCGCGCGTGCGCGGCACCATCATGATGACGCTGAGCAATCGCCTCGGCGCGCTGGTGCTCACCACCGGGAACAAGTCCGAGATCGCCGTGGGCTATTCGACGCTCTACGGCGATATGAACGGCGCCCTCGCCCCGCTCGCCGACCTGCCCAAGATGCAGGTCTACGCGCTCAGCGAGCACCTCAACGCCCACCCGGACCGGTTCGGCCTGATGAGACCCCCGATCCCCGAGCACACGATCACCAAGCCGCCCTCGGCCGAGCTCGCGCCAGACCAGAAGGACAGCGACTCGCTTCCGGACTACGAGGTGCTCGACGAGATCGTCCGGCGTTACGTCGACCACCGTGAGCCGATCGGGCTGATCGTGACGCGGACGCAGTACGACCCGGAGCTGGTCCGCCGCATGGTCCGGCTGATCGACCGCAACGAGTACAAGCGCAAGCAGCTCACCACGAGCCTGAAGGTCTCGCCGGTCGCGTTCGGCGTCGGCCGCCGCATGCCCATCGCCCAAGCCTGGCACGACGCCTGAGCCCCAACCCGAGAGGACCCGCATGCCTCCGATCATCGACGACACGCACGACCCGAGCCTAGAGAGCTGGATCGAATCGGCCAACGACCCCGAGACCGACTTCCCGATCCAGAACCTGCCGCTCTGCCACTACTACGACGAGGCCGACGACGAGATCGAATCGTTCCCGGCGGTCCGCGTGGGCGACGCGCTGATCAACCTGCCCCGGCTCGGCGAGTCCGGCATCGTCTCCGGCGACGAAGCGGGGCTCTTCGAGACGTTCTTCGAAGACATCCTCGATGAGCCGGACGGCCCGCGTCGGCTGCGGCGGCGCCTCAGCGAGCTGCTCCGAGCCGACGCCAAAGACCTCCAAGACCACCCCGACCGCGACTCGATCGTGGTGCCCGTCGGTGAGCGGATCGGCTTCCTCGAAGTGATGGCCGCGAACGACTACACGGACTTCTACGCGTCGGTCTACCACGCGACGAACGTCGGCTCGATGTTCCGCCCGGACAACCCGCTGCTTCCCAACTACAAGTGGATCCCCGTGGGCTACCACGGTCGGTCGTCGACCGTGCACCCTTCGGGCGAGCCGGTCTACCGGCCGCGCGGCCAGCAGGCGCCCGCCGAGGAGGGCACGCCGCCGCGGTTCGGGCCGTGCCGCATGCTCGACTACGAGGTCGAGCTCGGCGTTGTGCTCGCCCACGCGAACGAGCGCGGCCGACGCATCCCGATCGACCGGGCCGAGGAGCACATCCTGGGCCTCTGCCTGCTCAACGACTGGTCGGCCCGCGACGTTCAGAAGTGGGAGTACCAGCCGCTCGGCCCGTTCCTCGCCAAGAGCTTCCACACCACGGTCTCGCCGTACCTCGTGACGACCGAAGCGCTCGCGCCCTTCCGCTGCCCGGCCCAGGCACGCGCAGGCGGCGACCCCGCCCCCCTCCCGCACCTGCTCGGCGAGGACGAACAGCGGTACGGCGGCATCGACATCACGCTCGAAGCGTCGCTGCTCACCGAGAAGATGCGCGGAGCCGGGCTGCCGCCGCACCGGCTCTCCCGCGGCAGCTTCAAGGACATGTACTGGACCATCGCGCAGATGCTCACGCACCACGCGTCGAACGGCTGCGAGATGCGGGCCGGCGACCTGCTCGGGTCGGGCACCGTCTCCGGGCCGACCCGCGGCTCGCGCGGCTGTCTCCTCGAGCTCACGTGGGACGGCGACCCCTTCGCCAGCCCGCCCGTCCGCGCCCCCGGCACGCAGCGCACGCCCATCGAGCTGCCGAGCGGCGAGACCCGGCTCTTCCTCGAAGACGGTGACGAGGTCATCCTGACCGGCTTCTGCGAGAACGAGGGCTTCCGGCGGATCGGGTTCGGCGAGTGCCGGGGCGTGGTCCACCCGCCGCTCGACGACTGACCGGTCAGCCGCGCTCGTCTTCGGCCCGGCGGATCATCGCGACGACCGCCGAGTGGGTGTGCAGCGACGACATCCCGCCCGACGAGACCGGGCCGATCTCGCCGCCGGCGAAGAAGCCGGCCATCGGCGCCGAGGGCACCGGCTCGATCCGGACCCCGGCCTTGGCGCGCTCTTCTCCCGGATCCTCCTCGGCGCTCATCGACGACCGCTCGGCGATCGCCCGCGCGACCATCGACGAGTCGTGGTTGGGCACCTCGAAGAACTCGCCGCCGCGGGCGCCGCACGTGACGACGAGGGCCCCGAGCGGGTCGGCGCCGCGCAGCCGCTGGACCTCGAGCATCATCGAGAGGTCGTCGGACGCGGCGGCCGCGTCGCGCAGATGGAACTGGACCGTCTGCCCGGTCCGGACGCGGTCGCCGATCGCGACCGCCCCCGACGCCTGATCGAGCCCGAGCACGGGGCGGATCAGGAAGTCCTCCCGCCCGAACCGCGGGCGGTACTCGTCGACCACCAGCCCGAGCAGAAGCCCCGACGTGAAGAGCTTGCGGTCTGCCGCGGGGAGCGTCTCGAGCGTCTCGCGGACCCGGTCGATCGCCCGCCGCCCGCCGAGCTCGAGCACGACGTTCTCGCGCGACCGCGTGACGACCATCGGTTCGCCAACGGCCCGCGCCCCTTGGCTGATCGAGGCGTCGACGCTGACCGGGCCTTCGACGTTTACGAGCACGCCCGAGCCGACGGGATCTCCGTCGAGCACGACCGCGTCGCCCGAACCGACCGACGTTCCGGACGCCAGACCGCCGATCAGGGGTCCGGAGCCCAGCGCCCTCGACGACGAGACGGCCGGGAGCAGCCTGACGAGCGGCGAAGACGTCGGGTCGGTGAGCAGCACGGAGAACGCGGTGCGTTCGGTGACGCGCGATGCCTTCGACATCGCCGCTCGCTCGTTGTCGGTCGGTTCCGAAGCCGCGGGCTTGGGCAGCGTGTCCACGCGGACCACCTCGCCTGAGACGCCGCGGATAACCAGCAGCGAGACCGCGTCGATCCCCTCATGAGATCGAGCCCCCGACACGACGCCCGAGACCGACACGCCGACGCACCGGTCGAGCCTGGCTGCCCGCTTGACTGTGTGCGACAGCTCGGCGAGCTTCTTTCCGCCGGCCGCGCCCGAAGCAAAGAGCAGCCCGACGCCGCCCTCGTCGGCGGCGTCCTGTGTTCCCTCCGAGCCATGCCCGGCCGCGAGCGAATCGGCCACCCCGAGCGCGTCGCCGCACCCGACCGCCCCGCGACACCACACCGAGACAGCTCCGTCCATGAAAGAACCCTTCGACGGCGAGATGCCGTGATGCGATCGGTTAGCGTTGTACCCGACCGTACCGCGTGGGCTCGACCACCTCGACGAGTCCGCCGGCCTCACGCCTCGACCGGCCGCTCACGCCGACCACGCGGCCCACCAGGCTGACAAAAACGCCTTGCTCCGGCTCGCGTACGTAGGCGATCGTCGTGCCCAAATCGCGGTCGTCGACCGAGAGCAGGCGGTACAGCACGGGCAGCTCAACCCCCGTGTACACCTCGCTCCGGCGGAGTACACCGATGAGCTCGTACGGCCGGTCCGAGGCAAAGCGGGCGGTGTCGGTCTCGGCCCGCCGACGAGATCGCTCCGCGCGACGCTCCGAAGCCGCCGTCTCAGAGCGGAGCCTCTCGATCGATGCCTTGGCATCGAGCCAGAGCCGTTGCCGCTCGAGCGTCGTACGCGCCTCGGCGTCGGTGTCCAGGTCGGCTTCGATGAGCGAGCGGTCGTACTGAGCGAGGAGCTGGGCGTACTCGGCCTCGCCCGGCGGCTGGCGGCGGACCCGCCGGAACGCGGCGTCGAGCTCTCGGGAAGTCATCGCCGGCGTCGTGGGCTTCGCTCCGGTTACCGGTTTGTCGGCGCCCTCGTCAGCACTCGTTCCTTGTTCGTTCGGCTCGATCGATGCCGTCGCGTCCGCATCTGCGAGGGGCGGCTCTCCCGGCTGATCGTCGGCTGCGATGAACGGGTTGCCTCGCTCGGTCGCGTTGTTCGCGGCTTCCTGAGACTCGGCGGCCCCCGACGCTTCGACCCTGGTGTCACTCGCTGCTACGGCGGCGGGTCCGACCGTGCCCGTTGTCGAGACGACGAACGGGTTCAGCGGATCACGCTCGCTCGATTCGGACGCCACGGCACTCTCGTCCTCGTCGACATCCTCCGGCGCGGCGATGTCGTCGGCGACCGGGTTGGCAGTTCCTCCGGCGGCATCATCAGCCAGAGCGGGCTCTGGCGCCCCGTTCTCCGCGACAGGCTCATCAGCCTCCGCCGGATCGCTGTCCGCCGCGGCGCCAGCGTTCTCGACGTCTGCTGGCACGGCCTGCTCGCCCATATTGGCCTCGTCGTCTGCGTCGGCACTTTCCGGTTCCGATTGCGATTCTGATTCGGGTTCCGGTTCTGGCAGCGGCTGTGGTGCCGGGGCTTCATCCCGCTGCGCTCCGTCAGCCTGGCGTTGCTCTGACGCTCTCAGCTCTGCCTTTTCGAGCTCGCTCCGCTCGATCTCGGCGAGCCATGCATCAATTTCGCCTTCTCTCGATGCACGCACGAACGCTTGTTGGATATACGCGACAGCCTCGTCCGGCGGCACGACCCGCAGCCAGCGGGCACCCTCCAGGTCTGTCGCATCGTGCGCGTCGCCCGCCAGGTCCAGCTTGGTGCCCGGGGGGAGCTCCTTTCGCAGGAGTTTCTGCCAACTCGCCCGCTCGCCACGCGTCGCGTGCAGCGCGATCAGCCGCGAGCCGGTGGTCAGCGTGGCCTCGCCCGATGGCCCGATACGGACACGCGTCCCTTCCACGATCGCCTCGGTGCCGCGCGGGTAAGCGACGGAGAGCCAGCCTCCTTCGAGCTCACGAACAACCCGGAGCAGGTCGCTCGTCGACGTCTCGGCCACGGCGTAATACGCCACGCCCTCACCGCACCGGAGCACCGCCCGCGGATCGGTCACGGTGACGTAGCGGTCGTCGGCCGGTGCCGTGTCCGAAGCGCCACCGTCTCGAGCGATTGTGGCCGCTGGCTGAGACGCCACCGCCCCGCCAGCCGCAGGGCCGCTCAGAGCCGTCACCAAAGCTGTGCCCCGGGCCACCGCTTCCAAGACCTTGATCATCGTCAGAGCTCCATCAAACGCTGCCGCCACCAGCCAAGGCGGCCCGAAGACCCGCATCCCCGGCTTCGCAGATCGATCGACCCCGGCGGGACTACGACAAGCAATTACCAATGATGCTATCGCCTCACCCAAGGATCGAACACCAATCTGACACGACTCAGACGATCCGCGCCAGTCAGTAACTCCGCTTTGACCACGCCCGCCCAAGGCCCTACCTTGATTCGGTCTAAAGGGCGGGGAAAAGGACAACAATGCACAAACTCAGCCGCGATGCAAACACCCGCCGTGTCGTTGCTCTCACCGCTGCTGGCCAGGTGGTCGTGCTTGCGGTGCTGGCGGGCTGCCAGTCCGACGCTACCGAGCAGTCGACCGAGCAGCTCCGGCAGGTCGTCCGGCAGGCGTCCGCCATCCAGCTCAAGGAGGCCGCGACCGCCGCCGACGCTGCCCCCATCCAGCGTGAGTCCCGCGTCGAGGGCCTGCGGCTGTCCGACGAGCGCATCGGCGAGCTCGAGGCGACCTCCGGCCCGCTCGCCTATCGCACCGACGCCGTGCTCGCGGGCAACGACCTGCTCAACCGGCCGGCCGAATCGGTGTCCATCGGCCTGCAGAAGGTCGTCCAGGGGGCGGTCGTCGGCAACCTCGGGGTGCAGGCCGCCCGGATCGTGCCCTCCGTGTCGTCCGCCCAGCTCGTGCAGGCCGACGCCGCGTTCGACTGGGTGCTGACCGGGTCGGCCACTGTCAACGACACCGACACGCCCCAGGCCGTCCCCGTCTTCGGCGGCACGCCCGTTGGTGCGAACGTCAGCGACGCGTTGATCCAGCAGTACAGCGTCGGCCTTCAGAAAAACCTCATCACGGGCGGCACCCTCACGGCCGACTGGAGCCTGCTCCGGACCGATCAGAACATCCCCGGTGCCAACTTCTTCCCCGACCCCGGCACCGCGTCGACGGTCACCCTCGGGCTCAACCAGCCGCTGCTCCGCGGCGCCGGTTCGGGCGTCGCCCGGGCCGAGATCCGCATCGCCCGCAACGCCGAGCGCCGCTCGATCTCCGAGCTGCGGTCCACCGTGCAGCAGGCGGTCGAGTCGGCCGAGACCGGGTACTGGACGCTGTTCCAGGCGCAGGAGACGCTCAAGATCCAGCAGCGGCTGCTCGACCGCGGCCGCGAAACGAGCGATAAAATCCGCCAGCGCGGCCGCCTCGACGCGACCGCGGCCCAGATCGCCGACGCGATGGCCAACGTCGAAGAGCGTCGCGCCAACGTCATCGAAGCTCAGGACGCCCTGCTCCGCGCCTCCGACTCGCTCAAGGCGATCGTCAACGACCCCGACCTGCCCGTCGGCGGCGAGGCCGTCCTCCTCCCGCTCGACATCCCCGCCAAGCAGGCGATCGAGGTCAGCCTGTTCGACGCGGTCGCGACCGCGCTCGAGAAGCGGCCCGAGATCCGCCAGGCCCTGCTGAACATCGACGACGCGTCGATCCGCCAGTTCGTCGGCGACAACCAGCGCCTCCCCCAGCTCGACCTGACCTTCCAGGCGTCGGCGCTCGCGCTCGACAACGACCTGGCCGAGACCGCGTTCGAGCCCATCGGCGGTGAGTTCTTCGAGTACCTCGTCGGGCTCGAGTTCCTCCGCCCGATCGGCAACCGCGCCGCCGAGGCCAACTACCGCGCCTCCGTGCTCGCCCGCATGCAGACGGTCATCGACTACCAGAACACCGCCCAGCAGATCGTGCTCGACGTCAAGAACGCCCTCCGCGAGGTGCAGACGCGGTACCGCCTGATCGAGCAGCGCCGCGCCGCCCGGCTCGCCGCGGCCGAGAACCTGCGCGCCCTGACCGTCCAGATCGAGCTCACCGAGGGCTTCACCGCCGGCAACCTCGACCTCCTCCTCCGCCGCCAGGAAGACCTCGCGTTCGCCGAGCGCAACGAGCTCACCGCGATCATCGGGTACAACACCGCGATCGCGGCGCTGCAGGCGGCGACCGGGCAGAACCTCGTCGCCAACAACATCCGGTTCGACGCGCCCCCGCCCGCCGCGGCCGACAACGAGGGCCGATGACCGAGCCCGCCGAGAACCTGCCGCGGATCGGCGTCGACCGCGCGGCGGAGATCATCCGGCGGGGCGGCGTCGTCGCCGTGCCCACCGAGACCGTCTACGGGCTCGCCGCCGACGCCACGAGCGAGCCCGCGGTCCGCCGCGTGTTCGAGACCAAGCGCCGCCCCGCGAGCAACCCGCTGATCGTCCACGTGACCGGCGCCGCCATGGCGATCGAGCACGCCGACTGGCTGCCCATCGCCACGCTGCTCGCCGACCGCTTCTGGCCCGGCCCGCTCACGCTCGTGCTCCCCAAGCTGAGCAGCATCCACGACCTCGCTACGGCGGGCGGACCGACCGTCGCCGTGCGGGCCCCCGATCACCCGGTCGCGAGGGAGCTGATCGAGGCGGCCGGTGTCCCGCTCGTCGCGCCGTCCGCCAACCCATCGGGCTCGACCTCGCCCACCGCCGCACGGCACGTGATCGACGCGTTCGAGGGCGCCGTGCCCGTCGTCGACGCCGGCCCCTGCGAGCGGGGCATCGAGTCGACCGTGCTCGACCTCACCTCGGAGACACCCACAGTCCTGCGGCCCGGGGCCGTGCCTCGCAGCGAACTAGCTGAAGCCCTCGCCCGCGACGTGCCGCTCGCCGAAGGCGCATCGGCCAGGTCGCCCGGGCAGCACTCGCGCCACTATGCCCCGCGGGCCCCGGTCCACCTGTTCCCGCCCGGCGACTGGCCCGACGCGATCGCGCGCGTCCACGCGTCCCGCCCGGGCAAGCTCGCGCTGATCACCCACGACGTGCACCGCTTCGCGCCGCCGCCGCACGTGACCTTCTTCCTCGGCCCAGAGCCCGACGCCTACGCCCGCGACCTGTACGCGGCGTTGTACTCGGCCGACGTCCAGCGCGTCGCCGGGATCCTTGTCGAAGACGTGCCCGAGGGAGTTGCGTGGGAAGCGATCCGCGACCGGCTCGCCCGGGCCGTGGCGGTGTAGCGACGCCCCGCGAACGCCGGGCTCTCTCCGGGCGCGTGGTTTCGCTTTGAGACGGTTTCGCCGCTGAGACGGTTTTGTCCCCGACGCGGCTTTGCCCCCGACACCGGGTGCTGCGTCCGCCCCACCCCCCC
>JBCBZP010000060.1:0-7590 GCA_039815285.1 Planctomycetota bacterium
CCTCGTCGTGGTTGTACCGCTCGGGCCAGGCGATCTCCGCGCCACGATCCATCGCCTTCCGGTTGCGCTTGTAGAACCGGGTCGCGGCGGCAAGGCCCTTGTCAGCACGCAGGCCGTCTGCACGAGTCTCTGCGTACTTCGCCCAAAGCGCTTCGTCGTCAGGGAAGGCGTAGACCATCTTCGTCCGCTCGCCCTGCCACTGCGGGTGCTTGTCCCGGTCGAGCAGCCGGTCCGCCAAGTCCTCGGGGCGCACCACCGTCAGCGTCATGAGCCCGGCGATCTTCTCGCCGGGCCCGGCGAGGCCGAGCACCGCGCCGGCCAGCACCCGCTCGCGGTTGGCGCACTGGCTCGGGCTTCGCGCGCTCTCGTCGGTCTGCGGGTCGTCGATGAGCACCAGCGACGGCCGTGCGCTCTGCCCGTCCGCCCGCTTGAACTTCATGCCGCGGATCCGGCCCGTGATGCCGGCGACGCGGATGATTGCGCCCGACGCCGCGGAACCCTCGATGGTGGGGAGCACGATCTCCTTCGCCGTCCATCCGATGTGCGTCTGCCGGCCCTGGTAGAGCTGCCCGGCCGCCCGCTGGGTGATCCCCTCGAGCGAGCGGATCGGGTGGCATACCTCGGGGAAGTCCGCCGCAAGCAACTCGCTGTTCTCGAGTTCTGCCTTGATCGAGTCGAGCATGTCGGCGGCGTGCTCCTCGTCGGAGCCGATCAGCGCCACGAACCCGCGGTGCCCATAGAGCATGGCCCACAGACACGCCGTCTCGCAGAGGCTGGTTTTGCCGCTCCCGCGCGGCATCGCCATGGCGAACAGCCCGCCCTCGAGCACCGCCTGCTCGATCTTCGCGATGACCTTCAGGTGATCGGCCGACCACCGCAGGTGGAATGTCTGCGGGAAGTACGCCTCGCAGAAGAACCGGAAGTCACCCCGGGCCCGGTCCTTCCGGGCCGCGTCCTCCACCTCGGGCAGCTCGCCGATATCCCGGCCCGACAACGACATCGCCGCGTTGCGTGCCCGCGCCCGCTCGCGGTGCGCGTCGTATCCGGACAGACTCGCGTCTTCTTCATCCTGCTTCGCGAGCTGCTCGTGCCGAGTTGCCGTCAGCCACGCAACGTAGCGGAACAGGTCCACACGGCCGGTATCCCCGTCCGCCGCGACGCGGAACCCGGCGCGCGTGCGGTGTCGGTGCAGCTGCCGCTCGCTGATCACCTCGCCCAGCGGCGTGGAGTTCAGCAGCCGGCACAGCTCGCCGGGACGGAGTTGCCGCGGGTCAATCGGCACGGCCACCCCCTGCCCCCCCGGCGCTCATCTCGCGCACGAGCCACGCCGCATAGTGCACGAGGTTGATGGTGCCGTCCGGGTTCGTCGGCGCGCCCGCGTCGATGTCCGCCTCGAGCATGTTCGCGGTGACGGGCTTCCTGCCCATGCGGGACAGCACCTTCGCGGCGTCCTCGACGCGCAGTGCGGCGGGGTTCAGGCCCGGCTTGCCACCGGGACTAGGCGCGTGTTCGGGAGTCACGCCGCACCTCCCGCAGAATCTCGGAAACATCTGGAAATGAAGGTCGAAACGACTTCCCTGTCGGCCGGTCTTGGGGCTTCATGTGTCACACGCGGGGCGAATGCCCGCGGCCCGGCCGAACACCGGGATGACCAGAAGGAGACCGAAGCATGTTCATCAAGAAGATCGTGATCGAGGGGGTCGAGGGCGACGTCGAGATCAGCCGGACCGAGACCGGGGCGGTGGTGACCGCCAACGACATCGACGCCGAGATCGACCGCGATATGACCCGCGAAGACCGCTACGCGGTCGCCTGGAACGCCGCGAAGGTGATCTGCGGCAAGACCAATCGCGGCGAGCCGAACGCGACCAACTCGATGATCCACGACGTGCTCGACCAGATCGACCGGGTCGCCGGCTGCTGAGGAGAACTGACCATGCCCACCGCATGCGACAACGCCATCAGCCGCATCGCCCGCGAGACCCTCGACCTCGAAACGCTCGAGTCCCGCCGGATGGACAGCCTCGACTTCCACGAGCACGCCGTCTGGTCGATCAAGGACGCCCTCGAGCGGGCGTACGAGGCGGGCCGCAAGGCGGCACCGCCAACACGAACCACCTGCCCGGCGTGTGGCCGGGACATCGAGATCCGACCCCTCTGAAGCCCGCCCCATCTGGAGATGACGGCGGGCTTCGCTGTTTTTGGAACCGAACCAAGGAGTACCGACATGGCGAAGAAGACCACCACCAAGAAGACGGCGACCACGACCGCGACTAAGAGGGCCACGCCGCGCAAGCCGCAGGCCAAGAAGGCCCCGGCCAAGAAGACCCCCCGCATGGCCGCCAGCGCCGCCCGGGCCGAGGGTGCGGCCAAGACGAAGCGGGCCCTCGCCGAGGCGAAGGCGAGTGTCGACGCCAACCTCAAGGCCATCGCGGCCGCCGACCAGGAGAACGCGACCAAGCGCGACCAGCGGTCCGCGAGCAAGGACGGCATGACGCCGAGCGAACGCGCAATGAGCGAGAGCGCTCCTGCGAAGGCCACGGCCAAGCGCCGCAAGCAGGACGGCGGCAAAGACCCGGTCGCGAAGATCGCGGCCAAGGCCGACCGCAAGCCGAGCGGTCTCGACCTCGCCGCGAAGGTGCTTGCCGACGCGGGCGAGCCACTCAAGGCCAAGCAGATCGCCGAGCGGGCGATCGCCGCCGGCTGGAAGACCAACGGCAAGACGCCCGAGGCCACGCTCTACGCCGCGATGACCCGCGAGATCGCCAAGAAGGGCGACGCGGCCCGATTCCGCAAGGCCGACCGCGGGCTCTTCGAAGCCGGGCCCGGTGCGAAGCCCAAGACCAAGAAGGGAGCGTGAACCGTGACCGATCACGACAGCACCCCCGTCGAGCCCGGCTTCGCATGCCCTTGGTGCGGCGAGCGAGAGATGGACCTCCTGATCTGGGTTGAAGACGATGTGGTCGAGTGCCACGCCTGCGGCTGCCGGTACGACCCGGGCCCGGGACTCATCTGGCGTGAGGGCGACCCCGCTCGCGAACGGGAGGCCGAGGCATGAACCGACGCCACCCGATCGAACACTTCCGCATCGACGCCGAGGGCGCGCTCGTTCGCACCCGCGTCAGCATCGATGGCCACCGGTACGAGCACCGCTGCTCGCTCGACACGCTCCAAGCGGTCGCGCACCACTTCGACGGCCGCGACAGCGACCAGCGCACGCTCAACCAGATCGCGGGCGCGGAGCGCGTCGCCTGGACCCAGGCCGCGGTCGCCCTGGCGTTCCTGAAGGAGCGCGGCATCGTCGAGCGCCGCGGCGACACCAACCACGCCGCCAGCGGCGACTGCTACCTCGACGCCATGACCGAGTACCACGCCCTGCGGGAGAAGGGCCCCGAACCCGCAGACGCCGGCTGACCGGCCCCGGGCCGCACGATCCCGCTTCCCCGGCCGCCGGCCGGGGTTTCTCGTGTGGGACCCCCGGAATCTGCCGCTATGAACGCCTGCTTTCCTAACGCCCTTGACTAGGAACGCCGACGTTCTTAGTGTCTGGCCAAAAGAACGCCGACGTTCCCAGCCATGCCACGCATCACCGGCACATACCGACCTACAACCATCGGCGATCACGCCGTCGATGCCTTCATTCCCTCGTCGCTCCCGCCCCGCGACCCAGACCTTGCCCTGGGTGATATGCGGGAGGGTCTGCTGCCCGAAGCCCAAGCCGCGCTCGAACGACTGGGTCTTGCGGGTCGGCTGGTTCCCAGCATCGACTGGTTCATCTACGGCTTCGTGCGCAAGGAAGCCCTGATCACCTCGCAGATCGAGGGCACGCAGGCCACCCTCGAGGATGTTCTGGAGTTCGAGGCGACCGACCGAAGCGACCGCCCCGACGACGTCGAGGAGGTCTGCAACTACGTCAAGGCTCTGACCTACGCCCGCGCCGAGATGTCCCGCGACGGTGGTCTGCCAGTGAGCACGCGGCTGCTGTGCCAAGCGCACGAGCGGCTGATGAAGGGCGCGCGGGGCGGGAACAAGGACCCCGGCCATCTGCGCAAGGTCCAGAACTGGATCGGCGGCCGAAGCGTTGACGCCATCCGGTTCGTGCCCCCGCCGCCGGACGCCGTCGCCGACGCGATGCACGAACTCGATCGTTGGATCCACTCGGAAGATCCGATCCCGCCGATCGTGAAGGCCGGGCTCGCGCATGTGCAGTTCGAGACCATCCACCCGTTCCTCGACGGCAACGGCCGCATCGGCCGGCTGCTCATCGCGCTGCTGCTCGAGCACTGGGGACTGATCAAGGAGCCGCTGCTCTACATCAGTGCGGCGATCCGCCGGGACCAAGCGGAGTACTACGAGCGCCTCAGCGCGGTGCGAACCGACGGCGACTGGGAGGGCTGGACCGCGTTCTTCCTCCGCTGTGTGCGGAGCGCGGCGGACGACGCGGTCGAGGTCGCCACCGCCATCTCTGCGCTCGTCAGCGACGACCGCAAACGTCTGGCCCGCATGTCTGGATCCACGCTCGGAGCGGTGCAACTGTTCGACTTGCTGCCGGAGCACCCGGTCGTGACCGGACCGCTCGTGATGAAGCTCTTGGATACCAGCGCGCCCACCGCGCGGCGCTCGATCGAAGTCTTGCAAAGGGCGGACATCCTCGTCGAGACCACCGGCAAACGCCGCGACCGGGCGTTCACCTACCGGGGGTACGTCCGAGCGCTCACCGGCGAGGATGACGAGAGCACCGGCAGTGAGGCAACGTAGCAAGGAAATCGGAAGCCACAGGGCCAAGGTCACACCCCGCTCCCAAGCTCGACCGACGCCTCGGTTCCGATCCCCGCCTGCTCAATACCCTCCGCATCGAGTCGCGTCGCCACCTCGCCCGTGAAACGCTGCCAACGCCGCACCGCGACATCGACGAACGCCGGCGAGATCTCCATCGCGAAGACCCGCCGGCCTTCCTGCTCGCCCGCGATGAGCTGCGACCCCGACCCGCTGAACGGCTCGTAGCAGACCTGGCCCGGTTTGGTGTGCTTGCGCATCGGGCGGGCGAACAGCTCGACCGGCTTCTGCGTCGGGTGCTCGTTGCCGGTGACGCGCGACTTCTCCTCGCCCGACGCTCCACCATTCCCGCCTTCCCAACCGAGCTCCCAGACGGAGTTCATCTCCATGGAGTGATCGCCGTCGTGCTCGGGCTTGCTGCCCTGCACCCAGCCCATCATGCAAGGCTCGTGGCGGAAGTGCCAGAACACGCGGCCGAACACCGCCGTCGGCTTCACCCAAACCACCGACTGGTGATCGAGAATGCCCAGGTCGGCCCAGACCTTCTGGATCACACCGCAGCGCTTGTGCGCGTGCCAGCAGTAGATCGCGGCGTGCGGCGCGATGACGCGCGTCACGTTCTCAAACACGCCGCGGAAGAACCCCTCGGCGTCGTCGATGTCGATCTCGCGGTAGTTCTCCGTCCAGTCCTTGCCGGTGCCGTTGGGACGCTCGCCCGTGTAGTCGACGAGGTACGGCGGGTCGGTCGCGACCAGCGCCGCCCGCTCGCTGTCCATGAGCCGATCGACATCCGCTGCGTTGGTCGAGTCGCCGCAGAGCAGCTTGTGCCGACCCAGAACCCAGAGGTCGCCGGGCCGCGTGACGACGTCGTCGTCGCCCGGCGTCTCGGGCACGTCGTCGGCCGGCGCGTTCCCTTCTGTGCCAGCCGGCGCGAGCATTGCCTCGACCTCGCTCATGTCGAAGCCGAGCACGGACAGGTCGAACTCCGCGTCGCGCAGGTCTGCCAACTCCAACGGCAGCAGGTCCATGTCCCAGGTCGCCAGCTCGCCGGTCTTGTTGTCAGCGATGCGAAGCGCCCGCACCTGCTCGGGCGTCAGGTCCTTGGCGACATGGACCGGCACCTTCGCCAGCCCGAGGTGCTGGGCCGCCTTCAACCGTGTGTGCCCCGCGATGACCACGCCCTCGGCGTCCACCACGATCGGCTGGCGGAAGCCGAACTCCCGGATGCTCGCCGCCACCGCCTCGACCGCGTCGTCGTTCCGCCGCGGGTTCCGCTCGTAGGGCGTGACCTGCCCGATGTCCCATTGCTCGATCTTCATCGTGCGCTCCTTGCACGTTTGTGTGTCCATGTGTTCATCTGCGGCCCGACGCGGCCGCGTCATCGCCCCGTGTGGCGTCGTGGTTCGAGGTGGCCCCGGTCCCCGCCGAGCCGTCGGCGTCGGCGACGTGGGCCAACGTCGGGGGCGACGGTCCCCGTCGCCGCCACGCCTCGGCGACCTCCTCGCACATCCGGGCGAACTCGACGTTGGTCATCGAGTTCTTCGCCCGGTTCACGTCCTTGTGCAGCACCTGCGTGTTCTCGATGACGTGCTCGCCGCCGAAGCGGAGCGGCACGATGTGATCCAGCGCGGCCGTCTCGGGGGTCAACCGGCGACCCGTTAGGGCGCAGCGGTACCCCTGGCGTTCGAGCAGCGCGAGCACGTTCGTCGTCGAGACCGGCCCCGTCACCACGTCCGGTCCGATTCCCTGACATACCGCAGCGGTGTTCGGACCCGCGCCGCAGCCCACCTCTGCCACGGCCCGACCTCGTACCTCCGCGCCATCGACTTGGTGTTCGCTGCCGACTTCGCCGCGAAGGCGGGCCACGTCGGCGTGGGTTTCGGCGGTGCTCGGCGCGGCGGCTTCTGGCTGAGCCGGATGCGCCAACCCGTCGCCATGCTCGCCGCCGCCCGGGGCCACGGCGACGCGAAGATCATCGCGTTCCGTGCGTCCGAGCCGTACACCCTGATCATCGCCGACACGGATTTCTTCCACGGTGCGTCCATGCATCGTGTCTCCTTTCACAACTCGGACACCTGAAACAAACTCGGTTGCCTTTTGCGGCTGTTCCCGCGGGCGTAGCGGAGCCGATCCGCCCGGGAGGACCCGTTCTCCGAACTCGGCGCAGCGAACTCCGATCGCGCACGCGCTTCGAGTTCCCGCGGGCGAAGCGTGAGCGCACGCCCGCGGGGGGGTATGGGGGGGGTGTGCGCGCTTCGAGTTCAACTTGAAGCGCGCGCACATTCTGGCATGAACACTGAGCGCACAGAGTTCCCCGCGCACCGAGTTAGGCGGTGGTGGCGAGGGTCATGACGACGTCTCCTCGTCCGGAAGCGCGAATCCCCAGCGTCCGCCCCGGCCCGGCAGCCGCACGCGCTGGATCTGTTCCTCGCCCTCCGCGATGTCGAGCAGGTCGGCAACTCGACGCCAGGAGAGCCCGGGTACGCCTTTGGCTTTCTCCCGAAGCTTCGCCTTACTGACGGGCTCGGAGGAGATGAACTCCGCCACGAACCGCTCTGCGTCCCAGCCTGGCTCATCCGTCTTGGGCGACGCGTCCGCCTTGGACGCCGCGTTCTTCTTCTTGCTCGGACGGTCGTTCTTCAGGTCGGCCGGGTTCAGCGAGCGGTCGGCGTTCCACACCGGGAACGACCACCGCAGGCACGTCGGCTCGATCGGAGGCCACGACCGAACGGCCGCGTCGAGGACCACGACGCCTTCTTCCTCGTGGGGTCGGAGCACGAGGTGCGTGTCCGTCGCCCGGCTCTGCGCGCCCGC
>JBCBZP010000043.1:0-17565 GCA_039815285.1 Planctomycetota bacterium
CCTCGTGATCGAGCACTTCTACCCGATGCAGGTCATCGCCGTCCGCCGCGGGCAGCTCGTGATCAACATCGGCTCCAGCGGCTCGCACAAGACCGGCGACCGCTACGACATCGTCATCCAGGAGGCGTTTGAAGACCCGCAGACCGGCGACGTCATCTTCGACGAGCAGGTCATCGGCACCGCGACGATCGGCCGCATCTCGCCGTCCTCGACCCGCGCCGAGCCCGACAACGATTCGGTCAACCTCGAGGAGATCGAAGAGATCATCGCCGAGAACGACGAGTATTACCGCGTGATCATGCGGAAAGCTCAGGGCTAGGGCCGCCCGCCGTGATCCACGCGTGTGTCAGACTGCGCTCGGCCCGGCTCGGGCTCGCCGGAGCCTCGCTCCTCTGCTGGGCGGGCTCCTCGCTCGGGCAGCTGCCGGGCATCGTCCTCAAGGTTGAGCCGCCGCCCCACACCGAAGCGATGGGTCGGCTCGCCGAGGAGGCGTTGGCGACGACCGCGTTGGTCATCGACCGGTCACCGATCGCCCGGGTGAGGAAGCCCGCCGCCAAATCGGCCGACGACTCGGGGGATCCCGCGGCGAGCGACACCGATCCCGGAGAAGCCGCCGACTTCACGGCCGCGGTCACGACCGTGCCACCGCCCGAGGCGGGCGGGGCAATACGCGTGCTGATCGCCGTGACCAGGAGCGGCGGGCGTCTGCCGACCACGGAGCCGTTCGAGCTGCCGCTGACCGAGGACCTCACCGACCCCGAAGCACTCGGGCAGCGTCTCGCGGCTCTGATCCTGAACACCGCTGTCCCGCCGACGGTCATCTCGGTGCGGTCCGGCGTGGTTCTGATCGACGCCGGGACGCCGCACGGGCTCACGCCCGGGGAGCGGCTCGACGTGACCACACCGCCCCGCAAAGCGCTCAACCTCGAGACGGGCGACTTCGAAACCCGCTCCGGGCGCCGGCTCGCGACGATCGAGCTCGTGCGCGTTCGCGGCAAGTTCTCCGAAGCCCGAGTGGTCGAGGGCGTTGCCGAGGACCTGGTCGTGGGCGCCTTGTGCACTCCGGTCACGCGACCGACAAGCCGCCCCATCAGCCGGCCCGTGGCCGACCCGTGAACCATCCAGTACACTCGTCCAGTCGATAACGCAGAGCCGGCCGTTCGTGCCGGACATCGTGGGATACCCGTTTATGATTTCGAAAGCTCTGGCCGTTCTTGCCGTCGCTAGCACAGCCGTCATGGGTGGCTGCGCCGGCGGCCTCTACAAGTCGCAGGAGTACTTCAAGGCGGGCGATCCGGTGACCGCCGAGGAGTGCATCGTCGATTACGCCTCTGATCCGGGCGACGAGAACATCGTCATCGCCAAGATCGAGGAAGGCTCGATCCTGTTCTTCAACGGCAAGTACGGCCCCGCCGCCGACGCCTTCCAGGCCGCGGAGGAGCGCATCGAACGGCTCGACGAGTCGCCCGAGTACTCGCTGTCGAGCGAGGCCGCGTCCGCCGCCACGACGCCCGAGTCGATCCCCTACGAGGGCACGCCGTACGACCGCGTGCTGGCGACGACGTACCGCGGGCTGGCGTACGGCCTGGCGGGCAACCCCGACGCGGCGCGGGCGGCGCTCTTCAACGCGCAGTTCCGCCAGAAAGACGCGATCCGCATCCGCCAGAAGCAGATCGAAGAGGCCGCCGAGCAGGAGGAGGACGACCGCTTCGCCCGCGGTTCGTCGACTGCGCAGGACGCGTACGGCGACGCCTTCTTCGCCGGGTACGACGTCGCGAGCAACTCCTTCGCCGACGCCGTCAACGCGGCCTTCCGGCTCGGGCAGATGAAAGACTCGTCCGATGCCGACACCGCGCGGGATTTCCTCCGCCGCGTCGGCTCGATCAACCCCGAGAACGGGTACGTCGGCCTCGACATCGCGGTCGCCGAGGCGACCTCGGCCGGCTCGCCGCCCGACCGCACGTACGTGTTCTTCGCCACGGGCTACGGCCCGTACCGCGATGAGTTCAAGATCGCGATCCCGTACGCCGTCGACGGGGGCTTACGGACGGTGCAGGCCGCGTTCCCGATCCTGCGCCGCGACGAGTTGAACTTCGCCCAGCCGATCACGATCGAGGCCGGCGGCGATCGGTACACCGTCGAGACGCTGGCCGACATGGACCGCATCGTCGGGGCCGACTTCAAGGCCCGCCTGCGTTCGATCATCATCCGCCACGTCGTCTCGGCCGTCGGGCGTGAGCTGATCGCGACCGGCGCCCGCGCCGCGGGCGAAGAAATCGGCGGCGTCGAGGGCGCCCTGGTCAACATCGCCGGCGCGATCTACAAGACCGCACAAAACCGGGCCGATCGCCGATCCTGGGCGACCCTGCCCAAGTACTACTACTACGCCAGCTTCGAAACCCCGGAGGACGGCACCCTGTCGATCAACGACCCCGCGTCCGGCCCGTACTCGATCGACGTCGAGCCCGGGGGGGTCAACATCGTGCACGTACGGGCGACGCGCCCGGGCTTCCGCTTCCAGATCGCCAACTTCAACGTTGGCACGTCGGGCCTGCGGGCCGCCGCCGACCCTGCCGCTGCCGCCGAATCGCAACCGAGTCTGCAAGAGGAAACACCCGATGCCAACGCTCGCTAACACCGCCCCGCTTGCCCTGGTCTTCGCCTGCCTCGTCGGACTTTCGGCCTGCACCTCGGGGAACACCAGCTCCGCCCGCGCGACCAACCAGTCGGGGCGTCCGCAGATCGTCGACGACGTCCGCTTCTCGAATGACCCGGGGTTCGACAAGCGCATCACGCTCGTCGGGATCATCGAGGGGGAGGGCCCGGGCGGTGAGCCGCGCGTCGAGGCCGAGCTCTACAACGAGACCGGCGAGTACCAGACCGTCCAGTACCGCTTCGAGTGGTTCGACGAGAACGGCTTCGCCGTCCGCACGGGCAACCCGGGCTTCCGCGACGTCCAGATCCCCCCGACCGACGCGGTTCGCGTGAGCAGCATGGCGCCGGCCGGCGGGGTCGACTTCAAGCTCAGCACCCGCCGCTAGCCTTCACCACCGCCCGCGGCGAACAATGCCGCGACCGATTGACCGTTTCGATGACCCGAGAGGAACCGACACGATGACCCGACCGACCCTCGCCGCCCTGCTGCTCCCGCTGCTCGCCGCAAGCCCGCTCCTGACCGGCTGCGAGACGCAGAGCGCGTACGTCGCCAACGACGACCAGGAGCTCGTCACGCTCGACATCAACCTTGCCGACTGGGAGAACGCCGCCGGCGCCGTGACCGAATCGATGCTCGAGTTCGGCATCCTGCAGGACATGTACGAGGAGAAAGGCGAGGAGCGGGTGCTCGTCGAGATCAACAGCTACCAGAACAACACGTCGAAGATCATCGACAAGGACGTGATCCTCCGCAAGGTCAAGAACACCCTGCTGCGGACCCGGCAGGTCAGCGCAACGGGCAACGGCAGCGACGCCGTCGGCCGTACCGCCGAGGGCGACTTTCTGGGAGAGGGCGCCGATTTCTTCCTGACGCTCAAGCTCATTGAGCAGCAGGCGTCGTCGGGCCGCACGACCGAGCGCGGGTACCTCATCCAGATGGCGCTCTTCGACGGCTCGGGCTACGAGGTCTGGGGCGAGGAGAAAAAGGTCGTCAAGCAGCAGAAGCGATCGACCTTCGGGCTCTAGCCCGCCGTACCAAGCAGACCACTCCCGCGGCGGGCCACCGTCGGCCGCGGGCTTTGTTCCGAGTGACCGACCCCCGACGGAGCGAACACCATGCACCGCCCCTGCTGTCCGAACGCAACCCGCCAGAAGACTTCCGGGCAGAAGACATCCGGCCGGAACACCCTCTGCAAGCCCGCCGTTCTGATCCCCGTGTTTGCCGCCGCGATCGCCCTGGGCGGCTGCTACACCCCGGGCAAGGGCTCGCGGCAGTCGAGCCTGCAATCCCCGAACGAGTCGAGCATCTTCACGAGCCGCGACGCCAACGTCGTCTACGCCGGCATGGTCGACGACGCGCTGTCGAAGCCGTGGCTCGACAACTGGCGCGCCGAAGCGGGCGGCAACCCGAAGATCGCCGTCGGCACCGTCGCGACCGACCCTCGCGAGCGGATCGACACCGACAACATCACCGTCCAGATCAAGGAAGAACTGCTCAACTCCGGGCGCGTGCGGATCGTCGCCGACCAGGCGCAGATCGAGGAGCTCGTCCGCGCCCGCGTCGACCAGCGCGAGTTCACCCGCGACGACGACTGGGCCCGCATGGCCAACCAGATCGGCGCCGACTTCCTCATGCTCGGCCGCATCGGCGCCCAACGCTTCCGCGACCGCGCCAACGCCCGCGTCGCCACCTTCCAGGTCAACATGCAGCTGGTGAACCTCGAGACCGCCGAGGTCGTCTGGATCCAGACCGAAGAGGTCGAGAAGGTCGGCAACTAGCCGCCCCCTGCCCGGCCGGATCCTCGCTCCCGGTAGACCCGTGGTACACTCTGGGAGAAAGGTCTGAGTTCCGCCATGCCGCTCGCCATCGACAGGCTGTCGCTCTCCGCGCTGCTGCTGATGCTGTCGGTGGTTTCGACGGGTTGCGAGTACTTTGGGTACGAGCTGCGTCCCACGACCCCGCCCCCACCGGCGGAGGCCACGATCTTCACCGACAAGGACGCGACGACCGTCTACGGCCGCATGGTCGACGACGCGCTCAGCAAGCCCTGGGTCGACCAGCACATTACCAAGCACGCCGGGGAAGCGCCCAAGATCGCCGTCGGCACGGTCGGGACCAACAACCAGGCCGCGATCGATGTCCAGAGCGTCACGAAGCAGATCGAGGAAGAGCTGATCAACTCGGGCCGCGTGCGCGTCCTCGCCGACCGCTCTCAGGTCCGCCAGCTCGTCGACCAGCGGCTCGCCCAGCGCGAGTTCACCCGCTCCGAAGACTGGGCCGACATGGCCAATCAGCTCGGGATCGACTTCCTGATGATCGGCCGTGTCGGGTCCCGGCTCTACCGCGACGAGGCGAACCAGCTCGTCACCTACTTCCAGGTCGTGCTCGAGCTGATCGACCTCGAGACCGCCGAGAAGGTCTGGATCCAGACCGAGGAGGTCCGCAAGACGTCGACGGTCGAGACCCCTGGCAAGCCCGTCAAGTGGTGGGCGTGGTGGCGGGCGCTGTAAAGGGCAGGCGAACCGTCTCGTCCTGCTTGGATCCTCAGAACATCCGCTCCTGCCCAAGCCCGCTGACTTCGCCGGTCGTCGGGTGGCTCACATCGAGGCGGTAGTCCCCGTCGAAGCACGCGGTGCAGTACGCGTGGTTGTCGCGTTCGACGCACGCGAGCATCCCGTCGCGACTGAGGAAGTGCAGACTGTCGACCTCAAGGAAGGCGCGGATCGCCTCGGTGTCGCGGCCGGTCGCGACCAGCTCGTCCCGTTTGGCGAAGTCGACGCCGAAGTAGCACGGGTGTCGGATCGGCGGGCACGAGATGCGCAGGTGGATCTCTTCGGCGCCGGCCTCGCGGATCTGCCGCATCTTCACGCGCGTCGTGGTGCCTCGGACGATCGAGTCGTCGACGACGACGACGCGCTGCCCCTCAACGATCTCGCGGACGACCTGCAGCTTGAGCCGCACCGCGGCCTCGCGCTCGGCCTGCGTCGGCTTGATGAACGACCTCCCGACGTAACGGTTGGGCACGATCCCCTCGCGGTACGGCAGCCCGCTGGCGCGCGCGTAGCCGTTCGCGGCCGAGCGTCCCGAGTCGGGCATGGGCATGACAAAGTCGGCTGCGGCCGGGGCTTCCGCGGCCAGCGCCTCGCCCATCCGCTCCCGCGCGGTCTGCACGTTCTGCCCGAACACGTTGCTCGCCGGGCTCGCGAAGTAGACGTGCTCGAAGACGCAGTGCGCCAGTCGGTCGGCCGGGTCGGCGAAGCGGCGGCTCTCGACACCCGCCGCCGTCAGCCGCACGATCTCGCCCGGCTCGACCTCCCGGACGAACCGCGCGCCAGTAACGTCGAGCGCGACCGTCTCGCTCGCGACCACGGGGTACGACGCGCCGTGCTCGGTGACCTCGCCCAACACGAGCGGGCGCCAGCCCCACGGGTCTCGAGCCGCCTCGATGCGGTCTTCGAACAGGAACACCACGCTGAACGCGCCCTGCAGCCGCCGCAGTGTCGCGGCCAGGGGGTCGGTCGC
The DNA here is from genome assembly GCA_039815285.1 of Planctomycetota bacterium. Lineage (GTDB taxonomy): Bacteria > Planctomycetota > Phycisphaerae > Phycisphaerales > UBA1924 > JBCBZP01. The sequence continues at coordinate 6,179 of JBCBZP010000043.1, forward strand.
GTCGCGCTGCTCGGGCGACGCGAGCAGGTGGATCATCACCTCGGTGTCGCTCGTCGTGTGGAACAGATGCCCACGGTCGGTGAAGTAGGACCGCAGCGCCTCGGCGTTGACCAGGTTCCCGTTGTGAGCCACGGCGACCTGCCCGCCGCCGAACCGCTCCACCAGCGGCTGCACGTTGCACCCGAGGCTCCCGCCGGCCGTCGAGTATCGGTTATGCCCGATCGCGCCGCCCGCCGCCGGGTCGCTGCCCGGCCCGAGCTTCTCGAGGCGGTCAAGCTCGTCGGCGTCAAACACGTCGGCGACCAGTCCCATCCCGAGCGTCGAGGCGATGGGCCCCATCGAGTCGCCGCCGCCGCCCACGACCGCGATGCCCGCCGACTCCTGCCCGCGGTGCTGCTGGGCGTACAGACCCGAGTAGCTCAGGTGGGCCGATCGCGGATGGCCCCACACCCCGAAGACGCCGCACTTGTCCTTCGCTTCAGAACCGAGGAGCTGCGGCAGGGAGATAGGCTGGGTCACGCCCAACTTTAGACCCTGCCAAACTACAAACCAGCCGGAGGGCGCCGGTTGACGTGTTCTTCCGAGACGCCTTCAATCACGACCCGCCGCAGCGGGCCTCGATAGGCCCACGACCGGGCCCCGCCGGACCGAAGCCTCGGCCACCCGAACGGGCCGCTCCACGCGGCAACACGGAGCTCGCCGGGCGCAGCCGCGCTCGGCCAGATCGGAGAACTGTCCCATGGCCAACTACACCGGCCCCAAGGTCCGCCTGTCACGCCGCGTCGGCGTCCCCATCGCCGACCTGCCCAAGCACACCAGCAAGCGTCAGCTCACGGCGCCGGGCATGCACGGCTTCCGCGGCCGCCGCCTCCGCGACTACGGGCTTCGCCTCGTTGAGAAGCAGAAGCTCCGCTACCACTACAACGTGAGCGAGAAGCAGTTCCGCCGCGCCGTCGACGAAGCGGCCCGCCGCCCGGGCAACGCCGCGGAAATCCTGATGCAGATCCTCGAGACGCGGCTCGACAACGTCATCCGCCGCCTGGGCGTCGCCCGCTCGATCTGGGCCGCCCGCCAGATCGTCGCCCACGGCCACGTCCTCTGGAACGGCGTCAAGTCCGACCGGCCCTCGATCGCCATTCAGGTCGGCGACGTCATCACCTTCAAGCCCAAGATCCAGAAGCTCCTCCGCGAGAACATGGAGTCGCTTGCGGGCTACGACGTCCCGGGCTGGATCGAGTTCAACCCGTCGGAGCTCAAGGCCAAGATCCTCGCGGTTCCCGCTCCCGAGCAGGTGCCCTTCGAGGTCAACCCCAACCTGGTTATCGAGTTCTACCGGTAATCCCGGCGGCTCCCCGGCCGTGTTTCGCGGCCGTGTTTCGTGGCCGTGTTTCGTGGCCGTGTTTCGTGGGTTGTGCCGCGGCGCCGCACGGCCGACGCCCACCGATTTTCCGCGGATCCCCGGATATCCTCCGGGGGTCCGCTTTTCATAGACGAACCGACCGCGAAAGAATCCCATGCTCAAGTTTCTCCGCAAGTACTCTAAGGTCCTGCTCGTCATCTTCGGTGCGTTCCTGATGGTCGCCTTCCTCGCCCCGCAGGCGATCCAGCAGCTCGGCCAGCTCTCCGACCGCAAGATCGGCACCATCGGCGGCGAAGCGGTCATGGCGTCGGATCTGCAGCGTGCGAGCAACGAGCTCATCCAGCTCAACCAGATCACCCCCGCGCTGACCTTCGGCGTCCGCGCGTCCGAGCGCGAGGACGACCTGCACTGGCTCCTGCTCACCCGCGAGGCCGAGCAAGGCGGGTTCTACGGCTCCGACCTCGACGGCCAGTCGTTCATCCCGGAGATCGTCGACGCGCTCCTCGGGCCCGTCGTGCGGCAGCAGCAGCAGTTCGGCCGCCAGTTGTCCGAGGAAGACCTGCAGATGCTCCGCGAGCGGGCGCTCGCCCAGATCCAGGGCGCGATCCAGCAGAACGCGCAGGCCATCTCCGCGATCGACCGGACCATGAAGTTCGACGGCCCGAAGGACCCGACCAAGAAGGCCAACCTCATCATCGCCAAGGCGCGCGGCGTCGGCCGCATGCTCTCCGCCCACAGCAACGCCACCCGCCTTTCCAACCCGCGCCTGCAGAGCGAAGCCAAGCGCACAAGCGACGCGGTCACCGCCGAGACGCTCACGCTCAACGCCCGCGACTTCGTCAACGCCGTAGACCTGCCCACCGACGCCGAGCTCGCCGAGCACTTCGAGATCTTCAAGGACACCCGCCGCGGCGAGGGCGACTACGGCATCGGCTACCGCCTCGACCGCGCCGTCAAGCTCGAGTGGCTCGTCGTCGACGCCCCGGCCATCCGTGAGCAGATCAGTATCGACCCAATCGAGCTGCGTACTTTCTACGAGAAAAACCGGGACACCTACCCGGGCGACTTCCCGGGCGAGCGTTCGAGGGTTGGTGACGCGCTGACGCAGCGGCAGCTCGAACGCGTCCTCGACGAGATCGACAAGACGGTGAAAGACGCCGTGCTCCGCGCAAGACGCGGGGTCACCAGCTCCGGGCCGTTCTTCGATCTGCCAGACGACTGGAACACCCGCCGCCCCAACCTGTCGCAGCTCGCCGACACCGCTGCCGAACGCGTCAAACAACGCTTCGAGATCGACATCCCGCGCCCGACCTATGAGCGCCGTGAGTCGGCATTCCTCACGATCGATGAGCTCCGGGCGATCGAGGGCCTCGGGACGAGCAGCATCACCGTCGGCCGGTCGAGGATCGGGCTTCCCGCGGCGATCTTCCTCGCACGTGAGTTCGACGCCAACGCCGACCTCGCCATCCAACGCGGGCTGACCGTCACCAACGTCTCCGTGACCGATGCCGAAGATCGACGCTACTACCCCCGCATCATCGAGACGCGCCAGGCGCAGGCCCCGCAGGAGATCGACGACGACGTTCGGCCTCTCGTCACCGCTGACTACCGGGCGCTCCGGGCGTTCGAGATACTCTCTGACGAGCTCGAGACCTTCCGCTCGGCGTTGTCGATCGACGGGAGCTTTGACGCTGTTGGAGGCGTTCTGCCGCCCTACGAGGGCGACGGGCCCGTCCCGACCCCTGGCGTGCGTTTCTCAGCGACGAACGCGTCGGCTCGCTCAGGGCCCATAACCCGGCCCGCCGTCCGCGAGTCACTCCTCGACCAGACGCGTCGGCTCGATCCGCTCGTGCCGCTCGACGAGCAGCCCGAAGAAGACCGTGCGATCGCCGCCGCGTCACCTGCCGACCTCTCCGTGGTGATCGCACGGGTCGAGCAGCTCACCCCGCTGACGCAAGAGCTGTTCGCGTTCATCCGCGGCCGCGCTGCGCAGAGTGTGCGCGCCGCGGAACGGTCCGAGGCCGCGTCGCGGGAGCCGTTCGGGCTTGAAGCCCTCAAAGCCCGCCACGACTACGTCTCGCTCCAAGACGATGACAGCTGAAAGTCAAGGACACTCGACCTTCCGAGCGCTGAACCTACGACCAGTTCTTCTGTCCCCTGCTCGAGCTCGTCAGACCTTCGCCCGCGCCCAGCCGCCTTGCAGGAAGCGGGCCGCGAAGAAGAAGCCGCGGATCACGAGCTCGCCGCACAGCCCGAGCCAGAGCCCGGTGAGCCCTGAAACCGGGAAGTCGTCGGGCATCGGGTTCTCAAGCACGGTTTCCCCGAACCGGATGTCGACCCCGGAGAGCAGGTACGCCGCGGGCAGGCGGATCACGTAGGTCGTGACCCAGGTGATCCACATCGCGGCGTGCACATCGCCCGCGCCCCGCAGGGAAGAGCGGATCACCAGCGCGATGCCGAAGAACAGCTGCACATAGCCGCAGATCGCCAGGATCGGCGGCGTCATCTCCAGGTGGCTCGGCTCGGCGCTCATCAGACCGACGATCTGCTCGGGGATCGTGAAGAACGCGACGCCCATCAGCGTCATCATGCCCGCGCCGGCGGCGGTGCACCAGAGGATCGCCCGCCGCGCGTGGGCCACGCTCCCCGCCCCGAGGTACTGCCCGGCGAGCGTCGCGGCCGCCATGCCCATGCTGAACCCGGGCAGGAAGCTGAATGCCTCGATACGGATCGCGAGGATGTGCGCGCCGAACAGCCCGCCCTCGCCGGCCCCCTCCGTCGCCTGCCGCGCCAACGTCAGCCACCCGACCATCATCACGACGAGGAAGTTTCCGAGCCACATGCCCAGGCTCTCGCCGAAGTTCGGGATCCCGAGCCGGACGAGCCGCCCCATCGTGACCCAGTGTGGCTTGAGCCACCGGCCGGCCAGCCGAACCCCCTGCGTGCCCCGCACAAGGAACGAGACGATCAGCAGCGCCCCCACCGCGTGGGCGGCGACGGTCCCCGCGGCGATCCCCAGCACGCCGTAGCCGTCCTCGAGCACGGGCTCGAGCAGCACGTGCCGCACGAGCTCGCCGTCCTGGAGCTGCGTATAGCCCACCGCGACGCCCGCCAGGATGAAGCTCGTGACGATGTTCACCACGTTCACGCACGCCATCGCTATGAGCGGTGTCAGCGAGTCGCCCGCCCCCCGCAGGCACGCGATCCCCGCGAACAGCACGCTGCCCGCCGGCACGCTCACCGACACGATCCGCATGAACGTCTCGAACAGCCCGGCCGCTTCGTCCGGCAGGTTGATCAGGTCCGCGATGAACCCCGCCCCCGCGTACATCCCCGACCCCACCACCGTGCCCGCGGCCAGCGCAAGCACGATCGTCTGCCCGACCGCTGCTTTCGCGACCGCCAGCCGCCCCTTGCCGACGCTCCGCGAGACCAGGGCGGTCGCCCCGGTCGCCAGCGCCATCGCGATTAGGCTGATGAACCATTGGAAGTATGCCGCGGCACCGATCGCGTCGGTCGCCGCCTCGGAAAGCTGGGCGGCGAGCACCGTGTCGGTCAGGCCGACGAACGAGTTCAGGACGCTCTCAACGAGGATGGGCCAGGACAGGACCCAGATCGCCCCGCCCATGGAGAGCCCGGCCAGCCGCCCGGTCCGAAGCCGCCCCGACGCGTCGAGCCCAGCGCCCCCGCGCCGCCGGCCCACCGAGCGGGCCGCAAGATCGGCGGGTGGGCCCGCCCCCCGCGCCGGTTCGACCGCCAGCCGCCCCTCTTCCGACGGGTCGACCGACGCGCCGTCGAGCACGCAGGCGGGCTCGGCCGCGTTGTCTTGTCGATCTCCGGGCGCCTCGCTCACCGGCGAGCGTAGGTCGAGCCGCGCGGGCCGACGCGGCGTGTCTTAGCCGACGAGCGCCTCCAGAAGCTCGGGCACGCCGCGGCTCTGGGTCGCGACGGTCTCGTAGATCGCCCGTCTGCCGGCCACGTCGCGGAGGTCGCGGACGAGCTCGTGCTCGCCGGGGTGGTCCGCCTTGTTGCACACGAACAGGTCGGCGATCTCGAGGATGCCGGCCTTGTCCATCTGCACCGCGTCGCCCATGCCCGGCGTGAGAACCACGGCCGTGCGGTCGACGTGGTCGCGGATCCGCGTCTCGTTCTGGCCCGCGCCGACGGTCTCGACGAACAGCGTTTCGATGCGCTCGTCCGCCTCGAACGACGCCCCGCCGATCAGCTCGATCACGTCGTTGAGCGACGCGTAATCCTCACCCCGGATCGCCAGCGAGCGGTAGAACACGCGCTCGCCGAGGCTGTTGAAGTCGACGCGCAGCCGGTCGCCGAGCAGCGCGCCGCCGGTGATGGGGCTCATCGGGTCGTAGGCGACGACCGCGCAGCGCCCGAGCGACGCGTCGCCCTCGGCCCGCCGCGTGTACTCGCCGACGAGCTGAGCGAGCAGCGTGCTCTTGCCGGCCCCTGGCGAGCCCGTCACGCCGATGACCCGGGTCGGTCGGCGCCGGGGCGCGTCGGCACGAGCCCGACCCGCGTGGGCCAGAGACAGGTCCCGCGCCAGCACGGCTCCCGCCGAACCGAGCGCGTCGACGCCGCCGTCGTAGGGCGCGACCGCGCCCCGCACCGCGTCGACGATGTCGAGCAGGCCGACCCCCGTTGTGAAGCACTCGGCGACGCCCTTCTCGAGCAGCCGCGGGATGTCTTCCTGCGGCAGGATGCCGCCCATGTACACCGGGATGTCGCCGCGCCCGAGCCGGGCGAGTTCCCCGACCAGCCTCGGCCCGAGCACCAGGTGCGAGTTGCTCATCATGCTCGCGGCGATCACGTCAACGTCCTCGTCGCGCGCGCTGATCGCCAGGCTCTCGGGCGTCTGCCAGAGCCCGGAGTAGATCACGTGCACGCCCGAGTCGCGGAGGGCGCGGGCGATGACCTTGACCCCGCGGTCGTGCCCGTCGAGGCCCATCTTGCCCAGCAGCACGCGGGGGCGGTGGTCCAGATCGGCGCACCGGTCGGCGCGCTCAAACTCGGTCGTCGCGGTCGTGGTCGTTCGCATCCAGCACGATACGACGCCCCCAAGCCCGCAACGATCCGCTCAGACCAGGCGTTTGACCGGAAGCACCACGTTCGCCAGCAACAAACCGACAACCAGGCTCGCGCCGACGAGCAGCGTCGAGAAGATCCCCTGCACGCCGGCGAGCACGTCGTCGCCGATCAGCGACTCGATCGACCGGTAGCCGAGGCTCCCGGGAACGAGCAGCATGAGCCCGGGCGTCCCGGCGACCGAGAAGGGCATGTCGAACACACGGCTGTACCCGTTGGCCACCACGCCCACAACGAACGCCCCGACGCTCACACCGACTTCGGGGCCGATCCACGCCGCCCCCGCCCGCGCGCCCAGAAACCCGAGCACGCCCGTGACCCCGATGATCGCCAGGTCCCACGGGCGGGCCCGGAACAGCACGGTGTGCGCGCACGGCGCGACCGCCAGCGCCACGGCGATCAGCCACGCCGGCGCGTCCACAGGCGCGACCGACCCCGGCGGCATCACCGACTCGAACGACCGCCCCACCGCGACGCCGAAGCCCACGCTGATCAGCGTCATCACCGCGCTGGTCAGCCGCCCCGTCCCGCTCACGAGCTGACGGCTCGCCAGCTCGCTCATCGCCAGCGTCAGCGTGAGCCCGGGCAGGAGCACGATCAGCCCGCTGAGGGTGACCAATACCGAGTCGACGCCGGCCCAGCCGACACCGCGCTCGAGCAGCCACGGCGACGCGTACCGCTCCAGGCACAGCGCGATCGACGTGGCGACGACCGCCGAGACCGCCTGGAGGACGAGCGCCGCGTCGCGGAACGCCGCGCCGTAGACCGAGATCGCACCGACGATGAGCCCGACGACCCACGCCGCGAGCAGATCACCGAGCCCGGCGCCGAGGAACACCGACGCGGCCGTCGACGACACGCCGAACGCGAGCACCCGGGCCGGCCGCGGCCAGCGGTCGCTCGGCCTTGGGATCGACCGGAGACGCTCGGCCCCCTCGGCCACCTCGATCTCGCCCGACCCGACCCGCTGGATCACCCGGTCGACGCGGATCATCCGCTCGAGGTCGAGCGCCCCGGGCTCGACGCGCATCATGAACGACCGCTGGTCGGAGAGCGGGCCGAAGCTGGCGAAGATCGCCGTCGGCGTGGAGAACACCTCGGCCCGGAGCCCGAGCCGCCCCGCGATGGTGACCATCGCCTTTTCGAGCCGGTGGGCGGGCGCGCCGGCCTCGTGCAGGCTGCGTCCCATCTCCAAGACGAAGCGCGCGGGCGACTCCTCCGCTTCCCAGTCTTCCTCACGCTGGCGCCACGTCGCGTCCACGGGGCCAACATCGGCCCGCGGGCCCCATCGGAGCCACACGCCGGTGGGTACGGCCCGCCCCCGCGATACGCCGCGACGCCTCGGAACCGATCTGTGATAATCTGGTCGTATGGCCGACGACACCCCCCGCCGACGCATCCCGATCTTCCTGATTCTCTCCTTGGGCGTGGGCGGGCTGCTGCTGTTCTCGGTGCTCTTTGTGCTCGCGTACGGGGCGACCGCTCGGCCCGCCGGGTTCGACCCCGCGACCCACACCGACTATGCGTCGAAGCTCCGCGAGCACGCCCACGCGCGGCTCGACGACCCCCTCGAAGCCGAGGCGTTCTACGAGACGGTCGTGCGGCGAATGCTCGATGCCGTGTCGAGCGAAGACGGGGCCCTCCTCGGAGCCGACCCGTCGATGCTCTACATGGTTCCCGACATCGTCACGAGCGACCACGACAGCTACGACCAAGCCGGCATGCGTGACGCTCCCTACTTCAACGAGGAGCTGTACCGAGAGACGGAGCGTCTGCTCGCCGAGACCGGCACGCCCGAGCTGCTCGCGCTCTACGACCGGATGGTCGACCACCCGGGCTCGCTGCGCCCCATCGACGACACGACCGAGCCACTGATGTTCACGCTCCTCCCGGAGCTGGGGCCGGCCCGCTCGCTCGCACGCGTCCTCGCCGCCCGCGCGCACCTCGCCCGCAAAGCCGACGACGTGCCCGGGATGACGGTTGAGCTCGAACGGATCCTGGCGCTCGGCCGGCACCTGGCAAACAACCCCACCACGCTCGAGCGGCTCGTCGCCGAAGCGGTCACCGAGCTCGCGCTCGCCCGGCTCGAGGTGTTCCTTTCGCACGATACCCCGTCCGCGGAAGACCTGGCCGGGATCGCCGCGGCGCTCGAACGCCAGCGCGGCCGCCCCCCGATCAAATACGCCCTGACCGCCGAACGCGTCTCCGTAGAAGATTTCCTGCAGTTCATCTACACCAAGGACGGCGTGCTCGTGTATTCCGCGTTCGAAGACCTCGGCGGGAACCGGGTCCCTCTCGATCTCGACGATACCCGCGCGACGCTCGCGCTCCGGCTTGCGTCGCAGGTCGAGCCGATGCCGTGGCTCGCCAACGCCGCCTGTTTCTTCGAGCCGCGCCTCGACCAAACCCGCCGGGTGATCGACGACGCGTGGGCCGAGCTCGACGTGGCCGTGCGGGGCGAAGACTTCGACCCCGGCGTTTTCGACGCGATCACCGATTCGATCGTGACCTCTGATGCTTACCTTCCGACCTACACCGTCCGCGCTGTCGTCCAAGCCGACCTGAGGTACAACGCCGCTCGCCTCCGCGTCGCGATCGAACGGTACCGCCTCGACCACGGCGAACCGCCGCCCACGCTGGATGACCTGGTCCCCGGCTACCTGCCGGAGGTGCCCGAAGCGGTCGCGTTCGACGCCGACCGCCGCTTCAACTACTGCAACGGGCCGACGGAGTACGCGGACTATCCGTACGTCCTGAGCGTCGACGGCCCCGATAAGACGCCTGACGGCGGGCGTCACAACCCCTGCGAAGACGACTGGCAGGACGTCCCGGCCGGCGACGACATCGTGTTCAACGCACCGTCCTGCGAGTAGCTGAGATGTTGTCGAGCGATTTCGCCCGCCGGTATACAATCTCGCATGACCACCATCACCGGCCCCGGCCTCTCTGAAACCGATCTCCCGACCGCGGTCGACCCGCAGGCCGTCACTATCTCGGGGGTTGTCGTCGACACCGCGTACGGCCCGTCGACCCCGGGCGGCATCACCACCGCCCTGCAGGACCACACCCAACACATCCCCGCCCCGGGCGAGTTTCCGTACACGCGCGGTCTGTTCCCGGAGGGCTATCGGACCCGGCTGTGGACCATGCGACAGTTCGCCGGCTTCGGCTCGGCCGACGATACCAACGAACGCTTCAAGTACCTGCTGGAAGCCGCGAAGACCTCGACCAAAGCCAACACCGGGCTGTCGACCGCGTTCGACCTGCCGACGCTGATGGGCCGCGACTCCGACGACGCGCTCTCGCTCGGCGAGGTCGGCAAGTGCGGCGTCGCGATCGACACGGTCGAAGACATGCACCGCCTCTACGCGAACATCCCGATCGACCGCGTCTCGGTCTCGCAGACGATCAACGGCCCGGCCGCGGTGATCTGGGCGATGTACCTCGCGATGGCCAAGCAGCGCGGGTTCTCGTGGGACACGCTCTCGGGCACCCTCCAGAACGACATCCTCAAAGAGTTCCACTCGCAGAACGAGTTCATCTACCCGCCCGAGGCGAGCCTCAAGCTCGTCACCGACACCATCGAGTTCCAGACGCACCACGTGCCCCGCTGGCACTCGGTCTCGATCTCGGGCTATCACATCCGCGAGGCGGGGTCGACCGCCGCCCAGGAGCTCGCGTTCACCCTGCGCGACGGCATGGAGTACGTCGAGGCGTGCCTCGTCCGCGGGCTCGAAGTCGACGCGTTCGCCCCGCGGCTGAGCTTCTTCTTCAACGCGCACAACGAGTTCTTCGAAGAGATTGCCAAGCTCCGCGCCGCCCGACGCATCTGGGCCCGCATGATGAAAGACCGCTACGGCGCCACCAACGAGAAGTCGTGGCGGCTCAAGACCCACGTCCAAACCGCCGGCTGCTCGCTCACCGAGCGGCAGCCGCTGAACAACATCGTCCGCGTGGCCTATCAGGCGATGGCCGGCGTGCTCGGCGGCTGCCAGTCGCTCCACACCGACTCGATGGACGAGACGCTCGGGCTGCCCACCGAGCAGGCCGTCACCGTCGCCCTGCGGACCCAGCAGATCCTCGCCCACGAGACCGGCGTCACGCGGGCGACCGACCCGCTCGGCGGCTCGTACTTCGTCGAAGCGATGACCGACAAAATCGAAGCCGACGCGCTCGACATCATCGACGAGATCGACCACATGGCCGGCGGCCCGTGGGACACGCCCGCTCGGCTGTCGTACGAGCACGCGACCCACGGGCTCGACCTCGCCGACGATGACTACCAGGGCAGCAACACGCTCTGGGGCGGCGGCGCCGTCGCCGGCATCCACCGCGGCTACTTCCGCCGGTCCATCGCCGAAGCGTCGTACCGCTTCAGCGAGGAGGTCGAAGCCAAGGACCGCATCATCGTCGGCGTCAACGAGTACACCGACGACGGCGAAGACCGGCCGATCGACATCCTCACCATCCCCGACTCGGTTGAGACCGAGCAGGTCGCGCGCCTCAAGGCGTTCAAGGAGTCGCGCAATCAGCCGGCCGTCCGCGCCGGCCTCGACGCGATCCGCGCCGCCTGCCGCGACGGCGACAACACGATGCCCTCGCTGATCGAAGCGTCGCTCGCCGGGGCGACCATGGGCGAGATGACGCAGGCGATGGCCGACATCTACGGCCGCTACTCGGGCGGGCCCGAATGGTAGTTTTCAGGCGTCTTTGCGCCCTATCGAGGCAATGAAAAGGTTCACCCACACAATCGTGTAGGAAAGAGCGCTGAGCACGACCGGCCCGATCAACTCGTCTGAAGGCAGTCCGAGCAAACGCCTGCCCACGAGCACCGTGATCAATAGACACATGACCTGCCCCCAGTAGTTGTACCAGTGTCTATGTTACTCCCGGGACATTGCTGCTGACCATCGGAGGGCTGCGGAGC
>JBCBZP010000050.1:0-11465 GCA_039815285.1 Planctomycetota bacterium
CTCGCTTCTGACGTCATGCTCGCGAGGGCGTTCGCCGTCGCCGCCTCGGTCAGACGCGGGCGTGACTCGGTGACCGACCTGGCGCTCGCGATCTCGAGCATGTGCGTGGGGCAGTGCCTTGATCTCGCGTCAACCCGTGATCAAGATCAAGCGGTCTGGCTCGAAGCCTGCGATCAGAAGACGGGTGCGTTGTTCGCTGCGTGCGCCCGGCTGGGCCTCCACGCGGCGGATGTCGATGGCGGGATACTTCGAGACCGGGCAGAGCTCTTGGGTCTGTGTGTCGGACGGGTATTCCAACTGCTTGACGACCTGGCCGACGGCGACCCGTGCCCCTCCGCGGAAAGCCTGATCGATCAAGCGATCGCCGACTACCTCGGTGCTGCCGCTGCCTTCCCGAACCCGCGGGCTTTGCACGAATTTGCCGCGGGTCTGCTGCCACGCGTGCATGCCGAGGCCCACGGTCTTCACGCGGTGCCAGCGGCTCAAGCCGTTGAGGCGATATCGGCTGCCCAAGACATTTAGTATAATCTCGGCCGTGCGTCGTGAGGCGTCCGGCTCTCTCGAACGTGAGACAGCACTACGGACCGGAACCCGGATCAACCCCGGGGCCCGCGGTGTCTTTCTTCGCGTCCTCGTTTTCGCTGGCGGTCTCGCTGCGTACCGCGGACCGGTATGCGAGCGTGATCACGATCGCGGTGACCGCGCCGCCGATCCCGAGCATGGGCCGGATGTACTCCGGAGCGGTCACCGCCAGGCGCAGCAGGATGGCTGCGAACGCAAACCCGAAATTGCGGAACACGATCGCCGGGTGGTCGGCGAATGCGAGCGACATAAACGCGAGCAGCACGTCGGCAAAGACCAGGACCGTGAAGTAGCTCTCGAGGAGGGGAGCCGTTGGGACTTCAACCACGAACGAGATCAACCGGTACACCACGAGCCCGGCCACCGTCGCGAGCAGTCCGCCGACCACGATGCCCTTGAGCGATTTGAACCGCCGGCTCGCCGACGGGTCGCTTGTGATCGGCACGCGCCGGTGGAGCCGCTGGAAGACGATGCTGGCGATGAAGAGCAACACGGCCGCAAACGCGTCGCTGGCCATAACGCCAACATAGCCAAGGTTTTCCGAGTTGACACGGATCGGCTCCGGGAACTCCTGGAGCTTGAGGAAGGCGTCGCGGAGAAGCACAAGGGCGTAGAGCTGCAGGTGCCGTGCGACACTGCTTGCGACCGACTTCGACATGGCGAACGCCATCTCAACCAGTTCGAACAAGAGCAGCAGGCCGATCGCCCACGAGATCGCCGAGGTATGAACGCTCGGCAGCGAGTCGAGCGGCCAGGGTAGATCAACCCGGTTGGAAAGCTCAATGAGTGCGACGCCCAGGAGAAGGGTGAGAACCAGCAAAGCCGATCGACATATCCGCGCCTCACGGCGCGTCCAGGCCGACTCGAGCCATTCCACGGACGCGCCGAGTGTGTTGCTCATGCCGACGAGTTCGGCGGCCGTTTGTTTTCGATGCTCGAATACCGACATTTGCTGGGCTCGTGCATCCGTGCGAGCGTTGTATGCGATTCCGTATCGAGTGAAACGGGGACTCAAGCCAACCCTTGCGATCGACACGCTGGCCGCTCCGGCCGCCGCGGCGATCGCCTGCTCACTGACAGTCGTCGCCTTCAAAGACGCGTTCGCTTCCGGCGCAACGTGGAGCGGTCTGAACCCAGGCGGGGGCGGGCCTGGCTTCCTGCTCCTGGTTGGTTCAGGCGGCCTCAGCTACGTGCTCCGCACGCAGGCTCACCGCTCGCTCTCCTATGTCACCAGCCTTTCGGTCTCCGCGGTCGGCGCCGTTCTGTGCGCGCTGGTGTTCCTCGGGGCGCTGAAGTACTTTGCCCTGGCCGATTCTGATGCTCTCCGACCCCTGACCTCGGGGGTTGCTGGGGCTTTCTTTGTTCCGCGAGTTGTCGTCGCCACGCTGCAGCAGATGTGGGATCACGGGGAGCGTGCGCCTCCTCAAGCGACCGCTGAAGCGTGAAGCTTCGGGGCACGACACAGATATCTGACCCAGCGGGTGCGCCCGCGTGTACAGGAGTTGGTCGTGCCAGATCTCAGTGCCTTTAGCTTTAACGTGGTGTACAACCTCTTGTCGCTGACCGTCGCGACGATGGGTGCCGCGACACTGTTCTTCTTCTTCGCCCCGCGGGTCAACCGGAAGTACAAGGCGGCGATGATCGTGACGGGTCTCGTCACCGCCATCGCCTGCTATCACTACTTCCAGATCCGCGACTCGTTCGGCGCGGCATTCGCCATCGCCGACGGCGGCGGGTACGCCTTCACCGGCAAGCCGTTCAACGACTTCTACCGCTACGCGGACTGGCTGCTGACCGTGCCGCTGCTGATGGTCGAGCTGATCGCCGTCATGGCGCTCACCAAGGCCGAGTCCGCGAAGTACCTCCGCATCCTCATCCCCGCCGTGCTCGCGATGATCGTCCTGGGCTACCCGGGCGAAAACGCCATCACCAACAACGGCAGCTCGGCCGCCATCTGGGGCTGGTTCATTGCCAGCATGATCCCCTTCGTGGCGATCCTCTTCATCCTCTTCACGCAGCTCTCCGCCGCGATCGAGAAGCAGCCCGAGGGCGTCCGCGGCCTCATCAACTTCTCGCGCATCGTTGTGCTGATTACCTGGTCGTTCTACCCGATCGCCTACGTGATCGGTGCCCTGCTCAAGGGTGAGGAAGGCCTCACCGAGGGCGCGGTCGTCGGACTGCAGATCGGCTACACGATCTCCGACATCACCGCCAAGGCCGGCTTCGGCGTGGTCATCTACTTCATCGCCAGCCGCAAGAGCGAGCTCGAGGGTCTTGACGACGCCCCGGCCGCCATGCCCGCCGCGGCGTAAGTAAAAGCAGTATTTAAACATGCCCTCCCAGGCATATCCGAAAGACGACACCGCCGGCCAAAGCCGGCGTGTGTCCTTCCCCAGGCCCGAGCACGATTCCGCGGGCGGCCTCACGGGCGGGGGAGCAACGAACTCGCCGGGGCACGCCGCTCCCCGAGTTCACGCCGATGCCTCCGGCAAGCGGTCCGTGGTCATCGGTGCGGGCTTCGCGGGCATCGCCGTCGCGCTCCGCCTCGCCGCTCAGGGTGCCCGGGTCACGCTCGTCGACCGCCTACCCGACCTGGGTGGCCGGGCGCGCACCTTCCGGAGTGACGGCTTCACCTTCGACGCCGGCCCGACCGTCATCACCGCGCCCTACCTGCTCGACGAGCTGTTCAACCTCTTCGGCGAGTCGATGAGCGACCACGTCGAGCTGCGCCCCGTCACGCCTTGGTACCGCGTGCAGTGGGGCGACGGCGCGACCTTCGACTACGGCGGCGGCGTCGACCAGATGTGCGAGCAGATCGCCCGCTTCAACCCCGCCGACCAGGACGGCTACCGCCGCATGCTCGGCCGCGCCGAAGAGATCTACCGCATCGGCTACGAGCAGCTCGGCGACCAGCCCTTCGACTCGCTGTCGACCATGGTCAAAGCCGTGCCCGACATGCTCCGCCTCGGCGCGCAGCGGTCGATGTACAGCTTCGTCGCGTCGCACCTACGCAACGAGCGGCTGCGCCAGGTCTTCACCTTCCAGCCGCTGCTCGTCGGCGGCAACCCGTTTACGACCTCCTGCATCTACGCCCTCATCCAGCCGCTTGAGCAGCGGTTCGGCGTCCACTACGCCATGGGCGGCACCACGGCGATCATCGAAGCGCTGGGCGGCCTGCTCGAGCGGGCCGGCGTCACCGTGCTGCTCGGCGACGCCGTCTCGTCCGTCGAGACGCGAGACGACCGGGTGACCTCCGTCGTGCTCGACTCGGGCCGATCTGTCCCGTGCGACCTCGCCGTGTCGGCCGGCGACCCCGTGCGCCTGTACTCCGACCTGCTCTCGGGCCGCCGCCACGGCCCGTCGGCGCTCCGCGCGAAGACCATGAAGCTCTCCATGGGCCTCTTCGTCAGCTACTTCGGCACCGATACCACCTACCCCGACCTCGCCCACCACACCATCCTGCTCAGCGACCGTTACAAAGAGCTGCTCACCGACATCTTCGACCGCGGCATCGTGCCCGACGACCCAAGCCTCTACGTCCACGCTCCGACCCGCTCCGACCCGTCGATGGCGCCGCCCAGCAAGGAGTGCTTCTACGCCCTCGCGCCCGTGCCCAATCTCAAGCTGTTCAGCGACTGGTCGTCGCGGGCCGACGCGCTCCACGACACGGTGCTCGGCCGCATCGAAGACCACATGGCGCCCGGGCTGCGCGGCAACCTCGCGACCAAGTTCGCCGTGACGCCCGAGTACTTCCAGAACGAGCTCGACTCGCCCGCCGGCGCGGGCTTCAGCGTGCAGCCCGTGCTCTCGCAGTCGGCCTACTTCCGGTTCCACAACCGCTGCCCGCACTACGCGAACCTCTACCTCGCCGGCGCGGGCACCCACCCGGGCGCCGGCATCCCGGGCACGCTCTGCACCGCCAAGACCACGATGCGATGCATCGCGCGTGACGGCATCCTCGCACGATCGGAGGCCGTGTGACCCACCCCGCCGTCGACGACCAGCTCTTCGCCCGCACCGACCCGCAGGAGGTCCTGCGGAGCTGCGGCCGAACGTTCTACGCCGCGTCGAAGGTCCTGCCCGCCGCCGTCGCCGACGACCTGGCGCTGCTCTACGCCTTCTGCCGCGTTGTCGACGACTGCGCCGACCTCGCCGATCAAAGCCGCTCGGCCGACCTGCTCGACGAGATCGAGCGCTGCCTCGAGGGCCGCAGCGACCGCTCGCCGGTCGTCACGGGCTTCCGCGCTCTCGCCGCCCGCCACGGCGTGCCGCTCCGCCACGCCCGCGACCTCATCCAGGGCGTCCGCTCCGACGCGGCCGACGTCCGCGTGCAGACCGAGTCCGAGCTGATCCGCTACGCCTACCGCGTCGCGTCGACCGTCGGCCTGATGATGTGCCGCATCCTGGGCGTGCCCGAAGAGGGCGATCCGTTCGCGATCGACCTGGGCATCGGCATGCAGCTGACCAACATCTGCCGCGACGTCGCCGAAGACGCCGCGATCGACCGCGTCTACCTGCCCGCCGCCTGGATCGACGCGGGCCGGGTCATCGGAGCCGCGACGAACAACGACGACCGCCTCGCGACCGCGGCCGCGGTCGAGCGCGGGCTGACGCTCGCCGACAAGTACTACGACAGCGCCGAGCTGGGCATGCACTTCCTGCCGCTCCGCGTGCGTGGCGGGATCCGCGCCGCGGCTTGGAGCTACCGGGCGATCGGCGATGTCATCCGCCGCCGTCCGACCGAAGCCGTCAGCGTCCGCGCCGCGACCAGCGCGGCCGGCAAGCTCGTGCGCACCGGCGCCGCGGTCTGGGCGTCCGTGCTCGAGTCGCTGCCCCTCGGGCCGGCCGACCGCCACGACTCCAACCTCCACACCGCCCTTCGGCCGCTCGGCCTGAACCCCTACGGGTCCGTGGACGCGCTCAGACATGCCTGACCCGCTCCTCCCAGCGGGAGGCCGCGTCGCGATCGCCGGGGCCGGGTGCGCCGGGCTCTCGCTCGCCGTCGAGCTCGCCGAGCGCCGCCCAGATGTCTCGATCGACGTCTTCGACCGCGCCCCGGCGCCCGCGGCCGACCGCACCTGGTGCTCGTGGGCCGTCACGCCCAACCGGTTCGACCGGATCGTTTCCGACCGCTGGACCCGCGTCCGCGTCGTCGGCGGCACGCGCGACACCACCATCGACGCCGCGGCGTACCCGTACGTCTGCATCCAGGGCCGCGACTTTTATGATCTGGTCGACGCCACGCTCGCTCCCAACGACCGCGTGACGACCCACCGCGGCATCGCCGTCCAGAGCACGACAGAATCGCCGCGCCACGCCGAGGTCGAACTCGCAATACCCGGTGGCGCCGCCGAGCGCCGCCGGTACGACCTGTTGTTCGACGCCCGCCCTGCGCCGCCGGCTCCGGTCGAAGCGTCGGGCGAGCCCGCCCTGATTCAGCACTTCGGCGGCGTCGAGATCGAAACCCCCCCGGGCACGGTCGACCCGGGCACCGTCACCCTCATGGACTTCTCCGTGCCGCAGGAGCAGGGCGCGCACTTTATGTATGTCCTCCCGTATAGCCGTGGTACGGCGCTCGTCGAGTCGACCTTCCTGACCCCGCCGGGCCACGCGGCGATCGACTACGAAGCGCACGCGCTCGCCTACGCGCGGGAGCGGCTCGGCATCGCCGCGCCGAACATCATCTACCGCGAATCCGGCGCGCTGCCGATGACGCTCGCCGCGCTCGGTCCGCGGGCGACGCGTCGGACCTGGCCGATCGGCACACGGGCGGGTATCGGCCGCGCCAGCAGCGGCTACGCGTTCGACGCCATCCAGCGCGACACGGTGAACATCCTCGCCGCAATCGCGGCGGACCGCGCCCGGCCGCGCCCGCCGCGGTCGCCGGTGCTCAGCCTGCTCGATCGCGTGCTGATCTCATGGCTCAGCAGCGACCAGACCGCGCCGCCCCGCGTGTTCGGCGACCTGTTCGCCAAGTTGCCGCCGAGGAGCCTGATCCGCTTCCTCGCCGATGTGCCGACGCCCGCCGACCTGCTCCGCACGATGTGGGCGATGCCCAAGCTCGAGACCACGCTGCACGCCGTCACCCACCCGAGCGCGTGGCCGAAGCTCGCGTCATGATACGGGCCGCTCCGACCGGCCCATACCGTCCGGCGATGCGCTCCGCCGCCGATCTCATCGCCCGCTACACCTGGCTCGTCGGCGCCGCGACCCTTGTGTTCTGCGGCGTCGTTCTGCTGGTCGGCCCGCCGAGCCCGCGAGCGGCCGCCGTCACCATGCTCGTCGCCGTCGGCCTCCTCGGCCTCCCGCACGGCTCGTACGACCTCGAGATCGGGCGTCGCCTGTTCTCGAAGCGCCTCGGCGGGTCGTGGTGGCTCGCGTTCGGGGCCGCGTACCTCGTGTGCGCCCTGCTGGCGCTGGGGTTCTGGATCGTCGCGCCGTGGCTCGGGCTCACGCTGCTGCTCGTCGGCGGCGCGCTGCACTGGGGCGCCGACGACCTCGAAGCCACGACCGGCTCACCCCGAACCCGCGCGTGGCTCGCCGCCAGCCGCGGCGCGATCCCCGTCGCGGGACCGCTCCTCTTTGCACCGGGCGAGGTCGCCACGATCTTCGCGTCGCTTGTCGGCCAGTCCGAGGTCTCCGCGCGATGGACCGTCGCCGCAGGCGGTGTCGTCCTGCTGCTCGCGCTGCCGGGCCTGATCCGCATCGTCGCGCTCACCCGTCGGACGAACCCGGGCGCCGCGTGGCGGAGCGTGCTCGAGCCGGCCGCGCTGCTCGCGCTCTGCGCCGCGGTGTCGCCGACGCTCGCGTTCACGGTCTACTTCTGCTTCTGGCACGCCGTGCGACACTCGATCCGATCGGCCGCGAACGCCGACCCCGCGAAGACCCCGCCCCAGGCCGCCCGCGCGTACCTCCTCGCCGTCGCGGTGCCGACCGTGCTCACCTGGGCGCTCGGCGCGGTCGCCTGGCTCACCATCGAAACCGAGCCGCTCACCGTCCCCGCGACCTGGCGGCTCGTCTTCGTCGGCCTCTTCGCACTGACCGTGCCTCACGTTGTCCTGGAGTGGATCGAGAACCGCACAAAATACAACCATTTAGCCGATACGGCGTGTCGAACGCTCGAGCTTCAACAGGAGCCGTAAGCCCGAGGCATAGTTGCCCGGACTCATCAAGTCCGCTTTGGAAACGCCTTCGAGGTGCCTAGGCATCTTTGGGTGCCCATGAATCCTGCTTCTTTGTGCTGAGTAAAAGGGATTGTTCGACGCAAGCAAAATTGTGTAATCATTGAGGCTTCAGCGTTGCATGCGGGTGTGCCCGGCAATATCTTTTAATCTGGGTTGAGAGACTGGACTGGGGAATCACCTTCTCCATCACGAGAGAGATACAAACATGGTTCAACGTCGATTTGTGGCCTTTGCTGTAGCTGTGGTGGGTAGTTCTGCTGGGGCCCAGCCAATTTTCGATACCTTTGGAGATTTTTCGAATCAGGCCTTTGACGCTCTTGATCTCCCAGAGAGTGCCGTCGCCGCTAGCAAGCAGATTGTTGACGGCGACGTCATTATAACACTTGCACTCTCGGCCACAGAGAGACCCTCGAATCCTGCTCTTACCAACGACGGTGCTGGCACCTATTTCGCAACCCCTGGTACGAACGTTGGGGTAAATACTGAGGTAGCTCTCTGGGATTTTAACTATCTTATCCAGGTTGAAGGTACGAACGGTGCAACTCCTATCCTGAGCGATTACCAGTTTGATCTCTTCTATGACTTCGATCCATCTGAAGATACCGATCGAAACACCCTCAGTCAGTTTGACGTGACTGCCCTCCTCAATTTCGCTGGTTCCAATTCGACGGTCTTTGTCGACTCGCAGAATCTCATCTCAGCCTTTCTTGCAACCCCTTCCACGTTCATCACCCCCCAGGCCGGCGGCTTCGACCCCAACGCTCTGGGTGAATACAACTTTGCGATCACCGTGAGCCAGCCGGGCGGCTTTCCTGTTGAAACCGTGGCGATCGACGTCGCGGTCATCCCGGCGCCGGCTTCGGTCTCCCTGCTCGGCGGTGCATGCCTCCTGAATGTCCGTCGCCGTCGCTGATTTGAAGTACGAAAATAGGTCACGCGCCTGAGAACGCCCGGCTGGTCCGGGCGTTGTTTATGTGCGGACCGCAGACTAACACGTCGTGTACCGCGAGGAGCTCATGTCGAAACGGCTCTCTGATAGCGATATCGTGGTCAGAAGCCGTGCCGCCCCGTGCCCCGCGTCCACCATCGGCGACTCCACCATGCACACTGCCGCCTTCTCTGCCCGTCCGTACGACCGGCGCTCGCTGGTTGCCGCCAACCAGCGGGCCGGCTCTCCGCACCAGATCGACTTCCTTGAGGCGCCGTCGTCGGCCAGCCTGACCGGCCCGCGCCTGACCCCGCGGACGGCCAAGCTCGCGACGGACCACCAGGCCGTGTGCGTGTTCACCAACGACGACCTCGGGCGTGAGACGCTCGCCGCGCTCGCCGACGTCGGCTGCACCCGGATCGCCCTCCGCTGCGCCGGCTTCAACAACCTCGACCTCGACGCCGCCCGCGAGCTCGGCTTCCGGATCGGGCGCGTCCCCGCCTACTCGCCCTTCGCCGTCGCCGAGCACACGGTGGGGCTGCTGCTCGCCGTCAACCGCAAGATCCACCGGGCCCACGCCCGCGTCCGCGAGCAGAACTTCTCGCTCGACGGCCTGCTCGGCTCCGACCTCAACGACAAGACCGCCACGCTCATCGGCGCGGGCGCGATCGGCGACAAGCTCGCCCGCATCCTCCTCGGCTTCGGGTGCCGGGTCATCGCCGTCGACCCCAACGAGTCCGACGACCTCAAGGCGCTCGGCGTCCGCTACCTGCCCCTCGAAGAGGCCCTCCCCCAGTCAACCATCGTCTGCCTCACCTGCCCGCTCAACAAAGCCACCTACCACCTGATCAACGAGCAGACGATCAGGCTCATGCCCAAGGGCTCCTACCTGGTCAACACCGCCCGCGGCGGCGTCGTCGACACGCCAGCCCTCATCGAAGCGCTCAAGCAAGAACACTTCGCGGGCGTCGCGCTCGACGTCTACGAAGAAGAGGAGTCGTTGTTCTTCGAGGACCGGTCGCAGGCGACGCTGCTCGACGACACCTTCGCTCGCCTGCTGACGTTCTCCAACGTCCTGATTACCTCGCACCAGGCGTTCTTCACCCGCGAAGCGCTCGACGCGATCGCCGCGACCACCATCGAGAACCTGACCGCGATCGAACGCGACGGCCAGCCCCCCGCGGCCAACGCCATCCCCGGCCTCTGACCAACCCGCGCGCCGTCGCCACACAAACGCTCAGCAAAGGGGCGACCCCCTGCACCCCGTCCCGGCCGCCATCCCGCTCGTCGCGCTCCTCGTGACGATGACCCTCCGCGTCCGGCCGCTCCGCCTCCCGCTCCCGGCCCACGTCGCGCTTCCGGCCGCCGCCGTGCTCGCCCTGCTCGCGCAGGCGTTCTTCGGGCACCCGCCGACCGACCCGGCCAGCGCCGGCGAGGTCGCGGCGTCGCTCGTCGAACCGTCCACGTCGGTCCTCCTCGCCGCCCGCGTCGTCGAGGGGCTCCTCACCGCGCTGATGCCGCTCGCGATCGTCTTCGGCGCGATCCTGCTCTTCAAAACGCTCGACGCGTCCGGCGCGATGCGCACGCTGACGGCCACGCTCGAGCGCTCGGCCCCCGACCCGGTCATCCGCGTCGTGCTCATCGCCTGGGCGTTCTCGTACCTCGTCGAGGGTCTCAGCGGCTTCGGCACGCCCGCCGCCCTCGCCGCGCCCATCCTCGTCGCGCTCGGGCTGCCGCCCGTCCGCGCCGCGTCCGCGTGCCTCGTGATGAACACCGTGCCCGTCGTGTTCGGCGCGGTCGGCATGCCCGTCTGGTTCGGGCTCGGCGAGACCGACCTCGATGAACAGAGCCTGGTCGGCATCGGCGTCGCCGCCGCGACCTTCCAGGCGGCCGCCGCGCCCGTCATCGTCGCGCTCGCCCTCCGCGCGCTCTTCCCGTGGGCCGACCTCAAGCGCCGCGCCCTACCCATCGCGTTCATTCTCGTTGCGACGCTCGTTCCCTCGGCAATCGCCGCGCGGTTCAGCACCGAGTTCCCCTCGATCATCGGCGGCCTCACGGGCCTCGCCGCCGCCTTCGCCCTCGGCCGAACGACCCGCTCCCGTACCGAAGCCACGCCAACCGAACACAACGACCGTCCATCGCCGCCCGACCGGCCCGAACTTTCGCTCTGGCGAGCCGCGTTCCCATTGGCGGCAACCGTGCTGCTCCTCGCGGTCACGCGTCTCGAACCGATCGGCGTCAAGCCGCTGCTCAACGCCGTAGAGCCGGCGATCACGCTCGAACTGCCCACCGTGGGCACGCTCTCGGTCTCCGCCGCGCTGGTCACCAGAGTCGACGCCATCCTCGGCACGCCCATCTCGTGGAGCATGCCCGTTCTCTACGTCCCCTTCGTCATCCCGTTCGTGGTCGTGAGCGTCGTCAGCGTCCCGCTGCTCGGCATGAGGCTCGGTGCCGCCGCGGGCGTCTGGTCGCGCACGGCTTCGAGCCTCGCCAAGCCCGCGATCGCCCTCGCCGGGGCCCTCGTCTTCGTCAAGCTCATGATGCACGGCCAAGACGCGTCGCCCGTGATCACGCTCGGTGAAACACTCGCCGCCGCCGTCGCCGCCGTCCACGCCGAGCTCTGGCTCGCTGCCGCACCGCTGCTCGGAGCGCTCGGCTCGTTCTTCTCGGGATCCGCCACGGTGTCGAACCTGACCTTCGCGCCCGTGCAGACCGAGATCGCCGCGCGGCTCGGGCTCGACCCGACCCGAGTGCTGGCGCTGCAGGCCGTC
>JBCBZP010000069.1:0-4055 GCA_039815285.1 Planctomycetota bacterium
CCGGTACGGCGTGGCGGTCAGCCCGACCACGCGCCGGTGTGGGGTTACCTGTGCGATGTCCGCGAGCAAGCGCCGGTACATCCCCTCGCCGTCCGGCGGTATCAGGTGCGCCTCGTCGACGATGACAAGGTCGATCGGCCCCAGGTCGTGCGCCCGCTGGTAGACCGACTGGATCCCGGCGATCGTGACCGAGTATCCCAAGTCGCGCCTCCCGAGGCCGGCGCTGAACACGCCGACCGGGAGACTCGGCGCGAGGGCCCGCAGCTTGTCCGCTGCCTGCTCGACGAGTTCCTTAACGTGGGCGACGACCAGCACGCGCCCGCCCCAGGTCTCGACCGCTTCGCGGCACAGCTCCGCGATGACGTGCGTCTTGCCGCTGCCCGTCGGGAGCACGACCGCGGGGTTCGCGCCGTCGTGGTCGCGTATGAACGACCAGACGGCGTCAACCGCGTCGGACTGGTACGACCTCAGCTGCATGAGCCGTCCTCGTACGCGCGAACGACGCTCGCCCAGAACCCGTCAGCCTGCTCGTCGGTCGCCCACGCCGGATCGGGGCTGCTCGGCCGTGACCGGATGGGGCCGCCGATGAAGTCGTTGCTCGCGCTCGGCGCGGGCTCATGGCTCGTGGATCCGTCGTTCAAGTCCTGTAGTTCGCTGGTTCGTGTCATGCGCGTTGGTTCTTTCATGGATTCAGTTCGGAGATCGCGACACGCACCAGCCCGCCGCGTCTGACGGGGCCCCGCTCGATCAGCAGGCGGTCGATCTGGCCGTCGTCGCGGTAGACGCCGGCGTGCTGCATGGCGTCGAGCAGCGCCTTGAGCCGGTTGTCGATGTCGAGGGCGCGACGGGTCGGGGCGCACAGCTCGATGCGGACATCGAGACGGCCTGACAGCGGAGCCCGCCGCCGGAACCGCGCGAGCCGGGCGACCGCGTCCGTGCGGAACACCCGGCCCTCGCGGCTGATCAGCACACGCACGCCCCGGCCGCGCCCCATCGGCACCGACCGCCAGTACCGGTTGACGCTCGGCGGCCAGGGCAGCGTGAGATGCACGGTCGCGTCAGCCATCCGTGGCCTCGCCTCCGCAGCGGGTAACCGATCAACGTTTCCACGGCGGCGTGCTCCCGGCGGTCGCGGCCGGACGAGGGGCGACGCCGTTGCCCGACGGGGTGCCTCCAGCAGCGCCGCCACGCGGGGCGAACCCCTTCACCTCGTTCGTGAACTCGCCTGTGTCGTCGCGGCGCTTCACGCCGACCTTGATCACCAGCGGAATGTTGTGGAGTTCGAGCGAGTCCCGGGGTTGGAGCACGTTGACCGCCCGGCACAGCGCCGACAGCTGCCCGCGGGCGATCTTCACCGCCGTCTCGCTGGGGTTGTCGAGGTTGAGCCGGGCCCAAAGCAGCCGGCCTTTGTGCTCGCCGTCCACGATCTGGAACGTGAACTGCAGGTAGCTGCCCGTACCGGCCTTATTGGGCTTGTTCTCCGACTCGGTGATGATCGCGGTGTACTGACCGGGCGGGATCGCCTCAAAGTCGGCGGTGGGGTCGACATCGCTCGCGTTGAATCCGTTCAGACTGGCCATGCTCAGGCTCCTTCCATGCTGGTGGATGACTCGTTCGTGTCGATGGTTTCGCTCGGCGCATCGATCGCCTCGCCGTCGCGGTGGGCCGCGTACGCGTGGAAGTCCAGCGGCAGCTCGTCTGGCAGACCGAGACGGTTCTTCGCGACGTGCGCCGGACGCTCGGTGGTCTTGAGCACGCGCTCGCCGCTGCCGATGCCCTGCACCCGCTTGCGGTTGAAGCCCTCGTCCGTGCTCTTGGTCAGCACGCGGTAGCTCGCGAACATCACCTCGTCGCACCACTCCTGGATCAGCGCGGAGGCGTGCTTGTTCAATCGGGGCGCGTACCGGTCGTACGTCTCGGTCTCGGGATTGGCGAACTTCTCGACCGCGGCGTGCGCGATCAGGATCACCTGCATGCCGCGGTCGGAGCGGAGCGCGTCGAGGCCCGCGAGCACCTCGCGCCACGCGTCGAGCGCGAAGACGTACCCCTTGGCGTACGGCACGTCCTCGATCGACTTCACGCCGCGGTCGCGGCAGGTCTTCGCGTGGATGAGCCGCTCGAGCCAGTCGAGGCTGTCGATCACGACGGTCTGGTACTCGTGCTCCTCGGTGTAGAGGGCCCCGAGCATCTCGATGACCTGCTTGAACTCAGTCGCCATCGGGAACCGCTCGGCGTCGATGTCCGCGAGGCCGTCCTCGGTCTGGATGAAGACCGGCCGCTCGGCCATCGCGCCGAAGGTGCTCTTCCCGATGCCGTGCGTTCCGTAGACCATGATCCGGCGGGGGCGCGCGGCGCGACCGCGCTCGATGTGCTTCATGAGGCTCATGCGTTCTCCTATGGGTGGGTTGATGAGGGGGCGGGTGCTTCGATGTCGATCAGCCGCAGCGACTCGAACCGGGTCTTCCAGATGTCGTGCTCGCGGCAGCGCTTCAGTTCGTCGATGGCGGCAAGGTTCTCGTCGGCGGCCCGGTCGAGCAGCCGGCGCGAGAGCTGCCACACGCCGCAGCGGTACGGCTCGCGCTTCTCGATCTCGACCAGATGCACCTCGGGCTCGACGCCGCAGGCCTCGACCACCAACTCGCGGTAGAACGCCATCTGGTGGACGTAGCCGTAACGGTGAACGTCGCGCTCGAACTCGTCGAGGTCGCTGCACGTCTTCAGGTCGACGATGCCGCGGCCGTCGACGGGATTGATCCAGTCGATGCGCGCCTGGCACGGCACGCCGCCGTACTCGGCCCGCACCACACCCTCGGCGACACCCGACCGGAGCAGTTCGCGGGCGAACACGTGGTCGTGCACGCCGGCGCGCATCTGCTCAAGGAGCGCCGCGTCCGCGTCGCTCAGCACCGGCCGGCCGACTGACGCGGCCCACGCGGCGAACGCCTTCGTCTGCGTGCCGAACGGCTGGCCGGTCTTCGGGTTGATCGGCCCGCCGACCGCGAACTCGGCCTCAAACCGATCCCGTCCCTCGAGGATAAGCACGTGCGCGGCCCGCCCGAGGGCGTACGCAGCGGAATCCCGCTGTGGCACGAGGCCGAGCTGCTTCCTTCTATACAGCTTCGGGCAACGACGGAAGTCGGCGAGTTGGTGCGAGGACAGGTTGTCCTTGGCCTTGGCGTGATAGACCGACGCCGGCTCGGTGATCAGGAAGCCCAGATCGAGCTCGTGAGACGGGCGTTCGGATCCGTCCAGGTCCTCGGGGCGGATCTCACGCTCGTAGTCACCCTGCCCGAGGCGAACGAGCGGGGTTGGCCGATCTGTGCGTGAATGGTTCCGGGAGGCCACGCCATCTATATCTGCGCAGCCTCCCGAAACCGTCGCAGGCTCACGAAGCGATCAGCCTCTTGAGATCAGCGAGATCGTCACGCATCGCGGCGACGGCGCGGTACGCCGTGCTGCGATCGCACCCGATCTCCCGAGCGGCTTCGGTGACCGTGCCACGCATCAGTTCGTGCGCAAGCTCGCGCTTGCTGTGCTCGAGAACGTCGAGCGCCGAGGCCACGTCCATCGAGATGTCGCTCTGCTCTGTGTGGTCTCGTGCCGGCGTCAGGCGGTCGCGTTCCCGACGCTGAAGATCAGAGAGCAGGACGGGGTCTGAGGCACGTCGCCCGGGCGATCGGCTCAGCTGACGCCGGACCCGCAACGCCGACCGCGCGACGACGCCGGACACGAACGTGCGGCGGCTCGCGATCTCGGGGTCGTACTTCGCGGCCGCGACCCAGAGGTCCATGAGTAGTTCCTGCCGGACCTCTTCCTGGTCGTGGCGATTGAGGCCAAGGTCCCGGCCGATCCGGGAGACCTGGTATTCGACGCGGTCGAGTGCATACTGGTCGATCCAGTCGGCGGTGGGGTTGGAGGCGGGGACGGTCGGTCGTTCGATGGTTGCGGTGCTCATGCGAGGCTCCGGCTATGGGTTGCTCGCCGCGACGCACAGCGCGCCGCGGCCAACAGCCGGCCGGAGTTGCACAAAGCCACCCAAGAAATCTGCCCGCGCA
>JBCBZP010000011.1:0-67836 GCA_039815285.1 Planctomycetota bacterium
GCGAGATCACGGTGGCGGGCGGGCTGGACCACGAGTCGGCCGCGTCGCACACGGTGCGTGTGGTGGCGACCGACGACTCGGGCGCGACGGCCGAGCGTGACGTGGTGCTGACGGTCTCGGACGTGAACGAGGCTCCCGAAGACGTCGAGCAACTGTTTTTCGAGCCGGGTTGGCCGGGCGACGAAGAGCTCGCCATCTTCAACGCCAGAGACGAGATCGCCGGCCTCGTCGAACTCACCGACGACGTGATCGATGTCACCGAACCCGAGCCGCTTACGCCACAGCTGGGCGATGAAAGAAGCATCGATACGGTCGAGCTGTCGGTACCCGTTACGATGCCGCTCCCACCGGCGCCGCAGCTCGCGCAGCAAGCGGTCGTGACCGCGCCGAGCGAGAGCACGAGAAGTACGTCGGACGGGTCACCCACGCGTAACTTCGGTGCAACGGGCCCGGACCCGAGCAGGCCCGCCCCGACGAACGCCGCGGAATCACCGCAATATCAGAGTAATTCACTCGTCGATGGCGACGACGCCCGCCCGGGTTTCCTCGGCAAGGTCGCGCTGTTCGTCCGAGGGATCGCGACTCGCTTGCCCGGTGACCGACGCGATGACTAAGCCCACACCCGTTCAGACAACGACGGAGGCCGCATGATCGACCCCCCCAGCCCTGAAATCGACCTTGCCAACGCCGAGCTGCTCGGCGAACTCGAGCAGAGCACGCCCGAGTCTGTTCGCGCCGCCCGTGCGTACACACGCCTCGAAGTACGCACCCGGGTGGTTGTCCAGCCCGCCAACATGTCTGAGCGACGCACGCTCAAAGTGCAGGGCATCACCGGAGATATTTCCGCTGGTGGGTGTCAGCTGCTTGTACCCATCCCGCTCAACGTTGGCGATATCTACTGGCTTGTCTTCGACCGAAGCGTCGTCGATGTCAGCCCCGTCTACGGCCGATGCATGCGCAGCCGTGTCATCCGTGAGGACGCGTTCGAAGCGGGGTTTGCTTTCTTCTCACCGATCGATCTCAAGGTCGCGTCCAAGCAATCCACGGGAAGCGATGCCACGCTGATCTGAGCGACCCATGACTAATCAGAACCAGACCGTAACCCCTACTGCTGAGGCGCCGACAACGCCTGCAGCTAATCCGCTCACCAGCCTCGCTCAGCTGACGGTCTTGGCCGAGTCGCCGGACGCGTACCTCGCCGATGCTGTTGGGCTCGTCTCCGAGCACCTCGGAGCGCCGCTGGTCATCGCTTCGGCCCGATGCAACGCGCGCGACATCGATGCGGAGCGTGTCGACGAAGCCTCAGCCGCCTGGCTCCCGCACCTTCGCGATCTGGCGCTCGAGGTCAGCGCGGCGCCCCGCCCTTTCGGCCGTAGGATCGATGTTCACGGTACCGGTGTCGCGCTCATCGCCGCCCCGATCACGGGAAAGTCGGTCGGTACCATCGCCGCCGTCTTTGTCTGTGAAGACCGGGCGTCCGTTGAGGGGCGACTGCGAGAGCTCCACGCCATCGCCGCGACGGTCACCGGTGGGCTCGAGCGACTCACCGGCTCCAGCAGCACGCCGGCGGCATCCCCGGACCGCGCCGCGGACGCGATCCAACGAGCCGGCAGCTACACCAGCATCGAGCAGTTTGCCTACGCACTGACGAACAATCTTCGCAACAAGCTGGGGGCAGAATCGGTCGCGTTTGCCCTGCCCGTCGCCGGGCGGGCCCAGATCATCTCGGTTTCGGGACTCGACGAAGTCAGGACCCGTGGACCCGGCACGAACGCTATGCAGCAGGCGATCGAAGAGGCTATGGACCAGCGCCGGCCGCTCTGCGCACAGGCCGACACGACCTGGCAGGACGACCGGATCTCCACCGGACACCCCTTGCACAACGCGTGGAGCGCAGCCGCTAAAAATGCGGCCGTCGCCAGCATCCCGATCTTTGCCGACGACGAGCTGACCGGCATCGTCGCTATCCGTCGCCGCGTCGAAGAGCCTTTCACACGCGCTGAATTCGAAGCCGCCGTCGAACTCCTTGTCCCGTTCGGCGTTGCGGTCCCCATGGTCCGTCGCGCCACCCGGTCTCTGCTCGGACACACCCGCGACACGGTCCGAGAAGCCGCTCTCGAAGCAATCCGCCCGAGAGCATGGGGTTGGAAAGCCCTCGCGATCGCCACCACAGCCTTCGCCGGCTGGTTCTCTTTCGGAACCATGCCCTACGCAGTCTCCGCGCGGGCCGCAGTGAGACCGAGCGAGCGCTACGTGCTCGCCGCCCCATTCGATGGCAGCGTGACCGCGGCGGACTTTCGCGCTGGTGACGTGGTTGCCAAGGGGCAGCTCCTCGCCACGCTCGATACCCGAGACCTTGAGCTCGAACGGGCCGAGCTCCTCGCCAAGAGCGCCACCCTCCGCGTCGAGCTCGACAGCAGGGCCGCGGCCGGTGAGCTTTCCGATGCCGCCCTTGCCGCGGCCGAACTCGGGGCGAATCAAGCGCGCGTCAGCACCCTCGACCGACGCATCGAGGACGCCCGCATCGTTGCCCCCGACGACGGCGTAATCATCGCCGGCGAGCCCCGTGAACTCCTCGGCCAACGCCTGCAGATGGGCGATCCGATCTTCACATTCGTGCCGTCTTCCCGCCTGAGCGTCGAGATCTACGCACCCGAGCACGCCGCCGATGACCTCTCGGCGGGGCAGAACGCGAGCTTCGCCCCCGACGCGTCTCCGGGCTTCTCGCTGCCGCTCACCGTCGAACGGATCCGGCCCAGCGCCGAACCACGCGACGGTCGGAACACGGTCGCCGCGACCGCCGTTCCCACCGGTTCAGAACGGCCCGACTGGCTCGTCGCCGGCATGGAAGGCTCCGCAAAGGTCAACGCCGGAAAACGCCGGGTGTGGTGGGTTGTGTTCCACCGGCTCATCGAGGGTGCCCAGGCGAGGTTCGGCCTGTGACCGACCACGCCCCGCCTAGTGCCGACTCCGGAGTCGCCGAGCTCGCGGCGAAACTACGGGGTGTCTCCGTGCGCCTCCGTCAAGACCTTGAAGTTACTCGCCACGTCTTCCAGCAGACGCCAACGTACCTCGTGCGTGATCCCGTGACCTTCGGCACATACCGCTTCAGTGTCGAGGACTACGCCGCCCTGGCCGTGATCGATACCGAGGAGACGCTCGGTCAAGCCTTTGAAACGCTGGTCCAAGCCGGCAACTACGAGCCGCATGAAGAGGAAGACTTCTACGCACTCGTTCTCTACCTTCACCGCGCGTCGCTGCTCAACCTCCCCTTCTCAGATCATGCCGCGCTCTTCAAGCGATACGAGCGACGCCGGCGGGCCAAGCGCCTCGCCACAGCGATGAGCCCCTTCTTCTTCCGCGTCCCCGTCTGGAACCCCGATCGCTTTCTCGACAGGACGCACCGGCTGGTCGACTGGATCTTCTCGGGCCCGGCCTTTATCGCGTGGGCCGTGCTCATCGTCTCGGCAGGGATCGTCGGCCTCGTCCGACGCGACGATCTCACGACGCCTCTGCTCTCGGTCCTCGAGATCGAGAACCTCCCGCTCCTCTGGGTCATCCTCGTCGTCCTGAAGGTGTTTCACGAGTTCGGCCACGCCTACGCCTGCAAACGCTTCGGGGGCAAGGTCCCCGACATGGGCGCGATGTTCATCGTCGGCACACCCGCCGCCTACGTCGACGCGTCCGCGGCCTGGGGCTTCCGCAGCGTTCGCCAGCGGATGATTGTGAACCTCGCCGGTGTGTACTTTGAGTCGATCTTCGCCGCCATCGCGCTCTTCGTTTGGGCCGCGACCCCGCCCGGACTTCTCAACACCGCGGCCTACCAGACACTGCTCATGGCTTCGATTGTCACGCTCGGCTTCAACATCAACCCGTTCGCCAAGTTTGACGGCTACTACGTCGTCGCTGATCTCTCGGGAATCCCCAACCTCCGCCAGCGTGCCAACGAACGCTTGGTGGCCCTCTTCAACCGCGTCGCCCTCGGGCTGCCCCAGCCGCCCTCGGGCTTCGGTCCCGTGTCGTCGGCGGGGCTCGTCCTCTACGCGATCGGCGTTGCTACGTACCGCGTGACCGTGATCCTCGGGCTCAGCGCCGTGATCGCGACCAAAATGTTCCTGGTCGGCCTTGGTCTCGCCGTGATATTCATCCTGACGACCGTGTACAGCTCGGTGTCAAAGGCCGCCCGCTACCTTATCTTCTCGGAAACGACCGCCCCGGTCAGGCGCCGAGCCGTTCTAGCGGGCGTGGTTGCGACCGTCACGCTCGTCACCACCCTCTTCACCGTCCCGATCCGCCGCAGCCTCCGCCTCGACGGCATCGTCGTCCGTCAAACAGAACGAACGGTCCACGCCACGACAGACGGCTTTGTCCGCAACACCCCGCCACACCCAAAGCTCGCGGGCAGCACCCCCGCCGATCTCGTGATCCTCGAGAACGCCGACGCGACCGACGCGCACACCCTCGCTGTCGCCGAGCTCCGCCTGGCGCACCTCTCTGCCGCAGTCGCCGACGATCCTGTCGCACAGACGACGGCCATGACTCGCCTCGCCCACGCCCAGGTCGCCGAGAAGCGAGCCGCCGAACGGCTCGGCGAGGCGTCGCTCTCGCTCAACCCCGGCGAGACCCTGCTCGGCTACACGCGAGAGATCGCCCAGGGTGAATTCATGATCGCGGGCGAGCCCATCGCCTACGTCGGGTCAGGTGGCTGGGTGGTCGACGCCTTCGCGAAAGCCGAAGACGTTGCGGCGATCGACCTTCAACCCGGGGACACCGTCGAGTGCCGGAGCAGCCTCGACCCGACACGCCCGATCCGCGCAACGTTCATCCGCACCTCGCCCGCGGCCGACCGCAACATCACACGCGAGACACTGACCCAGGCGGCGGGCGGACCGATCCTCATCGACTCGAACTCCCAGGAAGCGCGGGAGCCGTACGTGCGCTTCACGTTCCTCCTCGGAAGCCCGCGCCACGTCATCCACGGCGCCACCGCCTGGGTCGACCTGCCCGCCAAGCCCACCTCACCCGCAGCCGCGATCGTCCGGAACATCCGGCGGTTCACCGACGACCTGAGCACCCGATAGACCACACGCGTTCGGAGCCGACCATGCTCAAGCACATTCTCTTCTTCCATATCCTTGCACTGAGCACACCCGCCGCCGCTGCGCAAAGCGCCAACGGCGAGGCCGCGCCCGAGCCCAACCCGCCGCTCAGCACCGAGCCCATGAGCCCGGAGCCAACGAGTCCGGAGCCGATGAGCCTGGAGCCAGTACGCTTGGAGCCCGCGTTCATCGCATCGTCGCCCACCCTCCCCGCGATCGCGATGCCGCTCCGCCGCGCCACCGTCACGTCACCGTCAAACCGTCCGATCCGCCGGATCACGGCCAAGATCGGCCGCTCGTTTCGCGCGGGCGAACCCCTGATCCATCTCGACAGCAACATCGCAGAGCCGGCCGCCCGAGCCGCCCGGGCCCGAGCCGATGCCACCGGTGAGCTAGAGACAGCAAAGGCCGAGCGAGCGTTCGCCACGACTCGACTCGAGCGTCTTTTAGATGCCGAGCAGACCGGCGCCGCCGGCGCGATGGAAATCCTCACCGCCAAGGCCGCCGTCGCGCGCGCCGACGCCGCCCTGCAACACGCCTACGAACAAGCCGGCATCGCGACGATCGAAGCCCAACGCACCGAAGCAGAACTCGCCCAGCTCACCGTCCGGGCGCCGTTCGACGGCATCATCACCGTACTGCCCGTGGCTGTCGGCCAGTCGCCGGGCCCCAACGACCCGCTCTTCGAGATCGTCAGCCTCGATACCCTCCGCGTCGAGCTCCATCTGCCCATCACCGACGCCCTCGAGCTCGACACAGGTTCCGCCTACCACCTCTTCGCCACCGGCATCACCCACACCGACAGCCTGACCGCGGTCCTCGACGCCGTCGTGCCCACGATCGATCCCGCTGCACGCACCGTCCGCTGCGTCTTCCTCATCGACAACACCGACCTCGGCCTCCCCGCCGGCTTCCACGTCTCCACACGCCCCGCCAACACCACCGCCAACACCACCGCCCAGGCTCGCGCCGTGCTCCCGTATGATCCAGCATGGCCGACCAACCGCCCTCCCGCGACGATCCTCACGCAGACAACCCCATAAACGTCCTTCTCGTCGGCGGCGGCGGCCGAGAGCACGCCCTCGCCACCGCGATCGCCCGCTCGCCACGTCTCGGAACACTCTTCGCCACGCACACAACCAACCCGGGCATCGCCGCGCTCGCCAAGCCGGTCGACGTCCCGGTCTCCATCCGAGAGATCTACCGGCTCAGGACCTTCTGCGACCGGAACGCGATCGGGCTCGTTGTCGTCGGCCCCGAAGACCCGCTCGCCGAGGGATACGCCGACGAGCTCGCGACCGATACCCGCCTCGTCTTCGGTCCAAGCAGGTCCGCCGCGCGACTCGAAGCCGACAAGTCATTCGCCAAACAGCTCATGCGGTCGGCCTCGGTGCCCACCGCCGACGCCAAGACATTCACCGACTACGACCAAGCCGTCAAGTACATCGTTTCACGCCGCGAGCCGCCCGTGGTCAAAGCCGCCGGCCTCGCCAAGGGCAAGGGCGTCTTCGTCACCAGCTCCCTCCAAGACGCCCGCGACGCCGCCCACGCCATCCTCGAGCGGCGAGTCTTCGGCGATGCCGGATCAGCCCTGCTCGTTGAAGAAAAACTCACCGGGCCCGAGGTCTCCGTCTTGGCGTTCGTCGACGGCTCCAACATCTACATCCTCGAGACCGCACAGGATCATAAACGCCTCAACGACCACGATGAAGGCCCAAACACCGGGGGCATGGGGGCTTTCACGCCCTCCGACCGCCTCGACGACGCGACGCTTGCCGTCATCCAGCGCGAGATCCTCGTCCCCACGATCGACGCCCTCCGCCGAGAGGGCATCGAGTACCAGGGCCTGCTCTACACCGGCCTCATGCTCACACCTGCCGGCCCCAAAGTCCTCGAGTACAACGTCCGCTTCGGCGACCCCGAGTGCCAAGCCCTCCTGCCCCGCCTCGAGACCGACCTGCTTGAGGTCCTTATCGCGACCTGCGAGCAGCGCCTCGACGAGATCGACCTCGTTTGGACACCCGGCGCCTCGGTCTGCCTTGTCATGGCCGCGCCGGGCTACCCCGAAAGCCCGGAGAAGAACATCCCGATCTCGGGCCTCGAACACGCCGAAGCCGTGCCGGGCGTCCACGTGTTCCACGCCGGAACCACCTTGAGCAACGGCAAGCTCGTCTCCGCGGGCGGTCGCGTGCTCAACATCGTCGCCACCGCCGGTACCCGAGAAGCCGCTGCCGACCTCGCGTACGAAGCCGCTGCCAAGATCACCTTCCCAGGTGCCAAGCTCCGGACCGACATCGGGCGGGTCGCCGCACCCGCCACCCGACGCCAGCGACCCCAAGCCAGCGACCTCACGCGAACGATCTGACCGCTGAAGGCTGATCCTCTCACCGGTCCAGCAGCTCAAGCACCCTCGCGACCTCGGCCCGCGTCACCGAGGGTGCAACCTCCTCGGAATATCGCCACACGACCCCCTCACTTGAGACAAGCAACTCGCCGTTCTCGGTCGCCACCGAGAACGTCTCCAACTCGCGCCCCGATCGACCGCGGAGTACCAGATCGACCCCGGACACGCCGCCGAGTGTCACCCGATCGGCCGGCGTCGAAAGCAGCAGGCCGACAACATCCTCGCCCCACGCACCTCCAGACGACCCGTCCCACCCATCACCAACACGCCTCGCCAACGCCTCGCCGACCGCAACCGACACGACCTGACTCGGCAGCACATCGCTCGCCCGCCGAGAGATCACCTCTTCGAGCACCAAACCCCGTGGGCAGTCGCTTCCTGCAAGACGCCCGCCCAACTCCCGTTCGTTCCCCTCAGACTCCACGAGCCAGGCCCGCGCCTCGGTCGCATCGGCCTGCCACGACCGGACCGCCGACCCCGCCGCCGCGTCGACGCGAACGCGGCGGCACGCAGCGCCGTCGCTCGCGCCGCCAGATGACAGCCACCCCCGCACCAACCCGGCATCGGCCGCGACGGTCACCGGGCTGACCACGCCCCAGCGCTCCCCGGTCCGCCGGATCTCGAACGCGCCTTCCTGCCCGACATCCCCGAACGCGATCGCCCGAGCCGAGACATCCATCCCCGGGAACGGCTCCCGTGACACCCACGCCCGAACGCCAGCCGGCGTGAGCGCGTCCGCCAGCCCGGCATCAACCAGCCACCGTTCACCACCGAGCGACACGCGGTCGAACCCCGCCACCCCCGTCGCCTCGAACGCCAGATCGAACCGCTCGCCCGACCGCAGTTCGACCTCGACCCGCCGCCCACGCAAGGCGCCGCCGCCAGACGCCCGCCCGCGGATCACCAGATCGCTCAGCAGACGCACCGCCGACCTCACGCGTGTCGGCTCCGCGAACCACGTCCCGTGGGCCTCAGGACGGTCGCCCTCACCGACCCCGTTGATCAGCCACAGCCCCGACCCGTGGAGTTCGGCCTGCGCCCACGCGTCCCCGTTCGAGACCGCCAGCAGCACCACCTCGCTCGGCGAGAACGACACAAGCCTCGTTCCGAGCCGTGCGTCCGCGCCTTGCGAACGGCCGCCCATCAGAAACACCATCACCCACACCAGCATCGCCGCCGCCGCCGAGACCGCCAAAGATCGATGACCCATGCTCAACACTACCCAACCGACGACCCCAACCGCCGACCCGGTCGTGGGCATCACGTCCGACATCCGCACGCTCGACAGCCTCGAACGCCGCGTCGCCGTCGCCGACTATGCCCGAGCCGTCGCGACCGCCGGCGGCACCCCAGTGTTCCTCGACACCAACCCCGACCTCGTGCCCGGCTACTTGTCGGCCATCGACGCCTTCATCCTCACCGGCGGCGACGACCCGATCACCGAGCAGTGGGGGATCCCGACACACCCCAAAGCCAAACGCGTCCACCCCGACCGCCAACGCTTCGAACTCACCCTACTCGCCGCGCTCGACGACACCGACCACCCCGTCCTGGGAGTCTGTCTCGGCATGCAGTACATCGCCCTCACCGCCGGCGGAACCCTCGACCAGCACCTGCCCGAAACCACGCCCACCCACGCCGACCATTGGGATGCAGAGCACACCATCGCCGGCGACCTCAGCGGCAGCGTCCATTCTCGGCACCGCCAGGCGGTCGCCGACGCGGGTTCTCTGACCGTTGCAGCCATCGCTCATGATGGGCTCATCGAAGCCGTCGTACGCGGCGGAACCCGTTACTACCTCGGCGTGCAGTGGCACCCCGAACGCACGGCCGACACGCCGCTCGGCCAAGCACTCTTCGACGACTTGGTGCGTTCAGCGGCGCTCAAACACTGACTCGTCCTTGTCCGAACAGGCTTTCTCAAGCCCGCAACTGACGCGAGTCCTGCACGCCGAGCGTCGCGTAGATCTCCCGCGTCGCCTTGCTCTTGTTCAGCGTGTAGAAATGGATCCCGTCGACGCCGTGGTCCAGCAGGTCGCGGCACTGCTCGGTCGCCCAGTGCACGCCCACACGCCGGACCGACTCGGCCTCGCCGCTCGTCCGGTTCAACGCGCGCAGAAGCGCCGCCGGGTACCGCGCGCCCAAAGCCAGCTCGGCCATCCGCGCCATGCCCTTCATCGACGTGATCGGCATGATCCCAGCCAGGATCGGCACACCGATCCCCGCCAGACGGCACCGGTCCCGGAAGTCGTAGAAGTCCCGATTATCGAAAAAGAGCTGCGTGCAAATGTAGTCCGCCCCGGCGTCGACCTTCGCCCGAAGATGCTCGATCTCCTCGACGCGGTTCGGACAGCCCGGATGACCCTCCGGGAACCCCGCTACCCCGATTCCGAATCCTCGACGGTCGGCATGGTGCTTCTCGCCGAAGCCGCGGACGAACGCGACGAGTTCCGACGCGTACTCGAACGCGTCATCGGAAGCAGAGTACGACGCATCACCCGCCGGCGGATCACCCCGAAGAGCCAGCACGTTGCTCACACCCAGCTCGCAATATTGCGAGAGGATCTCGGAGATCTCTCGCTCGTTGTGACGCACGCTTGTCAGGTGCGGGATCGGATCGATCAGCGTCTCGGTCTTGATCCGGCGGACGAGCTCGCGCGTCAGCTCGCGCGTCGACCCGCCCGCGCCGTATGTCACAGACACGAACTGCGGCCGGAGCGCTTCAAGCTCCGCCACGTTGTCGAACAGGTCGGCCGCCGCCTGCGATGACTTCGGCGGGAAAAACTCGAACGAAAAAGTCGGCCGTCTCTCCGCGAACACGTCGCTGATGTGCAAGAGCCGCCTCCCAAACGTCCGTTCAGCAGCTCGCTCACAAGCCGCACAACCAGAAGAGTATAGATCATTCCTTCCGATGCCCTGTCCGATCGGTCGAGTTGCCTCCTCTCATCGACACCGCTCGAAACGATATTGAGACGTCCCACAACGCCCGTTGAGGTTCGGCCCGGCGGTCGAGCGGGGGCCCTCGCCCAGCCGCCACCGGCGACCCATGCGCTGCCCGACGTGCCGCTCGAACCCGACTCAATACGCCCAACACCGAACCTACGGCGGCGCCGGGCGAAGGCCGGTTTCGCGCCGGGTCGAAGACCGGGAGATGGATCCCAAAGCGGACCACCGGAAACACTTCCCTTGTCCGGAGTCGACCGCTCCTTGCAAGCCGGGTCTTCGCGACAACACCCTCGGCTTGCGATCTCAGAAACGCTTGAACCGTCCGGTCGTCCAAACTATCCTCTGCTCGCTCCGCAAGGAGCCTCCCCGGGCGTGTACCCAAGTGGCCAACGGGGGCAGACTGTAAATCTGCTGGCATCGCCTTCGCAGGTTCGAATCCTGCCGCGCCCATTACGATCGTCTACATGACGAACACCTTCCGACACGACGCCAAGTGTCAAGGCCCCAGAGCGTCAACCTCCCCCGAGCCGGTCCGATAGCGTCCGGAAAACAGAGGCCCCGCTCCGGGGCGGTATTTTGCTGCTTTCAACCGACCGTCGTGCAAGCCGGGCCCGCTACCCGCCGATGTCACGCCGGGAGATATCATGACTGCCAGCGAGCCCAACAACCTCATCCTGTCCGACTTTGCCGATGACCCCGACATGGTCGAAATCATCGAAGAATTCGTCGGGGAGATACCCGAGCGGATCGCAGCTCTCCAAGCGGCCTTCGACTCCGACGACACCCACGCGGTCGCCAGCCTCGCTCACCAGCTCAAGGGCTCCGGCGGCGGCTACGGGTTCAACCAGGTTAGCGAAGCCGCCGGCCGACTCGAGAATGCCGCTCGCAGCCCGAGTCAGCACGACCTCGAAACGATCCGTGTCGAGCTTAATCGGCTTGTTTCGTTCTGTTCACGCCTCGCCGTCCGCTGAAACGCCGCTCCTCGCAGGACACGATTGCAACCTTCATGACCGCAACCCCCGAAACATCCGAACAGCGGCCCACACTGCTCGTGGTCGATGACTCGGCAGACGTCCACCGACTGCTTCATGCCAGGCTCCGCCGAGAAGAGCTCGACCTGATCAGTGCCCACACCGGCGAAGAAGGGCTTAGCAAAGCCCGCGAGAACCAGCCCGGTCTCGTGCTGCTCGACCTGGACATGCCCGGTATGGACGGTTTCGAGGTCCTCCGCGAATTTAAGGACGATCAGGAAACCGTTCACATCCCCGTCATCGTCCTGTCGGCCCTCAGCCAATCGATCGACAAGGTCACGGCCTTCGACCTGGGCGCTGTCGATTACATCACAAAGCCCTTCGATGTCACCGAGCTCCGCGTCCGCATCCGCTCAGCGCTCAAAGTCCACCGCTTGCTGCGCATGCTCGCCGAGAAGGCTCATATCGACGGGCTGACCGGCCTCTTCAACCGGCAAGCCTTCGATGAAAGCTGGGCCAAAGCCACCAGCGCCAACGCCCGACACGCCACGCCGCTGTCGCTCGCCATGTTCGACCTCGACCACTTCAAGTCTCTGAACGATACCTTCGGGCACCCCGCCGGTGACGACGCCATCCGCGTCTTCGCACGCACACTCTCCCGTGAGTCCAGGGAGGCCGATATCGCTTGCCGCTACGGCGGCGAGGAATTCGTGCTCATCATGCCTGAGACCGCCCCCGAGGACGCCAACTCCGTCTGCGAACGCGTCGGCGCCCAGCTCCGAAGCCTCAGCTGGCCGAGCCACCCCGAGCGAAGCGTCACCGTTTCCATCGGCGTCGCGGGCACCGCACAGCAGGCCGCCATCAGACCCGCCGACTGGGTTGCCGCTGCCGACAGGGCTCTCTACGCCGCGAAGGCCGGCGGCCGAGACCGGACCGAGGTGATCGACCTCGCCGCCCGGCAGATCCGCATGGCCAAAGCCGGCTGATCCGAGCCGACGGCCGCCGCCCGATCTACAGAGCGTTCTACAGAGCGAACTGCACACCCAAGAACAGCGCCAGCTCGTCCCGTGCCGGGTTCCCGTCGTCGCCCGTGATCCGGGCGTTGGAGACGTGGTGCCACCGCACGCCCCCCAGCACCCGGGCGTTGCCCCCGATCGACCGGCTCACGCCCACGCCGACCCGAGGCAGGAAGTTGAACCGCGTGCCCGCCGCCGGCACCGGCTGCGACGTCCACAGCACCCCGAACCCGCCGTCGACGAAGCCCGTCCACCGGTCGCGGACCACCGCGTGGTACCGCAGCACGAGGCTCGCCGACAACCCGATCGCGTCGTCGGCCCCGTCCTGCACCGACCCGAACGGACCGACCTCGCCGCCGACCTCGAAGCGATCGGCCAGGAACGTCGTGACCTGGAACCCGCCGAAGACATCGACGTCCTCGGTCGACGCCGTGGTGTTCAGGACCACCGCCCCCCAGAGCCCGCCCCGCTCGAGATACTCGGCCTCCGAACGCCCCGCCGAAGCCGAAAGCCCCTCAAGATCGGGCACGCCCACGGCGTCCCCCGCGTCCTCCTGCGCCGCCGCGCCACCATACGCCCACCCCACAAGCGGACAGCCAAGCAGCCACAGAACCACGACCAGACCGAGAGCAGGAGCACGCATCGCCCAACCCTATCCTCACCCATGCCGCCGGACCGCCCCAGCCGAAAACCAGACCCCGCCGCCCGCCCCGCCGCCCAGCCCGCCGCAAGATCAGCCCCCCAGCCCGACCGCCAAGCGTCGTCGCCGGTGAGCGATCGCGCCGACCGGCTCGAGGAGTCGGTCGCGTTCCTCGACCACCGGCTCGATCAGCTCGACGCCGCGATCCGGGGGCTCGGCGAGTTGCTCGACGCGGTGCGAGCCCGCGTCGAACACGTCGAAACCGCGATGGCTGAAAACGCGGCCGAAGCCAGATCGGCGGCCGAGCCCGGCGGGACCGCCGCCGACGACCTCATCGACGATGTGCCCCCGCACGCCGCGCGGGCCCCCTACGACCGGCCCGACCGCGCGCCGAGTTCGTCTTCAGACCAGGAGTGACGAGCCGGTCATCTCGTCCGGCGTCGACACGCCCATCATCTCGAACACCGTCGGCAGCACATCGGCAAGCCGCCCCCGCGCCGCCCTCACCGGCGCGTCGTGGTAGCCCGAAACGTTCTGGTCGCCGCGGAGCGACCGCCCCTCGTACGCCGAACCGACGACGATCAGCGGTACGTCGAACAGCGTGTGGGCCGTGTGCGGGCTGCTCGTCTCCCGGTTGAACATCCGCTCGGCGTTCCCGTGGTCGGCCGTGACCACCAGCGAGCCGCCCCGAGCCAGCGTCGCGTCGACGATCTCGCCCGTCAGCGCGTCGACCACCTCGCACGCTTTCACCGCCGCGTCCATCGAGCCCGTATGGCCCACCATGTCGCCGTTGGCAAAGTTCACGACGATCAGGTCCTCGCAATCGTCGGCCGCGAGCCGCCCCAGCACCGCGTCGCACACCGCCCGCGCCGACATCTCCGGCTGCAGGTCGTACGTCGCCACCCGCGGGCTCTGCACGATCGCCCGAGACTCGCCCTCGAACGGCTCGTCGCGGTAGTCGTTGAAGAAAAACGTCACGTGCGGGTACTTCTCCGTCTCCGCGCACCGGAACTGGCGAAGCCCCATCGCCGACAGGTACTGACCCGCTGTGTTGACCATCTTGGGCGGCTTGGCAAACGCCACCGGCGCGAGCCCCGCGAGCCGTTCCGAGTAGGGCGTCATCAGCACAAACCGCAGATCGAGCAACTCGCCACGGTCGAACCCACGCTCGCCCGAGTCGGGCGACGCCTTGAGCTCCTCGGAGCCGTGAAACTCGGGGAGCAAGAACGCCGAGCAGAGCTCGCGCGGCCGGTCACCGCGGTAGTTGAAGAAGATCACCGCGTCGCCCGAAGCGATCCGGCTTTCCGCCGCGTCGCCCACCGTCCGGGCCGACACGAACTCGTCGCCCTT
Organism: Planctomycetota bacterium; assembly: GCA_039815285.1. Taxonomy (GTDB): domain Bacteria; phylum Planctomycetota; class Phycisphaerae; order Phycisphaerales; family UBA1924; genus JBCBZP01. The sequence continues at coordinate 14,427 of JBCBZP010000011.1, forward strand.
GAGCCCCTCGTCGGGCTCGTCGTAATACGCCTGAAACGCGTCGGCCGCGGTCGGGAAGCCGGGCAGCCCCAACCCGTCGGTCAGCATCGAGTATGCCCGGGCCACGCGTTCCCAGCGGTTGTCGCGGTCCATCGCGTAGTACCGACCGATCACGCTCGCCACCCGCGCGTTCGCGACCTCGCGGCACTTCGCCTCGACCCGCTCGGCGTACGCCTTGCCCGTGAACGGGCCCGTGTCCCGACCGTCGCCGAAAAGATGCACGAACACCCGCTCGACGCCCATCTCCTTGCACAGGTCGAGCAGCGAGAACAGGTGGTCGAGCATCGCGTGCACGCCCGCGTCGGAGTTCAGCCCCATCAGGTGGACCGCGTTGCCCGAGTCCCTCGCCGCGTGAATCGCCGCTGTGAGCGCCTCGACCTCGCCCAGCGTCTCCTCGCGGCACGCCTTAGTGATCCGAACGGAATCCTGATCCACGATCCGCCCGGCCCCGATGTTCTGGTGCCCGACCTCCGAGTTGCCCATCGTGCCGTCGTTCAGCCCGACATCCTCGCCGCAGGTCTTGACCAGCGTCCAGGGGTACCGCTCCATCAGCCCATCGGACACGGGCGTCCGGGCCGCCAGCACCGCGTCGAACTCCGCCTCGTCCGGGTTCGGGTTCATTCCCCAGCCGTCGCGGATCACAAGAACAACAGGTCGTTCGCTCATGCCCGAGGTTAGCCCCAGCGGGACCGCTCCACCCCCTCCCCAGCGCCCGAGCAAGCGCCGTGAGAACACGCGAGGCCCGCCGCTGAGCGCCAAAGCCGACCCGGCCCGATACCGTGACAGGTACGAGTCATTGGAGGACTCCATGGTTTCAGGGACAGGTTCGGCTTTGATCCCCGGCGCGCCCACGGGCCGGCCCACCCGCGCCCCGCTCCAGGGGCTGGCGACGCCGACGCCCCTCGTCGAGCTCACCGCGCTCGACACGGGCCGTTGCCGCCTGTTCGCCAAGCTCGAGCTCCAGAACCCGACGGGCTCGATCAAGGACCGCGTCGCGACCGCGATGATCCGGGCCGCCGAAGCCGAAGGCCGCCTGCGGCCGGGCATGACCATCGTCGAGGGCTCGAGCGGCAACGCCACGATCGCCCTCGGAGCCGTCGCCCGCCGGCGCGGCTACAAGGTCCTCGCCTACCTCCCCGCGAGCATCACTGAGGAGAAGCTCCGCCTCCACCGCGCGCTCGGCGTCGGCTATGAACGCTTCTCGCCCGACCCCGCGCAGCCCTTCCGCAACGTCCGCCGCGACGAGGCCCTCGCCCGCGCTGCCAACGACCCCAAGACCTTCTGCTGCCTCGACCAGTTCTCCAACGCCGCCAACGTGCGCGCCCACGAGGCGACCACCGGCCGCGAGATCGTCGAGCAGTCGCCCACCACGATCGACCGCTACTTCGCCGGCGCCGGCACCGGGGGCTCGCTGGTCGGCATCGGCCGGGCCCTGCTCGCCAAGAACCCCGCAACACGCGTCACGCTGGTCGACCCCGAGGGTTCGACCCTCGCCGCCCACTTCCGCCGCGACGACCCGAGCCGCCGCCAGCAGGCCGCGTCCGACGGCATCGGCGAGCGATTCGTCCCGGGCAACCTCGAGATGGACCTGGTCCACGACGCCGTGACGGTCTCCCGAGAGCGAGCCCTCCGTCACTGCGTCGACCTGGCGCGGGCGACGGGCATCGTGGCCGGACCGTGCACCGGCTACTCGCTCGCCGCGGCCCTCGACTGGTGCCAGACCCAGCCACAACCCCGCGCCGCGCTCATCCTCGTCTGCGACCGTGGCGAGAACTACTTCTCCGACCCCGACTATGCCGCGGCGTTCGGCCTCTAACCGCGTCGGAGCCTTACAGCACGCCGTGGGCGCGCAGAGACGCTGAGATCAGCTCAGCGGGCTCCCCGTCCGGAGCGACCCGCTCGGCCCGCCAGCCCCTCGCCCGGGCCGCTTTGACGTTCTCGGCGAGGTCATCGAAGAACAGAACCTCGCGGCCGTGGGCACCGCTCACGGCCTCGAAGGCCCCGTAGACCGCCGGGTCCGGCTTCGCCAGCCCGACCTGCTGGCTGCCGACGCGGATCTCGATGCTCCGGGCGACGCGGAAGCGCCCGGTGCCTCCCTCGTTGACGCCGAGCTGTTCGCGCCAGTGCAGGCCGTTGGTATTGCTCAGGAGCCCCGTCGAAACGCCGTCCCGCGCGTTCAGGGCGCCGACGACCTCTGCCATGCCCCGGTACTCCTCGATCAGCCACGCCTCGTGGACCCGTCGCACCTGCTCGGGCGTGTACTTCCCCAGGCAGGCCTCCGACACGCGCTGCACGAACTCGTCATCGCCCAGACGTCCGAGCTGGTACGCCTCCGCGACCGAGCGTCTCTTCGCGGCAAACGCCTCGTCGTCGACGACGAGCTCGACCCCCGCCCGTGCGCATGCCTCCGCCCACGACCGGCAGATCCGCAGGATCACGCCGCCCCAGTCGAAGCAGACCACGCGGACCGGCCGCGCCGGGCCTTCGGCCGCGATCGTCTCCGGGCCGGACTCAGGCATCGAACCGCTCACCGGCCCGCCCGAGCTCGGGCTTGGCCGGGTCGATTAGGTCGGTCTTCATGACCTCGCGCATGACGACCGTTGCAAACGATCCGGGCGGCAGGTCGAACGCGCACTTGACGTACCCGCCGTGCTCGTCCATGCCGCCCTCGACCTCGACATCGGCGAGCGCCACCCGCAGCGGCCGGCGCGAGCCGCGCTGGAACAACCGTCCCTCCGCGTCCGCCCGCTCGAGGTCCGGCGGCGTCAGCCCGAACTCACGCAGCGACGCCAGCTCGACGTCGTCGACCCCTCCCCTCGCCCGCTTCATCTGCGGCCCCCAGAGCGGCCCGCTCGGCGAGACCTCGAACCGCGCGAGCCTTGCATCGAGATCGCCCGCGCCGAGCGCCTCGCCGTCGACGTCGAACAGCGAGCCGTTGTCGTGCTTCCAGGCGACGTCGCCGTCGCCCAGGTCGCTCAGACGCCCCTCGGTGAGCCGCCGGTCGAGCACCTCGTTGAACACGGCCGACTGCATCGCCGACTGGAAGAATGTCAGCTCGCGGTCCTGCACGGCCGCGGCCGCGCGCTCGAAGTCGCCCCCGTCGGCGAGCACCCGCAGAACGCGGCGCTCGGTCGCGGCCGCCCGCGGCATCGTCTCGAACGCCCGGGCGTACTCCCCGCGGTCGTACGCCTCGCGTGATTCAGCGTCGATGTCGGCGAACACCGCGCTCATCGAAAGCAGCCCGTCGCACACGCCCTTCCAGTCGCCCACGACGTGCGCCGCCCCGACCAGGTGGTTCCGCCAGACCGCCCCGAAGCGCTGCTCGCCGTAGCGGTTGGGCACGCCCGTCCGCATGAGCCCGCGCAGCGCCCGGTCGGCGTTGAGCGCCGCCGTCGGCGAGACGTCCCGAACGCGGATCACGAACCGGTTGCCCTTGAGCTGCCCCGGCCGCAGCTTGTTCGTGTGCATGTCGGCCCACTCGACCCGCACTCTCGCGTGCTGGATCATGCCGAAGTCCTCGACCGACCGCCCGGGCACGTGCACGCTCAGGAGCTGGCGCGTCACGGCCTGCTTGTCCTTCAGCCCCGCGTGCCCGACCGCCGACCGGCCCACGCGGAAGTGCTTGGCGACGAGACCGATGAGCTCGAACGTGCTCATCTGGCGTTTCTCGATGTAGAGGTAGACGTGCTCGCCCTCGCCGCATGGCAGGTAGAGCGGCTGCTCGTCGACGAGGAAATCCTCGGGCCGCGCCTTGAGCCGCCCGCCGATGCCGGGCACCCCGTCGGTCACATAGCCCGCCGGCAGCACCCGCGGCCGACGCTCGCCCTCGGGCCCTTCCGCGCTCATCGCCGCTCCGCCCGGCGTCCCGCCCGTAGAACAACCCGTCGCATCGGGTTAGAACCCCGGCTCGTCGCGGAGCACCGCGTCGATGACGTGCTCGTTCACGTAGATCGGCACGCGCGTCGCCGCGCCCAGCGCGATCGCATCGCTCGGCCGAGCGTCGATCGAGATCGGGTCGCCCGAGGCGTCCTCGATGTCGAGCGTCGCGAAGAACGTGTGTTCGGACAGGTCCGTGATCGTGATCGACCGGAGCGTCGCTCCGAGCGCCGTCACCACGCTCGCCAGCAGGTCGTGCGTCTGCGGACGCTTGATCTGCAGCCCCTTGAGCCGGCGCTCAATCGCCTGCGCCTCGGGCAGGCCGATTACGATCGGGAACGACCGTCCTTCGCCGCTCGCGGGCTCGGCCTCCCGCAGCTCGATCAGCTGGTAGTCGGTGAGTTCTCGGATCAGAATGCGAGTCAATTCGACCCGGACGGGCATCGGAAGCTCCACCAAAGCGGAACGCTGGGGCCCATTAGGAGGGACGACGCGGTACGCCTGAAAGATGGTGGGTCACGCCGAGACCGAAATCAAGCCCATATCCTCGCCCGTGCCCAGCTTTCGAACACCCTCCGGCTTCGAAGCCGTCGCGGATGCGCCGGACGACGCCCCGCCGCAGCCCGACCTCGCCCCGCTGCTGGACGTCATCTTCCTGCTGCTGACCTTTTTCGTGCTCTCCATCGTGCTCATGGTCCGCGCGGAGATTCTCGACGTCCGGCTCCCGGAACTCGGCGCGGGCGAGACCGCCGCCGGCCCGCCCCCGATCACCGTTTCCCTCGCGACCGACGGCACAATCGCGCTCGACGGGCTCCAGATCGCGCCGGACGCCCTCACCGAAGCGATCCGCGACGCGACCGAAGCCCTCGACGAGCCAACCGTCGCGATCGCGGTCGACACCGACGCGGCGTCCGGCGACCTGCTGCGGCTGGTTCGGCAGATCCGGGCCGCGGGCATCGAGCGGTTCGGCGTGCTCGGAGCGTCGCCGACCGACACCGGCGCAGACGCGACTCCGGGCCCAACGGGCAGCCCGCTCGGCTCAGAGGCCGCTCCGGTTCAGCCCGAGAGCTTCTGATACTCCGCGAGCCGCGTCTCGATCTCGGTCTTCAGCTCGGTCGAGGTCGACAGCGGCTTCGCCCGCTCGAGCAGTTCGATCGCCTTGGCGTAGTCGCCCTGCATCGAGAGCGTTTCCCCGTGGATGACGAAGAGCCCGGCGACCGGCGTCTCGGCGCGCTCGATCGCGAGCGCCCCCGCCCGCCGAGCGAGCGTGAGCGCGTCGTCGGTCTCCATCCGATTGAGCACGCCCGCGATCCGGCCGAGCGACCTCGCGTCCGACGCGAACACCCGGTCGATCAGGTCGGTCGCGTAGGGCAGCGCGTCTTCGGGTGAATCGTCCATCGCCGTGATCTGCAGCCGATCGATTACCAGACGGCTGTGCCTCGACGGGTCAAGATCACGCACACGGTCGATCTTCTCGAACGCGGCTGCGCGACGCTCAGCTCGGAAGTCGGCGATCGCCGCTTTGGCCAAACGACGCGCTTCGACAATCTTTCCGACATCGTACGAGTCGTCGAGCACGCCCTCGACCACGCTGTCGAAGTCATCATCGAGAGGGTGACCCGTCCACGCGACGCGTCCTTTCTTGTCGATGATGACGCTCATCGGGATGCTGTTGTACCCCGCCGCCTGGCGGATCGAGCGGTCGGTCACGCCGTCGTCGAGCATGACCGTGAAGCCCATCCGCTCTTCGTTCTTCTTGACGAACTCGCGGATCTTCAGAGCCTTCGCGTCCGACACCGACCGCCCCGCGTCCTCTACGTTCACCGCGACGACCGTGAGGCCCTTGTCCTCGAACTTTTCCTGCACCTCCGAGAGGTGGGGCATCGAGCGGATGCACGGCCCGCACCAGGTCGCCCAGAAGTCGATGACGTACGCCTCGCCCTCGGCGTACTCCGAGATCGGGGCGCCCTTGAGCCACTCTTCGGCGCTCAGGCGCGGGGCGTCGTCGCTCAGTTCGAGCTTCGCCTCGCGCTGGCCGCTGACCGTCGCTGCCATCGCGATCACCGCCACTGTGGCACTCAGAGTCTTGCTATACTTACAAAGTTCAAACATCGTGCCTCCGTTCACCCGAGCTTTCCACAAGATCGTCCGAATGACCTCGGGAACGCCGACGTTCAACAATACGTACAGCGAACGCGAGCGATGCAGGCAACATTCCCAGGAACCATCCCGAGGACGACGGCGGCCGTGTTTGCGAGCGTTGCCGTTCACGCGGCGATCGCCGCCGCGCTCGCCGGGGTCGCGATCGGGCGTGACTCGGCCGCGGCCGATCTCGACCGACCCGTCACGCTCGGGACCGACAACGAGGTGCCCGAATCGATCGCCTGGATCGCCTTTACCGACCCCTCGGCCCACGACGCACCCGAGATGGAAACGCTCCAGCCGGACCTTTCCCTTGCCCAGGCGGCTGCGGCCGGCGCCAGCGGGAGCACGGCCCCGTCCGAGGCATCGGCCGCTGACTCGGGCGGCCAGCAGACACCCACCGCGGGCGAACAGTTCGCAGAGGCGCCACGCTCTCCCTCGCCGGGAAGGGAAGCGGCGTCCAAGTCCGAGAACGCGCCAGCGTCCGCACCGGCGGCTCCCAGCGAGCAGCCGCCCGATGCGGGCACGCCGGCCGACAAGGAGTCCGACGCGACCGACACCGACGAGATGCTCGAGTGGAGGCCCGGCCAGCCCCTCGCCCGGAAAGGGCTCGACGTCAAGCACATCTCGCCCGACTTCGGCGTGGTCACGTCGCTCGCCCGGCCGATTCCGAGTGTGGTCGTGGTGCACGTCGCGTTCAACCGCAAGGGGTGGGCGGTGGATTCGTGGATCGACCCGGCGTCGAAGACCGGCGAGCCTTCGATCGACGGCCCGGTCGAGCGGGCGATCGCGTCGTGGACTGCGTCCGGCGACGAGGTGAACCGCCTTTCGAAAGGCGAGACACTCGTCGAGACTGTCCGCATGCTTTTCTAGGGTTCAGTCGTCGCCCTTGGGGGCATGCTCGCTGTCGCCGGCGATCGCCGACCGCATCGAGGTGTCGGCGACGACGTTACGCATCTTGTAGTAGTCCATGATGCCGAGGTTGCCCGAGCGGAACGCCTCGGCCATCGCCTTGGGCACCTCCGCCTCGGCGAGCACAACGATCGCCTGGTTCTTCTGTTCCTGGGCCTTGAACTCCTGCTCTTCCGCGAACGCCATCGCTCGGCGCTGCTCGGCCTCGGCCTGGAAGCGCTTCTTGTCGGCCTCGGCCTGGTCGCCCTGCAGCTTGGCGCCGATGTTCTCGCCCACGTCCACGTCGGCGATGTCGATCGACAGGATCTCGAACGCCGTGCCCGCGTCGAGCCCGCGGCTCATCACCGCCTTCGAGATCCGATCGGGGTTCTCGAGCACCTCCGCGTGCGAGCCCGCCGAGCCGATCGACGAGACAATGCCCTCGCCCACGCGGGCGACGACCGTCTCCTCGGTCGCGCCGCCGACGAGCCGCCCGAGGTTTGTCCGCACCGTCACGCGGGCGCGGGCCTTGAGCTGGATGCCGTCCTTCGCGACCGCGTCGATCGTCGGACGGCCGAGCTTGGGGTTCGGGCAGTCGATCACCTTCGGGTTCACGCTGGTGTTCACGGCGTCGAAGATGTCACGCCCCGCCAGGTCGATCGAGCAGGCGATGTCCCAGTCGAGCTCGATCTTCGCACGCTTGGCCGCGATCAGCGCCGAGACCACGTTCGGCACACGGCCGCCCGCGAGGTAGTGCGTCTCGAGCTGGTTCGTGGAGATCGGCAGCCCCGACTTCACCGCGCGGATACGGCTGAGAACGATCGTCCGGATGTCGACCTTCCGCAGGCTCATTCCGACGAGCTCAAAGAGCCCGACCGGCGCCTTCGACAACAGTGCCTGCACCCACAGGTTGATGAATCGCAGGAAGATCGCGGCGAACACGAGCACGAAGAGCCCGATCACGATCGCCGCACCAATGAGTATCTGATTCTGAGTCACTCGAAACCCTCGCACGTAGAACCGGCGATCACCGCCGAAGCTCGCCCAAGAGTCTACGCCCGGTCGACCTCGAGTTGGACCCCGCTCCGCCCGACGACACGGACCTGGTCGCCGGCGTCGATCAGCACGCCCCGGCTCATCGCGTCGTGGCGAACGCCCTCGATCTCGACGTAGCCGATCGGGTGCAGGTCGGTCAGCGCCCGCCCGGTCGCCCCGTTCGCCGCGACGGGCTCGTCGCGCTCGGCGAACGAGTCCGCTGCGGCCGACGCCTCGTCGACATCGTCGGACCCCAGCATCGCGCGCCCGATCGGTGTCGACGGGAGGACCTTCGCCCAGAAGAAGACCGCCGTGGGCACCGAGGCGACCACCAGCAGCGTGCCCGCGACGCCCCAGAGCGTGTCGGCGCGGTACAGCCCGACGAGCCCGGCGACGGCGACGATCAGCGCCACGGCCCCGATCACGCCGCCCGACGGAACGAAGACCTCGAGCGCCAGCAGCGCGAGCGCCACGACCATCAGCCCGAGCCCCCAAGCCAGCGACGGATCCATCAGACGGTCTCCTCGGCGATCGGTTCGACCTGCGGCGTCATGCCCGACGCGTCGACCACCCGGATCCGCGAGCCGGCGTCGACCACGCCGAGCGAGGCGCGGACTTCGTGGAGCCCGTCGCCGAACCGGCCGCGGCCGATGGGCATCAGCGGCGAGTCGGCCACGCCCTCGTCACCCACGGCCAGCCCGCGCGCGGTCGACACCGCCATCGCCTCGAGCAGGTCCTCGCCCGAGCCGGTCGGCTCGTCGCCGAGCACCAGCTTCTTGAAAATCGGGAGCTCGTGAAGCTTCTTGGGCAAGAACACGAACGCGACCCCGGCCGAGCCGAGGGCGAGCGTGACCGCGGTCAGGCCGTACAGGAGGTCGGCCTGGTCGCGGGGCGAGTCGGGGAACAGCCCGCCGCTGGAGCCGACGAAGGTCCAGACCAGACCGCCGAAGAGCATCGCGAGCCCGGACAGGCCGAACACGCCGAACCCGGGGACCACGAAGATCTCGAGCATGATCAGCAGGAGCCCGGAGCCGATCGCGACAAGCTCGATCCACGTCGCGAGGCCGAGCAGCATGGCGGGGGCGATCGCGAGGAACAGGGCGATCGCGGCCGTCAGCCCGGCGAACACCACGCCCGGGTTGGTCAGCTCGATGAAGATCCCGATCAGGAACACCGCGATCAGCACGCCGCGCACGATCGGGTTCAACAAGAACGCGACCAGCCCTTCCGACCAGTTCCGATCGACGCGGCTGAGGTTCTTGGCGCCGAAGAACGCGATGAGCTCGGCATCGTTCGCGATCTCGGCCGAGCTGAACCCGTAGCGGGCCATGTCCGCCGACCGGAGCACCACGGCGCTCGAGCCGTCGGTCGCGTAGGCGACGTCGATCCAGTCGTCGGGCGACTCGCGGCTGAAGAGCGGGCGCGTCGACTCGCGGAGCATGGCGTCGAGCTCATTCACGTCGACCTCGGCGCGATCGTTCAAGACGCGTTCGAGCTCGGGCGACGCGGCCCGGAAGTCCGTGCCGTCGTCGTTGGCCGTGTCGGCGGTGTCGGCGAACGCTTCGCCCTCGGCCGGGCCCGCCGGCAGCGTCGAAGGCGTTCCCGTGGCGGCGACCAGCTCGGGCAGCCCGCGCGGCGGCTCGCGGCCGAACAACGCCCGGTACTCGTCCGCGTTGATGCAGTAGCGGTCGCGCTCGCCGGCTTCGCCGCCCTCGCTGTCCGTGTCGCTCACCCGCCGCTCGACCAGCCAGAGCTCGATCCCGTCGGTCACGAGCGCCTGCACGAGGAACTCGTCCCACCCGCGTAGCCGGGCCGAGTCGACCACCTCGGCCAGCAGCGGCGGCAGCAGCTTCTGAGCGGGCATCACCTCGGTCGCACGCTGCACGCCGGTCAGCGTCTGGATCACAGGCAGCGCGTCGCCGAAGCTCGACGTCGGCGCGACGACGATCTCGCGGCACGCCAGCGCGATGATCGCCCCGCCCGAATACGCGTCCGGGTTGATCCACGCGACCGTGTTCGTGATCGCCGAGGTCTTGATCGCGTTGCAGATCGACAGCACCGCGCCGACCTCACCGCCCGGCGTGTTGAGATCGAACACGATTGCGTCGGCCCCGTCGTCTTCGGCGAGCTGCAGCCGCCGGCGGATGCTGTACTCGGTCGTCCGGTCGATCGGCCCGCGGATGGTCACGACCGCGACGTTGTCGGCCTGGCGGAACCCCGGCACCGCGAACGCGGCCTGAGCCGACGATCGCGCCGCCGCCGTGAGCAGCAGCACCGCGAGCACACCGATCGCATTCCGAACCAAGGGGGTCATGCCGCTCATCATACAAACACATTCGGCAGGCGAGCCGGGACGGTTCACGGTTGCTCGCGCCGTGGGGCGGCTCCTGGTGGGTTGGCGGGGGGGGGGGGTGGCTCGGCGCCGCGGGGCTCACCCGGCGCCCGGCTCGAAGAACTCTTCCTCGACCGACCAGTCGAGGTTGCCGCCGCGGCAGTCGATATGCACCGCGAAGAACCCGGGGCGAGCCGTCGGGTCGCGGGGCTCGTGCTTGCGGATCAGCGGCCAGATGATCTCGCGGTCGGTCGGAGGCAGCGGCAGGGCGTCCACCTCGGCAGGCGTGAACCACTCCAGACGACCTTCGTTCATGTCGTGCGGCTCGACGCTCACCGGCCCGAGCACGCGGTATAAGAACAGCAGCCAGTGCCCCGTGTCCTCAAACGCCTGCTCGGAGATGAGCCCCATCAGGTGCAGCCGCTCGATGGGAACATCGAGGCCGGCCTCTTCCATAATCTCGCGGCGGGCGCACTGCGCGGGGCTCTCGCCGCTGACGACATCGAGCTTGCCGCCGATGGGCGAGCACAGGCCCTGGTTGGGCGCCTTCAACCTGCGGAGCATGAGGATCCGGCCGTCAGCGTCGCGGAGGTCGCAGAGGCACGCCAGTTTGTAAGGCAGAGCAGGCACTCTGCAAGCCTAGACCCGGAGCTCACGCCGACCCTTCGTTCCGGCCGCCCCTCGTTCCGGTCGATCCGCCGCTTTCGCAGAGGTCCGCCCCGTCCGGCCGATAGGCTGAAAACCCATGGGAAGCCGCCTCCGACGCATCGCCACGACCCTCCCCCCGCCCGCGGTCGATCTCTCGGCCGATCGGCCGCAGAGCGTCTACCTGATCGGCATCGGCGGCTGCGGCATGTCCGGCGTCGCCCGCATGCTCCGCGCCAGGGGCCACGCGGTCGAGGGCTCCGATCAGACCGAGAGCCCGGTCACCCGGGCGCTGGCGGCCGAGGGGTTCCGTGTTGGCTTCGACCAGCAGACCCCCTGGATCCCCGAAGGCTGCGAGCTTGTGATCGCGTCGGCCGCGGTCCGCCCCGACCACCCGCAGATCCTGGAAGCCCAGCGGCGAGGCGTGCCCGCGATCTTCTACGCCGAGGCGCTCGGAGCGCTCATGGCTCCCGCGATGGGCGTCGCGGTCGCCGGCACGCACGGCAAGAGCACGACCACCGCCATGCTCGGCCATACGCTCGCCGCCTGCGGGCTCGACCCCTCGGTCATCGTCGGGGCCAACGCTCCGTCGTTCGGGGGCACCGGATTCCGCGTCGGCTCCGAGCAGATCCCCGCGGGCCCGCTCGCCGGAGGGCCTGGCGTCATGGTCGCCGAGGCGTGCGAGTACAACCGGTCGTTCTTGAACCTGCGCCCCCGCGTCGCGAGTATCTCGTCGGTCGAGGCCGACCACCTCGACGTTTACGGCTCGATCGACCAGGTCGTCGAGGCGTTCCACGAGTTCGCCACGCTCCTGCCGGCCGACAGCGCCGACCCCCGCGCCGCGGGCCGCCTGCTGATCGCCCACGACGCCGCTCACCGCAGAGAAGTGACCAAGGGGCTCGCGTGCCGGGTCGAGACGATCGGGCTCAACCCCGAGGCCGACTGGCACGTCGCGATCGACCCACGCTCGGCCGAGGTCACCCTCCGCGAGCACGGCCGGGTCCGGGCCAACTTCCGATCGCCCATGCCGGGCGTGCACTCGGCGCTGAACGCGTCGACCGCGGTCGTGCTCGCGCTGTGGCTCGGCGCCGACCCCGCCGACGCGACCGGCGCGATCGCCCGCTTCCCCGGGCTCGATCGGCGGCTGCAGCGGCTGCCCGACCGGGCGGTTGCCGGTGGCTCGGTCCGCGTCTACGACGACTACGGGCACCACCCGACCGAGATCGACCTGACGCTGCGCGCGATCCGGGCCCACGAGCGACCCGAGGCCCGCGGCGGGCGCCTCGTCTGCGTGTTCCAGCCGCACCAGCACTCGCGGACGCGGTTCCTGCTCGACGAGTTCGCGACCGCGTTCGAGCGCGCCGACATGGTGATCGTCCCGCACATCTATTTCGTCCGCGATTCCGAGGCCGAGAAGCAGCGGGTCTCAGCGGCCGACCTGGTCGACCGGCTCCTCGACCGTGGCGTGCGCGCGATGCACCTCTACCCGTTTGAAGCGATCGTCGACCACCTCCGGCACACCTGCCGCGAGGGCGACGTGGTCGTGGTGATGGGGGCCGGCCCGGTCTGGCAGGTCGCCCACGCGTTCGCCGGCGAGGTCGAGGCCGACCTGCCCGAGCCCAAGGCCGCGACGGCATGACGCTCACCGCGCCCGCTCCCATCAAGACCTGGTTCGGTGTCGGGGGCGGGGCCGACCTGTTCGCCGAGCCCACGACCGAACGCGAGCTCTCGGCGCTGCTCGCCGAGCATCCGGACGCCCGGATCCTCGGCGACGGCGCAAACCTGCTCGTCGACGACGCGGGTGTCGCCGAGCTGGTCGTGCGGCTGCGGGGCGAGTTGGCCGCGTGGCAGATCGACGAGCGGTCCGGCGTCGTCCGGGTCGGGGCGGGCGCGAGCCTGCCGAAGCTCATCCACGCGACTGTCCGCGAGGGCCTGGCCGGCCTGCACACGCTCGGCGGCGTGCCCGCGACCGTCGGCGGGGCCGTCGTCATGAACGCCGGGGGGCGCTTCGGCGAGATCGCCGAGGTTGTCGAGACGGTCCGGGCGTTGAAGCGTGACGGCACACCCGTCGAGCTCCGGCGAGACGAGATCGGCTTCGACTACCGAACCTCGGGCCTGAACGGGCTGGTCGTGACCGGTGTCGACCTCCGCCTGACGCCCGAACAGAGCACCGACGACCTGCGCGGCACGCTCAAGGAGATCATGGCGCACAAGAAGGCGAGCCAGCCGCTGGCCGCGCCGTCCTGCGGCTGCGTCTTCCGCAACCCGTCGCTGCCTCGCGACATGGAGGGCTTCGGCGTGGCGGGCGATCGGGTCTCCGCGGGGCTCCTGATCGACCGTGCGGGCGGCAAGGGCCTGACGCCCGCGAGCGGAGCCGTCCGCGTCTCCGAGGTCCACGCCAACTTCTTCGAGACCGGCCCCGACGCGACGGCGCGAGACATCATCGAGCTGATCGACCGCGTCCGCGAGCTCGTCGCCCGCGCGTTCGGCGTGAAGCTGGAAACAGAACTCGTAATCTGGCGGCGGACCGCGGCCCACGCGGGCGACGCCCGTAGCGCGAGGACCCGTCCGTGAAGGTGCTTGTTTTGGCCGGCGGGCCCGACGCCGAGCACGATGTCTCGCTTGCTTCCGCCCGGGCGGTCGCGGAAGCTCTCGCGCCGCGTCACGACGTCGAGCTGTTCGAGTTCCGGACCATCGACGCCGCGACGCTCGGGGACCTCGCCGGCGACGTCGTCTTCCCGATCTTGCACGGGCCGTGGGGGGAGGGCGGCCCGATGCAGGAGCTGCTCGAACGCGACGGCCGACCGTACCTGGGCTCTCGGCCCCGCGCGGCGCGGTTCGCGATGGACAAGCTCGCGACGAAGCGGGCGGTGGTCGACGTGGCATCGCCGGTGGCCGGGCCGCTGAACGCGGCGGTTCCGCCCGAGCTCCCCTGCGTGATCAAGCCGAACGGCGAGGGCTCGTCGGTCGGTCTGTTCGTGGTCCGAACCCTGGATGACTGGCACGCGGCCCTTACAAAGATCGACCGCGACGAGACCGCGGGCCGGTCGTGGATGTTCGAAGCGTTCCTGCCCGGTCCGGAGCTCACGGTCCCGCTGTTCGACCGCGGCTCGGGCCTGGAGCCGCTGCCGGTCGTCCGGATCGACCCAGCCGCGGGCACGTACGACTACGCCGCGAAGTATGAGCGGTCCGACACCCGCTACACCGTCGATCCCCCGCTCGGCTCATCTGTCACCGACACCCTTGCGAGTTCGGCGCTCGCTGTGGCCCGGGCGGTCGGCGTCCGCCATCTGGCGAGGGTCGATTTCATGCTCGACAGCGCCGGCATGCCGAGCCTCCTGGAGATCAACACGATGCCCGGCTTCACAGCGACGTCCCTCCTGCCGATGTCTGCGGCCGCCGTCGGGCTATCGATGCCCGATCTCGCCGACCATCTCGCCGGGCTGGTCCTGGCGGACAACGATGCACCTGGGCCGCCCCGGCCCCACGGAGTCAGCAGTGCCCACGAAGCGTAAAAAGCCGGCCCAACCCGCGAAGCCGCGGTGGCTCTCGATCGCGGTCATCGCCGGGGTCGCGGCCGCGGGCGGCGCCTCGATGTTTGGCATGGTGCTCGGGGTCCGCTGGGTCGACACCCGAGCGACCGACATCGCGTCCGAAACCATCCCGACGATTGACATCCACTTCCTCCCGGTCACCGACGCGTCGACCGGGTCGCTGAGCACCTGGCCACCCACGAGCGAGCAGATCTCGATCGACACGACCTGCAACGACGTGCTCGAGGCTTCACTGAAGGAGGATCAGGCCGACCCGCTCGCAGAGATCTCGCACGCGTTGATCGACTCGGGCTGGGTCGGCAGCGTGCCCAGCGTCCGCCGTGGTCGATCGAACACGATCGAGGTTCGGGCGGATTGGCTGCTGCCCGCGGCCGTCGTGCGGAGCGGGGCGTTCGACTACCTGATCTCCACCGATGCCCGCCCCCTGCCTGTGCACTACCAGCAGGGCACGACTCAGCACATAGCCGTTGTCGGCACGCCCGCGGCCGACGACGCCGAAGCGCTCTGGCGCGTCCGCACGGGTGTCCCGCAGCCCATCAACGAGCCAAGCCTCATCGAAGGCCTCGGCGTGCTCGAGGTGCTCAGGACAAATACGGGTGCCGATCAGATCGTCGCGATCGACGTCTCAAGCAGGCCGCGCGGGCCGGTCGAGCTCGTGACCGAGTACGGCACTCGGATCGTCTGGGGCTCGCCGCCCAACACCCCGAGCCCGGGCGAGGTCTCGACCGAGCAGAAACTCGAACGGCTCGCGTACTTCGCCCAGAGCCACGACTACGGGCTGCGGATCGATGCCGGACAGCAACGCCTGCGTGTCGACACGCAGGAGATGCTGATCGATCCCTCGGCCGACGGGTCTCGCTAGCCGTGCCGGGTCTTCGTGCCTGGATCCGATCGGTTGGCCTGACCGCTCCGGCACACGGGCACGATCCGTACCGCCAACGCCGGGGCGAGCCACGCGGGTTCGCGCTCGCATGGACGGCGTTCCTCATCGTCTCGACGGGTGCCTGCTTCTTCATTTATGGTGCTCAGCACGGCCTCTCGCCGGTCGGCTACCGCAGCGCCGTCAAAGTCCTGGCCGGCATGATGGGTGTCGGCGTGGGCGTGCTCTGGCCGCTTTTTAGACTGTCTCAAGCGCCTGCCAACGTCGGCGGCGGCGGGGTCGTTGCTCGCGATGTTGTCATTCTCTCTCTGCCGATGCAGGCCGTTCTTTGGCCGCAGGCGTTGGTCGCGGGGTGGTCTGTCGAGGTCATCGGCGCTGTCGCTCTCTCGCTGACCTTGTGGGCGGCGCTCGCCGGCGGCCTGGTCGCGATGGCGATCGGGCCGGGCGGCCAGCCCCGGTCCCGCACCGCGGTGCCGCTCGAGGAGGCACCCGCCGCGGCCGGCGTTGCTCGGAACGCGATCGGCCGATCCATCGCCATGGGCCTGCTGTGTATCGGCGTGATTCTCGGCGTGCTTTCTTGGTGGGCCGAGCCCAGCCCTCTCGCCGGGGCGGCGAGCCCCGCGTTCTGGGGCCGCATGCTCTCCCCGGTCACCGCCCCGCTCGAGCTCTGCCGCGACCGGGTCTGGTCGGGTCAAGCGATGGTCATCGAGTCGAATCACTGGCGAGCGGTGCTGCTCACGGCCGTTCTCGCCGCCCTGTCCTGGGTCCTCGCCGCGGTCACCGGCTTGTCGTCGTCCACCGCTCGGGTATCGGGCTGATAAGGTGTCAGCGGTGCCCTCGCCGTCGCTTGCTCATCAACGCTAAAGTCTGGATCCCAGTACATCGCCAGCCCGCCTCCCGGCGGCCTGGATCCTCTTAGAGGCTTCGCATGGAACTTCTCACACAACAAGAGCGTGATCTGATCGAGCAGCGGCTCAACGATCTCTGCAAAAACCGCCCGAGAATCTCTGCGCGTATCGCCGAGGCGCGAGAGCTCGGCGACCTGAAGGAAAACGCCGAGTACCACGCCGCCCGAGAGCAGCAGGGCATGGAAGAGGCCGAGATCCGCCGCCTTGAAGACCGGCTGGCTAACTCGCAGATCGTCGATGAGAACAAGCAGGCCGCGGGCGTGGTCTTCATCGGCTCCGTCGTCGAGATGAAAGACCTCTCCGACGATGACGTCGACACGTTCCGCCTCGTGGGCGAGCCGTCGGGCGACGCCCTCGCCGAGCACGTCGAGGTCTCGGTCAGCTCGCCGATGGGCCAGGCGATGCTCAAGGCCCGGGTCGGCGAGACTATCCGCGTCGACGCGCCCCGCGGTGTGAAGCAATTCGAGATCATGCGGCTGCTGTAACGCGCCTTCGCCGGTCGCGGCCCGTGGGCCTTCCGGCCCCGCCAACGCCTTTCGCCGCCGGCTGAGAAATCGTGGTACACTTTTTCTGATGCTTGTTGAAACAAATAACCCAGAAGCCCGGTTTGTTCTCGTCCGGGAGCATCCTGTCCCCGGCAGGCCGACGAACACCCCGGGGTCGATCTCGGACGAATAGATCTGAAGGAGTTTCCGATGAAGAACGCGCTCTCACGCACCGCCGCCCCTGTCGTTCTGGTCGCCGCCCTGACCGGGCTCGGGCTCACCGCGACCGCGGGCACGCCCGCCTCGGCTGCGGCCGAAGCAAGCCACACCTCGGTCGTCGCCTATGAGGTCGACAACGTCCACTCGACCGTCCTGTTCAAAGTCGGCTACTTCGGCGTGTCCAACTTCTGGGGCCGGTTCAACGAGCTCAGCGGCAGCTACCTGATCGATATGGACAACCTCGCCGACAGCACTCTCGAGATCAGCGTCAAAGCCGAGAGCATCGACACCAACAACGGCGGCCGCGACAAGCACCTCCGCAACCCGGACTTCTTCGACGCGCGTAGCCACCCCGAGATCGCCTTCACGAGCTCGTCGTTCTCCAAGGTCGACGACGACACGGTTCGCGTCACCGGCTCCCTGACCTTCCGCGGTCGCTCGCGCGAGGTCTCGGCCGACCTCGACTACTTCGGCAGCGGCCCAGACGCCTGGGGCAACGAACGCTCCGGCTTCCAGGGCACCTTCACCATCAACCGCTCCGAGTTCGGCTCGACCTACGGCATCGACAACAACTCCCTCGCCGACCAGGTCGACCTGACCGTTGCCGTGAGCGGAACGCGCAAGTAAGCCGCGAACGGCCCGGTCTGGCCACGCACACGTCGCCCGCGTGTAGGGGTTGGGGGACCCATCGGTCCGCCCCTCGCGCGCACGTGCATCATTGGGAACCCTCATGGCACTGACCCCCGAGACCATCGCCGCGTGGAGCGTTGCCCTGCCGGGCACGCTCGGGCTCGCCGCTGGCATCGCCTGCCGTGTCATCGGTGCCGACGCGGCGTCACGGATCCCCCGCATGGTCCGGGGCGTCCTGCCCGTCGCCGCCGCGTTGCTTGGCTACGCCGTCGCCGAGGTCTTCGTGCGCGGCTGGCCAAGCGAGTCTCCGATCCGCTTGGCTTGGCCGATCCTGTCTGAGCTGTCGTCGTCGCAGTGGGGCATCTGGATCGCCGTCGTGGCGACGCTGGCGGCGGGGGTCGAGGCGTTTGTCCTGCGAAAGACGGTGGTCCGCCAGACGGCTCGGTGGCTCGGCCGCGCCGTCGCGGTCGCGTTCCTGGGGCTTGCGCTCCTGGCATCGGTCGTTGAGCGGGGTGAGTTCGACTCGGCACTTGAAGCCTCGCTCTGGCTCGGGGGCACCGCCGGGCTTGCGCTCTCGGCGATGGGTCTGACCGACCTGGCCCTGAGCCGCTGCGGGGCGCGGACGGGCGGCGCTGCGCTGCTGCTGGCCGGCACCGTGTTCTCGCTGCTGCTGTTCATGGGCGGGCTCGCCCCGCAGGCGCAGGTGCTCGGCGGCCTCTTCGCCGCCTTTGGGGGGCTCACGGTCGCGGGCGGCGCGACCGCCGGCACGCTGTCGGGCGCGCCTGTTACCCTCTTCTTCACGCTGCTCACGGCCGGCGCTGTCACCGGCCACTTCCACGCGTACCCCGAGTTCGACGCGTGGGTCTGGGCCGCCGCGATGCTGCTGTCACCGATGACCCTGAGCGGCGCGCTCGTCGCCCGGCTGCCCAGGCCCGTGTTCACGTTTCTCGCCAAGCTCGCGATCCCCGCCGCCGCGGCGGCCGGCCTCGTCGGCTTTCTCATCGCGACCCTGGGCGTGCCCGAAATCCCCGGGATCAACGATGGGACCGGTAGCAGCGGCTCCGAAAGCGAGCCCGACTACAGCGACTGGCCCGGCTGAAAACGCCCCGGCTACCGCGTCAGCCCGTGACCTCAAACGTCGCTTCGCTGATCGTGTACAGCCCGACGAGCCAGTTGCCGACAAGGTACGGGTCGACACGCAGCGTGCCGACGACTGCGCCGGTCTGCGCAAAGCGTTCGTCGCCGACCGACCGAGCGAGTGTCACCTCGACCGCGTCGTACGGCGACGGTGGCACGCCGATGCAGCACCCGTCCCACGGGTTCAGCATCACCAACAGCTCCCGCGGTTGCGGGTTGGCGAGTGGGAAGAGCGCATAGCCCTCAAGCCGGACCCACTTGCCATCGAGCGCCTCGACCTGCGGCGGGAACGAGGTCTTCTGCTCGCGCGGCTGGTACGTTGCCTTGGCCGACAACAGTGTGTCCCACGCGACGACGTACGGGTCGTCCTGCGTACCGGAGCCGACCAGTTCGACGGGAGCGGCTTCTACGGCGGTGTCCGGGGGACCCGGGGTCGAAGCAACGGCGGCGTTGCCGCGGCCTGCGGCCGCAATCGGCTCGTTCGGCTCAGCAGCCGGTCGGGCATCGGCTGAGACGTAGCCGTCGTCGAGGTTGATCCGCCGGTACGCGACCGGCACAGACTCGACGATCACGAGGTCACCGGCCGACGCTTCGGCGACCGGAGTCGCTGGCGCCGCGCCCGGGATCGCGTTGTCCTCCCCGACCGCAGACGCGGCGGCCCCGCCCGTGTCGAGACCGATACCAGCGTCGGCAACGCCAACAGGAGCAGTATCCGCCGGATCAACAGAAGCCGACGGGGCCCGGCCGCCGCTGGGCAGCAGCAGAACACCCGTGACGACCGCGGCAACAGCAACAAGCGCCCAGAAAATCTTCATACCGAACGGTACGCGAGCCATCGCATTCCGTTGCGGGTGCCGGTGTTGTCAAGACGAGACCTCGCCGTCCCGAATCAGAGGGGGGTCTTCAGGGTCAGCCCAGCGGCTTGAGGTGCTGCGCCACGGGCGTCCGATACGCCACGAGTGCGGGCACGACGCCCGCGACCGACGACATCGCCACGCTCGACATCGCGACGAGCATCGTCCACCGCGGCGTGAACACGGGCTCGATCACCAGTCCGAGCTCGGCCTTGAGCACGTCGGCGACCGCGTTGGTCCCCAGGAGCGCGAGCCCGACGCCGATCACGGCCCCGGCCGCGCCGATCACGGCCGACTCGGTCACGACGAGCCCGAACACGCGCCCCCGCGCGAACCCGAGCACGCGGAGGATCGCGATCTGCCGCCGTCGCTGCTCCATCGAGTTGTACAGCGCGAGCATGATGCCGATCGCGCTCGAGAGCATCACGACCGCCGACATCGCAACCAGGATCTGGTCGATGTCGCCGACGATCTCGAAGAGCCCGCGGACCTCGTTGCTCGGCTCGGCGATCGTCAGCGAGGGGTCCCGCTTCTGGAGCTCGTCGCGCACGGTGAAGATGAAAGCGCTCGACCCGCCCAGCCCGCCGCCGCGGGAGGGTGCCCGGTAGAGCACGCCGGTGATCCGCTTGTCGTCGTCGGTGATGTCGTCGACCGTGGTCGTGAGCGACGCCCGCTCCTCGATCGGCGCGGCGTCCCTCCGGCGGTCGTGCGCGTGCAGCACCCACGAGCTCGGCAGGTCGGTGAACAGCGCGCGGTCGTGGGGCGTGCCGGTCGCTTCGAGGATGCCCACGACGCGGTATCGGTACTCGTCGTGCACGTGCGGGTCGTCGCCGCCGCCGTCGGTCGCGGCGGCCCGGCGGGACCTGGGGAACCCGTGATAGAGCGAGATCTCATCGCCCACGACCAGCCCGGTCCCCTTCGCCGCCCGCGCCCCCAGCACGACCTCGAACGGCCGGTCGAACACCCGCCCCTCGGCGACCACCCAGGGCGTACTCGCGCCCGTGTCCGGGTCGAACGCCGGAACGAACCGGCTGAAGAACTCAGCCGTCGTCGCGAGCACCGGCAGCCCTCGGAAGCTGTCGCCGAGCTGGGTGGGGATCGCGAACTCGTTGGGCAGCGACGCGATCGTGTTGTACTCGGCGAGCGTCAGGTCGTCGGCCGGCGGGTTCGCGTAGAAGATCCCGTTGAGCACGCTCACCAGCGGGCTGGCGTCGCGCGAGATCAGGAGCTGCGTGCTGCCCGCGCCCCGCTCGAACGCTCGGCGGCTCGAGTCACGCATCGACAGCAGCGTCAGCATCAGGCCGACGGCGACGGCGACGGTGACAACGGTCGTCGCCGTCGAGAACAGCCGCGAGCCGAGGCTCCGCGCGACGATGGTGCCGTCGGTCATCGCCATCAGTGTGATCCCGCCGTGTGCGGCGCGAGGCTGTCGAGCGAGACCACCCGCTCGAAGCCGCGGGCGGTCGCCGGGTCGTGGCTCGTCAGCAGCAGGGCCGCGCCGGCCTCCTCGCAGGCCGACCGGATGAGGTCGAGCGCGTTCTCGGCGTTCTCCGGGTCGAGGCTCGCGGTCGGCTCGTCGGCGAGCACGAGCACGGGTTGTGTCACGATCGCGCGCGCCACCGCGACGCGCTGCTGCTGGCCCACGCTCAGCGCCGTCGCCTCGCGGTCGGGGGTCTCGATTCCCAGCCGCCGCAGCGTCTCGACGGCACGGTCACGGTGCTCGGCCCGCGGTACGCCCGACACCATGAGCGCCGCCATCACGTTCTCGGCCGCCGAGAAGCCCGCAAGCAGGTTGAGGGTCTGGAAGATCATCCCGATCTTCGAGCCGCGGAACGCGTCGCGCTTGCCCGGCCCGAGCGCGAAGAGGTCGATCCCGTCGACCCGCACCACGCCCGACTCGGGCTCGAGCAGACCGGCGACAAGGTTCAAGAGCGTGCTCTTGCCGCGTCCCGACCCGGCGCGTAGGAGGCAGGCTTCGCCCGAACCCAGCAGGAAGCGGTCAATAGACACAACGGCTTCCGCGGCGGCGCGGTACCGGAAACGCAGGCCATTGATCTCGAGCGCTGCCGCGGACACGGGCGGACGTTAGGCGGGCTGGCGAACAGCGCGTGTGGTTAGCGCCGACCGCCCGGACGGCCGCCGCCGAAGCCGCTCTTGGACATCCGCTTGAAAAACTCGGCCCGCAGGGCACTGCCCTGGGCGCTGCCGGACTGCATGGAGCCCTGGATCCTCGCGGTCATCTGAGCGCGGCGCTCTGATCGGCGGGCCGCGCGCTCTTCGTCGCTCATGGGCTCGCCGCCCTCACCGCGGCCGCGACCTTCCCCGTCGCGCTCGCCGCGTTCACCCCGTTCGCCGCGTTCGGGCCCGCCGCGACCACGCGGGCCGCGCATGTCCTGCCAGAGATTCATGAGGCCCTCGCCTCGGGCGAACCGCCGGGCGCTTTCGTCGAACATCTCCATGCCGATGTCCATCATCGCCTCGCGGCTCTCGTCGTCGCTGAACATCGCGCGGGCCTCTTCGCGGGGCATGTCGCGCAGCAAGCGCCCCGCCTCGGCGAGGTACTCGCGCCGCCGCCCCTCGTCGAGGCGGTCGATCCGCCCCGACTCGACCATTGCGACGGCCTGCGCGGCGGTCTTGGGCATCGAGACCGGCCGGTTCTGCCAGGCGGTCCACCCGCCGAAGACGAGCACCGCGACACCGAGTACGCCGCTGGCGACGCCCGCGGTGATCTTCTGCTGCTTGGTCCAGCCGGCGTCCAGAGTCCGCCGAGGCGCGGCCGCTTCAGTCAATTCGATCCGTTGTGGCATCACACCCTCCTCACGGGTCAGTCGTCTGGTATCTCGCCGACGTCGTACTTATCGACACGCCCGTCGGCGAACAACAGGTTCCGGGTGTTGTGGAAGAAGTCGACGGTGATCAGTTCGCCGGGCTCGTCGGCCGAGGCGCCCTCCAGCTCGAACGTGCCCGCGTCGAAGTCGTGCGCGACCGGGACGTCCGTCGGCTGAAACCGCAGCCGGGAGACGAGCGGGTTGGTCTCCAGCGTGAAGCCGCTGAGGATCGACACATAGCGGTACGAGACGCCCGACACCAGCTCGGCGCCGGTCTCCTCGTCGATGTAGGTCACGTCGGCGACGACCTTGTCGCCCGGGCACGCCCAGGCGGGGGAGTTGGGCTCCATGTACGCCGCGAGCGTGTCGTTGAACGCGGGGTCGGTGTCGCCCGAGAGCCACGGGCGGGGCATGTACCGCGCGACGGGGTAGACCTCGTTGAAATCGTTCTTGTACAGCTCGACCGCCTGGCCCACGGACCGAAGGTTGGCGGCGCAGGCCGTCCGCTTGCCCGCGTCTCGCACCTTGGGCAGCACGGGCAGCAGGATCCCAATCAGCAGCGCGATGATGGTGATTACCACGATCAGCTCGATCAGGGAGAACCCGCGCCGGATCTGTCTTCGTGGCACCATTACTCCCTATTGAACGTGACCCGAACCCCGCGATTGCGTTCGGACCGACAACTTTTCTCACCGCGTCGAAGTTTTTCAGCCCGTTCGGTCCGCCCGAGGCCGGTCTAGAAACCGACCGAGACGCCCTCTTCGCGGAACTGCTCGAGCGTGAGCCGGACCTCGACGAGGGTCTGGTCGAGCTCTTCGGTGAGCGTGACGAGGTTGTTGTGGAGCGCAGGGTCCTTGAGCAGCCGCGCGAGCGTGCCGGGGCCGTCCGTCGCGGCCCGAGCCAGATCGCGAACGGCGGCGAGCACATCGTCGGCCTCTCGCATCGTCCCGCGGGCGACGGCGAGGGTTTCCGCGGTGCTCGTCGAGACGCTCGTCAGCGCGTCGACCCCGCGGCTGGTCTCCTCGCGGAGCGTCTGAGCGGTCTGCCGGGCTTCCTCGGTGACGGTCGTGAGCCCCTCGCGGGCGGCGGTCGCGGTTTCGTCGAACCGTTCGAGGCTCTCGCGGACGCGGGCGGTCAGCGCGACCGCCTCCTTGCCGAGCTCCTCGTAGGTCGCCGCGAGCGACACGGCGGCGTCGGTCACCTCTTCCAGGTTTCCTGCAGGACCGGCGAACTCTTCGCGGAGCGATTCGGCGAGCGTGATCAGGTCGCGCTCGTAGACCTCGCCCTCGCCGGGCACGGCCGCGACCGACTCGCCGCTGGCCGACCGGAGGTCGAGGGTCGCCTCGCCGACGAACGCCGCGTCGACGTGCGCCTCGAAGTCTTCTGGCAGGTAGACCCCGTCCTGCACGCGGACCTTGACGCGGACGCGTCCGTCGGGCTCGTTGACGAGCTCGGTGACGTTGCCGACCGTGACGCCGTTGAGCGTGACGCGGGCGACCGAGCTGAGCCCGGACGCCGAGTCGGAGACGATGCCGAACTGCTGCCACTTGCGCCCGACGTTGGCGAGCTCGCCGAACTGGAGGAGCAGCCAGCCGATGAGCAGCAGCCCGAGGATCGCCGTGACGCCGGTGGCGAAGTCTCGAAGAATCGTCCTCACGTGATCACCTCCGCGCCGGCTTCGCCGGGATTATTCGCCGCGAGAAACGCCCGGACGAAGGGCTCCGACGAACCCTCGAGGTCGGCGTACGACCCGTCCGCGACGACGCGCCCGCCCGAGAGCATGACCATGCGGTCGGCCACGCGCCGGGCGCTCACGAGGTCGTGCGTCACGACCAGGCTGGTCATGCCGTGGTCCCGGGTCAGCTTGTTGACCAGCTCGTCGATGCCGGCGGCGCGGATGGGGTCGAGCCCGGTCGTCGGCTCGTCGTAGAGCAGCACGCGCGGCCGCATCACGAGCGCCCGCGCGAGCGCTACTCGCTTGCGCTGCCCGCCCGAGAGCTGCGCTGGCAGCTTGCCGTTGCTCTTGCCCATGTCGACGGTTTCGAGCGCCGCGTTGATCCGCTCGAGGCGCTCGGCCCTGGAAAGCCGGGCGTGCTCGCGCAGCGGGAAGTCGAGGTTCTGCTGGACGGTCATCGAGTCGAAGAGCGCGCCCATCTGGAACAGCAGCCCGACGGCGAGCCGCGCGTCGACGAGCTCGCGCTCGGACAGCTGGTCGATCCGTCGCCCTTCGAGCCAGACCTCGCCGGCGTCGGGTCGCAGCAGGCCCACGATGTGCTTGAGCATGACCGACTTGCCGCACCCGGACGGCCCGAGAACCACCGTCGTGCGGCCCCGCTCGAGGTCGAGGTCGAGGTCGTCGAGCACGGTCTGGCTGCCGAACGCCTTGTTGACGCCGACGAGCCGGACGGCCGGGGAGACCGGGCGTGTGTTCGCCGAGCCCTCGGCCGGATCGCTCGTCGGGATTGCTTCCTGCATCTCCACGCGTCGACGAGTGTAGGGTCCACTGTGATGAAGGCCGGGACCCCACAGCACGCGGCGCGTGACGGCCGCCAGAGCCCGCCCGGTCGCGGCGGCGGTCAACGCCCCGGCCGGACGCTGTGGGCCCGCGTGCTCGGCCACGGCGAAGACCCCGCTTCCTGGGGCTGGCCCGTTGCCCGCCTCCGCGGCGTGTCGGTGCTGCTGCACCCGATCGTTCCAATCTATGTCGTTCTACAGCTTCTCTGGAGCCTGCCACCCGGCCGACTCGGGCTCGTTTACGTCGCGTCGCTGCTCGGTGGGCTCGCAGCGGCGGTCCTCGTGCGCGAGTTGACCCGGACGCTGCTTGCCCCGTCGCCGGTCGGCCGATCGGTCGTCTGGCCGCTGGGCACGCTCGACCCGGCGGTGATTGGCGGCCGCCGCGCCGACACCGTTGCTTGGCTCGCCGGGGTCGCGCTGACCGTCTCAGCCGGGGGCGTCTCGGCGGCCCTCGGCGTGCCACTGGACACGTTTGATCTCCGTGGGCTCGGCTTCTACCCCGTGCTTCTCGAGACGCCCGCGCAGCTCTTCGCGTGGGCGGTCTGCCTCGCCGCGGGCGTCCTCTCGCTGATCCACCTGCTGCCGATGCCCCCGCTCGACGCCTCACGGTTCGTGCCCGAACGGCTGCGGCCGCGGGTCGGTGTCGGCGCCGCCGTGGCGCTCGGAGCGGGGGCGCTGGTGTTCGATGCCCCGCCGCTGATCGCCGTCGCGGGCGTCGGGCTCTGGATGTCGATCCGCGACGTCCGCAACCGGCGGTTCCTCGAAGCGCCCGGCGACGACGACTGGCTCGCTCCCGCGGCCGAACCGCTGCCCGACGCCGAGCAGATCGACGAGCTGCTCGCCAAGGTCTCCCGCGAGGGGCTCGCCTCGCTGACCGATCGCGAGCGGGCCCGGCTCGACCGCGTGGCGTCGACCGAAGAATCGGGGGGCGAACGCCCGCTCGGCGACGGCTGACCCGGCGAACACCCAGACCCGTACAGTGGTCTTCGACGTCTGAAAACCACCCCGTTCTCAACAGACAGCCGCCCGCTCGCCGAATGACCACTCATGGGCATCTACGACCGACCCTACTACCGCCGACCGACCGGCCGATTCGGCGGCGGCCTGCCCGGCATGCCCCCCGGCGGGCGGGGCATCCCGCACCCGCGCACCTGGTCGGTGACCATCTGGCTCATCGTCATCAACGTCGCGGTGGCGATGCTCGGGGCGATCCCGCCGCTGAACAGCGGGGTCACGCTCAAGGTCTCGCGCCAGACCACTCGCACGGACGTCACGCCCGCCGACGTCCGCTCGGCCACACCGTTCGTGCCCGCCGGGGCGATGCCCGGCAACTTCGTGACCTTCGACGTCCCGCTGATCAGGCCGGCCGAAGACCCCGCGGTCGTGCCGCCCGACTACCTCGTCCGCATCGACGGCGATCCCAAGCTCTACGAGCGTGTCGGCACCGAGCGCCGTTTCTGGTCCGGCGATACCCAGAGCACGGGCGGGCTCGGCGTCCTCGGCGGGTACGGACACTTCTCAACGATGCAGGGCTTCCGGCTGCTCGGGGTCTGGAGGCTCATCACCTTCCAGTTTCTCCACGGCGGGTTCTTCCACCTGCTCTTCAACATGTTCGGGCTCTGGATCTTCGGCGGCATCACCGAGCAGTACCTCGGCAAGCGACGCTTCCTCGCGTACTACCTCATCTGCGGCATCGCCGGCGCCCTGCTCTACCTCATCCTCAACGGCGCGGGGGCCCTGAACATCCCGCTGCCCGGGGCGCTCGACGTCTCCGTGAACACGCCGCTGGTCGGCGCGTCGGCCGGCGTGTTCGGCGTCATCATGGCGTGCGCCAAGATCTCGCCCAACGCCACCGTCCAGCTCCTGCTGCTGCCGATCCCGATCCGCATGAAGTGGTTCGCCTACGGCTATGTCGTGATGGCGGCGCTTAATCTGATCGTGTTTAAGGGCAACAACGCCGGCGGCGACGCGGCCCACGTCGGCGGGGCGGTCGCGGGGTACTACTTCATCCGCAACGCCCACCTGCTCAACGACTTCTTCGACGTGTTCGGCCGCCGCTCGAGTTCGTCGAAGCCCGCGAAGCCGCGGGTGACCAAGCCGCCCAAGCGGGCCCGACGTGGGCAGCCGTCGGCCGACGATGTCGACCGCGTCCTCGCGAAGGTCTCCACGGGCGGGCTGCACTCGCTGACCGAGAAGGAAAAAGCCATCCTCCGCAAGGCGAGCGAGTCGGGCGGCTGACCGCCGCTCGCTCGCCGGTCTCGACGCGTCGCCGCCGGGGAACTCAGGAAGACCCAAGTTGCCGCCCCTGTCGTTCGACATCCTGGCCCGGTCGGGCCAAACGGCCGGCCGCACCGGAACGGTCACGACACCGCACGGCTCGTTCGAGACGCCCGCGTTTATGACCGTCGGGACCAAGGCGACCGTCAAAGGGCTCACCCCCGGCATGGTCGCCGACTGCGGCGCCCAAATCGTCCTGAACAACACCTATCACCTAATGATGCGGCCGGGCCCCGAGGTCGTTCGCGACCTCGGAGGGTCGCACCGCGTCATGAACTGGCACGGCCCGATCCTGACCGACTCCGGCGGGTTCCAGGCGTATTCCATGGCCGACGCCAGCCGGCTGTCCGACGACGGCGTCGTCTTTCGCCACGAGGTCTCGGGCGACCGCGTCACGCTCGGGCCCGAGCTCTCGATGAAGGTCCAGAACGACCTGGGCGCCGACATCATCATGGCGATGGATGACTGCCCGCCCGCCGAAGACCCACTCGCGGCGCCGGCCAACCTCCACCGCCCCAAGATCGCCCAGGCTCGCCTGTCCGACTACTCCCACGAGCGGCGGCTCGACGAGGCGAACGACCGCACCGTCCAGTGGCTCGAGCGCTGCGTCGCTGCGCACGCGCGACCCGAGGATCAGGCGCTGTTCGGCATCGTCCAGGGCGGCACCGACCTCGACCGCCGGCGGGCATCGGTCGAGCGGGTCTGCTCGTTCGACCTGCCGGGCTTCGCGATCGGCGGCGTCGCGGTGGGGGAGTCGACCGAAGACATCCACCGGATCGTCCGAGCGACCGCTCCGCTGCTGCCGGGGTCGAAGCCGCGCTATCTGATGGGCGTCGGCTACCCGGCCGATTTGGTCGCCGCGTCGCTCGCCGGCGTCGACATGTTCGACTGCGTCCTGCCGACGCGGAACGGTCGGAACGCCAACGCTTTCGTGCCCGGCGGCCAGATCCGCCTGAAGAACGCCCGCTTCGAACGCGACCCCCTGCCGATCGAGCCCGGGTGCGACTGCCCGGCGTGCGACCCGGCGCGGTACCCCTGGGCGAGTCACATGTGTCCGGACGGCGCCTGCTTCAGCCGCGGCACCATCCGCCACTACTTCCGCGCCGACGAGATGCTCGGGCCCATCCTCGTCAGCCTGCACAACCTCCGCCAGTACCAGCGGCTCATGGCCGACATCCGCACGACGATCCGGACCGACGCGTGGGCCGACTTCGCGAAGAAGTGGCCGAGCGCCGCCGCGGGACTGCCCGCCGAGGTACTCGCATGACCAGGCCGCCGATGCTCGTGCTCTTGAACGCTCTTGTGCTTGTGGTGTTCGTGGGCTGCGCCGAGTACCAGGAGGTGTACGACCCGCCCGACTTCGGGAGCACAGCAACTGACAACCGCATCGCCGCGATGCTCGTCGGTGGGCTGGTGGGCGACGCCGCGGGCGGGCCGGTGGAGTTCGTCGACCCGTCGCGCTGGGACGAGCCGGGCGTGCCCTTCAAGCGGTGGTCGCCCGGCGAACGCTTCCCCACGACCGAAGATGGCCTCGACGCGTACGGCTCGGCGTTGCAGCTCATGCCCTACGCGGTGTTCCGCCCAGAGCCCGAGCCGTACGCCCACTGGCGCAACGACGCCCCGCCCGGCACCCTGACCGACGACACCCGTCACAAGCTGGTCGTGATCGACGCGATCCGCCGTTCGAAGGCGCCGCCGACCGAGGGCGAGCTGGCCCGGGCGTACCTGCGTGCGGCGGACGACTGGACCGAGTTCGCCGACACAGCACTCGTCGAAGACAACCTGCGCGAGTACTTGTACGCCGCGCGGTGGGTGGTGGGCGAGCGCGACCCGAGCCGGGCGCTTCCGCCGACCCGCATCTGGGCGGCACTGCCGACGTGCGCGGGGCAGATGGCGCTTCCCCCTTTGGCCGGGCTCGCGCCGGGCAACCCCGACGCCGCCTACCGGTTCGCCCACGACGCGGCGTTCTTCGACACGGGCCCGGCCAAGGACACCAACGCCGCGTTCGTCGCGGGGCTCGCGTTCGCGCTGACGCTCGAAGCGCCGTCCCCGGGCGGCCGCCGCGCCGCCTGGCAGCAGGTCAAGTCGGTGATGCGCGAGTGCGACCCGTACCGCTACGACGACGTTCCCTGGACGACGCGTCCGATCCACCGTGTGCTCGACACCGCCGAGCGGCTCGCCGAGGAGTCGCAGGGCGAGCCCGCGGCGTTGATCGCCGCGATCGAGGGTCTCACGCCGCCGATCCGCGACCGGGCCTGGTGGGAGTCGGACATCATCCTCATCATGGCGTTCGCCGCGATCGAGCTCGCCGACGCCCACCCGACCGCCTCGATGCGGCTGGCGATCGAGCTGGGCTACGACACGGACTCGACCGCTCAGGCCGTGGGGCTCGTGCTCGGGGCGATGAACGGGCTCTCCGTGTTTCCGCGAGCCCTCCGCGACCCGCCGCGTCAGACGCTCCGGTCCGACTACAACGCGGACGTCGACGAGTGGACGGAACTGCTGCATCAGGTCCGCGAGCCCGGCTGAGCGCCTGGTCAACCGCTTGGCTCGGGCCGCAGGAGTCCGAGAGTCGGTCCCGCCTGAAACCCCCGCGGCCCGCCGTCCACAAAGCGGCGGGGACAAAGCACCGGGCCCGGCTGTTCATCGGGCCCCGCCGTTCTAGTATTGCGTTCGCTTCGCGGCCGACGAACGCCGACCGAACAGCCGGCCCGCCGTGCCCCAATCCGAAAGTAGCTGATGCACAACTCGTTCGACAACTGGCTTCAACCCACCCTCGCGTTCCAGGAAGAGGCGGCTCCCGGGCCCGTCGTGGTGCCCGGTGTCGCGCCCGTGGAGGGCGAGGCGAGCGAGGGGGCCGCGGCCGACCCCTCGGCGACCGGCGCGCCCCCGCCCGGCGGCGGCTTCCCGTCCTGGATGCTCCCGGTCATGGGCGCGTTCCTGGTCTTCATGATCTGGTCGTCGTCGTCGGCCCAGAAGAAGGAAAAGAAGAAGAAGGAAGCCCTCATGTCCTCGCTGACCAAGCAGGACAAGGTCCAGACCATCGGCGGCGTGATCGGCACCATCATCGAGCTGCAGGACGACTCGATCGTGCTCCGCGTTGACGACACGTCGAACACCCGGATCCGTTTCGCCCGCTCGGCGATTCAGCAGGTGCTCACCGAGAGCCATCTCCGCAAGGACGCCGCGGTTGAGGTCCCGACCATCGAAGCCAAGAACGAGCCCGCCACCGTCTGACGCCGCTCGGCTGTTGGGCGTGTGGCCCGAAGGGCCGCCGCCTGATCGATCGCTCCGTCCCGTCTCTCGCCGACGCTCACCCGTCGGCCGCCCGATGCCCGAAACATGCGCAACACCCTTCGAAACTTGATCATCTCTGTCCTGGCCGTCGCGGCGGCGATCGCGTTCTTCTACCCGCCGAAGGAGAACCTACGGCTGGGCAAGGACCTGCGCGGCGGCTTCAGCCTGGTGTACGCCGTGCAAATCGGCCCGGGCGAGAACGCCGACGAGACCATGGACCGGGTCATCGAGGTGCTCAAGCAGCGCGTCGACCCGAACGGGCTTCTTGAGATCGCGATCGAGAAGCAGGGGCGTGACCGGCTCGAGATCACGATGCCCCTCCCGAATGACGAGGTCAAGGGGCTCCGTCAGGCGTTCGAAGACGAGCTCGACCAGGTCGCCGCGGGCGAGGTAGACCCGCGGGCGTTCGACCGGGCGATCCGCGCCGAGCCCGACGAGCAGGAGGCGCTGTTCGAGGCGATCGCGGGCGACTCGGAGGAACGGCTGGATCTGCTCCGCGATGCCGCGGCCGCGACCCGGCAGGTCGCCGTGATGCGGGCCGACTACGACGACCGCGTCGCGGCGGGCGCCCCCGAGGATGAGCTCGACGAGCTGGCGGGTGTTATCGCGGGAGAGATCATCTCCATCGACATCGCCCGCGAGCGGGTCGTCGGCTCGGTCCTCCGCGCCGCCAACCTCCGCCGGGCCCTCGAGCTTTCGGACGCCCCGCGGGTGCTGTACTCGGACGAGGCCGACGCGCCCGTCGAGTTTGCCAGCCCGCGTGAGCAGCGCCTCACCGAGCTCCGCGAGCAGCACCCCTCGTCGCTCGACGCGATCGACGCCGTGGTGGAGGCGTACTCCAGCTACGAATCGCAGCGGACGACCCTCGACGACCCCTCCGACCTGATCCGCCAGCTCCGCGGGTCGGGCGTGCTCGAGTTCCGCATCACCGTCGACCCCGACGAGTACCCGTCGGAGTTCGACCTCCGCCGCCAGCTCCGCGAAGAGGGCCCGGTCGCCGCGAGCCGGCCAGACGTGCTCTGGCTCGAGATCGAATCCCTCGAACGCTGGGCGTCGACCGCCGAGCAGTACGAGACGGTGCTGGAGAACGCGCCGGGCTTCTTCCTCGCCCGCGGCTACGTCGTCGAGGAGTTCGACGGCCGCTACTACATGCTGCTGTGGGACATCCCGTCGAAGCGGCTCGTCAAGTCGGCCGGCGACACCGACTGGTCGGTCAGCCGGGCGTTCCAGGGGACCGACGACCAAGGCCGCCCGTCGATCAACTTCCGCATGAACCCGCGGGGCGGGCAGCTCCTCGGGGCCATGACCCGCGAGAACGTGCAGAACCAGATGGCCGTCGTCCTCGACGACAAGGTCTACACCGCCCCGAACCTCGTCTCGGCGATCTCCGACAACGGCCAGATCACGGGCCAGTTCACCCTGCAAGAGATATCCGACATCGTCCGCACGCTCTCGGCCGGATCGCTCGGAGCCAAGCTCAGCCCCGAGCCGATCAGCCAGTCGGTGCTGGGGCCCGAGCTGGGCCGCGACAACCTCGACGCCGGGCTCCGTGCCGGGGCGGTCGCGCTGGTTGTCGTGAGTGTCTTCATGGTGGTGTACTACTTCCAGTCGGGGATGCTCGCGGTCATCTCGCTGGCGTGCAACGCCGCGCTGATTCTCGGGGCGCTCGCCGTCGGACGGGCCGCGCTGACGCTCCCGGGCATCGCCGGCATCATTCTGACCTTCGGGATGGCGGTCGACGCCAACGTGCTGATCTTCGAGCGGATCCGCGAAGAGATGCGCAAGGGTGTCGAGGTCAAGCCCGCCGTGCGGCTGGGCTACCAGAAGGCGCTCTCGTCGATCGTCGACGGCAACGTGACCAACCTCATCGTCACGTTCGTCCTGGCCAACATCGGCACGCAGGAGATCAAGGGCTTCGCGATCACGCTGGGCATCGGCGTGGTCTGCACGCTGTTCTCGGCATTGTTTATCTCGCGCGTGCTGTTCGCCGTGCTCATCGAGAAGTTCAACCTCAAGAGCCTGGTGATGCTCCCGTCGGCGGTGCCGGTGATCGACCGCCTGCTCGAGCCCAAGATCAACTGGCTCAAGGGGCGCTTCGTGTTCGTCGCGATCTCGCTGGTCTACATCGGGCTCGGCGTGGGCATGATCGTCTTCCAGAACGAGGACATGCTCGACACCGAGTTCCGCGGCGGTACCGAGGTCACGCTCCGGCTCGGGGCCGACGGCGAGGGCAGCCAGCACGCCCTGACCCGCCCCGAGGTTGCCGAGCGAGTGCGGGCGATCGGCGAGTCGGCCGAGCCCGCCGACCCCCTGAGCCCGCTGCGGAACGCCGAGGTGGTCCCGGTCAACCCGGACGCCGACGGCGTGACCTCCGACCAGTTCCGCATCAAGACCGTCGCGACCGACGCGCCCGCGGTGAGCGGGGCCGTGGCGGCCGAGTTCGCCGACGTGCTCGACCGCGACCCGCCCCTCTCGTGGGCCGATCAGGGTGCCGACGCCTCCGTCGCCCCGATCTACCCAATTACCCGTTCGAGCCTCGCCGAGGTGACGGGCATCGACGACCTGCAGACCGATGTTTCTGAGTTCGAGGGCGGCGCCGCCATCTTGCTGCGCAAGCTCGACCCGCCGCCGACGCTCGATAACTTGGAGCGTCGCCTCGACTCGCTGAGGCGCCAGCCGGACTTCGCCGCGACCCTCGGCCGGACGACGTCTGTCATTGTCACAGAAGGCACGGAGACGGCGGTCGTCTCCGCGGTCGTGCTCGTCAGCGACGAGAGCATCAGCGTGCTCGAGAACGAACAGCGGTGGCGCGAAGACCTGGCTTCGGTCGAGTGGGACCTGGTGTCCAACGCGATCGGCCGTGAGTCGACGCCGACAAGCATCCGCTCGTTCGACGCGACCGCCGCTCGGAACTTCCGCGCCAACGCGACGGTCGCCGTCGGGCTGAGCTTCATCCTGATCTCGATCTACATCTGGGTTCGCTTCGGCTCGATCCGCTACTCGCTCGCGGCCCTCGCGGCTCTCGCCCACGACGTGCTCACCGCGATCGGCCTCATCGCCCTCGCCGAGATCGTGTACGAGTGGGAGCCCGCCCGGGGCATCGTCGCGGCGCTGGGCATCCAGCCGTTCAAGATCGACCTGACGCTGATCGCCGCGATGCTCACGATCATCGGCTACTCGCTCAACGACTCGATCATCATCATGGACCGCATCCGCGAGAACCGCGGCAAGCTCGACTACGCGTCGGCCGACATCGTCAACCTCTCGATCAACCAGACGATCAGCCGGACCATCATCACCTCGGGCACGACGCTGCTCGCGGTGCTCATCCTCTACGCCTACGGCGGGCCCGGCGTCCGCTCGTTCGCCTACGCCCTGCTCGTCGGCGTGCTGGTCGGGACGTACTCCTCGATCGCGGTCGCCGCTCCGCTCGTGTGGTCGAAGCGGAAGGACCGATCACCCCAGCGGACGGCCGGGATCGTCCCGGCGGCGACCTAACGCACCGCCGAGCCCGCGGAGGGAGCCGCTCGCGTGGCCAACACCCAAGCCCACGCCGTCGTACCGATCGCGGTGATCGTCGTGGTGGTCGGCTACTGGCTTTGGGACCCGGTCGAGACGCCCGACCCGCCGCGGATCGTCGCGACGTCCGTCCCCTCCCGAGAGCCCGTCGCAGACGTCTCGGAGCGGGCCGAGGATCGAGCGGACGCTTCTGACGCGGATCGCCGGTTTGAGCCTCGCCCCGAACCACCGCCGGAGCCCGCTCCGGTGCACGATCGTCCGGCGGAGCTCGACGTCGACGATTCTCGCGACGATTCGGCCGGCTCTGAAGCCACCACCGGAGCGGGCGAACGGGCACCCGACGAGGACGACGCGACGGAGTCTGCCGCGGGTGCAGGCCGGCGGTACACCATCCGCCCCGGCGACAGCCTGTCCCGCATCGCCCAACGCGAGTACGGCTCGGTCCGCTACGTCGAGCTGATCTTCAACGCCAACCGCGACGTGCTGCCGACCGAAGACAGCCTGTCGGTCGGCGACGAGATCGTGCTGCCGCCGCCGCCGAGCGACCCGCCTACCGAGGAGCCGCGATGAGCGAGCACCGATTCATCGTCACCGGGGCCGCCGGGTTCATCGGCTCGAACCTGAGCGCCGAGCTGCTCGCGCGGCACCCGGACGCCGAGCTGCTGGCGGTCGACTCGTTCCGCACCGGCGCCAGCATGAACCTGACGACGGCCGCCCGCCGGCGCGGGCTCGCGGGCTTCTCGGGCACGGTCCTGCCCGACGCGGTCGCCGAGATCGAGTGGGACGAGCTGCTCGCTTCGTTCGAGCCCTCGGCCGTCTTCCACCTCGGCGCGATCACCGACACCACGATCGCCGACGAGTCGGAGATGATCCGCGAGAACGCCGGTGACTCGTGGGCGTGGCTGCTGCGCTCGGCGGTCGCCCGCGAGATCCCGCTGGTCTACGCGTCTTCGGCGGCGACGTACGGCACGCCGCCGCAGGCCGCGTCGCGCCGGCCCTTCCCGGAGGACGCCGCCGGCGAGCCCAACAACGTCTACGGCTTCAGCAAGTGGCTCATGGAGCAAGAGCACGAGCGGCTCGACCGCGAGTGCGCCCGCCACGGGCTCAAGCGGCCCGCCGTGGTCGGCCTGCGCTACTTCAACGTCTTCGGCCCGGGCGAGGGCGCTAAGGGCAAGATGGCGTCGATCGCCCGCCAGCTCACGCTGCAGATGCTCGGCGGCGGCCGCCCGCGGCTCTTCGAAGACGGCACCCAGACCCGCGACCAGGTGTCGGTCCACGACATTGTTTCTCAGACCATCGCCGCCGCCGGGCTCGGCGAACGTCCGGACCCCGAGCCCGGGGTCTACAACGCCGGGTCGGGCCGCGGCACAAGTTTCGAGGGGGTTGCACAGGCCTGCCGAGACGGGCTCAACCTCCCCGACCGTCCGACCGACTTCTTCCCCATGCCCGCCGAGATCGCCCGCTTCTACCAAGACTTCACCCTCGCCGACATGTCGAGGGCCAGGGCCGGTCTCGGGTTTGTCCCCTCGCACGCCCCGGCCGAGGCCGTCGCCGCTTATGCCGCCGGGCTCGCCCAAGAATCGACCGACTGAGCAGACCACCCAAGCGGGTCCGACCCGAGAAGAAGACTCATGGCCACGATCAAACGCATCCTCGTCACCGGCGGCGCCGGCTTCCTCGGCTCGCACCTTTGCGAGCGGCTCGTCGCCGACGGCCACGATGTCATCTGCCTCGACAACTTCTTTACCTCGCAGAAGACCAACGTCCAGCACCTGCTCGACCACAGCAACTTCGAGCTCATCCGCCACGACGTGACCCACCCGCTCTGGCTCGAGGTCGACGAGATCTACAACATGGCCTGTCCCGCCGCGCCCGGGCACTACCAGTACAACCCCATCAAGACGATGAAGACCTCCGTCCTCGGCGCGATCAACGTCCTGGGCATGGCCAAGCGGTGCAACGCCAAGGTCCTCCAGGCGTCGACCAGCGAGGTCTACGGCGACCCCGACATCCACCCCCAGCCCGAGTCGTACCGCGGCAACGTCAACCCCATCGGGCCCCGCGCCTGCTACGACGAGGGCAAGCGCGCCGCCGAGACGCTCTTCTTCGACTACCACCGGCGCAACGGCGTCAACATCCGGGTCGTCCGGATCTTCAACACCTACGGCCCGCGCATGCACCCGTTCGACGGCCGCGTCGTCAGCAACTTCATCCGCCAGGCCCTCCGCGGCGAGCCCATCACCATCTTCGGCGACGGCTCCCAGACCCGCAGCTTCTGCTACCGCGATGATCTCTGCGAAGCGATCATCCGCATGATGAACGGGCCCGACGACTTCCCGGGCCCGGTCAACATCGGCAACCCCAACGAGTTCACCATCAAGCAGCTCGCCGAGAAGGTCGTCGAGCTCACCGGCGGCAACACCGCCGACCTGGTCTACAAGCCCCTGCCCGCCGACGACCCCACCCAGCGCCAGCCCGACATCGCCCTCGCCAAGGACAAGCTGGACTGGGAGCCCGGCATCCAGCTCGAAGAGGGCCTCAAGCGCACGATCGAGTGGTTCCAGAGCGTCGACATGGACGAGTTCCGGGCCCCGACGCCCAACTACTGATCGCCCCCCAAAGCCCAGCCGCCCAGCCCAGCCCCTGAACCCGCCCCCGCCCGGGTGTTCACACGCCCGCGGAAGGCCCGCGCTTAGCCGAACAGGCGGAGCTGCTTCCGGTCGCCCGGCCTCCGGAACCGCTTGCCCGTCAGCGGGCGTATGTCCCGATCGAGCCCGTAGCGGCGGGTGAACACCTCGAACGTCTTCGCCAGCTGCTCGGCGAGCACGCCCTGCCCGCGGTGGCGCTGCGACTTCCACGACGCCCCGTCGCACTCCGGGCCGTCACCCTCGGTCCGGAAGCGCCCGCCGCTCGCGCGCCCGACGGGCGGCACGCACCCCGCTGTTCGCCGCGCGTCATAGAGCTTGCCGCCGCGCGTCTGTCGGATCAGGCTCTCGACCTTCTTCGCCCGCTCGGGGTGAACCTCGCGCCCCAGCCAGTCGAGGAACAGGTCCTTGACCTGGTGCGGCAGGCGCAGCAACGCCCAGTTGACCCGCCGTGCGCCGGCGTCGGCGACCGCTTCCAAGATCTGGGGAACCTCCGAATCGGTCAGCCCGGGGATCACGGGCGAGACGTTGACCGTCACAGGCACCCCCGCCCGGGTCAGCTCGCGGATCGCCCGGAGCCGGGCCGCGGGCTCCGACGCACGCGGTTCGAGCTTGCGGGCGAGCGCCGCGTCTAAGGTCACGATCGTGACGACCACCCGGCCCGCGTCGGCCGACGCGAGCTCGGCCCACAGGTCGGTGTCGCGCAGCACCATCGCGCTCTTGGTCATCGTGGCGACCGGCTGCAGGCTGCGCGTCATCACCTCGAGGCACGCGCGGGTCAGACCCATCTGGGCTTCGAGGTGCTGGTACGCGTCGGTGATCGCCGACATCACGATCGGCTCGGGCGTCCATCCCGGCGACGACAGCTCCTTCTCGAGCAGCGTCGGGGCTTCGGGCTTGGCCATCAGCTTGGTCTCAAAGTCGAGCCCGCTGCTGAAGCCCAGGTACTCGTGGTACGGGCGCGCAAAGCAGTAGATGCACCCGTGCTCGCACCCGCGGTACGGGCTCACGGTCCAGTCGAACGGCACGTCGCTCGCCCGGTCAACCCGGTTGATGATCCGCCGTGTCTGATCGACAAAGACCTGTCGATCGACCCGGGCCCCGCGTGCGGGGTCGCGTTCGCCGTCGCGGATCTGGCGGTCGACCTCCTCGCCGAGCACATGGAGGCGGACGCGCTCGAACCTGTTGCCCGGGTTCAGCCCGGCCCCCCGCCGGTGGGCGAGGCCCGTTACAAGGCCGTCACGAATGCTTGGTTCGTCAGACACCCGTTCAATATACAAACAAATCAGGCAAGCGCAAGGTCATGTTTGTAATTTATTTGGTCTATTTTTGCACTCTGTGCGATCATTCTCAGGATCGGGAACAAGCTCCAGTGCGAACAGGTAAATTAGGGAGTACTTCCGAAAGGATCGTGACCATGCGTGCGACCCTTGCGACTGGCTTGTTCCTGTTTCTTTCGCTCGGTTCTTTCGGTGTGTTCGCTCAGAGCGACCGCGAAGGAACTGACCAGGAAGCTACCGATAAAGGCGCGGCGATCGAGTTCGGCTCTCGTGCTGTTGGCGTGCCGCCGCTCCGGCGCGAGACAGGCGGAGAGCGAGCCAGTGGCCGCGCGGCGATCGAGTTCGGCTCTCGCGCTGTTGGCGTGCCGCCGCTCCGGCGCGAGACAGACGGAGAGCGAGCCAGTGGCCGCGTGGCGATCGAGTTCGGCTCTCGCGCTGTTGGCGTGCCGCCGCTGCGGCTGGGGAGTGTTCGAGCGACGAACGATGATCGCGTGGCGATCGGGATCCGCTCCCGGGCCGTTGGCGTGGCTCCGCTGCGACGCGAGACGAATCGGACCGTCGAGGTCGTCCGTCGCGACGGTCCGAATGTCATCCGCGTTGAGGACGATCGCCCGCTTTTGTCGCGTCGCGACCGCCGAAACGCAAGCCGCCAGCGTCGGATCGTTGCCCTGCGGGCGCCTGCGGTGCGTCAGGGGCGTGCTCGAGAGCGTGACGAGGGCAGTGACAGGGCGCGAGAAGTCGGCATCGGCTCGGCCAGCCGTGACTCTCGATCCACGTCGCTTGGCGTCGGCGTGGCCGGGTCGGTCTCGCGGGCGATCGGGCGGCAGCCCGTCACGATCATCCAGCCGGCGATCCTCGGCGGCGTCCCTGCAAACACGATGCTTCTGTCCAACGGCGGCGTCGTTGCGAACCCGAACCTGTTCCCGTTTCAGCAGCAGCAGGGCGTCTTTCTTCGGGCGGGCGGCGGCTCTGGCACCTTCGACCCGGTCCGGGGCGGCGTTGTTGTCGGCCCGCGTGGGACGGTCCGCCTCGATGGAAATACGCGGCAGTCGTTCGTGCTGAATCAGCCGGTGACCGTCTTTCCGGCCGCAGTCGGGCCGGTGGTCTCGGTGCCGATCATTACGGGACCGATCATCGGGCCCCGGCCCGCGGCCGCCCCGAACGTACGGGTGCGGGCTTCGGGCGTGCAGCCGCGGTTCCGCTCGACGCGGTGACCCGGCTTGGCTGTTGGGCCGCCGTTGATCCGCGGCTCACATCGACTCGACGATCCGTCCTGCGAGCCGAAAGACGCTCAGGGGTGATGAGCCCTCGGCCTTGTTGTTGGCGATGACGATCGCCTCGGACCCGCGGCCCGCGGCGGCGCGCGCCAGGGCGGCGATGAACTCACGCGACGACGCGTCGGGCCGGCGGATCTCGTTGAAGGGCGCGAACGCTTCCCGGGCCGACTCGTAGTCTTGCCCCGAGCCGAGCATCCATCGAACGACCAGGCGCCGGGCGTCGTCCGGTGGGAACAACGCCGCCTGCTCCTCCCGCGTGCCGGCTTTGGGGTGGACGTTGTAGCAGTGGTCGACGCCGGCGCCGCGGAGGATGTCGCGGTAGCGATCGGTCAGCAGCGGTGCGTCGCGGACCTCGACCGCCAGCGGCAGGCCCGTCGGCAGGCTCCTTGTCAGGCGGGACAGGAACCGTTCGAGCCGGTCGAGGAACCCGTCGGGTGTCGGGCGGATCTCGCTGCCCAGCGGCGTGAATTGGAACACGAACACGCCGAGCTTGCGCCCCAGCCCGCGTGCCGCCGGCTCGAGCCACTGCCGGCTGACCAGGTCGGCGTCGAGGAAGTCGTCGTTCGATGCGTTCGATCCCTGCACCCACGGCTGCGTGACAACCTGCGGCGCCTTGACCAGAAAGCGGAAGCCGTCGGGCACGGACCCCGCGTAGCGGGCGAAGTCGGTCTCGCTGACCGGCCCGTAGAAGGTCCGGTCGATGCCGACCGCTCCGAAAAGGGGGTGGGCCGAGTAGGCCGAGAGCCCGCTCGCGGCGAGCGTCGCGGCGTCGTGGTGGTCCTTCCAGACGATCCCGCGCCAGCCCGGGAACGACCACGAGCTGGTTCCGAGGCGGATCTCGGGCGGCAGGCGGGCCGCGATCGACGCGTGGGCTTCGGAGACGTCAACGGGTTCGACCCGGTTGCTCGCGCGGGCGGCGGCGCGGCCCTTGCCGGGCGTCGGCGGGGGCGGCTCGTCGGCGCCGCCGAACAGCATCGCCTGACCGTCGGACATCGCCGGGACGCTAGGCGGTTCGACGGCGCGCTCGGGCACTACGCTCGCCGGTGAAACGCCCGTTCTACGGCTGGACGACCTCGGTCATCCCTCGGTCAAACCCTGCCGCAAACAGGTAGGCCAAGCAGCTACGGCAGAGCAGGCGGACACACGTAGATAGCGCGAACCTCATCCGCCTCGGTCAGCTCCGACCTCTCACGGAGCAGGTATCGACCTTGAAACGGCGCCCACCCGTCCGCGGCCACGACGTACAACACGCCGCCTGTCTCCATGAGGTGAGCCAGACGAAACGCGAGCCGAGCCTGACCCCCGACCGTTCCATTCGACCACACAGTGCCAACCGGGCGAACGATGGGGTCAACGATGCTGTGGTCGGGTTCAGGCTCCGCGTCCCGCGGTGTATCCGGCCAAGGGATGATCTCAACATCGTCGGGTGGTACATCATAAACATTAGTGAAAACATCCCAGAGCGGCCGGCCATCGGCAAACGGAACCCACGCCGACCGTTCCGGAACGTCGCCACGCCGCTCGTCCTGCACGATGACAACCGTCGGACTCACGATGATCGTGTGTCGCCGGTCAAACGCACGCAGTTGCCAACCGTCTAGCAACTGTTGCTCGACCTCTCCGACTTTCTTCCGAGAGCCCGTGACGTACGGCATATCACGGATCGGCCAGCCTCTGTTACGCATACTCACAAAGGTAAAGGCCGAGCAGGGTCTTCTCCCGAGTTTCAGCCGCTCCGACCCCTCGGCTTCTTCGAAGACAAGCATCGGAGCCGAAGATCGATACTCCGAACGCAGGTCTTTGAGCGGAGCATCCACTTCGGTTCGCAGAGCCTTCGCCACGTCGCCGAAAGATGGAATCAAGAAAATCGGGACCGGCTCCGTCTCACCCGTCGCAAGATGCGTGCCCGGACGAGCCATATTGCCCACACCCGTGAGACCCACGACGTCCCGAGGGAGCCGGTACTCGCGTCGTTGTCGGCCCATCACGACTTCGTCAAACACATCCGCGAAGAGTGATAGGTGGTGCGCCCGCACGGCCGCGGGCAACGTTTCGTAGGCCGACAGATCGATGCTGTACCCGTTCAGCACGACCACCGAAGAAGGGCCTGAGCAGCGGTTGGCAGGGCCACGATCAACAAGATCAGGATCAGAAGAATAGGGCAACGGCAGCATCGAGAAATCAGGAAGATCGACGGGCACGACACGTTCCTCCTCCGAAGACGGGGGAGGAACGACGTCGTGACGCATCCAAGGAAGAATGGCCACAGCGATCGGCACCATGACCATCGCGGCAGCCGCCCAATACAAACGAGTATCGGAGGATCGCAAATTCATTCGTGGTAAATGTAGTCTTCGGAGTCGTTGCCGGTGTCCTCCTCGACTTCATCTATAATTTTAGGACTCTTGTGCCACGGCTTGGGATCGTTCCAGGGTTGATCCGTCGGGTGGTGCTCAATAATTTTGTCGGGCGTGTACTGCGGTAGCGTTTCGTCGTCATCGGTATTCGGGACCGGATCAAGAACCGGCATCCAGTCATAAGATTTGTAGGGGAATCCGGCAGGATAAGGGTGCTTCAGCCACGCCCCGCATGCTTCGCTGCAATCATCACAGTCGAAGCCGGGCCAGAAGAAGTAAAAATTATCTTTGTGTCTGATTGATCCGATGAGCGAGGCCATGAGTCGTTCGTCGATAATCTTTTTAAATTCACATGGGGCAGTCCCGGCGGCGTCGCTGGCACAATCGAGCGGGGCGATGAGCTCGTCCTCCGGGTTGAACCAGCCCAGGCCGCCCGCATTACCGATCGTAAGAAGCTGTGTGCTGTCAACCCATGTTAGCTGAGCA
Organism: Planctomycetota bacterium; assembly: GCA_039815285.1. Classification (GTDB taxonomy): domain Bacteria; phylum Planctomycetota; class Phycisphaerae; order Phycisphaerales; family UBA1924; genus JBCBZP01. The sequence continues at coordinate 56,534 of JBCBZP010000011.1, forward strand.
TGGAACTGCACACTGTTGTTGGTATTTGCAAGAAGACTGAGGTAGTTTAAAGAAGCTGGAGTGTCGTTGATCGATTCGGCAAGGTCGTTTGGTTGGTCTTTGCCAGCCATCGCTTTATGGTACCTTGCGTTGACCAGCTCTGCTTCGGCGTCAGAGCGGTAACCGGTCTCGGCCTCGCCCGGGCGAAACACCGCGTCAAGGCATCGTGATCGAGCTTCAACGCCGACAGTCGAGGGCACAAAACAACCGACCAGATTGCCCCGGCTTGGCAACAGGACTGTCCGGTCGGCCTGATCGTGAACAGAACGACCCGTTGAGTCATCCGCGACCGGCGCGTCTGACGGGCCGCCGTCCGGCTCGCCATCCTCTCCCCCGCGCTCAGGCCGCCAGCCTAAAGCAATCGGCAAGAATCGACTGAGCTTCACACACGCCGACGCTGCGAACGTCTCCCTCGTGATACGCTGCGCCTGAGGGGGGCACGGGAACGAAAAGACGCGAGGAGAACCGTCGTCATGGGTCTTAAATCGTTTGTATCGCGTGTGCTGGGTTTCGGAGAGCCTGAGCCCAGCGAGGTCCGTGTGATTGAAACACCACGTTCGGCTCAGCAGCGCCCGGCCACCTCAAGCGATGGTTCGATGCAGGCCGTTGGGGCGACCGTTGAGTCCAAGCCGTACGTGGTGGCTTCTGCCGCTCCGGTTGGGGCGCGCCAGCCCGCCGCCGTGTCCGCAGGTGCGGCGGGGCCGTCGGTCACGAGCAGACGCGAGCCGCTCGCGTCACCGGCCCGCCGAGAGACCACTGCGTCGCTCTCCGCTGCCAAGCCCGACACTCAGGCCGAGCTTCAAGAGCAGTACCAGAAGGTCGTCAATCTGATCGAGAAGGTCGACAAGCACCTCGACCAGCAGGACGCCCGCTCGCAGCGGATCATGGAGGTGGTCGAGAAGTTCCCCGCGGAGACGCTCGCGAAGCTCGACGGCCTTGCTGGTCGCATCGACGGCGTCGGCTCGCACCTCGACGGCATCAGCCAGCGTCAGACCGAGATGACCCAGTCGCTGGCGACGGTCAACGAGTCGATCTCGACCTCGATGACCGGGCTGAAGACGTCGTTCGGCGAGCTCGCGACGTCGACGGAGAAGCTCCAGGAGCTGCTCGCGTCGATGAAGCGGCGCGACGAGGACCGCGACGCCCGCCTCCAGACCCACATGGAGCACACGCAGAAGCACAACGAGGTCATGGAGAAGTGGATGATCGGGATGCTGGTGCTGGGCACGCTCGGCGTGGCGGCGGCGATCGTCGTCGCGGCGTTTGTCGTGCTGAGCCCGGGGATCGCGCCGCCGACGCCTTGAGCGTTCAAAGAAAACGGCCGGCGACGACAGAACCGGGCCCCGACCAAACTCTCCTGGGGAAAGCGGTATTGCATCCTCATCGCCGCAGACCGGTACGATGGTTGTCCGGGTTGCTGCCGCATGCTCTTGCGACGGCGATGTCTGTTGAATCTATCTGTCAGGAATCTGTGTTCTCTGGAGCCAAGCATGCGTCACTTTGGTGTTGTCGTCGGCGTGACCTCGACTCTCTTTTTGACCGCGGTCGGTGCCGCGTCGGTTGCCATCGCGCGACAGCCTGAAGCGACGAGCTCCAAAGCCATGGGTGAAGAGCTCGATGCCTCTCGAGCCGCGGTCCCTGATATCGCCGCGATCCGAGCCGCTGCCGCTCGTTCCGGCGGCTCCGAACGCCCGGAGTTCCCAAAGTTCGACACCGTGGTCGAGAAGCTGACGAAGGTTGTCTCCACCATCGACGGCTCGAGGCCGCTCATCGACCTGTACGTCGATAAAGCCAAAGGGAAGGTGCTGGGCGTGCTCCCTTCGGGCTATGAGAAACGCCTGATGATGATCTCGCCGACGATCTCCGGCGGCGATCCCGACTCGGGTGTCATGGGCCCGACCTACTACGTCAGGTTCAAGCGGTACGACAAGCAGATCGCGCTCGTCGAGCCCGACTTCTCGGTTCGCACCAAGGGCGACGCGCAGGCCAAGACCTCGATTGAGCAGCTCTACACCGGGTTTGTACTCGCTCAGACACCGATCGTCTCAATGGCGCCCGGCAACCGTCCGGTCATCGATCTCTCCGCTCTTGGGCTTCGCGGTGCGTCAGACTTCCTGGGCCCGTCCGCGCGGCTCAACTCGTCGCTTTCCAAGGTTACGGAAGCCAAGGCGTTCCCCAAGAACATCGTTGTTGAGTTTGAAGCGCCCGCTGCTCGGAGCGGGCGCATGACCAAGGTCACGTTCGCGATCGACGCGCTTGAGGGCTCTCGGGGGTTCAAGCCTCGGCTCGCCGACCCACGGATCGGCTACTTCTACAACTGGCACGAGGACTACGCCAAGCCTTCCGACGAGCAGGTCATCGAGCGTTACATCACCCGTTGGAACATCGAGAAGGCGGACCCGAAGCTCAAGCTCAGCCCGCCGAAGCGGCCCTTGGTCTGGTACATCGAGCACACGACGCCGATCCAGTACCGCCGCTTCGTGCGCGAAGGCATCGAGATGTGGAACGAGGCGTTCCGCGAGATCGGGATCGACGGGGCGCTGGTGGTCTATCAGCAGGACGCCGCGACCGGCGCCCACATGGACAAGGACCCCGAGGACGCGCGGTACAACTTCTTCCGCTGGAACGCGTCAGACCAGTCCTACGCGATCGGCCCGAGCCGCACGAACCCGCTGACGGGCGAGATCCTCGACGCGGACGTGGTCTGGCACCAGGGTTTGACGCGCCAGCTGCGCGATTCGTACGGGATCCTCGCGAGCAGCATGGCCGACGAGGTCTTCGGGCCCGAGACGCTCGCGTGGTTCGAAGAGCACCCCTCATGGGACCCGCGGACGCGGTTTACCGCGCTGCGCGACGCGACGAGCCGCATGGACGGCCTGCTCGCGGGCGTGGGCGCCGATGTCGGCTCGCTCGAGGTCGAGAATACCTCGGCGCGGCGGAACGCCTGGTCGGCCCGCATGATGCAGCAGGCCTGCCAGATCGGGACCGGGCTGTCCATGGACCTGTCGCTGGCAACGACCGCGCTCGACGCCGGGCTGATCTCGGTGACGCCCGATGAGGACGGCACGATCGAGATGCTCGACGGCGTGCCCGCCGAGTTCCTCGGGCCGACCGTCCGCTACATCTCGGCCCACGAGGTCGGGCACTGCCTCGGCCTGCAGCACAACATGGCGTCGTCGACCATCCGCACGCTCGAGGAGATCAACTCCCCGGGCTTCGAGGGCCCGATGATCGGCTCGGTGATGGAGTACGCCGCGGCGAACATCAACTACGACGCCGGCCCCGTGCAGGGCCCGTTCGCGACGACCGAGATCGGCCCGTATGACAAGTGGGCGATCGCGTTCGGCTACGGCGACCCGAAGAAGCGGAAGGACATCCTCTCCCGTGTGGCTGAGCCCGACCTGGTCTGGCAGAGCCAGATCGGCACGTTCGTCGGCGGCGATCCCCGCAACCAGACGTGGGACATGGGCGCGGACAACCTGAACTTCGCCGAGCAGAACCTCAAGATTGCCGCCGACCTTCGGACGCGGCTCGTCGAGGAGATCGTCAAGGACGGCGAGAGCTGGTCGGAGGTCCGCCGGGGGTACTCTGACTCGATCTGGCCGCACGTCCGGGGCATGAACACCGCTTCGGTCTACGTCGGCGGCACGTACAACCACAACGACTTCAAGGGCGACCCCAACGGGCGGCCCGCGATCGAGGACGTGCCGGTCGAGGACCAGCGGCGGGCGATGGAGATGATCATCAACGCGTCGTTCGAGGACGAGGCGTTCGGGCTCACGCCCGAGATCGTCCGCCACATGGGCAAGCAGAGCTGGTGGGACCCGGCTGGCATGAACGAGCTGATAGAGGATCCGAGCTTCGACGTGCACAACACCGTCGCGGGGATCCAGTCGCTCGGTCTGACCATGCTGATGAACCCCACGACGCTCCGGCGCGTGTACGACAACGAGTACCGCACGGAGGGCGACGAGCTCACGCTCGCCGAAGTGCTCGAGACCGTGACCGGCAACGTGTGGCGTGAGTGCGAGGCGAAGTCGTCCGACGTCGAGATCTCGAGCTTCCGCCGGAACCTCCAGCGGGAGCACGTCGGCCGGATGATCGACCTGTCGGTGTACGCGACCAACTACGCCAACAGCCCGTCGGCGCAGACGATCGGCACGCTCGCGCGGGCCGAGCTCCGCGGTGTCGCGAAGCTCGCCGAGCGGTCGCTGCGTTCGGCGAGCGATCCTTACGCGAAGGCCCACCTCGAAGAGACGGCCGAGCGGATCGAGGGCGCCCTCCAGGCGGAGTATATCGTCGCGCCGTAGGGCCGCTTCCTGTCTAGAAGCATCGCGCCCCGCTTCGGCGGGGCTTTTTCATCCGCGGCTCTGGCTCATAGCTCCTCGCCGCACCGCTTGCAGTACACGGCGTCGACGTCGTGATCCTCGAACATGCAGTTCGTGCACGACCGGCCCGCGACGCCCGCGCGGCGTTGGGTCGCGATCTCGGCCGACAGGATGCCCGTGGGCACGATGATCATCGAGTAGCCGATCAGGACGAGCGCGGCGGTCGCGAACTTGCCGAAGCCCGTCGCGGGGGTGATGTCGCCGTAGCCAACGGTGGTCATGGTGATCACGGCCCAGTACATCGCGTCGGGCATCGAGTCGAAGTCCTCGTTGCCCGCGTTGCCCTCGACCAGGTGCATGAGGGCCGACGAGATGACCACGACGATCAGGACGACGGTCAGGAAGACCACGATCTTGTGCTGGCTCTGGAGCAGCGCCCGGCGGAGGGCGGTCGCCTCCGAGAGGTACCGCGCGAGCTTGAACACGCGGAAGACCCGGAGCAGGCGCAGCGTGCGGACGACCAGCAGGCGCTCGCCGCCCGGCACGATGATGCCGATGAACGCGGGGAGGATCGACAGCAGGTCGATGATGCCGAAGAAGCTCAGCGCGTACTTCCACGGCTTCTTGACCACGACGAGCCGTGTGATGTACTCGGCCGTGAACAGCATGGTGAAGAGCCACTCGAGCAGCAGCAGCGCGTCGGCCCACGGCCCGGACTCGGCGAACTCCATCGTGCTCAGGATGACCGCGGCGACGGATCCCAGGATCCCGACGATCAAGAGCGTGTCGAAGGCCTTGCCATCGGGCGTGTCGGACTCGAAGATGATTTCGCGCAGCTTCTCGCGTGTGGAATCTGGCATGCCCAAATCATCGGCGCTCGGGCCGGCTCAAGCCCAGGGCCAAACCCGGGTCCGGGCCTCCTCGCGAGATAACGGCGGTCTATTCCGGAATCACCCGCACAACGGCGCCGTCGCTCTCGTCGGTCAGGTAGTAGAGCAGCCCGTCGGGCCCCTGCCGGACGTCGCGTACGCGGGCATCGGCCGGGATGATCTCCTGGCCGACGATGCGCCCATCTTCGAGGTCGATGCGTCGGACGTGCTTCCCGCGGAGGGCGCCGCTGAACAGGTCGCCCTTCCACTGTGGGAACGCGTCGCCGTCGTAGAGCGCGAGCCCGCTGGGGGCTTTGCAGGGCGTCCAGACTACGAGTGGGTCGATCATGCCCTCGGCCGACGTCTGGTCGGTGATCCGCGGCCCGAAGTACTCGCGCGAGTAGGTCGCGACCGGCCAGCCGAAGTTGCCGCCGGGTTGGAGGAGGTTGAGCTCGTCGCCGCCGTTGGCGCCGTGCTCGTTGGCCCAGAGGTCGCCGGTCGCGGGGTCTCGGGCGATGCCCTGGATGTTGCGGTGCCCGAACGAGTAGAGCTCGGCGGCGCCGCCCTCGACGTGCCCGTCCGGCTCGGCGGGGTCGCCCTCGTCGGTCAGGTGGAGCACGGAGCCGTTGTGGGTGCGGGGGTTCTGTGCTTGTTCGCGGATCCACTCGCCGCGGTAGCGGACGGGTGGGTTGCCGCCGTCGCCGATGGTCAGGAGCAGCGTGCCGCCCGGCAGCCAGAGCACGCGAGAGCCGAAGTGCTGCCCGCCCGACTTCCAGACGTTGGGGCGGAAGAGCACCTCGAAGCGGGTTAGCCGCCCGGGGCCTTCGGCGTCGGGCGTGTACACGGCCCTGCCAAGCACGGTCTGGTTGCGGGCCTTCGTGCCCGTCGCGTAGGTCAGGTAGACGAAGCCGTTGTTGGCGAACTCGGGGTGGAGGGAGATGTCCATCAGCCCGCCCTGCCCATGTTCGAGCACGCCCGGCACCGTGGCGACGGGCTCGCGAAGCAGCTCGCCGTCGCGGACGAGCCGCACCCGCCCGCTGCGTTCGGTCACGAGCATCTCGCTCTCGGAGAGCCAGCAGACGCCCCACGGGTGGTCGAGCCCGTCGACGACGGTCTCAAGGGTGTAGCCGGTCGCTTGCGGAGCGTCGGACGAGAGCGGCACGTCGCCGGTGATCGGCTGGGCGGTCACGGTCGACGCGGTCAGAGCTGCGACCGCCGTCATGACCGAGGCCCGCACGATCGGGGCTCGTGTGTTTGGTGATTTGTTCACACGCGCTCCACGCACATCGCGACGGAGTTCCCGCCGCCGAGGCACAGCCCCGCGAGCCCTTTCTTCGCGTCGACGCGCTGCATCTGGTGGAGCAGCGTCGTGAGGACGCGAGCACCGGACGCGCCGATGGGGTGGCCGAGCGCGATCCCGCCGCCGGCGATGTTGAGCCTGTCTTCGGGCACGCCGAGCGCCCCGATGTTGCAGAGCACCTGGGCGGCGAACGCCTCGTTGATCTCGAACAGGTCGACCTCGCCGAGGTCCCAGCCGGCTTTGGCGAGAGCACCCTTCACGCCCTCGATGGGCGCTGCGAAGATGTCCTTGGGCGTGATGCCGCTGGTGGCGTAGCTCACGATCCGGGCGATCGGCGTCGCGCCCAGTTCCTCGGCCTTGGTGTCCGACATCACGATCAGCGCGGCGCCGCCGTCGTTGATCTGCGACGCATTGCCGGCCGTCACCGTGCCGTCCTTGCTGAACGCGGGACGGAGTTTCGCGAGGACCTCTGGCGTTGAGTCGGCGCGGATCCCCTCGTCGGCCGACACGCCGCCCTCCGGGCCGGGCTTCTTGCGGTTGCCGACCTGTTCGCCGGTCAGCGTGACGATCTCGTTCTTGAACCAGCCGTCGGCGGTCGCTTTCGCGGCCCGCTGGTGGCTCTGAGCGGCGAAGCGGTCTTGTTCGTCGCGGGAGACCTCGTACGCGCGGGCGATGTGGTCGGCGGCGTCGCCCATGGCCCAGCCCTCGAACGCGCACCGCAGACCGTCGAACTGCATGTGGTCCTCGAACGGGGTCGGGCCGAACTTGGGCCCGTTCGCCCCGTTGCGGACGTGAGCGAAGTGGGGGGCCATGGTCATGTTCTCGAGTCCGCCGGCGACGACGACGCTGTTGTCGCCCGCCTTGATGGACTGGGCCGCCGTCATGACCGCCTCGAGCCCGGAACCGCAGACCTTGTTGATGGTCTTGGCACTGAGCGTGTCGGCCAGGCCCGCGCCGAGCCCCGCCTGCCGCGCCGGGTTCTGGCCGAGCCCGGCCTGCAGCACGCACCCCATCACGCACTCGTCGACGTGGTCCTTCGCGGCGGGCACCTCGTCGAGCACGGCCGCGATCGCGAGCGAGCCGAGCTTCGTCGCCGGCGTGCGGCTAAGCCCGCCCATGAACCGGCCGATGGGCGTGCGTTTGGCGGCAACGATGACGGGCGTTGGCATACGGGCTCCTTGGTCAGACCGCGCGTCCCCACGCGGTCCGAAACGATAGCGACGGTGCCGGAAAACGGCCCGGGGCAGAACGCCCGGGCCACGAGGATTTCTGCGACGACGCCGGGACCCCGGGCGGCGGGACCGAGCCCGCCAAGCCCATCACGCGGGAGGCCCGACCTAACCTCCCTTCCCCCTCCACGGAGAGCGATATGTCAGACCGGACCGAACTGCTTCGCGACACCAACCAGGCCCTCGGGATCGCGCAGTACGCGATCGACTTCGTCCGCGGCGACGACGGCAAGCGCGGCGAGCCGTCGCAGGCCGTGCTCGATCGCACGACGCTGTTCCACACCGATGCCTGCCTCTGCGGGCTCTCGGCGCTCGCACTTCGGACCAACGCTCCGACGGTCCTGCGCAAAGAAGCGCTGAGCTACGCGACGCCGGAGGGCGACGTCGGGCCCGCGCTCGGACGATGCAAGCACCACGGGGCGACCGTGTTCGGGTCGGGCGTGCGGGTGAAGTCGGAGAAGGCGATCCTTGCCAACGCCGCAGCGGTGCGCGAGTGGGACTCCAACGGGACCAACTTCGGGTACGACCCGGAGCGTGGGAACACGGCCGGGGAGTTCGGGCACAACGACTTCTACCCGGTGGCCGTGGCCGCGGCGCAGATGCTCGGTGCCGACGGCAAGACCGCGCTGCTCGGCATGGTCTGCCTCGACGAGATCCGCGGCCGCCTCGCGGAGGTCTTCAGCCTCAAGAGCTACAAGATCGACCACGTGCTGCACGGGGCGATCGCGTCGGCCGCGACGTTCGGGGCGATGGTCGGGGCGACCGCGGAGCAGATCGAGTCGGCGATCGGCATGGTGGTCGCCCACGCGGTGCCGTTCCGGGCGATCCGGGCGGGCAAACAGCTCTCCGATTCGAAGGGGTCGTCGGCGGCGATCTCGACCGAGTTCGCGATCACCGCGGTGAAGCGTTCGATGGCGGGGTTCCTCGGCCCGCGCGACATCTTCCGGAACCCCGAAGCCGTCTTCCGGATCTTCGAGGGGCCCGGGCAGATGTTTAAGAAGGTCGACGCCGACGCGGCGAACACCGAGGCGCTCGACGAGTCGCCGTTTGATCTGTCGCTGGCGAGCGCGGGTGACGACTTCACGATCATGGGCATGCACTTTAAGCTAGGGCTCTACGAGCACCAGTCCGCGGGCGCGATCCAGGGGCTCATGGACCTGCTGGCGAAGGCGCCGACGCTGCTCGACTCGGCCGACAACATCAACAGCATCCGAGTCATGGCGTACGAGCCCGCGTTCGGCATCATCGGCGACCCCGCCAAGCGCGACCCGTCGACGCGGCAGTCCGCCGACCACTCGATGGTCTACATCCTCGCAACGCTGCTGCGCAAGGCGCTCGAGTCGAAGACGACCGGCTGGACCGACCTCATGCTCGAGCCCGAGGACTACTCGGCCCGTGCGATCCACAACCCGGTCACACGGCGGCTCATAGACAAGATCACCTTCGAGCACGGCGGCGACGAGTACGACCGGAACTACCCCGACGGCATCCCGACCAAGGTCGAGATCGACGCGGCCGACGGCGCGACCTACGGCTCGAACATGGTGATGTACCCGGCGGGGCACGCCCGCAACACCACCGCCGACCTGCACGCCATCCTCGACTATAAGTTCAACCTGCTCGGGCGGCTCGCGCTGCCGGATCCGAAGCCGCTGATCGACCGATACCAGCGGCTGTCGGGTCTGACGGCCGACGAGATCCAGCACCTGCACGACGAGCCGTATGTCCTGGGAGACCGGGTCGACTAGGCAAGCCGAGATCCGATGAGATGGTGGGGGACGGGGGTCGATTTCCCCAGCCCGCGGTTCAAGCACACAACTTTTTCAACGGTTTCCTCGCCGGGTGCGAGATTCGCTTCATGTTGCTCGCGTGACCGGGCGCGGTGTGTGCGATGCCGTGCGCCGGGTGTGTGTGCTGTGTGTTTCTTGTGAGGTTTATGAATATGGCCTGCTGCCGTGTTGCTTTCGTTGTTGTTCTCGCCGGTTGCGCTGGGGCCGCGACGTCGTCGCACGCCCAGACCTGGCTCGGCGGCAACGGGAACTGGGAAGACGACCTGAACTGGGACACCGGCTCGCAGCCCAACGCGGCGGGCGCGGTCGTACTCATCGACGGCGGCGGCGGGCCCTCGATCGTCAATCTCAGCTCGGTCCGGTCCATCGGAGATGCGACGATCGGCGACGACGACGAACTCGTCATCCTGAACGGCGGCCGTCTGGATCTCTTCGGCACGATCACGAACAACGGCGTCGTTCGCCTCCGCGATCTCGGGGCGGGCACCGCGGCGATCCGGCTTTCCAACGGCAATGCCGCCCTGAACGGCACGGGCACGCTTCTCTTCGACTCCTCATCGTCGAACAACGAGATCACCTCCGGGAGCAGCGCCTGGTCGCTGACGATCGGTGAACAGCAGACGGTCGCAACCTCGGCGGGCTCCAGCGGCGCTGTCAGGGTAAACACCGTCAACAACGGCGAGGTGCTCGCCGACGCCGGCACCATCACCTTCGGGACCTCGCGCTCCGTCACGAATAACGCCACACTCCGCGCGACCAACGGCGGCGTGATCGACTTCACCTCGAACAACACCATCAACGGCTCGGGCTCGATTACCGCCGACGCGGGTAGCCTTCTCCGCTTCAACGGGAGCATCATCAACAACGCCACGATCGCTGGCGACGGTGGCGTTGAGCTCGCGAATACGAACACCTATTCGAACGTGACGCTCGATATCGCCGACTACCGCATCGTCGGCGGCGCCAGGGTCGACCTCACTTCCAGCCTGACCAACAACACCGACATCAAGCTCGACGACAACGGCGCGGGCGTCGCCTCGCTCCGGCTCGACAACGGCAACGCCGGCATCCTCGGCAACGGCACCATCACCTTCGTGAGCAGCGCCGACAACCTGCTGACCACCGGCAGCTCAGCCTGGACAATGACGATCGGCGAGGGCCAGGCCGTATCGACCGCTTCGGGTGCGAGAGGACGCATCGACGTCGACACCATCCTTGACGGCACCATGGTCGCCGATGACGGGATCATCCAGATCGAGGCCGGTCACAACGTCACGAACAACGCCGCGGACTTCCGCGCGACCAACGGCGGAAGCATCAACTTCCTCTCCGACAACACCCTCAGCAATAACGCCGCGATCACGGCCGACGCCGGAAGCTCCATCGTCTTCAACGGCACGAGCTATGCCGGCGGCTCGATCGTCGGAGCGGGCACGCTCAACATCAACGGCACAACGAGTTTCTCCAACGCGACGCTTGATATCGACCGCATCAACATCGGCGGCAGCGACACGCTCCGCCTCAACTCGGGCATGACGAACAACGGCCGGATCGAGATCAACGATCAGGAAGCCGGCAACGCGCTCATCCAGCTCGGCAACGGGAACGCGACGATCGACGGCAGCGGCGAGATCGTGTTCGCCTCAGGCGGCGGCAACCTCCTGACCACCAGCAGCACCGCCTGGACACTCACGCTGGGCACGAACCAGACGGTCCGCGTCGACTCGGGCAACTCCGGTGGGTTCGAC
>JBCBZP010000039.1:0-20381 GCA_039815285.1 Planctomycetota bacterium
CCCCCCCCCACACCCCCCCACACACCCCCACAAGCCCAATCTCAAGGCCGTGCCGCGGGCGTGAGCTCGATCACGTACGCCGTTTCAGGTTCCAGCACCTTCACGGGCTTGTACCCCGTGAGCGTTCCGTTCATGACCTGCTTCGGGGCGCGGACCTCAGCCTCGCCGAGCAGCGGCGCCGCGTCGAGGTATCGGGCGAGACCCGTGCCGCGCCCGCCGAGGCGGTAGGCGTAGACCGGCAGCCCGCCGAGGTTGGCCACGACGAGCACCCCCGACCCGTCGCCGCCCGTCCGCAGATAGGCGAGCACGTCGCTGCGGCCCGTGTTGAGCACCACGACGCCGCCCGACCGCAGCCGCTCGTCGGCCGTGCGCAGCCGGATCGCGTCTCTGTAGGTTGAGAGCAGCGAGTCGGGCAGCGCCGCCTGCGACGAGACGTTGACGGTGTTGAACTCGGGCCAGGGCTCGCGCCAGGGCGTGCCGCGGGTGAAGCCGGCGTGCTCGCTCGCGTCCCAAGGCATGGGGCGGCGGATGTCTTCGTCGGGCTTCGACCCGCGCAGGCCGACTTCCTCGCCGTAGTACAAGAACGGCGCCCCGGGCATCGTCAGCAGCAGCGTCGCGGCGAGCCGGAGCTTCTCCGGGTCGCGGGCCAGCGCGTCGGCCACGCGGCTCTGGTCGTGGTTGGTCAGGAACGTGCTGAACGCGTGCTCCCGGTGCGTCTGCCACGCGCGCTCCAGCCGCTCGGCGACCTTCACGGCGTCGCCGTCGCGCACGCCCTCGACGATGCCGTAAGACAGGTCGAACTCGAACGCCGAGTCGAGCGCGCTCGACCGCCCGACGCCACCGCCCGCCTCCCGCGGCGTCAGGTAGGGCGCCACGACCGACGTGCCGTCCCACACCTCGCCGACGATGAAGCAGTCGGGGAACTCGTCCTTGAGCGCCGCGTTGTACCGGGCCAGCGCGTCGAGCGTTGCGTCGGTGTGCTCCTGCTCGCGCGGGCCGTCGGCGACCAGCAGCTTCACCGCGTCGAGCCGGAACCCGTCGATCCCGATCTCACGCAGCCACCACCAGCTGAAATCGACGACCGCCTGCTCAACGTCGGGGTTCCGCCAGTTCAGGTCGGGCATGCCGTGCCAGAACACGCCGTAGTACCACTTGCCGCTCTCGGCCCGCTTCTGCGCGTGCCACGCGGGCTGGCCCCACGGGCCGTTCCAGCCCGGCTTGCGGTCCGACCAGACGTACCAGTCGTGCCGCTCGCTCGCCGGGTCGGCCGCCTCAACAAACCACGGGTGCTGGTTCGACGTGTGGTTGATCACCAGGTCGATGATCACCGCGATGCCCCGGTCGTGGCACGCCTCGACGAGCTCCTTCATGTCGTCGACCGTGCCGTACTCGGAATCGACCGAGAGGTAGTCGACGACGTCGTAGCCGTGGTAGCTCGGGCTCTCGTTGACCGGCATGAGCCAGATCCCGGTCACGCCGAGGTCGTCGGTCGTGTCGGGGTCGCCGTCGTTGAGGTAGTCGAGCCGCTCGATGAGCCCGCGCAGGTCGCCGACGCCGTCGTTCGCCAGCGGTCCCTCTGTCGAGTCGGCGAACGAGCGGACGAAGACCTCGTACCACACGCGGTCCTGCCACCAGTCCCGCTCGGGGTACAGCTCGGCCCCCCGGGCCCCCGCCGGCCCGGGGGTGAAGACCGCCCAAGCAAGCGACAGCAGCGTGGCGTGGTTTTTCATGGAAAGAGCGTAAGCCCGAGGCGGCCCGGGCGGACACCGGGCCGCGGCCCGTTAGAACTGCTCGACCAGTTCCGCCAAGAGCCTGACGCCGAACCCCGTCGGCCCGGGGACGATCGGGCCGCGGTCCTTGCCGGTCGCGTGGACGCCCGCGATGTCGACGTGGGCCCACGGGATGCCGTCCGCGACGAAGTAGCTCAGGAACGCCGCGCCCTGGATCGGGTGGGCCTCGCGCACCGGCGCCGAGTTGACGATGTCGGCGCACGGGCTCTTCATCATGTCGCGGTATTCCTGGTGGTGGGGCAGTCGCCAGACGCGTTCGCCGGTGCCCTCGGCCGCGCACTCCAGCCTGCCGCGCAGCCCGTCGTCGTCGCACCACAGCCCCGCGTACGTCGAGCCCAGCGCGACCACCACGCCGCCGGTGAGCGTCGCCATGTCGACGATCGCCTCGGGCGACTCGTTCTTGCACGCGAACGCGAGCGCGTCGGCCAGGACCAGCCGGCCCTCCGCGTCGGTGTTGGTCACCTCGACGGTCACGCCGTTGGCAAACTCGATGACGTCGTCGGGGCGGTACGCCTCGTCCGACACGGAGTTCTCGGCCGTGGGCAGCAGCGCTACCACGGGCCGGTTGGGCTTGACCACGGTCGCGATCGCGTGCATCGCGCCGATGACCGCGCACCCGCCGTCCTTGTCCCGCTTCATGCCCGGCATCGAGCCGCCGACCTTCAGGCTCAGCCCGCCCGTGTCGTACACGATCGTCTTGCCGACCAGCACGACGGGCTTTCGCTTCCGGGCCGCGGCCGAGCCCGGCTGGTACTCGAGCCGGATCAGGCGAGGCCCGTGCTCGCTCGCCTTGCCCACGTTGATCAGGCCCGCGAGCTTGTGCTTCTCGAGCCCGTCGCCCGCGATCTCCGAAAACTTCAGCCCGGTCTTCCGCGCCATCTTCCGGGCTTCGGCCGCGATGTAGGTCGTCGTCGCGATGTTCGCCGGCGTCTGGCTCAGCGTCCGGCAGTAGTTCGCGCTCTCGGCCAGCCCCAGCCCGCGGCGCAGCCCCTCCTCGAACCGCGCGTCGTCGGTCTTGACCGTCAGCGGCTCGGGTTTCTTCTTGGGCGTCGCCGACCCGCGCAGGAACTCGGTGTCCCACGCGAGCAGCCCGAGCGCCTCGCCGAACGCCTGCCCGCCGTGCTCGGGATCGAGCCCGGCCGCCTCGAGCAGCTCGGCCAGGTCGATCTGGACGCCCCTGGCCTTCACGCGGCTGAGGTGCCGCCCGACGGTCGCCGCCGCGTCGCGAAGGCCGTCGCGCGTCAGTGACGTCTTCTTGCCGAGTCCGACGACGATCACCCGCTCGTAGTCGAGCTCGTACGGGAACGCCTCGGTGAGCGAGCCGAGGTCGGCCGAGCTCTCGGGCCGCGCGCACGCCGCGGCGACCGTGCCGAACTCGTCGTCGTGCAACTCCGCGGCCGACAGACCGCCGCGCTCGTCGAGCCGGCCGATGACAAGAACCCCGGGCCGGCCACGGCCCCCGAGCGAAACTGATGCGAACATGCGTGCCTCCCGAGCAGTCGATGGATGCCCGGAAGAGGTTATGTCGGACTGATCGTCGAAAGGCCGCGACCAGGGGCCATGACTTGAAGAGCGATCAGGCCGCTTCGCCGAGGTCGTCCAGCTCGTCGAACCGGTGAGCGATCCACTGCAGCAGGTCATCCGCGGTCACGATCCCGATGACCGCGCCCGTCCCCGAGACCACCGGCAGGCAGTGGATGTCGCGCTCGACCATGAGGCGGCAGGCCTCGGCGGCGGGGGCTTCGGGCTCGATCGTCAAGACCCGCCGCGTCATCACCTGATGCACGCGCCGGTTCGCCGTGAACTCATCCATCGACCGAGACCGTTTGGTCCCGACAAACGGGCTGATGGTTGCCAGCAGGTCACGGTCGGACAGCACTCCAACGCACTCGTCGCGATCGAGCACTATGACATGGTGGAAGCCCCGCCGCTCGAACAGGTTCAGCACGCTCAGCACGGTGTCGTCCATGGTCACCGATTCGGCGTGGTGCGTCATCACGTCGGCGATCGTGGGGTGCTGAAGCGGCATCGCTTTGGGATATCGGCGCGCCGGGGCCTCGGCCGAATCTGCGGGCGCCGGAAAGAATCGGCCGAGCGACCCATAACCTGTGCTATGCCACCCCCAAACGATCAGCAGCAGGAAGACCAGCAGCAGGAAGACCGGCGGCCCAACGCACGCGACACCGATCGGCTGAGCGCGCCCTGGCGGCTCCGCTACCTCGAAACGCTCGACGCCGCCGAGAAGCGGGCAGCCCACGCCAAGAGCAAGCCCGATACAGGCTGCTTCCTCCGCGACTACTGGCTCACGCCCGAAGACGACGCGAGCAACCACGTCATCGTCCGTGAACCCGCCGCGACGAGCTCCGGGGACGGATCCGAGACCGAACGAGGGCCCGAAACAGACGGGGGCGGCATGATCCTGCTCAACGCCTACCCGTACTCGAACGGGCACCTGCTTGTTGCGCTCGCCCAGAGCCGCCCACGCCTGCTCGACTACACGCCCGACGAGCGGGCGCTGCTCTGGTCGCTCGTCGACCGCGCCGCGGCGCTCATGGAGCGCGCCCTCGAGCCCCACGGCATCAACATCGGTGTCAACCAGGGACGGGCCGCCGGAGCCGGCGTCCCCCAGCACCTTCACGCCCACCTCGTCCCGCGCTGGGGGGGCGATGTGAATTTCATGACAGTCGTGGGCCAGGTCCGCGTCGTGCCGAGTTCGCTCGAAGACATGTACCAGCGGTACGTCGCCGCTCGCGACGCCTGATCTCATCTACGCTCTGTCTATGACGTATTGCCACGCGACCCCGACACCCAGACAGCCCGACGAACCCCTCGATACCGCCGCGCTCGCCCGCGCCGTGGCCGAGCTCTCCTTGCTTCGGGGCACCTTCACCCTCCGCTCGGGACGCACGAGCTCGTACTACCTCGATAAGTACCTGTTCTCGACCAAGCCCGAGGTGCTCGGCGCCGTCGCGCAGCACCTTGCGGCCCGGCTCGCCGGGATCAAGCCCGACCGCCTCGCGGGCGCCGAACTCGGGGGCATCCCGCTCGTCACCGCCGCGTCACTCGCCACCGGGGTGCCCTGCCTGTTCGTCCGCAACCAAAGGAAGGACTACGGCACCGCGAAGCGCCTCGAGGGCACGCTCAAGCCCGGGCAGCGCACCGTCCTGATCGAAGACGTCGTGACCACGGGCGGCCAAGCGGTCGAGGCCGTTCACGACCTGCGAAACGAGGGCGCAATCGTCGAGCACGTGATCGCGGTGATCGACCGCGAAGAGGGCGGCGCCGCCAACTTCGCCGCGGCCGATGTTGCCTTTGAGGCGCTGCTCACCAAGACGGACATGGGCATCGACGACGAATAGACCAACCCGCCGACCGGCCCAGCAGCCAGCCGGACAGCCGGTTCAACAGATCGATGTTTCCCAAACGACATCGCCGACGCGAGCCTTCTGGAGAAGCTCGCGTCGGCGATGTCAAGCGGAAAGGCTTTCACCTCCGCCGGCTCCCCCGGGAACCGAGCTACCGCAAGCCCGATGCCCGGCATCCTCGACGTCTCTTGACGGCCCACACCGTCGACGCAGGAGCGGAATCCCGTTGTCCGCTGGCTTCACACCAAGCCAGCCCACTAACCGCCGTCCGTAAGGGCCTGATACCAGGCCCGCCCCGATCCCCAACGTCTGGGGTGGCGGTCACCACACCGAGGAGGCGGAACGTTGGCTGAACCCTTTCGAGCCCAGCACAACTATCTCTCAGACCCCCAGGCTCGTCAGTCAGTTTGACTGAGCACTGTCAGGGGTGTTGAAAACAACCCAAAGACAGAGGTCAGAGCGTTTGAATCGGTGGTAATTCTCTCAATAGCACACGCGAGGGCCCTGAAGCCCAATACTACTAAAATGCCACGACAGCCGGGGCATGCCACCCAAGCAATCAAATTCTTCGGGCACGCGCGGGCCCCGCCTCGAAAAACGCGGGCGGCATCCCCTTTGCCCTTGAAGCTGCCGCCTCGGCTTGTCTGTCGCGAGCACTAGAGAAACGCCGCGGCTCCGCCAAAGCCCAGCAGCACCAGCAGGATGAGCAGCCCAATCCGACTCCGACTCTCGAGTGTGTCAGCCGTTTGGGTCCCAATCGTCCCGCCACACTCGTGGCAAACATCGGTCTGATCCCAGACCTCGGCGCTGCAAGTCGGGCAGAAGCGGGTCTCGCTGCCGAACCGCTCCAGATCGATCGCCGAAGGGCCCTCAGGATCGAGACCCTCGGTCGTCCAATCTCCCGAATCGTCGGCGGTGCTGTCCATCACATCAGCATATCACGGCGTGGCCCGGGTCCTGCAAAGACTGGAATACTCGCTGCGCAAGACAGGTTCCGGAACGTGATGTCTCACCGATGTACTGTCACCGCTCGCACTCTCATCGCACTTGCCGGTCCGTTCGCAGTAATCGGCTGCCACCACGGTGCCGTCTCGACCGACGCCAAATCGCCGACCCAGGAAGCAACCATGAGCCAAACCGCCGCCCGTAACGAGTCACCCACCCTCGCCGAGGACATCGCAGAGTACCGCGCTGGCTTCGTCAAGAAAGCTCCTCAGGAGCTCCAGGCCCTCTTCCAGGAGCGGATCGACGATCTCGGCGCGTCGGGCGTGCTCGGCGGAGCCAAGAACGTGGGCGATACGGCGCCCGACTTCGAGCTTCCCAACGCCGCTGGCGAGCTTGTGCGACTGAGCGACCTGCTCAAAGACGGACCGGTCATCCTCAACTGGTACCGCGGCGGCTGGTGCCCCTACTGCAACCTGACCCTCCGGGCGTATCAGTCGCGGCTCGACGACATCGCCGCGGCCGGCGGCACCTTTGTTGCCGTCAGCCCCGAGTTGCCCGATAACTCGTTGTCGACGAAGCAAAAGAACGAGCTCGCCTACCCGGTGCTGACCGACGCGGGCAACCACACGGCCCGCTCGTACGGGCTCGTGTTCCAGCTCCAGGACGACCTCGCCACGATCTACAACGACGCCTTCGACCTCAAC
The DNA here is from genome assembly GCA_039815285.1 of Planctomycetota bacterium. Lineage (GTDB taxonomy): Bacteria > Planctomycetota > Phycisphaerae > Phycisphaerales > UBA1924 > JBCBZP01. The sequence goes on from JBCBZP010000039.1 coordinate 6,805, forward strand.
GCCCACAACGGCGACGCCACCAACGAACTCCCCCTCGCCGCGACCTATGTCATCGCGACCGACGGCACCATCCGCTACGCCTTTCTCAGCAGCGACTACCGCGAACGGGCCGAACCGAGCGAGGCGATCGCGGCGCTCAAAGGGCTGTGAATCACAGGACAATCGCGCGGAGTTTGCGCGATTCCGGACAACCCGCCGTGTACAAAGGAATTCTCAACAGGATCTTTGTGACGTGCCGCACCATGACCGATAACTCCTTCGAGGGCGCCCGCACGGATCGCGGCCTCGCCCCGCGATGGGAGTTCAACCATGCACACGCAAGCCACGGTCGGCTTCAAAGCTCTTCTGACCACACAGCCCCCGAGTGCCTGGTGCCCGCAGGGCCAGCACTCGCCGGCACGGAGCTTTAACCGCGCCGGCGAACCACGCGGCGGGAGGGGCCACGCGTTGCGGTTGCGTCCGGTCTCCTCTCAATCTCTGTTCACGGCACCGCCGCGTTCGATCGACGAGCTCCGGCTCATGCTCGACCCATTCCCAGGGCGGGACGATGAATTCCCACGTCCGGCTGCCTGAGCTGAGCTGCCTCAGGCGAACCAAACAAGCAGGATCAGTCCAAATCAGTCCCGCTCCACCCTCGTCGCGAGGATCGTGAGGTCGTCCGTCCGCGCGTTGACGCCGGCGAACTGTCGGAGCGATGCGAGGATCGACTCGATGGTGTCGTCGGGCGTTGCGCCCGGGTTGGCCGACGAGGTGTCGATCATCGCGCGGACGACCCGCGTCCGCCGGAACCGGTCGCCGTCGAGCCCGGACGCCTCGGTGAGCCCGTCGGTATACGCCAGGAGCACATCGCCCGGGTGCAGGTCGTACGAGCCTCGCTGGTAGCGTTGAGAGGGGTCGATGCCCAGGACCATGCCGCCGATCGCCAGCTCGTCGATGTCGGCCTCGGTCGGGGCACGGTGCGTCGGCACCCGCATGATCATGGGCGGCTCGTGTCCCGCCGAGCAGTAGCTGAGCGTTAGCGACTCGGGGTCGATCGTGCCGAGCCAGAGGGTGACGAACTCCGACTCGAGCGTGTCTCGGCAGAGCGCTTTGTTCACGCGGTTGAGGATCTCCTCCGGCTCGCAGTATTCCTTGGCGAACGCCCGGAGCGACGCCCGTACCGACGCCATGAGCAGCGCGGCCGGCACGCCGGAGCCCACAACGTCGCCGACCACGAGCGCGAGCCGCTTGGGCAGGTCGGCCGAATCCTGCGGGCCGCGGCGTTCCGAGCCCGGGACGGCATCGATCTCGAAGCAGTCGTAGAAGTCGCCGCCGATCTCGAAGCTGGGAATGTACGTCGCCCCGACCTGAAAGCCCGGGACCTCGGGGCGTCGCTGCGGCAGCATGCGCCGCTGGACATCGCCGGCCAGCCTCAGTTGCCGCTTGATCTTGCGTCCCTGGCTCTCGCGGGCGAGCAGCTCGGCCTGGGCGACCGCGACCGCCGCCTGCTCGGCGATCGAGCGGATCAGCCGCCGGTCCGCGTCGCTGAACGCGTGCCGCCGGTGGGTATAGACGCGGATGACCCCGAGCGGGCGGCCCTTGAAGATGAGCCCCGCGCACATGAAGCCCACGAGACGTTCTCGGATCAGCCGTCCGTCATTGTTGACCCGGGGATCGCTTGACAGATCGTCGACCACCACCACCTCACCCCCCAGCGAGAGCCGATCAAACTCGCGATCCTTGCTCAGCGGCCTCGGGTCGGTGCTCCACTCATTGCTCAGCCCCCGGGTCGCCTTGTGCACGAGGCCGCTCTCGGTCGGCTCGGTGAGGGCGTGCCCCTCGAACAGAACGATCGATCCGGCGTCGAGCCCGAGCGTGCCGAGCGCCGACTCCAGAGCCGCGTCGAGCAGCGCGTCCATGTCGGCCGCGTGCGACAGCAGCGAGCTGAGCCGGTAGAGCGCCGAGACCTCGCGACCTCGGACCGAGAGCTCGGTGTCGCGCTGGCAAACCTCGCTCGCGATCGCGGCAACCAGACGCACGATCTCGTCGGCGTGCGAGCCCGGGCCGCCACCCGGCGCAACGATCGCCCCCACGGCCACGTCGTCCACAATGATTTCTGCTCGCTCGAGGCCGGTCACCGGTTCGACCGCGTCGCCGAGTGTCCAAGGTGAGCCAGACCCCGGGCCGACATAGCGGACCCGGCGCCCCTGCGGGTCGATCAGAACCATTTCAACGCCGGTCATCACACCGAGCGCTTCGCACAGCTCAGGCAGCGAGCCGTCGGTCAGGAAGTCGACGATCGATCGGACGCGGATTCCGCCCGCAGCAGTGCCCGCGGCCGGGTCGTCGGCACGCCCATCCGCCTGACCGTTCGCAGGACCATCAAGCGCCGCAGAGCTCACGGAGACCCCCGCGAAGATTCTCCGCCCAATTCACTGCCCGCTTCCTGAGCCGGTTCGTTGGCCGATCCGACGGCCGGATCGTCTGGGAGCCATTGCAGACGCATCAGTAGGCCCATCGGGTCGTCGTTCGGCACCCACGACAGCCCGAGCCGGACCGCTCCGAGATCCTGCGACTGGTACCCTGCGTACGCGAGCAGTTCGGCGAGCAGGGCGGCGTCGGGGTTCGCGGTGTCTCTGCTCCGCTCGCTCAGCTTGCGAATAGCAACCGCGATCCGATCGGGCGCTGGGAGCGACCCTTCGCCGTAGCGAACGGGCACAAGATCGGGGTGCCGGCGGAAGACCTCTTTGAGGTTGATCGCCGCCGACGTGTAAAGCCCCGCCCCGAGCGCCGCATGCACCCGCCCGATCGCGGCCACCGGGTCGCCCGGCGCGACCGAGAGCGCCAGCGTGTACCGGGCCTCGGCCTCGAAGTACCGGCCTGCCTGCATCAGCCGCTCGCCCGCGCGCATGTGTGCCGTAAAGACCTGACGCGACCCCACCGCCGACGACTCCGACAGCCTGTCGACCAGCATCGCTTGCTTCCCGAGCAGCCGCAGCGTCTCTTCATCGAGCCCTACCTGTCTCAGGGCCCGGGTCAGCCGCTCCCGCTCGGAGACCCGCGGCAACGCGTCGGGGTCATCGGGATCGAGCCTCTCCGAGTCCGATCCCTGTGTGTTCAACGAAAGCGGATCGGAGCCGTCCGCGTCCTCAGCCCGCGGGTCGTCCGCCGGGTTGAACGGATCGAAATTCAGCGAGAAGCCGCTCTCGGGATCCTCCCGCTCGGCGCTCTCTTCAGACAGGTCAGTCCGCAGGTACTGCCGCAGCGATGCCGCGTACGCCTCGAGCGGTGAGAGCCCGGCCGAGTCGTCCTCGTCCTGGTTCAGGCTCGTCTCGATCCGCGTGTCGAGCGCCGCCTCGTACCCGGTCTCAAGCTCGCTGAACACCACCACCGCCCGGGCATCGACCGGGTCGGGCCGGACGAGCGTCTCGGGCCGGGCTTCGTTCTCGATCTCGCGGCGGGCGATGCCTGTCAGCGGCGACGCCGTGTACCCGTAGGCTTTGCCCTGCTCGACCGAGCGGCCGAGATCCTGCCCGACGAGTGAGCGCGTGGAGACGAAGCCCGTCGTCGACCGGATCATGAACGCGTTGCCCGCGTCGACCGAGCCGCCGTCGGCCAGCACCCTCGCCTCCAGCACCCGGCCGCGCAGGTCCTCCGCACGGTCGGTCCCACCGAACGCCGCGCCACCGGTCGGCGAGAACTGGTTCTCCGAGAGGTTCACGGGGGAGAAAGACTGAACCCCGCGGACCGGTGTAAAGCTCTCACCGCGCAAGAGCCCGGCCGCGCTTGCGAAGTCGCTGTTGAAGTTCGACGTGGTGGTCAGTCCGAAGTTGACCTGCAGCGCCTCGGTGCCGCGGACGCCGAGCCCGGAGAGCCCGGAAACAAGCGAGTCGCGCTGAAACGCGAAGAGGTCGTCGCTGCCGAGGTCGCCGCGGAACTCGTTGGGCGCGGTGTAGCCGACGTCGCCGCGGAAGCTCAGCCCGTTCGGGGCGTTGCCGGTCACGATCGAGTTGCGGAGCTGCGCGACGCCGAACGTGGCACCGGGCCCGCGCGACACGGGGTTATTGATCCGAAGCCGGTTGCCCATCGGGTCGAGCTGGAGCGGCCGGTCCAGGGCGTTCTGACCGCCCGCGCTCCCGCCGACCCCGCCGCACAGGGCCACGATTACAGTCGTTGTCAGAAGACGTGTTGCCATCGCTGGAGTGTATCGGTCGGGCGCGCCACACCGGCCGAGGCCGAGGCGGTCTGGGACCGATTGAGCCCGAAAGTTCGGGCCGAGACAGTCTTGGTCCAGGCCCCGGTCCTGGTCCCGTGCTCCGAACAAGCCCCGCGCCCCCAGTTCACGCCGACAGCTCGACCATCTCGTCCGGAGCGGCCCGGTCCTGGAGCAGCTTGGTGCAGCCCGCCGGCTCGTCGGTCACGAGGTAGTAGATCATGGTGCCGTCGCCCCAGAGATAGACCGCCGGCCCCTCGTCGTCGCACGCCGAGCCGAAGGTGTAGGTCTTGCCGAGTTCCAGCCCGAGCGAGCCGTCGTCGCGCTGGACGAACAGGCTGACGGGCCCAGAGGTGCTGCCCGACGCGGCGTCGAACGACAGGTGCACGCTCGCGCCGCCGGGGACGCCGCACTTGCCCGCCCGCACGAACGACACCCCGACACCGTCCGAGAACACCAGCGACTCGAGCGCGAGGTCGCGGCCCATCACGTCGCGGACCAGCTCGGGCAGGTCGCCCGCGGCGACCACGCGCTGCTTCGACGACGCGTGCCGCAGGTTCATCTCGCACTTCTCGTGCTCGCGTGAGACGAAGGTCGCCACCCGTCCGCGGAGGGCCATCAGCGGGTCGCCCGCGAACTGGCCGCCGCCGGTGCTGCTCGGGGGGCCGGAGAAGATCGTCGTCGCCACGATCGCGACGGCCGCCGCGGCGGCGAGCGTCGCCACGCCCCGGAGCCAGAAGCCCTGCTTGCGGGTCTGCCCGCCGACCGACGCGGGCACGAGGTCGCCGCGGAGCCGGTCCTCGACGCCCCGGCGGAGGGTCTCGCTCGGCACGCCAACGTCCGAGAACGCGCGAGCCGAAGTCGACCGGAACGCCCGTTCGTCGGCGACGAACGCCGCGTTCTCGGGCTGGGCGAGCAGAGCCTCGGCCTGCCGCCGCTGCTCGTTGGACAAAAGGTCGAGCTCGCCGTCGGCCGCGATCCGGAGCAACGCCTCGCGATCGAGGCTCAGCCCGTGCAGGGTGTCTCCGCCGGGTTGCTCGGTGGTCGATCGGCTCGGGTTGTTCGAAGATTCATCCATCATGGCATCCGCTGAACACGCGTTCAGGCTTGGTTATGCCGGCCGGAATCGGCCGACGCAAGAAAAAGCGTGCGGGTCGTCCGAGTATTCCGCCGCCGGCTAGCCGGTGTTCGCGCCGTCCCCCGCCGTGCCATCCCTAACCGCGCCGTCTCCCACAAGGCGGAACGCGTCGGCCGCACCGTCCTCCCGCAGCAGCGTCTCGGCCGCGAGCTTCCGGGCCCGGTGCAGACGGCTCATGATCGTGCCGATCGGCAGCTCGAGGATCTCGGCGATCTCGCGGTACTTCAGCCCCTCGACGCCCCAGAGCAGCAGCACCTCGCGGTACTCGTCTTTGAGCGACTCGACCGCCCGGACCAGCCGGTCGTCGACGTGCTCCCAATCGAACGTCTTGGCGTCCCAGGCGTTGACCGGCTCGTCGGGCTGGCCCTCGCGGCCCTCGTCGTAGGAGAAGTCCTCGACCGCGACCGGCGCCCGCTTGAGCTTCTTCACGTGCGTGTAAAACGTGTTGTGGACGATCGCGAACAGCCAGGCCCGCAGCCCGGCCCCCTTCGACTCGAAGCCGTTCTTCTCGACCGACCGCAGCGCCCGGAGGTAGACCTCCTGGACCAGATCCTCGGCTTGCTCGGGGTTGCGGGTCAGGTGCATCGACATGCGGTAGACCGCGTCGAGGTGCACCACCGCCTCACGTTCGAACTCGGCTCGGTCCATCCCGGCTCCCGCCCGAGGTCCCCGGTCCTGCGACAAGGCTCGGTTCCTCGCTCGGTCAGGATAGGGCTCGGCCCGGACACGACCCGGGACCGGATTCGGAAGGCGCGGTGAGACAGAGGGCCACGCCGGACGCCCGACTAAAGTCGGGTGTGTCTTACTACGTGACGACCCCGATCTATTACGTCAACGACCGGCCGCACATCGGCCACTGCTACACGACCCTGCTCGCCGACGTCGCCGCCCGGGCCCACCGGCTGTTCGAGGGCGGCTCCCGGGGCACGTTCTTCCTGACGGGCACCGACGAGCACGCCGAGAAGGTGGTCACCGCGGCCGCCGAGCGCGGGCTGTCGCCGCTCGAGTGGGCCGACCGCAACGCGGCCGAGTTCCAGAAGGCGTTCGCGTCGATGGGCTTTACCAACGACGACTTCGTGCGCACGAGCGAGGCCCGCCACAAGGACCGCGCCTCGGCGATGATCCGCCGGCTCGTCGACTCGGGCGACATCGTGCTCGGCGACTACGAGGGCTGGTGGGACCCGTCGCAAGAGGAATACCTCACGGAGACGGTCGCCCGCGAGAGCGGGTTCAAGAGCCCGGTGACCGGCCGCCCGCTCGAGAAGCGCGTCGAGCAGAACTACTTCTTCAGGCTCGAGAAGCACGCCGACTGGCTGCTCGAACGGATCGAGGGCGACCATGTCCGCGTGCTGCCCGAGGCGCGCAAGAACGAGGTGCTCGGGCGCATCCGTCAGGGGCTGCGGGACGTGCCGGTGTCGCGGAAGATCGAGCCCGGCTCGCCCGACTGGGGCATTACGATGCCCGGCGACGACGAGCACCGCGTGTACGTCTGGATCGAGGCGCTGTGCAACTACGTCACGGCGATCGAGCAGGGCGACCGCCGCCGGTTCTGGCCCGCGCAGGTCCACGTGATGGCCAAGGACATCCTCTGGTTCCACGCTGTGATCTGGCCCGCGATGCTGCGGGCGCTCGGCGAGGAGCCGCCCCAGACCGTGTACGCCCATGCGTACTGGATCCGTGAGGGCCGGAAGATGTCCAAGAGCCTGGGCAACTTCATCGAGATCGAGACGCTCGACGCCTATGCGGATCGGTACTCGCTCGACGCTGTGCGGTGGTACCTGCTCACGCAGGGCCCGATGGGGGCGACCGACGCCGACTTCGTGCACGACCGGTTCGTGGAGGTCTACAACGCCGAGCTCGCCAACGGGTTCGGCAACTCGGTCAGCCGCGTGTCGAAGATGGTCCAGAAGTACTTCGACGGCGAGCTGCCGCGCGAGTGCAACGGCGAGTTCGGCTTCCTGGACGGCAAGTCGCTCCAGCTCGCGCTCCGGGCGCTGACCGACGCGGGCAAGCCGCCCGAAGACCCGTCGCGGACGTTCCATCTGGCCCACGCCTGCCGCGACGCGGCCGCGGCGTACCGCGAGGCGTTCGACCGCTTCGCCCTGGACGAGATGGTCCACCACGGGCTTGGGCTCGTGCGGATCGTGGATGAGTTTATCTCCTATGCGGCTCCGTTCACGCTCGCCAAGCGCCTGGGCGACCTGGACCACGCCGAGAAGGCCCTTGCGACCATCCTCTACAGCTGCGCCGAGACGCTTCGGGTGGCGTCGCTGCTGCTGTCGCCCGTGCTGCCGGAGAAGGCCGCGGCGGTCTGGCGGGCGTGGGGCTGCGAGCCGCCGGAGGGCGTGCCGCTGGGCGAGCTGGCGATTTTCAATGGCGATCACGGGATCCGATCAGGGGCCGTGCTCGAAAGCCCTGAAGCCCTCTTCATGCGGGCCGACCCGTCGGACGCGGTGCCGTCGGGCGTGGTGCCCGAGTAGGATCGGGTGTTCAGGAGCGGCGATCGCTCGGCGGGCTCTGCCGCCGCTCGGCCGTCCGAAGGAGCTTTGGCGGATGCCGCACATCATCGGTGAGCCCTGCGTTGGCACGAAAGACACGTCTTGTGTCGAGGTTTGCCCGGTCGACTGCATCCATCCGACCAAGGACGACCCCAACTTCGGGAAGACGGACCAGCTCTTTATCGATCCGGACACCTGCATCGATTGCGGGCTGTGCGTCGACGAGTGCCCGGTCGCGGCGATCTTCCCCGAGGAAGACCTGCCCGACGAGTGGTCGCGGTTCGTGCAGTTGAATCTGGACTACTTCAAGGCGTCGTAACCCCTCATTCAAGTGGTGTCTTCAAAGCACGTTTCGACCCGACCGAAACACGAACGATTTTTTACAGGTGCTTGCCCCAGACATGAGCACGCAGGCGGCCCAGACCGGTGAGTTCGCGGCTCAGCTGCTCCGCTCCGGAGCGCGGGCCTACGCGTCGCGCGCGGCCGAGGTGGTCCTCGAGCGGCACCCCGACATCCGCGAGGCGTTCGGGAGCGGCGCGTTCCGCCGGTGGCACGAGCACCTGACCCAGCGGGTGCGGGAGCTGGCTGCTTCGGTCGAGATGTCGTCGCCCGAGATGTTCGTGTCCGATGTGGTCTGGTCTCGCGACGCGTTCCTGAGCCGGGGGGTATCGGTCGACGCGCTGCGGTACAGCCTCGAGGCGCTCGCCGAGACGCTCAACGAGGACCTGCCCGAGAACGTGCGCCCCGCGGTCGCGCGGTGTCTGTCGCAGGGCATCGATCACGCCGTGGGCGACTCGGCTTCGATGAGTGTGCTGTCGAACAGCAGCGAGACCGGGCGACTGGCGCTGCACTACCTCGAAGCGGCGATGAGCGGTGACCGGCGCCTGGCCGTGGAGATGCTCGTCGACGCGTACAAGGGCGGCACGCCCGTAGCCGACCTGTACGAGCGGGTGCTGCTGACGGTCGAGGTCGAGGTCGGGCGGATGTGGCACATCGGGGAGGTCACCATCAGCGAGGAGCACGTGGTCACGGCGACGACGCGCACCGCGATGGGCATCCTGTGCTACCTGGCGTCGCGGGACGTCGCGGTCCGGCCGGGTGTCGGCCGGGTGCTGCTGTCGACCGTCGAGGGCGACCACCACGACCTGGGCGTGCAGGCGGTCAGCGACCTGTTCGAGATCGCGGGGTTCCGCACCGTGAACCTTGGGGCGAACACGCCGGCGTCGGACCTGACCAAGGCGGTCGTCGACTTCGACCCGTCGCTCGTGGTGCTGGGCGCGATGATGACCACGCACGTGCAGGCGGCGCGGGAGGCGGTGCAGGCGACGCGGCAGACCAAGCCGGGCGTGCCCGTGCTCGTCGGGGGCGACGCGTTCGCCAGCACCGAGGGGCTGGCGGAAAAGATCGGCGCGACGTCGTTCGTGCGCTCGGGGCGTGAGGCCGTGGCGTGGCTCGACGGCGCTGTGTCGCGGGGCGAGATCGCGTTCGGCTGAGCGAGCAGGCACTCGGCGCTCACGACGCGGCGTTTCTCGCTCGCTTGAAGTCTGCTGCGATCGTGGGGGGCGTCGGCCGGCGGCCTGGCTCCTCATCCAGACCGCCGGCAGACCGCCGGCGGGGGTGCGTCGCTGCGGCTGATCGCACCCGAAGCGTTTCGTGCCGTGGTTCGCGGCGTGGAATGCGTCCCCGTCCGTTCCCTTTGCTTGGTTCTCTCTGTTCCAGGTTTGCTGTCTTTGGTCTCTCCTCCGATCTGAAGCAGCCAAGACCTTTGCTAAGCGACGACCCGGTTCTTGCTGCTCGCCAGCGCGTGCGTGCCTTGGAGCGTTGACGTTGGTGCGTGCCCGGTGGGCGACCAGGCCTGGTGGAGTCGGCCGCTGGCGTGCCGGTCGAGCCATGCCGGGGCGTCGTCGGCCCGCTCGGCCCGCTTCCAGTCGAACTGCGCCTCGGCGTCGTGCCAACCGCGGCGGAGGTCGAGGCTGAAGCGGAACGATTCGTGCTCGGTGCGGTGGACGGCTTGGAGCAGGTCGGGCAGGGCCGCGGCGTCGCGCGTCCACGCGAGCCCGCCCGCGCGGAAGGCGCCCCACAGCCCGGGCACTTCGTGGGCGAAGGTGAATGGGTGCCCGCGTGTGAGCCCGCCGCCGGCGAAGGCGAACGTGGCCGACATCGAGCGCGGGTCGAGGGTGAGCCTGGCGACTATGGCGACGGGCAGGTCGCTGAGCCTGGGGGCGCTCAGGACGCGGCGGGGCTGTGCGGGGTCGAGCGCGTCAACGCTGAGGTGCCGCGCGTCGTCGATGCGTCCTCGGAAGCAGATCTCGACCGGCGCGTTGATGCAGGCGCGCGTCGGGACGGCCCGGCGCGGCGTCGCCGGCGGCGGCGCCACTCGTGGAGGGGACGGCGGGCTGTTCTCGGACGCTTCTGGCATGGCTGACTCCGGGCATGGCTGAGTCCTTACTGGCTCGGGCCGTTTCGTTGTGGGCAGACGGATCGCGCAGGGCGTCGACACGCTCTGGCGCTGGGTTTGGTTCGGGCAAAAGAAAAACCGCCGCTCGGTGTCCCGGGCGGCGGTTGGTGTTCTTTGAGGTTGGAGCCGGTTGTCAGCCGGTCCGACTCAGTTCACACACGCCACCCGGGCTTGCCATTCGAAGGCAAACTCGACGGGTAATGACAGTGTGAACTTTGGTCGTGGGCATGACTGGTTCCGAACGGAAAGCGTAACGATTCTGCTCCCGTCTTCAAGTGTTTCGGTGGAAAATCCTTGTGGGTTTGTCCGTCTTGTCGGAATGATCACACTTTTTGAGCGATCGCTCGGCGGAACGTGCCGCTGAGTGGCTTTGTCGGTCGAAAGCCACCTCGGATCTACAATGCGTCGGATGTCCGCCGTCGGTCGTTCGGTGGCGGAGGGAAGGAACAGCATGCCGTACACCATGACGCCGGGCGAGGGTCTGACGGTCGACGCCGACAACGTGGAGTATCTGAAGGGTCACGTCGACACGGGCGACCGGTGGACGCTGAACTTCGGCCCGCAGCACCCGGCGACGCACACGACGCTGCGTCTGGTGCTCGAGCTCGACGGCGAGCGGATCGCGCGGTGCACGCCGCACATCGGCTACCTGCACTCGGGGTTTGAGAAGCTCGCCGAGACGCTGGACTACAACCAGTACGTCACGATCGTGAGCCGGATGAACTACCTGAGCCCGATCGCCAACGACATCGCGTACCACCACGCGGTGGAGAAGCTGTTCGGGATCGACCTGACGCCGCGCTGCAAGGTCCTGCGGACGATCCTCGCCGAGCTGGCGCGGATCCAGGACCACCTGCTGTGCGTCGGCGCCGCGGGGCTGGACCTGGGCGCGTTCACCGGCTTCCTCTTCGCGTTCAACCCGCGCGAGAAGATCTACGACATCATGGACTTCGTCTCGGGCCAGCGGTATCACCCGGATTGGACCCGCGTCGGCGGCGCGATGCAGGACCTGCCCGACGAAGAGACGTTCAAGAAGATGGTCCGCAACTTCGTCGACGACGACCTGGTGACGGCGATCCGCGAACTGGAGAAGCTCGTCGAGCGGAACCGCATCTTCCTCGACCGGACGCAGGGCATCGGCGTGATCAAGGAAGCCGAGGCGAAGAGCTGGGGGCTGACGGGCCCGCTCGCGCGTGCGTCGGGCGTGCGGCGCGACCTGCGGAAAGATGAGCCCTATCTGTGCTACGCGGACAACTGGGACGGGCAGGGCGCCGAGCCGGTCGACTTCAGCGTGCCGCTGTCGACCGAGGGCGACGTGTACGCGCGGTTCCTGGTGCGGATCGAGGAGATCCGCCAGAGCCGTCGCATCATCGATCAGCTCATCGACCGCATCCCGCAGGGCCCGCTGGACACCTTCGCCGACGGCAAGATGGTCAAGCCGCCCAAAGAAGACGTGTACGGCTCGATCGAGGGGCTCATCCAGCACTTCGAGATCATCATGAGCAACCGCGGCTGGGAGCCGCCGGTCGCCGAGGCGTACGGGTGCAACGAGACCGCCAACGGCGAGCTTGGGTTCTACGTCGTCTCGGACGGCGGCCCGCGCCCCTGGCGCGTCAAGACCCGCGGCCCGAGCTTCGTGAACTACTCGACCATGGCCCGCCTGACCGAGGGCCACATGCTGGGCGACGTCGTCGCCGTGCTCGGGTCGCTGAACGTGGTGGCCGCCGAGCTCGACCGCTGACTCGCCCCGGCGGGTGTCGGCACGCCGTCTCCGGGGCTGGCCCGGGCGGCGTTCGGGCGCAGCTCGTACACTTTGGCGATGCGTGCAGCGTTGAACGACAGGCAGGCGCGGGCCCGGAGCGGGCGACCTAGCGGCGTGTTTGGGCGGGCGGCCGCCGGGCTGGCCGCGGGCGTGCTCGCGGGTGCGGGGGGCTCGGTGCTCGGCGGGTGCGAGTCGTCGTCGACGTACTCCGTGGAGGTCCGCAACGGGGCGCGGTCGCTGGTGCGGGCGCGGATCGTGCTCGACGCGCCGTTTGAGAACGACGCCACGCTCGACACGACGGACGTCCGGCCCGGTGAGGTGGGCACGCTGGGGCCCGTGGTGGTCCGGGGCGTGGGGCGGGTGGCGTTGTCGGTGACGCGGCCGTCGGAGATTGGGCTGCCGCCGGTCGAGGAGCCGCTCGACGCGGGCGCGTGGGTCTACGAGACCGACGACCGCTCGCAGTTCGGCGTCGACGGCGTGACGGTGATGCGTATCGGTCCGCAGGCGACCGAACCCGGGAAGTAGAGCGTCGTACGGATCTTGGGACGACGACGATCGGAGATGCAGCGATGAGCTTGAGAAGAGCTGGTTGGATGACGGGCTGGAGCGGCGTTCGGACGGGCGTGGCGGTGTTGGCGGCCGCGGCGTTGCTGACGGGGTGCTCGAGCGTGAAGACGTTTACCGCGGACGTGCGCAATAGTGCGGGTCAGCCGGTGCAGGCGAAGCTGTTCGAGCCGCGCGAGGGCGGCCGAACGACCGACGAGAAGCGCATCCCGCCGGGCGACCGCGACTCGTTCAGCCTGCGGTCGTCCAGCAAGCGGGTCACGCTGCAGGTCGACGTGATCGGCAACGCGGGCGTGCCGCAGCGTGTGGAGGTCGGGCCGGGGCAGTCGATCGTCAAGGTCGAGGACACCGACGCGTCGAGCAGCACGCGGATCAATCTGTCGGTGACCGAGAACTACTGACCCGCCGTGCTCTGGTCGGCTCGGGTGGTGCGTTTGGTTCTGGTCGGTCGCCCGGTCCCTCGCCGGGGCGGTGGTTTGGCCCTTGGTTTGTTCCGTCGTATGGCCGCCGTGGTTTGTTCCGTTGCGCTCGGCTTAGCCGGCGGCGCGGGGGGGCAGGCCGCGAATGAAAACGCGGCCGCACCGATCCCCTTTCCGCACCCGATGATCACCGAGGTGCTGTTCGACCCTCCGAAGGGGCAGGCGGGCGACGCGAGCCGCGACGGCACGCGGGAGGCGATCGGCGACGAGTTCGTTGAGGTTTCGAACCCGCACGACCGCCCGATCACGATCGGCGGCTACGTGCTGACCGACCGGAACTATCCGGGCCCGTCGGGCTTCGTGTTCCGGTTCCCGCCGCTGCGGCTGCGCCCGGGCGAGACGGCACTCGTGTTCAACGGGCTCAAGGGCTCGATCGCGGGTAACTTCGGGAACAGCTCGCGGGCGTCGAGCCCGTCGGAGGTGTTCGGCGACGCGTGGGTGTTCCACGCCGCGAACGAGAAGCGGTCGATCGGCTTTGCCAACGGC
>JBCBZP010000030.1:0-32391 GCA_039815285.1 Planctomycetota bacterium
CCATGCGGACGGGTTGAAAGCGGCCTTGAGCGTGGCAGAAAACCTTGAATTCTGGGCTGCGGTCTTTGGTCAGTCCGGGGTGAATTGGAAAATTAAGCACAGCAGGTTGGGGCGCAGCAAAGGCGCTTTTTTGAATCTTTCGGCCGAGCGGGGAGGGCGTTGATGGTGAGTTCGGGAGCCGTATCGGCGACGTGGATGACGAAGATTTCCCGGCGAGGCGGGCGTCGCGGGCTTCGGCGGCGACGAGCTTGCGGGCGCCCGGGATCAAGAGGAGGGTGGGGCGGTGGCGGCGGGTGCTGGTCATGGGGCACCCCCGGCGGAGGCGGTGAGGTCGAAGAGTGGGAGGAAGAGGCTCATGGCGATACCGCCGACGACGAGCCCGAGGACGGTGAGTATGACGGGCTCGAGGATTCCGGTGAGTGACTTGACGAGGGTGGTGTTGTCTTCGTCCATCATGTCCGAGACGCCGAGGAGCACGTCGGCGAGGCGCCCGGACTGCTCGCCGTTGCCCATGGCTTCGGCGAGCGAGGGGGTGATGAGCGGCGATGCTTTGACGACGTCGGAGATGGACTGGCCCTCGCCGACGCGGTGCGAGATCGAGGCGAGCTCTTCCTGGTAGTGGGTGTTCGCCGTGGCTCGGCGTGCGATGTCGAGCGCTTCGAGGAGTGGGACTTTGGACTCCATGGCGGAGCCGATGACGCGGGCGACGCGGGCGAGGATGAGCGAGCGGATGACGTGGGCGAAGGGGGGCGTGTTGATGAGCAGGCCGTCGATGGCTCGTCGTCCGTCGGGGGTCCTTGCGTAGGCCGTCGCGGCCGCTGCTGCTGCGGCGGCGGCGATGAGGACGGCCCACCAGTAGCCGGAGAGGAAGTCGCTCAGGGCGAGCATCATCTGTGTGCTGGGCGGCATGGGGGTGCCGATGGAATCGAAGAGGTTTCGGAACGAGGGGACGACCTTCATGACCATGCCGACGAGTGTGAGCATTGCGACGCCGACGAGCAGGGCGGGGTAGGTGACGGCCGAGAGCAGGGCCTTGTTGAGCGCGACGTGCTGACGTGTGATCGTGGCGAGCCGGGTGGTCGCGCCGGTGAGGTCGCCGGCGGCTTCGCCGGCCTGGATCATGCCGACGTAGACGTGGTCGAAGATGGCGGGCTTCTGGGCGAGCGCTTCGGAGAAAGGTTGGCCGTCGTGGATGTCGTCGGTCACGCTCTGGATCACGGCGGACCAGGCCGCGTCCTTGGTCTGCCTGGCGACGGCGGAGAGGGCGGCGACGAGCGGTGTGCCTGCGGCGAGCAGGAGCGAGAGCTGCCGGGTGAAGTCGGCGACGCGTTCGGGCTTGTTCTTGACGCGGTTCGGCGTTGGTGTGTTGGTTGCTTGTGCGACGCTGGCGAGCTCTGTCGGGAACAGTCCTTGGGCGCGGATTGCTTGGCGTGCGTCTTCGAGCGAGGACGCGTCGATGGTGCCGGAGGTGCGGTCGCCGGACTTGCTGCAGGCGGAGTATGAGACTTTCACGCGGCGTTTCTCTTTGTGGTCGGGTCGGTCGGTGTCGGTTCGGTCGTGGTCGGTTCGGCTGAATCGCTGCTGTTGCCGGGCGCCGTGCCGGTGGGTTGTGCCGAAGGCGCTCGGTTGTTTCCGGGTTCGAGGGCGTCGTCGGTTCGCGTGACGCGGAGTGCTTCTTCGAGGCTCGTGCGGCCGTGGACGGCGAGCCCGATCGCTTGGGTGCGGAGCGACTTGGAGCCGGTGCGCCTGAGTTCGGCGCGGAGCTGGTCGGTGGGCGCGGCGTCGTAGACGAGCTGCCGGAGCGCGGGTGTGATCTCCATCATCTCGTAGACGCCGACGCGTCCGAGGAAGCCCGAGGCGCCGCACTGTGAGCAGCCCCCGCCTCGGCGGAAGAGCGAGCGCACGTTCGGGGTGAGCTGTGCGTCTTTGAGCGCTTGTTCGGATGGGTGGTAGCGTGTCTCGCAGCCGGCGCAGTTGGTCCGGCAGAGGCGCTGGGCGACGGCGCCGTTGAGCGCGGAGGCGAGGAGGTAGGGCTCGATGCCCATGTCGAGCAGGCGGGCGACGGCGCCGGGCGCGTCGTTGGTATGGAGTGTGGCGAGGACGAGGTGCCCGGTGAGGGCGGCCTGGACGGCGACGCGGGCGGTGTCCTGGTCGCGGACCTCGCCGACCATGATCACGTCGGGGTCTTGGCGGAGGATGGAGCGGAGCGCGCGCGCAAAGCCGAAGCCGATGGCGTCGCGGATCTGGATCTGGTTGATCATGTCGAGCTGGTATTCGACGGGGTCTTCGACGGTGACGAGGTTCTTCTCGGGGGACCGGAGCAGGTCCATCGCGGAGTAGAGGGTGGTGGTCTTGCCCGAGCCGGTGGGGCCGGTGACGAGGAGGAGCCCGTGGGGCTGGTTGAGGACGCGTGTGAAGGTGTCGCGGTCGCTCGGGGTGAACCCGAGGTCTTCGAGGCGGACGCGGAGGTTCTTCTTGTCGAGGACGCGGATGACGAGTTTTTCGCCGAGGAGAGTGGGCATGGAGGAGACGCGGAGGTCGATGTCGCGTCCTTCGGCGGCGATGCGGACGCGGCCTTCTTGGGGGAGGCGGCGTTCGGCGATGTCCATCTGCCCGATGACCTTGATGCGGCTGACGATGGCGGCGTGCATGCCCGGCGGCGGGTTCATGAGTTCGCGGAGCATGCCGTCGACGCGGTAGCGGATGCGCGTGCCGTGCTTGTTGGGCTCGACGTGGAGGTCGGACGCGCCGTCCTTGACGGCGGTGAGCAGGGCAACGTTCACGAGGTTGACGACGGGGGAGCCGCCTGAGTGCAGGTCGAGCTCGCTGCTGGGCCCTTCGTCGACGGCCTCGTTTTCGACGATGTCGACGTTCGACTCGCCGAGTGAGGCGAGGAACTCGTTGACGTCGACGTCGCCGGCGCGGTACTTGGCGATGAAGTCGTAGATGTTGGTTTCGAGTGCGAGAACGGGGCGGATCTTGAGGCCGGTGAGGTTCTTCAGTCGGTCGATGGTTGGCAGGGAGGTGGGGTCGGCGAGGGCGACGGTGAGCTCGTCTCGGACGAGGAACAGTGGGAGGGCTTTGAGCCGCTCGGCCTCTTCTTCGCCGACGAGCTTGAAGACGTCGGGGTCGACGAGCCCGTGGCGGAGGTTGACGCCCGGGATGCCGGTGGATTCGGCGAGGGCACGCACGAGCGCGGTGCGCGAGACGGTGCCCTGATCGACGAGCATCTCGCCGAGGAGCCGCCCGGTGCGTCGCTGGTCTGCGAGGGCGCGTTCGAGGCTTTGTGCGTCGATCTCGCCGGCGCTGAGCAGGGCTTCGCCGACGCGTTTGGCTCTCGGGCGGGCGCTCACGCGAAGCTCCGGACGGCGGCGTTGAGGTCGGCGTAGTGCTCGACTGCGTCGGCGTTTCCTGTGATTTGCAGGGCTTCACGGACGGTGTGGTTGACGTTGACGGCTCGGAGGGTTCGACCCGCTCGGGCGAGCGCGTCGGCGGTATCGATGAGGGCTTCGATGCCCTTGGAGTCGAGGTAGGCGACGTGTGCGGCGTCGACGACGATGCGGCCGAGCAGGGCGGCGGACCGCTCGGCGACGCGGGTGGCGAAGACGGCGGCGTCGTGCTGGACGAGCGGCCCGAGCGGGCTCAGGACGGTCACGGCTCCGTGCTGTTCTTCGCGGATGTCCACGTGGTGCTCCTGCGATGGGTGTGCCCGCCGGGTGGTGCTCGGTCAGGCGGCGGTGCGTGTGGACTCGGTTTCGATGAACGCGGTGGGCAGCGGGAGTGTGAGGGTGAAGATGGATCCCTGGTCGATCTGGCTCTGGACGGTGAGGTCGCCGCCGTGGCGTCGGGCGACCTCTCTTGCGAGGGGGAGCCCGAGGCCGGAGCCGGTGAGCGCGGCGACGCGGGGGTCGGAGGCCCGCTGGAACTTATCGAAGATGCGGTCGAGGTCGGCGGGGGGGATGCCCATGCCGGTGTCTTCGACCTCGAGTGTGAAAAGGCGTTCACCGACGGCGGCGCGGACGGTGACGGAGCCGCCCTCGGGGGTGTACTTGATGGCGTTTCCGAGGATGTTGTTGATCGCGACGAAGAGCTTGCGCCGGTCGCCCTTGAGCACGGGGAGCTTGGGCGGCAGGTCGAAGGTCAGGCCGACGTCTTTGTCGAGCGCAAGAGGTGTGTTGGCGGCCTTGGTTTCTTCGATGATGGTTTCTGTGCGGGCTTCGCCCTGAGCGATCGAGAACGAGGCTGCTTCGATCTCGGAGAGGTCGAGCATGTCTGAGACGATGCGTTCGAGGCGGTCGGCCTGCTCGTTGATGATGCCGAGGGCGCGGACGCGGTCGGTGTCCGTGGCGAGTTCGTCGGCGGCTTCGTCGATGTAGAGCTTGATGTTGGTCAGGGGGGCTCTGAGCTCGTGGGCGGCGTGTGAGACAAAGTCGTGGCTGGCGCGGTCGGCCGCGCGGCGTTGTGTGATATCTTCGATAGCGACAACGGCGCCGCCACCCTCGTGCTCACGGAGGGGCCTGACGGTGTATCGAAGGGTCCGCAGCTCGTCGGCGTGGTCGACGGCACCCCGGAGGAAGGCGCCGGGGGCGAGCAGGGCAGTCACCGGATGGGGGAGTGTGGTCTCGGCGGCCTGGCGGCCGATCGGGTCAATTTCTTCTTGTGTGGTTCTCCGGTCGGGCGCGGGGGCCGCCGCGGCGGCGATGGCGGCGCGGGCGGCGCCGTTGGCGTAGCGGATGGTGCCGTTGGGCGCGATGAGGATGATGCCGAGCCACAGGGCGTTGCAGGCCGGGACGAGCTGGGCGGTGTCGGCATCGGGCGAGCCGTGTTCAGCGGCGGTGGTGTCGTGGTTGGCGGCGGCCCCGATCAGGGCATTGAAGGCGGTGGATTCGAGGTCGCCGTGTTCTTTGACGCGGAGCATGGATGGGCCGGGGTTGTCGAGGGCGGACGCTCGGAGCGACTCCGAAATCGCGAGCAGGCTTCGGATACTGCTGAGCAGGGCGAGCGCGAGGGCGGCGGCGGGCAGGCCGAGCAGGGCGCCGGCCAGGGCGGCGGTGGTCAGGTCGGGGGTGTGGTCAGCGGTCTTGGTGGCGAAGGCGGCACCGGCGCCGGCGGCGGCGCCCAGCGCGAGGCATGCGATAACGAGCGCGGCGGCGAGGGTCCGCGTTGCGGGCGCAGAGCGTGCCCAGAGGCCGCGCTTCCGGATTGAGCTCGCGTCGGTCTGGTTGAGCACGCACACCTCCGGCATTTAGGATCGGCGGGGCGCGGGGCCGGCTTCAGCGCGGGGCGAGGCCGGGGGCTGGATCGGGGTCGGTCCGAGAGGCTGGGTCCGAGAACCCGGGTCCGAGAACGTGCCGGGGCTGAGAAGCGGTGGGCTTGGGGCGGCCGGAGCCGTCGATCGACGAGCGGTATCCGCGTCGAGCGTGGGGCAGGTTGATGGGTGCGTCGCCTGGGGATATAGTTGCGTGATGGCGTCAGTAATCAAACAATGGCGGGGCGGGCAATGGCGGGGCGGGGCAGCGGCAAGCCCGCGGCAGGCGGTGCGTCGCCGGGCGACGCTGGACCGGCTGCTTGACCCGGACTTGCTGAAGGCGATCGCGGAGCCGACGCGGGCGCGGCTTCTGAGCTGCCTGCTCAAGTGCGGGCGGCCTTGCTCGGTGACGGAGGTCGCGGCGTGCTGCGAGATCGACTTCTCGATGGTGTCGCGGCACCTTTCGCTGATGGCTCGGTCGGGGCTGCTGCGGTCGGAGAAGAAGGGCCGGACGGTGTGGTACTCGGCGGACGCGCGGGCGCTCGCGGGGGTGTTCCGCTCGCTGGCTGAGGCGGTTGAAGAGCTCGGGCCCGAGGACGACTGCTGCTCGGGCGGGTCGTGCGGGTGCGAAGGAGGAGCGTGATGATGACACGGCTTGCTTGGATGGCGTGTGCGGCGTTGGGCCTGGCGGGATGGGGCTCGGCGGGATGGGGCGCGGCGGGCGGGGAGCAGGGTGCCGGCTTGCGCGGCGGGCCCGTTGCCGGTAAAGCGGTCGAGGGGGCGGTTCTGGAGGACGGCGTGCTGTACCCGGAGGTCGAGTCGTTTTTGCGGGCTCGTGCGGCGGAGTTCGGCGAGATCTCGGCCGAGCGGAGGGCGAAGCTGGAGGCGATCAGCTCGTTCGTGTCGTCGGGGCTCGGGTCGGGGGAGCCGGTGCGGTTGGTGTTTGTGTGCACGCACAACAGCCGGCGGAGCCAGATGTCGCAGCTGTGGGCGTCGGCGGCGGCGCGGTTTTCGGGGTTCGAGGTGACGGTGTACTCGGGGGGGACCGAGGACACGGCGTTCAACCCGCGGGCGGTCGCGGCGATGCGGCGGGCGGGGTTCCGCATCGAACAGACGACCGAGGACCGCAACCCGGTGTACCACGCGCGGATGGCGGCGGCGGTGCCCGCGGCGACGTGTTTCAGCAAGGCGTACTTCCAGCCGCCGAACCCGAAGGATGGCTTCGCGGCGGTCATGGTGTGCGACGACGCGGACGAGGCGTGCCCGGTGGTGGCGGGGGCGGAGGACCGGTTTTCGCTGCCGTTCGTGGACCCGAAGGTGTCGGATGGGACGGTGGCGGAGTCGTCGACGTACGACGAGCGGTGCGCGCAGATCGCGCGCGAGATGCTGTATGTGATGAGCCGGGTTGAGCGATGATGGGAGGTTGGTGAGATGACGGACACGGGTGTTTTGGGTGCGGGTGGTTCGGGTGCGGGTGGTTCGGGTGCTGAAGGATCGGGCGATGGTGTGCGTGAGTCTGTGCGCGTGGGGTACGCGGCGATCGCCAGATCGGGCCAGTGGTCCGGGGTGGGGCCGGGCGCGGAGCCGTCGGAGGGCGTGGCTTCGCTCGGCGGGCTTGAGATCGTGAGCGGGTCGGGCTGCTGCGGGGGCGGCGCGGAGGATCAGGTTGGAGATGGGGGCGGGGGCGGGTGCTGCGGGCCGACGACGCTGACGGCGGACCAGGTCGCGGTCGCGGTCGGCTACGGCGAGTCGGATCTGGCGGGGCTGCCCGCGGGCTCGAACATGGGGCTGTCGTGCGGGAACCCGACGGCGCTCGCGTCGCTCGAGCCCGGCGAGGTGGTTGTGGACCTCGGGTCGGGCGGCGGGTTCGACTGCTTTATCGCGGGGCCTCGCGTGGGGGCGGCGGGGCGGGTGATCGGCGTGGACATGACGCCCGAGATGCTGTCGAAGGCGCGGTCGAACGTGTCGGCGTACCGCGAGCGGACGGGGCTTGACAACGTGGAGTTTCGGCTCGGCGAGATCGAGAACCTGCCGGTGGCGGACGGGTCGGCGGACGTGGTGATTTCGAACTGCGTGCTGAACCTGTCGCCGGAGAAGCGGCGTGTGTGGCGGGAGATCGCGCGGGTGCTGCGGGTCGGCGGGCGGGCGGCGGTGTCGGACCTGGCGCTGGTGCGGCCGTTGCCGGCGGCGGTGGTTGCCGACGTGGAAGCGTTGGTGGGGTGCGTCGCCGGGGCGGTGCTTGTGGACGAGGTTCGGTCGGCGGCGGAGGCGGCGGGTTTAGAGCGCATCGAGATCGTGGCCAAGCCCGAGTACGTCGAGGCGATGACGTCGTTTGAGGATCCGCTGTACCGCAAGATCGCGTCGTCGCTGGGCGATGGGGAGCGGGTGTCGGACTATGTGGTGAGTGTGGACGTGTCGGCGGTGAAGGCCGGCTGAGCGGGTCGAGAGGCGGGCCCGAAACCGGCGTCGCGCGAAACGGGTGTCTGGCGAAACCGGCGTGCGGCGGTGTCGGTAAGCGGGGTCATGCAGAAGAAGATCACGGCGTGTGCGGCGGTGGCGGTCTGGTGTGTTGGCTCGCTGGCATCGGTGTCGGCGGTCGGAGTGGCGGGCGTCCTAGTGGCCGGTCGGGCCGAGGGGCAGGCGGCGGGCGGGGTCGACTACGAGCGGATCGCCGGGAAGCACGCGGCGCCGCTGGTCGAGCAGGCGATCTCGCCCTCGGTGGTCGTTGGGATTTCGCACGCGGGGCGGGTCACCTATCACGCGTTCGGGGTGATGTCGGAGGGCGACCCGAGGCCCGTGGACGAGCGGACGATTTATGAGATCGGGTCGGTGACGAAAACGATGACTGCGATACTGCTGGCCGAGGCGGACCGCCGCGGGGAGCTGTCGATTGACGACGCGCTGAGCGACCGTCTGCCCGAGGGCGTGGCGGGTCCGACGTTCGGTGGAGAGGGTCCGACGCTCGGGCAGATGGCGGACCACACGTCCGGCTTTCCGCGTCTGCCGGCGAACCTGGCGATCCGCGATCCGTCGGACCCGTACGCGGGGTACACGCGGGCGAGGCTGATGTCGGGTGTCGACGGGCTCGTGCTCGAGCGGCGGCCGGGCGCGTCGTACGCGTACTCGAACTTTGCGCCCGGGCTGCTGGGCGAGCTGCTGGTCGACGCGGCCGGGGCGGCGGGGTACGAGGCGCTGCTGGGGTCGCGCCTGACGGGGCCGCTGGGGATGGTGGATACGTCGGTGACCGTGAAGCCCGGGGACGCGGAGCGACTGGCGCCGGCGCACCTGGCGGACGGGTCGGTGACGCCGCACTGGGACCTGGCGTCGCTGGCGGGCGCGGGCGGCGTGCGTTCGACCGCGGCCGACCTCGTGGTGTATGGGCGGGCTCAGCTCGCGGCACGTTCGGGTGACGCGGAGGGTCTGAGCGCGGCGATCTTGAGGACCCACACCCGGCGTGCGGCGGTGCCGGGCGGAGCGATCGCGCTCGGATGGCATATCGCCCGGGACGGCGACACGATCTGGCACAACGGCATGACCGGTGGGTCGGCGAGTGCGGTCTTTGTGAGCCCGGCGTTGGATCTGGTTGTTGTGGTGCTCGCGAACGCGGCCAGCGATCGGCTCGCGGCGGTCGCGGAGCGGGTCGTCCAAGAGATCGCGGGCGTGCCGGTCGAGCCCGTCGTCACGGCTCCGAAGGAGGACGGCGGCGCGATCGCGAGGCTGGAGGGGCGCTACACGTCCCCGCTGCTGGGTGGGGCGGAATTTGTCGTGACGCGACGCGGCTCGCGGCTCGTGGCGAGGCTCGGGCCTCAGCAGGCGTTCGAGGTATTCTCGAAATCACCGACGAGGTTTGAGTACAGAGAGATCGAGGCGGAGCTCGAGTTCGAGCTGCCGGACGGTGAGGGGCCGGCGGTGGCGGTGACGCTGTTTCAGTCGGGCCAGGAGATCCGTATGGAACGGGTCGGGTTTGGGGGTTGATCGAGAGCGGTGGTGGTGCCGAGCGGCGTCTGAAACGCACGCCGTTTACGTTGCCAACGGGGATCTTGCTGTCTGCTCGGGTGGAGCCTCATCTCAGCATCAAGACCTGCGGTCGTGTGTCGCCGGATGGTTGCTTTGCTGATCATGGGCCGCGACGAGACGTTGTGCTCGCAGATTGTTGTTCCATAGAGTTGGAAGTCTGTGCGGTGCCGCGAACAAGAACATGATAGGTTTTTAGAAGTACACTGATCGGGAGACAGCATTGCGCCGCCCCCAGGATCCGGCAGGGTTAAACCTGCATTTGCCGGGCCGTATAGTTATATATAAATATAGGCTATGGTTCGTGATATACTTGTCACGATGAGTAGCCGTGGTGTGAAGAAAGGAATTTGCATGGTCTGGTTTTCTGTTTGCACCGCCGCAGCGGCTTTCATTTTCCCTAATTTTTCAGGCGAACTATCACGCAATCGTTTCGGTGAGGGCAGCCGAGATACGCAAATAAGTCCTAGTAACAGTTCATATATCTATCAGTCGGGCATGATGAGAACAAATGCGACTATCATCGACACCGGGGAGTCTGATCCGGAGACCACCAGCATTCGTCAGGGCGACGATTCTTGGGTGTGCGGATCACTCGCTGGAGATACATCGCCTCTCGCCCCCAGTTACGTGAAACTAGCGGCGCTGGGTACTGACATTGGGATGCGTATTCAGATCGGCTGGGTAGACCCCGGCAGTTGTAGTGCTCAGGCGAAGGGGACCGTTGTTTTTAGTGTTGACAATGATGGGACCCAGTTTGGAATTGAAAGTGAATTTGTAGATGATCCGTCCGTCGTCGAATATGCAGGTCATGTCCGACTTTTGGACGGAGAAAAAGTTCTTATGGAATACATGGTTGGTGATGAGGAGACCCCACCGCAAATCGCCTTGGAAACAGGAGTAGAGTACTCTCTCGATATAGATCTCACTGCGACAAGCAGGGACGATAACTTCTACGGTGCAGAATTAGACTTTGAATTAGCGGGCCGTTGATTTTTTCTTTGAACCCATGCCGGCCGGTCTCAAGGGACCGGTCGGTCATTTTTGGCTTTGGCGTTTTGAGGAAGTACTTGTCTTGGGAGACTCAGAGCAGGCGCCGCTCGGGTGAAGTTGGGCGAGGCAGGTGCCCGTCGGTAGCCCAGCTTTTATATTATTCTTTTGTTATGGATCAGATGCGCGGCTTGTCCGGAGTGGCTGTGCTTGTGCGCTAGACAGGTTGAGACCGACAGTGTCCGAGCCGTGTCCGAGCCGTGTCCGAGCCGTGTCCGTAGCGAGTTGGGAGAACTCGCGCGAAGAACGCCCGGCTGCAGGGGCCGCTGGTCGAGGGTTCTACGGCCCAGGCGGCACGGTGGGAGGCCGCGTCAGACTTTCGGCCTTCGATAAGAAGCATAAAGGGGCTGCGAGGGGCCCTTTGGGGCGGCAGTCGATTTGCTCAGGATCTGCGGGTTGTCGTCGCAGCGAGCGGGCGCGTGGGGTCCGGGCTCGTTCTGCTGGGGCGTGAATTTTTGAGAATGCGTTCGCATTATTGTTGACTCTGGCTACTGGAGCTGCGATGATCCGGTATGTCGTTCGTCAAGGCGATTCGTAGAGCTCGTGGCAAGGACATCTCGGCTTTTACGCTTGTCGAGCTGCTTGTTGTCATCGCGATCGTGTCGCTGCTCATCGGCCTTTTGCTTCCGGTGCTCGGCTCAGCGCGGGCGGCCGGGCGATCAGTGATCTGCTTGAGCAACCTTCGTCAGCTTCAGGTCTCGCACGCCGCGTATCAGAACGATCACGATGATTCGTTTATTGAGGCGGGCATGCCGCACGACGGCGGGCTTGACCTCAGCGGCTTCGGCTCGTTCTGGATCACGACGTTCGAGTCGTACGCCGGGAGCGACGAGATCATCCGTTCCCCGCTCGACGACAGCCCGTGGTGGGCCCGTTCGCAGGGTGGATCCTTCGACGGCCTCTCGCTCTCTGAGTTTCGTCAGCTCTACCGCGACAACCTAGGTGTCTTCACGGACGGCATTCCGGGGAACGAACCGGCGTTCACGTACACGCGTTGGACGAGCTATGGCCTGAACAACCTCCTGACGACGTTGGTCTCGCCCGCGGCTTTGGACCCGATGAGCGAGGACCCTGTGACGGGCGCGAGCTGGGGAAACACACCGTTTTACAACAAGAACTTCAGGGTCCCGCGGGCGTCGTCCACGATCCAGTGGCTGCTGATGGAGTTCGACGGCAGGGAGTTTCCGACCGCGGACGGGTTCGCGCGGTCTGACCACGTCGACGTTCACGAGTGGGAGCCCTGGTTCAGCGGCTTCTTAACCCCGCTGAACGGCAGCTTCGACTCCGCCGAGATCGCAGCAAAGGCCGCCGAGCAGACCGAGATAGGTGCCCACGGTGGCGGGCGTGAGCGTGGAGGTGCTGCGCCCGACTCCCGGTCGGCTTATGCCTTCGTTGATGGTCACGCCGAGGTCAAAGGGTTTGGCGATGTGTACCTGGGCAACACCACGAATCTTTTCCACCCCCGGGCGGCTGCTCCCGGTGCTGATTAGTTGGGCGGGTTGGTGAAGGGAACGGAAGTAGGGAGCGCAAGCGGTCTATTAAATGTCTCTGGCCGTGACATGCTCGAATATGGGTGAGGAACTGGCGTCCTGCTATGGACAAGTAGCACGAGTCGATTGAGAGGATTTGTATCATGAGCACACAGACCAGAACGGGCGGCGTGATCGCATCGGCTGCTGCATTGCTGGCGTTGGCCGGACCCTCAGCAGCCCAAGGCTTGGACGTGGGAGACTTTGCTGTTCAGATCGACAGCAGCGAAGGCTCGCCGAAAATCATGACCGGTCTCAACACGCCGGACGGTACGCAGAGCTTTCCCGTGCGTGTCAACAGCGGCGAGTTGGGAACGTATTACGCGGGCTTCTGGAACATCGGCGGTGACCCGGGGTTCGAGTCGCAGAGCGGCGTTTTCGAAGGTCAGGCGGGCATCGGGCTCGATATTCTCGGTGCGGCCCGGGTCTGGGACGGGAGTGACTTTGACGCCATCGAGCCGGTCGCGCTCGTGATCTCGCAGGGGGCCGGGCTTGCCTTTACGCCGTCCGTATCGGACGAGTTTGTGCCCGGTCCTGTGATCGCAGCGGCGAACTCGATCGGCAAGTTCCATTCGCACCCGGACTATTCGTTCGAAGATGTTTTTACGAACCAGACGCCCCGCGTCGGGGTCTGGCTGCTGCCGCTCCGGGTGTGGACGACCCAGGAAGGCGTGGCGCCTTCGGATCCGATCTACATCGTCTTGCACCAGTTGGCCGACGGGGCGGAAGTCGACGCGGCCCTCGAGTGGACACAGGCGAACCGGGTCGATCCTTGCCCGGACCGTGATCTGGACGGTAGCGGATCGGTTGATATGTTCGACCTGCTGGATTACTTGGGGTCGTACTTCGACCCTGCCAACCCAACGCTGACGGCCGATGTCGACCGCGACCTGGACAACGATACCGACGATTTAGCGGGCTTTGTGCTCGCTCTTGAGTCGTCTTGCGATCCCTGAGAGTTTGAACGGCGGTTTCGTTTTCGCTGAGCACGCCCGCGACGTGTAGCGGACTGATCACTGAACGGATTGTCACTTTAAGAGCTCGATGGCTCTGGTTATTTCTGTGTGTACAGAAAGAAGGAGATGCGATCATGCGACCTATAAGCGATGTATTCTTTGCCCGCGTGGCAGTTGGAACGTTGGCTTTCACATCGGTTGGAGTTTCGGCGGCCGCTGTCGGGCAGTCGTCGGCGGTTCCGGCGTTCAACGACATCGGGCTCGCGCTCGTGGCTGACCCCGACTCTTCCGATGGGTTCGGCCTTCTCACGGTGAACGCGCTCGATGATCTTGGGGACGTTCCTGAGGCTTTCCCGGACACCTTCGCTGAGAAGATTATTTATGCTGGTGACCTGGCCGGATCGTCGAACCCCAGCGGCCTCCCGGCAGGGTTCGGGAACGACCCGGGGTTTTACCTCAACACAACGAGCGGCATTCCGGCCAACACCGTCCTCGTCTATATCAACGAAGGCCCTCTGCAAGAGTGGGACGCTGTCAGCGGTGCGTTCGTTGATAGCGATCTTGTGCTTCGGCAGACGTTCGGCCCCCAGCTCCCCGGTGCGCTTGTCATTGACACGCCGCTGCCCGGCGCTCCGGTTCAACAGGTTACGGGTTTCTCGTTTGCGTACTCCGGCGGCGAGCTCGATCGGCACCCGAACAGGCAGCTCGTCAACCCCGCCGACAGCGATCCATCGGACGGCGACCCTGAACTGAGCCCTGGTGTCTATCGCTGGAATCTCTCTGCGCAGCTCCTGGACCCTGCGACCGATGAGACGCTCTACGCGTCGGAGACGGTCGCGCTGCTTCTGCAGTTCGACGTGGCCGACAGCGTGCTGATCGATGCGTTCGACACGGCAGTGCTCGAAGTTGTCGATGAGACCGGCAACTGCCCCGATGTCGACGGCAACGGCACGGTGGACGTGCTCGATGTGGTCGAGATCATTGACATCATCCTCCTTGGTTCGTCGGCGACGTGCTCGCCGGCCGAGCCGTGTCCGGAGGATGTCAACCTTGACGGCGCTGTGACGGTGTCAGATGTAACGCTGCTGGTCGACATCATACTGAACGACGTGAGCTGTAACTGATAAGGCACAAAGGCGGTTGCCCGCTTGTTCAAGGCTGCAGTGATGCAAGTCTGATCACAGGAGGCACCGCCGATAGAGCCTTGCGGATTTGAGAACAGCCCGGGCCCGCATCGAGCGGGTCCGGGCTGTTTGCGTATTAAAACTATTGTTTATCTAAGCTTGGATGCTTTATCCTTGACTCATGCGGCCGCGGAGAGAACAGCGGTCGGCGGGGCATGAGGCGTCCCACGCACGGGCTGAGTCGGCTCAAGGTGCAGGCATGCCGTCGAGCGTCTCTTCGTGATCATGATGCTCGCTGTCGCGGTCATGCTCGGGTGGCGTTGGCTCGATCAACCTCCACGGCCCGTCGGCGAGCCAGAATCGCCGCGTCCGCGGGCTCTTCTCGGTGAGAGGTCTGCAGACCCGTGCGCCATCGCGCAGCCACCAGTGCGCCGAGTAAATCGTCAGTCAGACCGGCCTGGCGCCGCTCGTGGCTATAAGCACGATTGACTTGGCGCCCGGGGTTCTATAGCGTTGTATGTAATGCACTGTTCGCTTTTGAGTGCCAGGCATGTCGTAAGTGGCGTATATTATTCAAAGAGGAATTTTGTATGATCTCGAAATGTCTTTATTGTGCAGCGGTGGTGTTGTTCGCTCACGGTTCTGTAGGGGGATTTTTCCACCGGGTCGCCGGCGATAGCGGCGAGCGCGCGAGGGCTTCTGGGGATACTCCAAGTTTTGCATATAAATCAGGTTCTATAAGCACGGACGCGACTCTTAGAGAGACCGGCGAATCTGATCCGTGTACATTTAATATAACGCCTCGTGACAGCAGTTGGTGCTGTAACTCAATCAGTCTGAACAAAATATCATTCGATTATATTCAGATGTTTGCGCAAGGCACGTCGGATACGGTGTCGATTGAGTTTGATCGCGGCGCAGATGGTGCCGGTACGGCCAATGCGACGGGGGTTGTTGGTTTTACCGTTGACGCCGATGTTCCTGCCGCGGAACTCACGGGCCAGTTTTTAAATGACCCATTAAGAGCTCGTTACACCGGCCATATTCAAGTTTTGGACGGCGGCGAGGCTCTCATTGATTATACAGTGGGTGAGGAGAACATGACTAGGCCGGTTGTCTTGAAAAGTGGAACGCTGTATCATCTTGACATAGACGTCCAGGTACAGACAGATAACGGCGACGACTATGACGCACGCATGAGCTTTGAACTAAGGCCTAGCGGGTCCCGCTAAATCCGTTGCTGTCCAAGCGTTGATCGTTTCAGCGGCCGCCCCGGTGCTGCTTAGGAAGCATCGGGGCGGCTGCCTTCAACGGCTTGTCGGTGAGTTCTATTGTCAGCATCCACAGCCGCCGTCTACGAGAAGTTAAATAATTCGTATGCGTCCGCACACGTGACCGGCTAGCTTGTTGTCAGACGCGGTCTTGGGCTCAGCCGTGGCTGTGTGTGCCGTTATGCTCGCTGATCTGTGGATTTCTTCGGACCGGTCGAAAGTCAGTTGCGGCCGACCGACGCCACCGATGCGACGATCATCGCCGCGCCGTCGTTGAGATCTGTCGCGGGCTGGAGCGTCGGCAAGTCGGGCCGAGCCTCGTCCAAGATTTTTCGGCCTGCTTCGACGTTGGTGCCTTCTAAACGCACGACCAGTGGAACCTTGAAGCCGATCTGCTTCGCGGCGTTCACGATGCCCTGCGCGATCACGGCGCAGTCCATGATGCCGCCGAAGATGTTGACGAGGATGCCGTTGACGCGGCTGTCTGAGAGGATGATCTTGAACGCCTCGGTCACGGCTTCTTCGGAAGCCGACCCGCCGACGTCGAGGAAGTTGGCGGGTTCACCGCCGTGCAGCTTGATGGTGTCCATGGTCGCCATGGCGAGCCCTGCGCCGTTGACCAGGCATGCGATGTTGCCGTCGAGCGGGATGTAGGAGAGGCCGAACCGGTGGGCGGTGTGCTCGGCCTCGGTCAGCTCGTTGGGGTCGGCGAGCGCCTGCAGGTCCTTGTGCCGGAAGGTGGCGTTGTCGTCGAAGTTGAATTTGGCGTCGATCGCCAGGAGCTGGCCGTCGGGGTAGGTCTCCGTGGCGGGCGTGATGATGAGCGGGTTGATCTCGGCGATCGAGCAGTCTTTGGCGCGGTAGAGGCTGTCGAGGGCAAGCATGATCTTGACCGCTTGGTTGACCTGCTTGCCCTTGAGCCCGATCTTGGCCGCGACCGAGCGCGCCTGGTGCGGCTGAAGACCCAGTAGCGGGTGGATGGGCTGCTTGATGATCGCGTCGGGGTTGTTCTCGGCGACGACCTCGATCTCGACTCCGCCCTCGGCCGACGCGATCAGCGTGTTCCGCCGCGTCGCGCGGTCGGTCGTGATCGCGAGGTAGTACTCGTGCGCGATGTCGACGCCCGCGGCTACCAGCAGCTTGGTGACCTCAAGCCCTTCTGGGCCGGTCTGGGGTGAGACCATCTTGTTGGTCAGCATGAACCGGGCGGCGTCCTCGGCCTCCTGCGGCGAGCGGACGAGCTTGACGAACCCCGCCTTGCCCCGCCCGCCGGCGTGGACCTGCGCCTTGACCACCGCGAGCCCGCTCTCGCCGAGCCCCGCTTCGGCGACGACCTGCTTGTACGTCGTCGCGGCTTCTTCGATCGAGTCGATCGTTTTCGCGGCGGGAACGGGGACGCCGGCGCCGGCGAGCAGGTCGCGGGCCTGGTATTCGTGGATCTTCATCGGGGTCTCCAGTCGGGGGCCGCTCGCGTGACAACGCGCGAGGGCGGGTGGGGCGAGCCGGCGGACGCGGTGCGTCTCGAAACCGCTGGCGGATGGTAGTGGGGCGGTGGTGCGGAGTGGGGCGGTGGCGGTTGGTAAGGTTTGGGTGTGGACGGCTTGCGTGACCAGATCCGGGCGGCGTTTGAGCGGGAAGGCTCCAGCGGGTGGCTCACGATCTCGGCCCGCATGGTGCTGATCGAGCGCGGCGTCGCCGGCGATGAGCTCGACGAGCGGGTCGAGCGAGCGTGCGGCTTCGTCCGGCGGTACGTCGAGGCCGTGCCCGACGTGCTCGACCGGGTGCGCGCCGCGGCCGACGAGCAGGGCGCCGGGGCCGAGGTCGCCGGCGTTGTCGCGGCGGCCAAGGCCTACTTCGATGCGCCGATCGACGTCATCCCCGACCACAACGGCGTCGCCGGGCTCGTCGACGACGCTTACCTCGCGTTGTCGCTCGTCGACCGGTTCGTCGGGCTGCTGAGCGGCTCCGCCGAAGACAACACGCGTGCTCCCGAGCCCGCCGGCGCTCTCACCGCGGCGAACGTTGCCATCCGGGCGATGATCGGCGACCCGCTCGCCGGGCAGCTCGATGCGGCGGTGGAGGGCGTGCTGGCGATGGCCGAGGTCCGATCGGCCGCGGCGACGCTTGCGGCCCGAGGCGTTCGCCTCCACACTGTGACCATGAGCCTTGAGACGGCCGACCCGGAAACGGGCGGTCTGGTCGAGCCTCATGGTCGTTGACGCGCGGAGCGAACATCGTTCCTGAAAGGGCTGGTCATGCCGATGGTGTCGAGGACGGGCGCGTGGGGGCGAACGATGCTCGCCGGCACGCTTCTTTGGGGGATGCTCGGGTTGGGCGTGCCGCTCGCCGGTTTCGGAAACGAGGCCCACGCCCAGGCGGCCGTCGCGCTCGAGCCCGACCTTGACCGCGTCGTGGGCGACATCGTCGACGAGTCGGAGCTGGGGCGCTTCTGGGGCGCGGTCCTCGTCCGCATCGGTGACGACGACGTCCTCGCCCGGGGCTACGGCTTCGACGACGAGCTCCTGCGACCCATCGACCTCGAACGAAGCCTGTTCGATGTCGGGTCGATCGCCAAGTCGTTCACGGCCGCGTGCGTGCTCGCGATGGTCGACCGCGGCGAGCTCACGACGGCGACGACCCTCGGCGAGGTCTTCGGCGATGACGCCGGCAACCTGCGGGGCGTGACGGTCGAGGAGCTCATGGGCCACCGCTCGGGGCTGGGCGAGGCCGCGGGCTACGCGCTCGGCGGTCCGGCTATCGAGTCGCCCGACGACCTGGTCGCACGGCTCGCGACGTCGGGCGTCGGCTCGAAGCGTTTTCAGTACTCCAACGCGGGCTACTTCCTGCTGGCGGCCATCATCGAGAAGGTCGCGGGCGAGCCGTTCGAGGCCGCGGTGCGCTCCCGAGTGTTCGCGCCCGCGGGCCTAGACGGCGTCGGGTTTGTGGGCGACGGCGCGGTGCCCGGGGCGCGGCCGACCGTCCGGATGAAGCCGCCCCCACCCAGCAGAACATGGAAGGGCTCGAGCCGGGGCACGCTCTTCGGCTACCCGTGGAACTGGGGCCAGCGCGGCGCCACCGGCGTGGTGATCACCGCCCGCTCGCTTGCCGACTGGGTTGAAGGGCTCACCGAACCCGGGCGCGTGCTCAGCGCCGAATCGCTCGATGCGATGATGTCGCCCGGCGCCGGCGGCTATGGCCTCGGCTGGTACGTCGACCGCGACGCCCGCGGCGTGGTCACACGCTTCGCCCACGGCGGCTCGACCGGGGGCTACCGATCCGAGGTCGCCCGCTACCCAGAAGCGTTCGACGGACTCGGGGCGACTGTCGTTGTCCTCACCGGCTACGACGGCGACGCACGCGGTATCGCCGCGGCCATCCGACGTGAGCTCGTTCCCCAGCCCTCCAAGCCCATGCACGCCGGCGTCTTCCTCAGCAGGCACGCCGATTTCGAGCAAGACGGCACCTACACAATCGGCGAGGGGCTCGAGTGGCGCGTGCTCGCCCGCTATGTCGGCAGCGGGCCCAATGGCGAGCGCATCCTCGACGAACGGCCCACCATCATCCTCGACGACAGCAGCCGCGGCATCTGGGCCGCCATGATCCGGCTCGACCGAGACGACGCCTCGGAACTCGTGCAAAGCCTCGAACAGCTCGTCGACCAGACCAGCGACGAGCCCGGCTGCGGCGCCACCGCCTGGAGCAAGGGCCTCACCCTCGTCTCGAGCCCGGGCGAACGGCTCCACCCCGACGCCAAGAGCTGGCTGCTCGAGTCTGGCGTCTCGATCGAGCTCTCGACCGATGACTGCCACGACGTGCTCTCGATCGTCGAGAAGGCGACCGGCGACGTCGTCGGGCGCATCCGCATGGGCGGGGCCGAGAACCGCCAGCTGCAGTGGGCCATCCGCGAGGCGCTCAAGTAAACGAACCGTCCGCCCGACCGCCGTCCCGTCCCAGGGGTTGTTGCCGCGGTCCGGACAGAGACGATTCGCGGTGCGGCCCGGGCTATCCTGTCTCCCCGTCCTTCGGTCGTCGTCCGCGGTTTGTGCGGGCGGTCGCAACCGACAGAGAATCGGGTTTCCCCCGCGGCTGAAGTGTGGCTCGGGGGCCGGCAAGAGAAGGAAGGACCGCTCCGATGGCAGCAGGTACGCAGGGTGTCGTGAGGCAGGTGATCGGGTCGACGTTTGACGCCCAGTTCCCTGAAGATCAGCTCCCTGACATCTACAACGCGGTGACCGTCCGCTGGGAACAGGACGGCCAGCCCATGCGGCTCACCGGCGAGGTCCAGCAGCACCTCGGCGGCGGCGTCGTCCGGGCGGTCTCCCTCGGCTCGACCGACGGCATGACCCGCGGGATGCCCATCGCCGACGAGGGCGGCCCCGTCTCGGTTCCCGTGGGCGAGGCCGTGCTCGGCCGCGTCTTCAACCTGCTCGGCGACCCGATCGACAACAAGCCCGCGCCCGAGGGCGTCAGCCGCCAGCCGATCCACAAAGCCCCGCCGGAGTTTGCCCAGCTCAACCCCAAAACCGAGGTGCTCCCGACCGGCATCAAGGTCATCGACCTGCTCTGCCCGTTCGTCCGCGGCGGCAAGATCGGCCTCTTCGGCGGCGCCGGCGTCGGCAAAACCGTCATCATCCAGGAGATGATCGCCCGCGTCGCCCGCGAGTTCGGCGGCTACTCCGTCTTCTGCGGCGTCGGCGAGCGCACCCGCGAGGGCAACGACCTGTGGCTCGAGATGGGCGAGGCCGAGTACACCGACGAGAACGGCAACACCGCCCACGTGCTCGACAAGGTCGCGATGGTCTTCGGCCAGATGAACGAGCCCCCCGGCTCCCGCCTCCGCGTCGCGCTTTCGGGCCTGACCATGGCCGAGGACTTCCGAGACACCTCCGGCAAAGAAACGATGATCTTCGTCGACAACATCTTCCGCTTCACCCAGGCCGGCTCCGAAGTCTCCGCGCTCCTCGGGCGCATGCCCTCGGCCGTGGGCTACCAGCCCACGCTCTCGACCGAGATGGGCGAGCTTCAAGAGCGCATCACCTCGACCGACAAGGGCGCGATCACCTCGGTGCAGGCGATCTACGTGCCGGCCGACGACCTGACCGACCCCGCCCCCGCCACGGCGTTCGCCCACCTCGACGCGTTCGTCGTGCTCGAGCGCTCCATCGCCGAGAAGGGCATCTTCCCCGCGGTCGACCCGCTGGGCTCGACCTCGCGGATCCTCGACCCGGGCATCCTCGGCGAGCGCCACTACCGCGTGTCGCGTCAGGTCCAGCAGATCCTCCAGCGCTACAAGGACCTGCAGGACATCATCGCGATCCTCGGCGTTGACGAGCTGTCCGAGGAGGACAAGCAGGTCGTGAGCCGGGCGCGGAAGATCGAGCGGTTCCTGTCGCAGCCGTTCTACGTCGCCGAAGTCTTCACGGGCTTCCCAGGCATCTACACGAGCCTCGAAGACACGATCGACTCGTTCGAGCGGCTCTGCAATGGCGAGGGCGACGACCTGCCCGAATCCGCCTTCATGTACGTCGGCACACTCGACGACGCCCGCAAGAAGGCCGAAGCCGCCAAGGTGTAAGAGCCCTCCGACCGAGCCTCGTGCCACGGTCTCGCGGCTCACTCCCCGGTCCTCTGCCCCCATCGCCGGCCCGCTATCCCCGTGCGGCGTCGACCAAGCACCAGCCAACGAGCACACCCGCGGCACCGCGGGTGTGCTTTGTTCTACGCGACGTTCCCATGCCGATCCGCGGCCGGCCGCACCGCGGTCCGCTACGGAATCGTGATCCGCAGCAGCCGATAGGGCTCGTCGGGCTCTTCGCCTAGGTGGATCTGCGCGGTCGTGACCAGGAGCCGGCCTTCGTGGTCGATGCTGAACGTGTCGGGCCAGGAGATCAGCGGCCCCTGCACGACGGTCTTAATAGTGCCCGAGCGTGTGAGCCTGCGGACCGCGTTCTGCTCGAGCGAGGAAAGGTAGATTGCGCCGTGACGGTCGGAGATCAGCCCGTCCGACGGGCCGACCGCCGCGACGCGTTCGACGAGCGGGGCGGGATCGGTCCGGTTCTCGATCGCGTCGCGCAGCGCCGCCGTCGGCACCCGGTACAGCGTCCGGCCGGTGAGCGCCTGGTAGAACAACCAGTCGCCGCTGGGGTCGAGTGCAAGCCCGTCGGCGTGCACCGGGAAGGTGAAGTCGACGCCCTCCACGACCACCGTGGTCTCCTCGGCGCGGGTCGAACGGTGATCGCCGAGAACACGACCCCAGTTACCGTTCGAAAGGTTCACGACAACGAGCCCGGGCGAGCCCGAGTCGGTGATATACGCCCACCCGCGCTCGGGATCGACTCGGATGTCGTTGAGGTAGCTGTCGGGCTCGATGAACTGGTCGTCGAAGAACATCGTCCCAACACGCCTGTTGGTCGACAGGTCGAACTTCACGAGCTTCGGGCCACCGTCGACGACGCCCTCGAAGCCCGGGTTGGCTGGGTCCAGGATCCAGAGCGTCCCGTCGTCGGTCGCGACGACACTCTGGACGCAGACGAAGTGGGTCTTCGGGTCTTTGCCGGGCGACCAGCTCTGCCAGCGTGCGTCGGGGTAAGGGACGGGGCCGTCGTCGGTCAGCACGGCGACGGAGACCGGCACCTCGTTGGACCAACGCGGGTAGTTGACGAAGACACGCCCGTCCGGCGCGGCCGTCACGCCCGTCCACCTCGACTCCGACTCAGCCAGGATCTCGATCTCCGGAACGCAGGCCCCTTCGACCGAGACATGGGTTGAGGACCAACGCAAACAGCCGCTCGTCGCAAGGAGAACGGTCGTGAGGATCGCGGCGGTGGATCGCTTTGGCATGGGTTCCCAGAGTCCGATGAGTTAAGGGGCCTCACTGAAGCGTACTCGTCTCCTCCTGAAAGGATTCCGGGGTCCCTATTCTCGCCCATGCCTGATGCCGTCGATGTCCGAAGCGCCGCCCGCCGATCGATCCATCTTCGTACGGTCGAGGACATCGCCGCTGAACTCGACCGGATCGCCGCGGCCGAGGCCCGGGGGACGCTGACAACGACGGGCCACTGGACGCCCGGCGAGAACCTCGACCACGTCGTCAAGTTCATGGAGATGTCGATGGACGGGTTCCCCGAGCGGGCACCCTGGTGGGTGCGTGCCATCGGCACGGTGCTCAAGCCGTTCCTGTTCGCGAGGCTCCACGACGCGAATGCGCTCAAGCCTGGCACGATCGACAACCGCGGCCGGGCCGACTTCATCGAGCCCACGCCGGGCGCGACCTCGGCCGACGCGATCGACCGCGGCCGCCGCATGATCGAACGCCTGCGTTCCGGCGAGCGCTTCGAGCAGCGCAGCCCCCTCTTCGGCACGGTCACGCACGAGCAGTGGTGCCTGGTGCACGCGAGCCACTGCAACCTGCACTGGTCGTTCCTGCAGCTCGGTCACGACGCCTAGCGCCCGCTGGGTCTCGCTCGCAGCCCGACTGGTTCGCCGCCACGCGGTGACCACGGTTGGCGACGCCGGCGGGACGGGCCGATAAGGCGAGAGTGACAGCGATCGGCGGCGACATCTGGATCCTCGGCTCGGGCGGGCACGGCGTGGTCGTGCGGGCGCTCGTCGAGGCCTGCGGGGGCCGAGTCCTCGGGTTCGCCGGCGACGGCCCCCCGGGCGACGCCGCCCGCGGGCACCCGTTCGTTTCAGTCGATGACCTGCCCGCTGATGCTCGGATCGCCCTGGCGATCGGTGACAACGCGCCGAGGCGGGCGGCGGGCGAACGCCTCGAAGCCGGCGGGTGGTCGCTGGCGTCGCTCGTTCACCCGCGGGCGACGCTCGAGACCAGCGTTGTCGTCGGCCCCGGCGCGGCGGTGTGCCTCGGCGCGGTGCTCGCCGCCGGCGTGGAACTGGGCACCGGTGCGATCGTCAATAGTGGGGCCGTCGTCGATCACGAGTGCCGGGTCGGGGTGTTTGCCCACGTCGCGCCGGGCGCGAGGCTGGCCGGCCGCGTGGTCGTGGGCGACGGTGCGTTCGTCGGCATCGGGGCGACGATTATCCAGGGTGTGCGGATCGGGGTCGACGCCGTGGTCGGCGCCGGAGCGGTGGTGCTGGAAGACGTCGCCGAGGGCGCGCGCGTCGCCGGGGTGCCAGCGCGGCCGATCGTGTGAACGCGTCGGGTGGAGCCGCGGATCGGCCGTGCAATACTGAACCAGTCCTAATGGTTGTGGTCACGACTGCTGTCGTGACGCCTAGATGCCGGGTCGCGTGATCACCGGGTTCTCGACCCCGGCGGGATGGAGGTGGCTCTCGTGGCTCGACGCACGCTCGCGGACGACATCAACAAACGCTCTCCCTTCGACGCCGCCGAGCAGGAGGCGTACCTCAACATCCTCCGCACCGAAGACATCCTGACCTCCGACTTCAGCCGCCTGTTCCGCGAGCACGGGCTGTCGGAGCCGCTGTACAACGCGCTTCGGATCGTCCGGGGCTGCGGCGCCGACGGCGTCCCCAGCCAGGCGATCGCCGACGACATGGTCAAACGCCACCCCGACGTCACACGCCTCGTCGACCGGCTCGTCGAGCGCGGTCTCGTCCGACGTGTCCGCAGCGAGACCGACCGCCGCGTGGTCCGCATCTGCGTCACGCCGACGGGCCGCCGCACGCTCGACCGGCTCGACCAGGAGGTCCTCGAGCTCCACCGCCGGCAGCTCGGGCACATGCCCGCCGACCGGCTGCGCCTGCTCAACGACCTGCTCGTCGAGGCCCGCGCGGGCTGCTCCCGCTAGCCGCGTCACGCGGCCTGTCGAGGCCCAGCCCATGACCAGTGCCTGAGCAGTCCATGAGCGGTCCGTGACCAGGGGCACGGCAACGACTACGGCACGTCGGCTCGGGGTCGCGGCCCTCGATGGTCAGATTCTTCGGAAATCCGGTGGGCCCGGCCCGCGAAGGTGAATATACTTGTTGTAACGACTAGTTGGCCCGGTGAACTGTCAGCGAGCGCGTCGGCCCGTGGCGGGCGCGACCAAAACCCTGCAAGGAGAACGTCATGTCGAGTGTGAGCGAACGCGTGGACGGCCTGGTCGAGTACATCCAGACCAGCAAGATCCTGGAAGCGATGACCGAGTTCTACAGCGCCGACACCGTGATGGTCGAGGGCAACGGCGACGCCACGAGCGGCCTCGACGCCAACATCGAGCGGGAGAAGCAGTTCCTCGCCCAGGTCAAGGAGTTCAAGTCGTTCAACGTCCTCAAGCGGGCCGAGACCGACACCCACTCCTTCCTCGAAACGACCATGGAGTTCGTCAACCAGGAGGGCCAAGACGTCAAGCTCGAGCAGGTCCACGTGCAGACCTGGCAGGACGGCAAGATCAGCCGGGAGCGCTTCTACTACTTTGGTGGGTAAGCCCATCCCCTCCCCGCCCCGCCCCTCCCCGTTTATCCCTGCACCCTCGGCCGGGCACCTCCGAGACAGGGGCTGACCGGGAGCCAGCGCCGGCCGCGCTCGCCAGATGGGCGAACCGCGGCCGTTTGCATTTTTGACTGGAAAACCAGAACACCGCGTGTTCGACCGCGCCTCCTGCGGCTACAGTTGAGAACCATTCGCAATTAATGCGGGCTCTTGTGTGCGAGAGCCGGTGTGAGAGAGGAAGAGAGCATGTTCATGCGATTCGTTTGTGCCAGCTCGATGTGTTTGTGCGTCGTCTCGGCCGCGGCCCAGTCGCCGTTCGTCGAAGACTTTGAGGGCGGTCTGGCCGGCTGGGGAGCCGGCGGCGGCCTCGACCCGGCCGTGCTCGGGACGGAGGGCGGCAACTCGTTCGCCAGCGTGACCGCCCCGGTGACGGCGGCCGTGCCCGGAGCGCCGTTCAACTCCTTCACCGCGCTCGCCGGCAACCTCGACAACGGCGCGAGCGGCGGCGCGTTCGCCGGCAACTACCCCGCGTCGGGCATCACCGGGCTGAGCTTCGACGTCCGCCACAACGCCGGCCAGGACCTGACGTTCACCCTCCGCGTGGCGACGCCTGCCAATAACCCCGGCTTCATCGTGTTCAACCCGACCGTTGTCGCGGCGGGGTCCGAGTTCACCACTCTTTCCTACTCGTTCGACCTTTCGAACCCCCTGATCTTCCCGCTCCTCGATCCGGCCGCGGTGCTGCCCAACGTCGGCAACATCCAGCTGCTGGTCGACCGACCCGTCGTCGGCGAAGTCGGCGAGGTTATGTTCGACTTTGACAACGTGGCGATCGTCCCGGCACCGGCCACGGGCGCGTTGCTGGGCGGGCTCGGCTTGACCGGGCTCCGCCGCCGCCGCTCGTAGCGAAGACCGGGCTTCGAACAGGGCGAACCGCAACGAGCGCGACCCAGAAGCGATCTGCTGGAAGAGAGAATTTGAAGGCCGCGGCGACCCCGCCGCGGCCTTTTTTTACGTGGGGCGGGCGCCAGGCTGCCGTGCGAACGGCGCGGGCGAGTAGAACTTCTGCCACACGCCGGACCCGGGCTGCCAGAACGCGAGATGGTCGGCGTGGAGGTGCAGCCGATCGGCGCGCTGGGCGGGCGAGTCGGGCGTGCCGTAGAGCGTCTCGCCCACGATGGGGCAGCCGAGCCCGCCCTGCTCGATCGGCGCGGCGGCGTGGACGCGGAGCTGGTGCGTGCGGCCCGTAAGCGGGCGGAAGTCGACGCAGGTCCTGGGGCCGTGCTCGGTGTCGAAGCGTTCGACGACGCGGAAGAGCGTCCGCGCGTGACGGCCTCGCTCGTAGTTGATGTGCTGCTTGGGCCGGTTGGGCCAGTCGACCGTCAGCGGCTGGTCGACGGCGCCCTCGTCGTCTTGGACGTGTCCGACGAGCACCGCCGCGTACGTCTTGCCGACCTTCCGGTGCATGAACTGGCGGCTGAGCGCGCGGTGGGTCGGCCGGTCGAGCGCGGCGACGATCAAACCCGAGGTCTCGAAGTCGAGGCGGTGCACTGAAATCGGGCCGGTGGCACCGGGAAAGCCGTGCCGGATCCGGTGCTCCACGCTGTCGGCGAGCTCGGGGTTGCTCTGTGCACCTTTTCGCGGTACTGAGGGAAGACCGGCGGGCTTCTCAATGATCACATACCCGGGCCCGTGGTGCCAAACGCCGAGCGGCGGACGGATCTTGGATGGACTGGCAGGTAGCAAGGAAAACCCTCTGGGCTGTGCGGCGGCCTAGTGTTTGTTCTTTACGGTTGCACTTTGGAGGCAACAGACAGAACGATGCCGAGTCGGGAGACGTCATGAGTTCACGGGCGATCTTTGGAGCAGGGTGCTTCTGGGGTGTTGAGTCAGCTTACCGAGCGCTGCGGCCTATTTTGGATGTAGAAGTAGGTTACGCCGGCGGAGACCGGGCAGACCCGACATACGAGGCGGTTTGTTCTGGTAGCACTGGGCATGCCGAGGTTGTGCGTGTCGAGTTTGACGCCGCGCAGATCAGCTACGAGCAGCTGCTTGAAACATTCTTTGAGAGCCACGATCCGACACAGATGAACCGCCAGGGGCCGGACGTCGGCACCCAGTACCGCTCGCTGGTGCTGGCGATGGACGAGGACCAGGCGTCTGCGGCGAGGTCGGCGATCGAGGAGGCCGAGCGTGCGGGCCGTTTCGGAGGTCGTCCGATCGTCACGGATGTTTTGATGTACGACGGGTCGGGGAACGCCCGGTTCTGGCGTGCCGAGGAGTATCACCAAAGATACTTCGAGAAGAAAGGCATCGAGAGCTGCCGGATCTGACGCGGCTGGCCTGCGGGCGGCGAGAGGCGAATAATTCCGGGTGCGGCAGATACGTCTGATTACGACGGGCGGGACGATCGACAAGACCTACGACGAGCGGGCCGGGGAGCTGGTCAACGCGAAGTCGGTGGTGCGGTCGATGCTCGGGTTGCTGCGCCTCGAAGACACCCGCGTCGACGTCGGTGAGGTTCTTCAGAAGGACAGCCAGCTCTTCACCGACGCGGACCGGGCGTCGATCGTTGCGGCGGTGCGTTCGGCGCTGGGCACGTTCCGTGCGGTCGAGCCGAGCGGCGTGGTGATCACACACGGGACGGACACCCTGTCGTTGACGGGTGAGACGCTTCTTGAGGAGATCGGCCCCTTGCTGCAAGAGGTCGGGGCGGCGGTGGTGCTGGTGGGGGCGATGCGGCCGTTTGAGATGCAGCGTTCGGACGCCCTCCAGAATCTCACGGAGGCACTGTTTGCGTCGACCAGCCTGCCGCCCGGGGTTTGGTGTGTGGCGCACGGCCGTGCTTTGGCGTTCCCGGGGGTTGTGAAGGTCCTGGACCGGCGGACGTTCGTTCGTCGGGAGCCGGTGGCAGCGGCACGGAAGGACTAGGGTCTTTGGTGATGATCCCAGAGCCGTTCCGTGAGATGCTGTCGGGGGCGTACCGCGGTCGAGTCGTGTGCTTGACGGGTGCGGCGGGGTTTATCGGTGGTCACATCATCGATGCGCTTCTTGAGCTCGGAGCGTCGATCCGGGCGATCGACGACTTGTCGTCGAGCACGCTGATGCATCTGTCGGAACACATGGCGGTGACCCCGGAGCGGCTGCACTTTGTGTACGGGTCGATCCTCGACGACGTGTCTCTGCGTGAGGCCGTGGAGGGCTCGGACCTGATCATCCATCTGGCGGCGCTCGGGTCGGTGCCCCGATCGGTTGCCGAGCCCGAGCGGACGGTCGAGGTGAACACAACGGGCACGCTGCGGGTGCTTCAGACGGCGCGGCGGGAGGAGGTCCGTCGTGTGGTGTTCGCCGGTTCGTCTTCGGCGTACGGCGGGGAGGGAGAGCTGCCCTCTCGCGAGTCGGGTCGGGCGGCCCCGAAGAGCCCGTACGCCGCGAGCAAGCTCGCGGCGGAGCATCTGGTCGAGTCGTGGTCAAGTTGTTACGGCTTGGAGGGGGTGAACCTTCGCTACTTCAACATATTTGGGCCGAGACAGCGGGCTGACTCGGCGTACGCGGCGGTGCTCGCCTCGTTCTTCACAAGGCTCGTGCGTGGTCAGCCACCCGTGATTTATGGGGACGGCGGCCAGACCCGTGACTTCACAAGCGTGGACAACGCGGTGCTCGGCACGCTGCTGGCAGGAGCGGTGGACGGGCGAACGCTCGATGACGGCGGCCGGACCTTCAACATCGGTACGGGACACGCGGTGAGCGTGTTGCAGCTTGCGGAACAGGCGGCCGCGGCTCTCGGCCTGTCTGGCAGGGCTGAGTTCATGCCCGTCTTCAAAGAGCCCAGGGAGGGGGACGTCCGGGATTCGAGGGCTGACATCTCGGCGGCGCGGTCGGTGCTCGGGTACGAACCCGCGGCGACGCTCGAGCAGGGGCTCGCGGCGACGGCGGGCTGGTACCGGGCAGAGGCGGAGGCCGCGGTATGAGGACGGGGCTCTTCGCGACGCTGTGGTCGCTGGGGCTGCTGGGGTGGACGCGTGCTCGCTTGTGGAGGGCTGGGGCGTATTGGAGGTGGCGGCAGGTAACCGCTTTCGGACCAGCGAATGGGCGGCATCGTGCGGCACGGGGCGGGGGGGGGGACAGGGTGGGGGGCAAGAGCCGGGTCGCCACGCTGCGCGCTGTTCTTGAATATGCGGTTTGGTGCCGCCGGATAAAGAGTCTCGCGCTGAAATCTCGGACAAAGAAGTGATGGGACTATATTGAGGCCCGGTAACGGTCGATGCTCAAAGGACCAACGGATTGGATCACCGCGGAGCTTGGGGGGCAGCGTGCCTCCCGCCGCGTCGGGTGAGTCTCGGAGGTTTCGTTCGGCGCGGCCGGAAATGCCGCAGGTGATTGACGGAGGCGACAGCGATGGCTGAATCGGACGGACAGCATTCAACGGGTGACGGTGCGTTTACAAAGGCCTTTGTGCCGGGTGTGGTGCTCGGTCTGGTCGTCGGGCTCTTCGGGGGCGTGATGGCCGGCGAGTTCCTTGGGAACACATCTCCCGAAATGGGCAACGTGAAGACCGTTTCGGGCGGTTCGTCAGGAAGCGACGTACGCTACGACGAGCGGGACGAGCTGGGCTCTGAGCCGGCGTCCTCGGGCGCCGCCGGAGACACGTCCGGCGATCCCGTGTCGGGCCCGGCCGCCGAGGGTGAAGCGGGCGAAGACGCGGCGGTTGGTGAGGCTTCGGCCGACGGCGAGGCGGCTGAACCGCCGGAAGCCGAAACCGAGGGTGTGACCGCGGATGACGACCGCTGATTCGCCCGAGCAACGCCTTGCCCGCTCTGTCCGGCAGCACCTGCTGACCGATGTCTCATTCGGCGTGACCTTCGGCGTCACGAACGCTGCTGTCCCTGTGTCGGCTGCCTCGGTGCCCGATGACGGTGCTGGTCCGCAAGAGTCTGGGTTGGTTCGCCAAGTGACGGTCGGGAGCGCGACCCACGGGGGGGCGTCGGCCGAGCGGCTCGATGAGCTTCGAGCGAGGTACGAGCGGGACGCGCCGCACGCTTCGTTCGGGCATTCGTTCTCGAATATCGTCTTCGGCGAGGGCGACCCGGATGCGCGGCTCATGTTCGTGGGCGAGGCGCCCGGGGCCGATGAGGACGCGTCCGGACGGCCGTTCGTCGGGCGGGCGGGTCAGCTGCTCGAGAAGATGATCGGCGCGATGGGTCTGTCCCGCGAGACGGTATACATCGCGAACGTGCTCAAGGTACGCCCCGACAACAACGCAACGCCAACGCTGAGTGAGCGCGAGGCATCATGGCCCTACCTGCAAGAGCAGATCGGGATCGTCTCACCAGAGGTGATCGTGACACTGGGGCTGCCCGCGACGCACACGGTGCTGGACACGTCCGGGTCGATGGCCAAGCTCCGCGCTCGGTTCCATCCCTATCTGTGCGTGACCGGCCGGGCGGTCGAGGTCATGCCGACGTACCACCCCGCGTACTTGCTGCGGTCGTACACGGCCGAAAATCGGCAGAAGGTCTGGTCGGATCTCCAGCAGGTCATGCGTCGGCTCGGGTTCGAGTAGGCAGAGCTGGTTCTGCCTGGGTCACGTCGCGGTGAGCTCGTGCCATCGGGCGAATGCGAAGGCTCCGAGACGGCCCACGCCGCGAAAGTTGTGTCATCGCGGAACCGTCCGTTGCAACGAACGGACCGGTATTTGCTTGGCTCTGGCGAGACAGGGGCTCGGCTGCACAGCCCCCCGCGCGAGAAGACACCAATGAGGCCCCCACGAGACCCGGCTCTCGGCGTGTTGCTGAGTGTCGGGTTTTTTAATCGGCTTCAGATGCTTCTTCTGGAGCGTTGTTGGCGTCGGTGCGGGGCTCGATTACGGTTACGACATACTTCGGCTCGGCTTCATAATCGACGACGAAGGTGAACCGGATCGTGTCTTGGATCGCGAAGCCATCGAGCGAGACGTCGTCGGCGAGCGCCGGGAACGGCATGGTCATCGCCCGCATGCCCACCACACGACCGTCCGGGCCGACGAAGCCCGGGATCTCGTCGTGGGCGATCATCAGTTCCTGACCGGGGGCGTTGACGCTTGGCAGAGTTCGAATGGTGCCGTTGACGGTGTATGCGGCAGAAACGGTGCCAGCGGTTTTCGCCGCCCCCACGGCCGTGTCCTGGGTATCCGCAGACGGTGACGAAGCTTCGCCGCAGCCCGCGAGGAGTGTAACCGCGGCGAGGAGACCAGCAGTGCCGAGGGCCGAGTTGTGGTTCGACGCGGTGGGCATCAGGCCGGTCTGATATCGAGATACGACTCGACCGACGCGAGATCAGCCGCGAGCAGGGGCGTGTAGGTCATGCTCCATGATTCGTCGTTGGTCACACGGACGACCTTGGAGGCTTTCACTCGCGCGACCCAGAGCCGGTTGCCTCGGATGTACGGGT
Organism: Planctomycetota bacterium; assembly: GCA_039815285.1. Taxonomy (GTDB): domain Bacteria; phylum Planctomycetota; class Phycisphaerae; order Phycisphaerales; family UBA1924; genus JBCBZP01. The sequence goes on from JBCBZP010000030.1 coordinate 31,016, forward strand.
TGTTGGCCTTGCGGCGGCGTCTCTGGCCGACGCGAAGCCCTCGGTTGTTGTCCGCATCCTGTCGCATGAGGCGGGCGATTGTTTTCTGGGCAGCCGCGGCCCGGGGGGCCTTGGTAATCGTGCAAACGATCTGCTGGCCCGGTGTGAAGCTGGACATGGCTCGCCTCGTGCAAGTGTGGATCAGGGGTGCGTTGCCGGGACGCAGCCCGGCGGGCCTTGATGGTAGGGGCAGGTCCGGCGAGGGTCTACGGCGGTTGGACGCCGGTTTGGCGGGGTCCTCGGGAAGGCGGCGGGGTAGCATGGCTTATGAGTGAAGACGCCAGCCAACCGACGCCGCAGCAGGACATCCCGCCGTTTGATCCGGAGGCCCCGCACCACGCCAAGCCGAAGCTGCGGCCCGTGCGTGGGTTCGGGACGCAGGCGGCCGGAACCGACGGGCAGAAGAGGCCTGTGCTGGGTCTCGCGGACTCGAAGCAGATATCAGATAAAATTGTCTTTACTCAGCCGGCCATGCAGGCGGTTCTACCGCTGCTCGATGGTGAGCAGGACCTCGATTCGGTCGTGAACCAGGTCGGCCGGGGTCTGACCCGTGAGATGCTCGAGCAGTTGGTCTCGCAGCTCGATCATGCGGGGCTGATCGAGGGGCCGAGCTTCGATGCGATGTATGAGAAGCTTCGGTCGGACTTTGACGGGTCGGACACGCTGCCGCCTGGTCAGTCGGCGGCGTTCGCCGAGCATCTGGTGATGCAGCGGGTGGCCAACGAGGCCGGCCAGCGGGCGCTTCAGGCCGGGCAGAGCCAGGAAGAAGCGCAGGCCGCGGCGAGGTCGGCGGCTGAGGCGTTGTCGCAAGAGGTGAAGAAGGAGCGTTCGGCCGGGGCGCTGCGGGAGTCGTTCGAGGGCTGGATGAATCAGGCGTTGGGGTCGGCCGACGATCCGAGCTACGACGTGCTGCCAAGGGCGGTGTTTGTGCCGTTCAGCCCGTACGCGCAGGGGTGGCAGAACTACGCGCACGTGTACGGACGGCTTCGGGTCGTCGACCGGCCGGATCGGATCGTTGTTCTCGGACCGAACCATTTCGGTCTGTCGTCGGGCGTCTGCGCCGTGGCCAAATCGTTTGAGACGCCGCTCGGCCTGAGCCCGGTGGACACGGCCATGCTGGAGGCCGTGCAAGGCCGGCTGGATGGTCAGATGGGGGGCGGGCTGGGCGAGGCGCTTCTCGAGCACCAGTATGACCACGAGCGCGAGCACTCGATCGAGCTTCAGCTTCCGTGGCTGCAGCATGTGTTCGGCGGTGGGGAGAGCGGCGAGGACGGGGCCCGGCCCCGCCACGCCCGCTCGGCAGGCCGTCGAGGACGGTGTCGCACCACCGGCCGAGG
>JBCBZP010000058.1:0-7871 GCA_039815285.1 Planctomycetota bacterium
ACCCCCCGCCCGTCGTACGAGTCGCCGTTGTTCACGACCGGATCATGGATCAACGCCGCGAGGACGGGCACGTGCCCGTCCTCGCGGCGTTGATCCATGATCCGGTCGTGAACAACGGCGACTCGTACGACGGGCGGGGGGTTTCGCTCGAGTCGTTTATGACGGCGCTCCGGGAGGCGATGGCCGCTCTCGGTGGGCGGACGCTGATCGTGGCGTCGCACGAGCTGAGCCACGTGGGAGCGGTGTACGGCGACAAGGACCCGTATGCAGCCCAGACGGATGCAGGAAACGCGGCGCGTCAGAAGCTGATTCAGCAGGACCAGTCGCTCGTGACGATGCTCGCCAAGGGTCAGACCGAAGAGCTGGTCACCAGCCTGTCTTGGCAGCAGAACCCGACGCGGTGGAACTCGACGGGCGTGCTGATCGCGGCGATGAGGGCGGCCGGGTACGCGGGGCAGCCGGGCGAGAGCGAGTTCAAGGTCCATAACTTTGCGGGGATCGTGGATCAGAACGGGAATGCACTCATCACCTCGCTGGCAGCGGCGATCCTGTGAAGCCGGTCCGATCGGGTGTCGGTTCGACCGATGGCGGAACCCGCTGGCGACCGGAGCGAATGAAGAGACAGACGCCGCTGCAAGAGCGTGTGCCGTTGCGACACGGCTGACCGGCAGCGCCGGCCCGAAAGCCGGTGACGCGGTGGTCGTCGCGGGAAGTGTTCTGTGGCTCGCTCCGGGTCCGATCGCTCTGCTGAGCAACTCGGAAGTTGGAGCGGCGCACGGGGCGCGGCGTCGGGTACCATGGTCCCTCTCTGGGGTGTGGGCGGCGGGTGCCGCCCGCTGCGGCAGAGAGCGCGTGCGTGCAGGGTGCTCGGTCGCTCGAGAGCGGGCTTGGAAGGCTCGCCGGGCTCGGGCACCGGTCGGCATCAGACGCGGGACCGCTGCGACGGAGGCATCGAGGCGTCATGGCATCATCGAATACGGCGTGGGGCATCGAGCTGGGCTCGGGCGCGATCAAGGCGATCAAGCTGGCGGCCTCGGACGGGGGCGTTGAGATCCTGGAGTATGCCCATGTGCCCCACTCCAAGGTGCTCTCGACGCCCGACCTCGATCCGGACGACGCGATGCGTGTGGCGCTCGGGCAGTTCGCGGCGACGCGCGACCTGAGCAAAGCGTCGGTCGGGGTCGGGATTCCGGGCAATCAGTCGTTCGCGCGGTTCGCCAAGCTGCCGCCGGTCGAGCCCAAGAAAGTGCCCGAGATCGTCAAGTTCGAGGCGATCCAGCAGATCCCCTTCGGTCTCGAGGAGGTCGAGTGGGATTACCAGACGTTCGCGTCGGACGACTCGCCCGAGATTGAGGTCGGGATCTTCGCGGTGACGCGGGAGCGGGTGAACCGGCAGCTTTCGATGCTGCGCGACGTCGGCATTCTGCCCGACGCGGTGATGGTCAACCCGGTGGCGGTGTTCAACGCTCTGAGCTATGACCTGGCGTTTACGGAGAAGACGCCCGGCACGGTGATCCTCGATGTCGGGACGAACGCGACGGATCTGATCGTGGCCGACCAGGGGCGGGTGTGGGTGCGGACCTTCCCGCTCGGCGGGCACCACTTCACCGAGGCGCTCGTCAACGCGTTCAAGCTGAGCTACCCGAAGGCGGACCGGCTGAAGCGGGAGGCGGAGAAGTCGAAGCACGCCCGGCACGTGTTCCAGGCGATGAAGGGGGTGTTCGGCGACCTCGCCCAAGAAACGCAGCGGTCGATGGGCTACTACCAGAGCCTGCACCCCGAGGCGGAACTGACGCGGGTGATCGGCATCGGCTCGACGTTCCAGCTCCCCGGGCTGCGTCGCTTCTTGAAGCAGCAGCTTCAGGTCGAGGTGTACCGGGTCGAGCAGTTCAAGCGGGTCAAGGGTGACGGGGGGGAGCTGCCCGAAGAGGTGGACGCGTTGTCGCTCGAGATGATGCCTGCGTACGGGCTCGCGCTGCAGGGGCTGGGTCTGAACACGATCGGCGCGAACCTGATGCCGGTGAGCGAGCTGCGGCGGACGGTCTGGCGGAAGAAGGTCGTGCCGATGGGCATCGCCGCGGGTCTGGCGGTCGCTTCGGGCGCGGGGATGTTCGCGGGGTACGTGCTCGATCAGGCGGCGTTGCCGACCGAGCCGCCGGTGATCTCGCGGGTGCGATCGACGCTGAACACGCTCAAGCGGGAGGCGGAAGAGGCCGGGGTCACGCAGTCTGGGGCGGATGTATCGCTGGGCGAGCAGTTGCTGAGTCTCGGGAACGTTCGGCAGCCGCACGGGCGGCTTGTCGCGGACGTTTCGGAGCTTCTGGCGTTCGCGGACGGGCAGGTGCGTTCGTGGCAGACCGATCGCGGTGATGGGCCGGCGCAGGGGTTCCGTTTCGGTGAGCTTTCAACGACCTATCGAGCGGGCGCGGGCGGCGGGGCCATGCCTGGAGCCGGTGTTTCGGCTGGTGGCGTTCCCAGCGTGCCCGCGGCGGTTGGTCGAGGGGGTGGCGGCGGGAGTAGGGGGCGTGGGGGGCGTGGGTTTCGAGGGGCCCCGACGCCGCCGGCCGGTCTTGGGCAAGCTGGGGGCGGGGGGCTGCTGAGCCCGGCGGGTGATCTGAACGCGGCGTACGACAGGTTTGAGATCGAACTGACCGTGTACACGGCGCAGCCGGACGCGCGGGATTTCGTGCTTGAGACGGTGCGGCCTTGGCTGGTGCAGAACGCGGTTCGCGACGGCGTGGAGTACACGCTGGTGGGCATGGAGCGTGAGCTGGACTTCGTTGATCTGGGCACCGACCGAGGTGCCGGCGGGCTGTCGCAGCGTCGCGGCGGGGGCGGGCTTTCCGGCGGTCGTGTGGCCGATTCGCGCGGGTACGACGGCCGCGAGTCTGAGGGGGGCGGGGGCCGTCGGGTAACACCGCGTGGTGTGCCCGGGGAATCTCGGCGTGGGGGGGGCGGGCGTGACAGCGGTTCTGGGGTGGCTGTTAGTGCCGGAGGCGCGTCTGAAAGGATGGGCGAGTTGTCTCTCTCGGAGATGGCGCCGTTACCGGAGGACGTCGTGGCTCGTCCGGAGAACGAGGCGAAGTTCCTGATCCGCTGGACGGCGGCGTACCTGCCGCCGGACCCGGGTCTGGACGGGGCATCGGACGGCATGGGCGAGGGTGGTGCTGGGTCTGATGCTGGGCTTGGTGCTGAGGGCGGAGGTGGGCGATGAGGGCTGTGCTCGGCTGGCTGAAATCGAATGTTTGGTTTGTGGTGCTGTCGTTGGTGGTCTTTGTGGCTCCCGCCGGGGCGTTCGTGGGGTCTGTGATCCTCAACACGGGGCTGCGCGAGGGTCTCGAGGAGCCGGCGAAACAGGCGTTCTCGTCGGTGTCGAACGCGACGGTCCGGTACACGGTGCCGGCGGCGCCCGGGCTGCCCGAGGTGAGCGAGTCGGCGGCCCCGAACACGGCGATGACCGCGTTCGTCGCCGAGGAGCGGGCGCGTCGCGCCGCAGCGACCGAGGCGATGATCGAGGCCGCGAAGGCGTACAACCGCGGGGGCGACGAGCCGCACGGCGTGCTGCTGCGCGAGCTTTTACCCTCTCCGCCGTCGTCTTCGCAGGGGCTCCGCTACGAGATGGCGTCGCTGGTCACACCCGAGTCGGTGGACGGCGAGCGGTCGTTTTATGACGACCTGTTTGACGAGCTTGGCTTCCGCGGCCCTGCTGACAACGAGCGGGTGGCGAGGGGGGTGCAGGCGGACCTCGAGGAGCGCCTGCGGCGGACCGGCGAGACGTCGCTGTCGCAGCTGTCGGAGGAGCGTCGGGCGGGCGCGATCGAGCAGAATGTGCAGCGGCGGTACGACCTGCTGCTGCGGCACGCCCGGGACGCTTCGATGTTCGCCGAGGTTGGCCTGCTCGCTCAGGTGCTGCCCGCGGCGGAGCCCGCGGAAGCTCCGGGGATCGAGGAGTGCTTCGAGTGGCAGTTTGATCTGTGGGTAATCGAAGAGGTGCTGCGGTCGCTCCGTTCGCTCAACGACGACGCGGTCGCCAAGGCGGTGGGCGTTCCGGGGGCTGCGGTGAAGCGTGTGCTGAGCCTGGGGATCGCGCCGTTCGAGGTCGAGTGCGTTGAGGTGTTGGTGCCGGGGCCGGCGGCGGCACCGGCGCAGCCGGCTTCGGGGGGGGTCGGCCGCGGCACGCCTGCGGAGGGTCGGCGTGGCGGTGGCGTTGTTGATCGAGATTCTGGCGGTGGGGCGGTGTCTGGCTTTGCGAGCCCCGCGGCCCGTTCGCCGGCTGGTATAGGCGGCGGCAACTCTCTGACGGGCCGCGCCGCGGGGCCCGGTGATGTCTTCGATGTCCGGATCGCGCGGGTGTCGCTGGTGGTGGACTCGAGCCGTGTGCCCGACGTGCTGGCGAAGCTGAGCTCGCGGAACTTTGTGAGTGTGCTCGACGTGGATCTCGGGACGGTCGATGTCGCGGCGGACCTTGAGGAGGGGTACGCCTACGGCTCACAGCCCGTGGTCCGGATGGATCTGGAGCTGGAGTCGGTGTGGCTGCGTGCGTGGACGAAGGAGTTCATGCCCGATTGTGTGAAGCAGGGTCTGGGTATCCCGCTTGATGTGCCGGGTGAGGCGGGGGCTGGTCCGGGCGGTGCGTAGAGCGGTGCGTAATCTGGCGGTTCAACGGGTGTTGCTTGGGACCGCGTGTTCGGCACGCGTTGTTGACGAGTTGCTGAAGTGTTCGCGAGACGACGAGAGGGCTGAAAGCCTGGAGGAGTGCGTGCGATGAAGGGCATCAACCCGATCGAGGAGCATTTCGACAAGGGCATCGTCGGCCTGGCGGCGTTTGGCGTTGTTGGGGTGCTTGCTTGGCAGTTCTTGCTGGCCGGCAACATGGTGGAGGTCGGCGGTCAGAAGGTTCCGCTCGCCGAGGCGTACCGGCCGGCGGAGCGGGTGGCGAACCGTTTGCAGGCCGAGCTTGAGGAGTCGAGCCCGGCGATGCCCGAGGTGGCAGGAACCGAGTCGCTCGAGACGTGGACGCGATCGCTCGGGTCTGCGGACCGGGGCTTCGATGCGTCGGGTCCGGCGATCGCGCGTGCGTTCGGGGCTCGTGTGAGCATCGGCGAGTCGGGTGGTGACTTCTCGAGCCCTGTGGGCGATCGTCGCGTGGCGGCGTTTGAGCCGGTGACGCCGGCGAGGCCGACCGCGTACGCGTTCCGGGCAACGGTGGACCCGGATGCGGCGGCAGAGATCGAGGGTCTCTCGCAGTACCTGCCGTCGGAGCAGCCGTTCGACACGCTGGCGGTCTCGGCGCAGTCGACCTTCGACGGTTCGGAGATGCGCCGGGCTCTGGAGCGCGACCCCGACGGCAACGGTCCGCTCGACGCGCTGCCGAGGAGCTTCTGGGCGGATACGGCGGTTGTGCTCGGGGTTGAGTTCGAGCGGCAGCGTCTGGTCGACGGCGTGTGGTCAGAGACGGTCTTGGTTCCCGGGGTTCCGGGGCTCGAAGACCTGATCGATCGTTCGGAGACGGTCTCGAGCGTGCGCGACTTGGTGTCGCTGTCGAACGACGCGGCGGCCGAGCAGCAGAACGTGCTGACGCCGCTGTTCCCGCCGATGATTGCCGGCGAGGCGTGGCAGGTGCCCACCGAGGTTGAAGAGGTTTCGGCGGACCCTCGGGTGGTGCGGCTGCGGTCTCGTCGGCGTTCGATCGACGGGGAGCTTGAGCGTCTGAACGAGCGGCTCGAAGCGCTGGCCGAGCGTGAGCAGGAGCGCGACGAGCAGCGGCAGGAAAAGGAAGAGCTGAAGGATCGTGTCCGCGAGGACTCGTCGACAACCCCTCGCGAAGGCGGCAACACGGGCGGCGGCCGGACCGGCGGGGGCCGCTCGGGCGGTGGGCGAGACGGCGGTGGTCGTGATGGTGGCGGACGGGCCGGCGGGGGCCGGAGCGGTGGCGGGCGGCAGGGCGGCGGGCGGACCGTCGAGTCGCGCGATCTGAGCGATCCGTTGCAGGCGACGGAAGCACAGATCGAGCAGCGTGAGGAAGACCTGGCCGAACTTGAGGAAGAGCTCGAGGAATTGCTCGGTGAAGACCAAGGCGACGACAGCGATGACCGCAAGACCGTCGAGGACTTCGTGCTGGCGGCTTCGGCCGACATCCTCGACGAGGGTGAGGTGACGGTATGGACCCACGACCTCACGGTCGCTGGCGGTGAAACCTATCGGTATCGGGCGCGGCTTGTGATGCCAAACCCGGTCTTCGGTCGCGAGGGTTCGCTCGCCGCGGATCAGGCCGGGCTCTCGGTGCCGAAGACTGTTCGCTCGGCCCCGAGTCCGTGGTCGGCGCCCGTCGAAACATCGCCCGATCGATACATCTTCGTCACGAGCGCGAGCGGCGATAACGAGGTGTCTGGGGCGTCTGCAAGCGTGGAGATGTACGGATTCTTCTATGGCTTTTGGCGGAAGGGCCAGGCGACGGTCCGGCCCGGGGACGCGTTGATCGTCGAGGCGGCGTTGCCCAACGGGCTGCGTGTTCTCAACGATGATCTAGACGAATCTGAAGACGACGCGGACAACCTCAGCGACTTTGGTGATTTGCTCACGCTCGACGCGACGGGCTGGCTGGCCGATGTGGTTGCTGTGCCTGTGCTCGGGAGCGGGCCGCTCGGCCGTACGGCGTCGACGGTGTTCGAGGTTGTGGTCGCGCGTGCCGACGGCAGGCTGGAGACGATCCCGGCCGTTGATCCCGGTGGTTCATCTGAACGTCTGCGGTTGCTCGCGTCTGTTGAGAGCGGTCTGGAGCAGGGGCGTCCAGATCGAGCCGGCGGGCGGGGTGGGGACCGGGAGGTCGGTCGCGATGAAGGCGGCGGCGGGGGGCGGCGTGGCTTCTTGCCTGGTGGTCGACGTGGGGGCGACGGAGAGCGCGATGAGCCGGGACGACGCGGACCGCGATGAGCCGGAAACGTCGGCCTGTCAGCGACGCAGAGTCTTTCGGTGACGCTTTAGGGCCTCTATGCGGGCCATTGAAGCGGCGTGGTATTCGAATTGATCTGTTTTCGCACGGCCCGACACGGTCGGGCCGCGGGCCCTCGACTTTGAAACCAGATGGTCGTTTTTACCGTTTCTATGGGTTCGGAAAGAGTTTTCGAGGGACGTAGAGTTGACCGAAGCGGCTGTCGGGCTAGTATCGTCTCTTGCCCATTCCGAGTTTCGGAAGGGGCTGGTGGGCCTCGAAAAGCCGACCGAAGGCAAGTAATCGGATGGATATCCGGGCGCTGGCGTCTTCTTTGACAAGTGATCGATCCGAAAGCAGTGCCGCCCGGCAGGTCTTCGGGATACGAGTTTGCCCTCGTGTTCCGGTGCTGGGCGGAGGTAAGAGAACGCCGAGAAGTTGGCGGTTTGTCCTGTTTGTTTGAGGGATGAATCGTCGGCCGATCTTGTTCGAGTGCAACGGCGGATGGCAGCATCTTGCCGGCTGGGAGCGATTGACGGTGGGCCTGAGCGGGTCCTTGGCTTTGGCCTTGGGCGTGTCTTTGGGAAGCCGGCTTCCGGTTGGTGTGATCAAAGCCACTAAGGGCGCACGGTGGATGCCTTGGCGTTGGGAGGCGATAAAAGACGTTGGAACCTGCGATATGCCTGAGGGAGCTGGTAACCAAGCTGTGATCTCAGGATTTCTGAATGGGGCAACCCGCCCTTCGGGGCAGCGGCATCTGAATGTATAGGGTGTCGCAGCGAACCCGGGGAACTGAAACATCTCAGTACCCGGAGGAAAGTAAAGCAACAGCGACTCCGTAAGTAGCGGCGAGCGAAAGCGGATAAGGCCGAGCGAACACGCTGGGAAGCGTGACCAAAGAAGGTGATAGTCCTGTAGCGGCCGCACAGTCTTCAAGTAG
>JBCBZP010000012.1:0-67709 GCA_039815285.1 Planctomycetota bacterium
CGGCGCGATCAGCTTCCACTGCTCATCCGTGAGCTCGAATCGTCGCATCCGTGGCCTCCTTGCCACGAGTACTCTGACACCGGCCGCAGCGAAGCGCAACCGCTCATGCGCCGAACAAACGATCCGTCAGACACGGCCTAGTCGAGCGAGGGGCCTTTGCTCCGGCCTTCGGCGCCTCGTTCTCGCGGGCGGTCGTTTGCAGACGTACCGTTGCTCCTCATGGCCCGGCGTGTTCTGCTGCTGATCAATCGTGAGAAGCCCGAGGCCGAGGCGGCCGGGGAATCCGTACGGGCGGCGATCGCGAGGCACGGCACGCTCGTCGACGAGCTCGACGCGCGGGGAGGCCCGCTCACGAACGTCGACGCCGCGGACCTGATCGTGGCGCTCGGCGGCGACGGCACGCTGCTCGGGGTTGCCCGCAGATCGGTCGGCCTGGGTATCCCCTTGCTGGGTGTCAACGTCGGCAAGCTCGGCTACCTGGCCGAGTTCGATGCATCGGACATCGAGCGTGATGCGCCGTTGCTCTTCGGCAGCGGCGAGCTCGTGACCGGGTCGCTCCCGATCCTGCGGGCCAGCGTCGACCGGGCTGGCCGCGCCGACCGCCCGCCCGAGGACGCGGGCATCGCGCTCAACGAGGGCGTGATCACGGCGGGACCGCCCTACCGCCTTCTCAGGCTCGGGCTGCGGATCAACGGGCACGCGGCGGCGACCGTTGAGGGCGACGGGCTGATCGTGTCCACGCCGCTCGGCTCGACCGCGTATAACGTCTCGGCCGGGGGGCCGATCGCGCACCCGCTGGTCGACGCGCTCTTGATTACGCCGATCGCGGCGCACTCGCTGGGGTTCCGCCCGATCGTTGTGCCCGGCTCGGCCGAGGTCTCGATCGACGTCGTGACCGCCAACGGGTCTCCCGACGGCGGGACGTCGCTCGTGCTAGACGGGCAGAGCCCCGCGCGGCTCGATGCCGGCGACACCGTCCGCCTGGGCACCGACGACCGGCGGGTGCGGTTCGTGCGGAACCCCCGCCGGAACTACTGGCAGACGCTGTCTGCGAAGATGCACTGGGCGCGGTCGCCGCGGCGGGGCTGAGCCCGCACTCGCGTCAGGCCGAGGCGGTCGTGGAGACCGTGGGCGACTCCGGACCGCCGCGGAACGCGGCCTTCGCGGCGCCGACGAGGTCGAGCGTCAGGCTGAACAGCAGCGGCACCAGCAGCAGCGTGAACACAGTCGCGACGAGCAGCCCCCCCACCACGACCGAGCCGAGCCCACGGTACATCTCAGAGCCCGGCCCCGGCACGAGCACGAGCGGGAGCATGCCGCCGACTGAGGTGAGGGTGGACATGAAGATGGGGCGGACGCGGGTGCGGACGCTCTCGCCGATCGCGTCGGCGGGCGACATGGGCTCTTGGAGTCCGTCGCCGCGCATGAAGTTGAGCGCCTGGTGGACGAGGAGTATGGCGTTGTTGACGACGACGCCGATCAGTATGACGAAGCCGAGCATGGTGAGCACATCGAGGTTCTGGACGGGCACGAGCGGATCGGCCAGCGAGGCGCGGTGCACGACCGCGAGCCCCGCGAACCCGCCCACGACCGCGAGCGGGACGCTGAACATGATCACGAGCGGGTAGACGAACGAGTCGAACAGCGCGCACATGAGCAGATAGGTGACCGCGAGCGCCCACGCGAAGCGGGCGGTGAGAAGCTGCGGCCCGTTCCAGAGACCGAAGAAGATCCCCGCGACGGTGATGCCGACGGCGAGCAGCGCCACCACCGCGTAGACCGGGCGTCGCCCCTCGCCGGGGCGGAACGCAGCGAAGACCGCCAGCCCGGTGAACCCGAGCAGGACGAGCACACCGAGTACGAGCGACGCGTTCGTCCAGGCGGGTTTCTCGCCGGGTTCCGGCTTTGATCCGAACAGGGCGCTCTGGACCTCGCCGAGGCTCGCGGCGGTGCCCTCGAGCCGGACACGCATGGTGCGGTCGACGAGCGGCGGCTCGCCGTTGGCACCGGGCTCGTACAGGGGAGCGACGAACTGTTCGACGATCGTTCGCTGAGCTTCTTCGACGGGGATGCCGGGCGGGGGCGTGAGCTTGATGGTCACGGCGGCGAGTTCCTCGACGCGCCGGATCGCCTGCGGGCCCTTCGCGCCCTTGATGTCGACGACGGTGTCGATCGGCACGATCGGGCCCGCCGGGCTCGCAACGGGCACCTGCGCGAGCTCCTCGAAGTGCTCGAGCCGCCCGCGGTCGGGCAGAACGACGAGGTTCACGTAGTTGCCGTCGAGGTCGTAGTCGTCGACGAACGCGCCGTCGAACAGCCCCTGCACGGCGACGCCGACCGCGTCGGCCCGGAAGCCGAGCTCGCGGGCGAGGCGGTTCAGGCGGACGTGGTACTCGGGCTGGGTCAGGTTGAAGTTGGAGGGGTCGGGCGTTGTCGACATGGGGCCGAACGTGGGATCGCCGACCGCGGCGAGGTAGACGGTCTGCGCCGCGGCGACGACCCTGGACAGGTCGGGCCCGGAGATTTCGATATCGACCGACGTCCCGCCGCCGAAGCCGCGGCCGAAGACCGACGACTGCCTCGCGCCACCGAAGGTGTCCGGGATCCCGTTCATCGCGCCCGAGAGCAGCGAGCTGACAGGAGCGACCGCGGTCGCGTCGGCCGAGGTCGCGCCGCAGAACATCGAGCCGCCGAACGCACCGACGAACATGTTGTCGATCGCGACGGGCTCGAAGAACCCGCCGAGCGGCCCGATGGGGATCTGGGGCAGCGCCGTGACGGCGGCGGCGTCGCGTGGGTCGGCCGTCATGTACGGTTCGATCCGGTCTTCGATCGTCTGCGCGATGCTCGCCTGCTGATCAACGCTGAGCCCCGGCGGGATGAGCAGCCCGCCGAAGACCAGGTTGCGGTTGCCCGCGGGGAGGTAGTCGCTGGGCGGCGCGAGGAACGCTGCTCCGGCGAGCGAGAGCCCGGTCATGCCCACGATGACCGCGGGGCGGAGCGTGTGGGCCCGCCACCCTGTGCACAGGAACGCGACGAGCCGTGACAGCCCGCGGACGCGTGCTCCGAAGAAAGCGTCGAGGCCGAAGAGCGTCCCGAGCGGACCGCGCACTTGGTCCCCGGACCGGGGCCCGAGCCAACGGCTCGCCGCCGACGGGATCAGTGTGATCGAGACGAGCATGGACAGCAGCACCGCCCCGACGATCGCGATCGCGATGTCGCGGAAGAGCTGCCCGGCCTCTTCCTCGATGGTGAGCACTGGAACGAACACCGCTGCCGTCGTCAGCGTCGACGCGAGCACGGCGCCGAAGACCTCGCGCCCGCCCTCGTACGCCGCTTGCATCGGCGGCAGGCCCTCCTGCAGCTTGCGGTAGATGTTCTCGAGCACGACGATCGCGTTGTCGACGACCATGCCGACCGCGAACGCGAGCCCGGCGAGCGAGATGACGTTCAGGGATCGCCCGAGCGAGAGCATCACAACGAAGGTGCCCACGGCCGACACCGGGATCGCGAGCGCGACGATGCCGGTCGACCGCGCCGAGCGCAGGAAGACGAGGAGCACGAGCGCCGCGATCGCGCCGCCCACGTAGAGGTTCTGCGTGACCAGCCCGATCGACGAGTCGATGTAGATCGTCTCGTCGTACACCTGGCGGATGCGCAGGTCGGGCCCGACCGGCCCGCCCTCGGAGACGCCGCCCAGGTTGGGCAGGACCTCGGACTCGACCAGCTCGAGCTTCTCGCGGAGGGTGCCCATGACCTCGACGACGTTGGCGCCGGTCTGGCGGATGACGTTGATCGCGATCGCGGGCTGCCCGAGCGAGCGGACGAAGCCGCGCTCCTTGACGTAGCCGACCTCGACGGACGCGACGTCGCGCACGTACACAGGGCCCGAGTCTCGGAAGGCGACAATGGTCGAGAGCACCTGCTCGGGCTCGCTGAACTGCCCCATCACGCGGACGCGGTAGTCGCGCTTGCCCTCGGCGATCGTGCCCGCGGAGACGTTGGTGTTCTCGGCCCGGAGCGCGGTGATCACGTCGAGGTGGTTGACACCGCGCTGGGCGAGGGCGTGCTGGTTGACGAGCACTCGGACCTCGCGCTCGCGGCCGCCGTAGATGTTCACCTGGGCGATGCCCTCGGTGCGCTCGAGGAAGGGCTTGACCTCATCATCAAGCTGCTGGAAGAGGGTGGAGACGTCGAAGCCGGTGTGCTTGTCGGCCGCGGCCGGATCGAGGTCGACGATGATCCACGCGATCGCGTTCTCCGGGCCGGCACCGGCGGCCTCGATGGTGGGCTCGTCGACATCGGCCGGGTAGTCGGGCACCTGACGGAGCGCGTCGGAGACCTCTTGAAGGGCACGGCCGAGGTCGGTGCCGAGCTTGAACTCAAGGATGATCTGGCTCTCTCCTTCATTGGAGGTCGAGACCATCTTCTCAAGGTTTTCGACGTTCTTGAGCCGCTCCTCCTGCTCCTTGGTGATCTCGTCGACGATCTCCTGCGGCGATCGCCCGGCCCAGGCGGTGGTTACGGTCACCAGCGGTGTGTCGACGGTGGGCGTGAGCTGCACGGGAATGGCCCCGACGCTGATCAGCCCCGCGAAGACGAGCAGGATCGCGCCCACGGCGACGCCGACGGGCTTGTTGATCGAGAGCTTCACGAGGTCCATCGCTTAGCCCCCCGCCGTCACGCTGGGCGGCGTTTGACCGCTGTGCTCGTCCGCGCCCGGGGCACTACCAGCGGCCTTGCCGGGGGTGCTCGGAGGTTGATCCACCGGGGGCGGTTGGTTTGCTTCAACAACTACCAGCGGCTGGGTCGGGTACATGCGTTCGTTACCCGCGGTCACAAGCCTCGCTCCGGGCGGGAGCGACCCCGGGCGGATCGCGACCCGGCCCGGGAGCCCGAAGAGGCGTTCGATCCTCGCGGGCACGGCCATCAACTCGAACGCGTCTGACATTTCGGGCGGCGAGCCCGGCGGGGCCGCGTAGGGCACCGCCATGTAGACGAACAACCCCGCGTCGTCGCGGAGCACCGCGTCCTTGTGCACGGTCAGCGTCTGCTCCACGTCACCCGTCGGCACGAAGACGTTGGCGCTCATGCCCGGACGCAGCAACGTGTCTTGGGCATCGATGACGATCCGCAGGGGAAAAATACGGCTCAGTTCGTCGCCCGCGGGTACCACGGCGTGCTCGGTGCTCTCTCCCACAAAGTCGGCCGCGGGCACCAAGATCTCGACCCGACGCCCGGGCTGTTCGACAAACCGGACGGTCTGCTGAGGGACATCGGCCCAGACCTCAACGCGGTCGGTCGCGAGCATCTCCGCAACGGCCCCTCCGAACTCGACCCACTCGCCGACCTCTGTCATCGTGCTGATGACGCGCCCGTCGAACGGGGCACGGATGGTTGCGTCGCGGAGCCGCCGCTCGGCGAAGCGGACGCCGGCCCGGGCGGCGAGCACCTGGCTCTCGGCCCGACGCAACGACGCCTCGCCGCTCGCAAGCGCCGCCTCGGCGTTGTCGACCTCCTGCTCGCCCGCGATGCCCTGCTCGCTCAGACCGACGACCCGGTCGAGCTCTCGCCGGGCACGCTCGGCCTCGATACGGCGCTCGGCCCGCGAGGCTTCGGCGGCGTCGAAGTCGGCCCTGAGTTGCTCGAGCGATAACTGCAGGCGCTCGGGGTCGAGTTCAGCGAGCACGTCGCCCTTCTCGACCGCCTCGCCGGCACGCTTGGCAAGCCGCACCACCCAGCCCTCTTCCTGAGACGACACAGTCGAGCGTTGGAACGCCCGCACCTGCCCGGTCACGCGGCGCATCTGGTCCACGTGCTGCATCGTGGCAGCATCGAGCACCACCGTCGCGGGCATCTGGCCGAGCGCGTGCGGGGACTGAACGATCAGACACGCGAGTGCCGCGGCAAACGCGGAGACAGGCCTGCGGGCAAGCCTTATGATCACGCTCCACGAGCGCAGACCGAGACTGACACCGCCGCACGTTCGCGGCCAAGTGACGACGATGCTCATGAACAGCTCCCGACCCCGACCCGGGAAACCGTAGCATCGAACTGCGCAGTCGTCCGCCGTGGTGTGATGGCACACAGGCAGAATCCGCCCATGCGGCCCCTCGTCTCAGCCCTGGGGGCCGGGAAGACGGCCTAGCGGAACTCGTGGTGAACGACCGGGCGTTCCGCCGGCCGGCGTCGGCGCTGCTTGCGCGGAACGGGCACGCGTTTACCAAGGCTTCAAGCTTTGGGGCGGCGATGGAAACGATCCCCAGGCAGGCGGTCGACATCGTCCTGCTCGACTACCAGCTCGGCGACTGACGCGAAGAGCTCGAGCGAGGCCACGTGCTCGAGCGGAATATCACGATGTATGGCGATGTGGAGGTGATCTCCGAGGAGTTGTTGACGGCGCGAATGAGTCGTAGGTCGCCGCCGACCGGCCCGTTACCGTCGTGACACTCTGCCGTACCGCGTGGTGAGAGCCCGTACACGTCATCACGCCCGCAGAACTCGAGAAACGAGCCGTGTTTGAAGCGCTCGAGCTCACGGGTCAGTCTGCACCGGAGGCGGCACGCGCTCTCAGGATTTCCGAAGCGACGATGTATCAGAAGATCCGTCGACTCCGAGCCGATGGCGACCTTCTCTGAGCGACATGACGCCGCGGAGCAGCCGTACTCAGCCGGTTAGTCGGACGCTGCGTACGGTTGTGCCGCAGGCAGAAACGAGGCGGTCGAGCCCGCCGGACCGCAGGAACCGGTCGACCGTGTGTCGGGCCGGAGCGGACCGCACGCGCACTCGCAGGACGCCGCGTGAGACGGACAGGAGCGTCGTCGAGTCTCTAAGTTCTCGGGGCAGAACCGTGTCCCAGGCGCGCTGCACGGCGCCCAGATGCCTCTCTCGACGCTCCATGTCGAGGCGCAGGCGGTCGACGACCAGACGGACCGAGCGGTCGGCTTCTGGAGGTGTGCGGAGCTCTCGAAGCCGGGCCAAGCCGTGCCCTCTGGCAGTCATGCGAACCGTTCTTTCACGAGCACCGCGTCGAGCGGGAGCTGTCCGGGCTTGGGCCAGGCGTCCTTGGTGCCCTTGCCGATCGCGATCATCATGCCCATGACATGATCTTCGGGAAGGTTGATCAGCTCGGCGACCTTCTCGATGTCGTAGCCGATCATGGGGCACGAGTGGTAGCCCATGGCGGTCGCCGCGAGCATGAGCGTCTGCGCCGCCATGCCGATCGAGCGCTGCGCCTCGTCGCGCTGGAGCCACTCGCGGCCGTCGTGGAACGGGCCCATCCACCCGACCAGCAGGTCCGCCACCTCCTTCGGGGCGTGCTGCCAGTACCGCGCGGGGTCCTTCTGCCAAGCTTTGGTGTCGGCGGTCATGATGACCAGCAGCGAGGCATCGGTCATCTGGGCTTGGTCGTTGCCGAACTCGGAACGGATCTTGAAGCGTGTCTCCGGATCGGACACCACCACGAACCGCCAGTGCTGGATGTTGAAGCTCGTTGGAGACTGGATCGCCGCCTCGAACAGCTTCGCGATCTCGCCGCTCGTCAAGCGGTGCTCCGGGTCATACTGCTTAATCGAACGGCGTGTGTAAATCGCGTCAAAAGTGTCCATGGGCGACTCCTGCTGATGTCCCATCCGATGATTATACGGGGCTGCAAACCGTTCTCGAACGAAGCCCGGTTCCGGTGCCGATGAAAACGCAGCCGCCCTGTCCTGATTCAAACACGATCTTGGAGAATAGCGAGCAAGCACCGGCGAAGCTCGCGTGCGGCCGTCAAGGGCACGGGGTGTACCACGAGATCAGCGAACACCGCGGCCGCCTCTCGACCCGGGCGATCGCATGATTATGGTGATGATTTTACCGGTTACGTAGCTTCCGACGAAGCGAGGCGTGTCTGGTTCGACCCGGGCAGACTCGGCGTGTGCAGGCTCGGCATCGAGCAGGCGTCCCGCGATTACACAGGCAGCACAATGATGCCTGAGACACTATTGCCACGCTGGTCGGAGCCGAACGGGGCGGACGATAGCAATCCGACGCGAGAGAGTGAAAGGGAGACCGCCTACCCGAGCGGTTTGTCATGCACGCGTCGAGCGTGTTCACGGTTCGATTCGCCGGGATCACGCACAGCGGACACCTGAGCGTGGCTCTCGTGGATGTCAAGAACGCAGACAAACCCGAAGCCGATTCCTAGCCGTGATGCGTCCACGGACAACACCTCAGGGGCGCCGCTGCACACGGGGTCCGCGTGAGCAAACGGCGCACAAGCGAGCGTGACATCACGCGTGTGAAGAGAACAGAAAACCGAGGGAATCGGGACCGCGTGCCCGCAAGCGCACGAGAAACACGGATGCCTCAAACGACGCCGCGCGAATCGACACGAAGCGAAGACCCGCGCCAATAGCCCCGCCCGGATTCGAACCGGGGACCGAGCGATTATGAGTCGCGTGCTCTAACCGCTGAGCTACGGGGCCTTCTTTGAGATAGTTGGCGTCTCTAGCCGCAAGGGCTAGCACCGGATCGCAGGAAGTCTTCTGCCACGCAATACTTGCGAGAACGCCACCGGCATGGATGCCGCCCCGGTGTGTCGCAGGGCGGTGCATGGCTTCGCGTTGGACCGTGCGGCTCAGCAGCCCGCGAAGAAGTTGGAAAGCCAGGCGTTGAAGTCATCGCCCAGGAGTTGCCCGTCGCCGTTCTGATCGGCGATCAGGTCGCCGTCGATGAACGCGTTGAGCCATGCGTTGAAGTCGTCGGCCGCGAGCTGGCCGTCGCCGTTGATGTCGGCAAGGCATTGGGCCTCTTCGCCAACAACGAAGTCGTGCGTGAGCACGGTCGCGGTGTTGGTCTCTTCGAGCGCGACCACGGTGAGCGTGTTCTCGCCGTCGGGTACGTTCAGGAGCGTCGACGACCATTCGAACCGGTCTTCCTGAGCGACCTGCGATGTGCCGATCGCGAGTTGCACCGGATCAGCGGCCGGGTCGAGGTTCAAAAAGGTGACCACCTTGTTCGTCGTCGCATCGAGCGCGCGGATGTTGAACCGGATGTTCTGCCCGTTGTCGGTCTGGGTAAGTGGGTCAACGAGCTCGATCTCCGGGCCGGTGTTGTCGTAGTAGAACACCCGTCGGATCTGCCGGAACACCGGGAGCCCGGCGTCGCGGTGGCGGAAGACGTTCACGGTGAGGTAGTTGAGACCCTCTTCGAGCTCGGTGCCCGCGATGGTTTGTTCGTAGAAGCCGTTCACCGCGCCGGGGTTGGTGAACAGCGGCTCGTTGATGTCGACAAACTGCTCGAACCCGCCGGTGACCGTCTGCTCCTGCGGGAAGAGGAGCACGCCGTCGCTGTTCTCGTCGGCGAGGCCGACGGGGAAATCGACCTGCCCGTTGCCGTTCAGATCCCGATAGCCCTGCCCGATCTTGAACAGCGCGTTGTCGTCGGTATTCGGATCGAGCGGGTCGGCCTGCGATGTGGTTACCGTGAGCGTGACGCTGTCGCCGGTCACGACCGGGATGTCGTTGATCCGCTGCGCGAACTCGGGGAAGAAGAACGGCCGGTCGGGAAGGGTGCCCGAGACGCCCGAGATCTCCAGCTCTGCGATGGGCACCGCGGGCCCGTAGGCGACGAACGCCTTCTCGTGCTCGCCGGCCGACGAGACCTTGTTGGGCACCACCAGGTTGATCCGCTGGTTCGCCGGCACGGTGATGATCAACGGGATCTGGTTGTTTGGATCGATGACAGGGTCGCTGGCGTTGCCCGTCAGCTCATGCAGGCGTGTGCCAGCCGGGAAGTTCGTCGCGACGTTCCGCAGGCTCGTGCCGCTCGACCGGCTGTCGCTGAGGCCGACGAGCAGCGATGAAACGCCGCCGTTTTCGCGACGCTCGAAAATCATCGTGTCGTCGACGTTGGGCACAACGGGGTCGGTGAACGAGGTGACATCGATGTCGCCGCGGGCGTACTGGTTGGCGATCTGCACGAGGTTGGTAAAGGTGTCATCGAGCGAGCCGTCGGTCTGGGCTCGGCCCATGGCGATCGGGACGCCCTGACGCGGCCAGAAACCGTTCTGCGGGCGCGTGATGCCCCGGCTGTTGTGGTAGACGATCGCCGAGCCCGGGCGCAGGAGGACCCAGGCGTGCTCGGTCGGGGCCATCGCACGGAACGAGGGCTGGGGGGGAGGCGCATTCCCCGAGCCGACGGTCCCGTTGTCGTGGCTGAAGACGTGGTTGACGCCGAGCGTGCCGTCGTTGAACCCGTCTTGGTCGTCGAGCGTGCCGCTGAGCGCGTCGATCCACGAGGCGAAGCCGTTGGCGCCGTTGATATTCCGTAACGCACCGGCGACCGGCAGGTCGAGCGCGTCGCGGTTGCCGAAGCCGTCGCCCGGGCGGCCGGCGTTGTTGGGCCGGCGGATGTAGTCGTTGAAGTTCTGGTTGTTCCCGAGGGTGTTCTCACAGAAAGAGTACGGCGTGGTGAAGACGCCCGACGGGTGCTGCCAGCGGTTGTGAATCACCGGGTCCCACGAGCTGTCCCACCACTCCCGCTGGATGTGCTTCGCGGCGTCGAGTCGGAATCCGTCGACGCCGATGACTTCGAGCCGCCACTGGCTCGACCGTGCGATCAGGTCGCTCGGAGACTCGAGGACGGGCGTGCCGACCGTCTCTGCCCCCGGGGTGTCGGGCAAGAACGAGTAGACGACCTCGAGCTCGTCGGAACCCATGCGCCCGGTGTCGGGGTTGAGAATCAGCTCGGGCGTGGTCGCGGTGCGATCCTGGTAGAACCGCTCGTTCATGGGGTCCGGCAGGTTGCGGAGGGTCCCGCCGGGGATGTTGTCCGGGTTTCCTGCCTCAAGGGGCTGGCGGATGAACAGGTTCTGGCTGAACTGATCGATATCGCACAGCGCGACAAGATCGCCGAGCACCGTGTTGTAGTTGGGAGCGCCAGGGTTTTCCGACTGCAGATACGCGAGCGGATTGGGTGAATTGTGGAAATCACCCCAGTCGTCAATGGGCGTCAGGTCGCGACCCTGCGGCGGGTTGGCCCAGAAACCCGGGTAACCACCTTCGATATGAAAACCTTCGTCTGCTCGGCGAAACCCGTTGTGGTTCATGATCGTGTCGGCGTAGGCATAAGCATCGGCCGCGTGGAACGCGTCGAGCGCCGCGCGGAAGTCCTGCTCGGTGCCATAAGCCGTGGGATCACTCGGCGTCCCAAGATTGAACCGATCGAGCGGGTCGTAGCCGACGGACTGATCGGACAGCGTCTGCCCGGGGGGTGGCAGCCACGCCGCGTTGTAGCCGGCGAGGAAGAAGTCCGGCATGCGGTACTCCATGTTCCGCCAGTCGAGCTCGAACCATTGCAGAATGATGGGCATGTTGGCGAGCTGTCCCTGGGCAGGCATCGCCGCGCTGAGCCCAGCCGAGCAGATCAAGAAACCGGCACAACCTGTCAGTGTTTTCACAGTCAAGCCCCTCGGTGTGTTCAGTATCTAGAGCCACTCCCGGCCGCAGTGATTGCCGCGATTTGGACGTCTTTTCGCACGCAATGAAAGTTGTATCCAATTGGACGCACATTATCGGGAGAATGGCCTCGATTTCTCGGCAAGTCGTGCCAGCCTGTGGACCGCACCACCGAAAAGTGCCCCGCTATGCTCAGGGCTATCGGGCCTGTCCAACGCTCACTGAACCGAGACTGTGTGCAACGAGCCCAGCGAAAGGGAGTGGCCAAATGAAGATCCGTCGATCCGTTCCTGCTCTGCTCGTGCTGCTCGCAGGTTTGCCACTACAGGCGCAGCTCGGGGCGTCCGTTGGGGATAACGTCGTCCAGTTTTACGCCGACGCCGACGCCGAGCGCGACAGCCTGCCGAGCTACGCCCTCGTCGAGCCCAGGCTCGACAAGCTCGGCGACGTGCCGGCCGGCTGGCCCCTCACCCCCGAGTTCTTCGAAGACGACCACCCCGTCGAGGGCGCCCGCACCGGGTTCCACATCCCGATCGAGCCCGGCACCAGCCTCTACGGCACGGGCGAGGTCCCGGGCCCCCTGCTCCGCAACGGCACCGACAAGACCCTCTGGAACACCGACGCCTACGGCTACAAGAACAACTCGCCGAGCCTCTACAAGTCGTTCCCCTGGGTGCTCGCGGTCCGCCCCGACGGCACCGCCTTCGGCGTCATCGCCAACACAAGCTACAAGTGCCAGGTCGACCTGACCGACGGCATCCGCTTCGCCGCGCCGGGCGAGCCCTTCGGCGCGATCGTCATCGAGCGCGACACGCCGCAGGAGGTCGTCATGGCGCTGACCGACCTGACCGGCCGCATGCCGCTGCCGCCCAAGTGGTCGATCGGCTACCACCAGTGCCGCTACTCGTACGAGCCCGACGACCGCGTGCTCGAGGTCGCCAAGGGCTTCCGCGACCGCAACATCCCGGCCGACGTGATCTGGATGGACATCGACTACATGCACAAGTACCTGGTCTTCACCTTCGACCAGGACAAGTTCCCCGACCCCAAAGCCCTCAACGACTCGCTCATGGACGACTACGGGTTCCACAACGTCTGGATGATCGACCCGGGCATCGGCACCCGCGAGGAGTCGTTCCCAGAGGGCGGCTACCCCATCGTGCAGGAGATGATCGACAACGACTACTTCGTCCGCACCGCCGACGGCGGGATGTACCAGGGCGAGGTCTGGCCCGGCATGTGCATCTTCCCAGACTACTCCAAGCCCGAGGTCCGCGAGTGGTGGGCCGGGCTGTACGAAGACTTCATCAGCGAAGGCATCACCGGCGTCTGGAACGACATGAACGAGCCGGCCGTGTTCAACGTCACCAGCAAGACCATGCCCGAAGACAACCGGCACTACGGCGAGCCCGAGATGGGCGGCGAGGGCACCCATAAGCGGTTCCACAACCTCTACGGCACGCTCATGGTCCAAGCCACGCGCGAGGGCATCCAGCGCGTCAACCCCGACAAGCGGCCGTTCGTGCTCAGCCGCGCGATCCACCTGGGAGCCCAGCGCTACGCCGCGGGCTGGTCGGGCGACAACTCGGCCGACTGGTTCGACCTCGACGCCTCGGTCAGCATGGTCCTGAACATGGGCCTCTCGGGCTTCCCGAACTACGGGCCCGACATCGGCGGGTTCAACGGCAACGGCGACGCCCGGCTCATCGAACGCTGGTTCGGGCTCGGCGCGTTCATGCCCTTCAGCCGCGGGCACACCGCCAAGGGCAACATCGACAAGGAGCCCTGGGCGTTCGACGACGAAACCGAACAGACCGCCCGCCAGGCGATCAGCAACCGCTACATCCTGCTCCCCCACCTCTACACCGCGTTCTGGGAGGCGAGCCAGACCGGCATGCCCGTCGCCCGGCCGCTCTTCTTCGTCGACCCAACCGACATGGCCCTCCGCGCCGAGGACGACGCGTTCATGCTCGGCGACGGGCTGCTCGTCCGCCCGCTCAACACGCCCCACGGCGACCGACAGCCCATCCTGCCCGACGGCTCGTGGCGGCAGCTCAAGCTCGAGGGCGCCGACAACCCCGACGTGCCCACGCTGCACGTCCAAGAGGGCAAGATCGTCCCCACCGGCCCGGTCCGCCAGTACACCTGGGAAAAGCCGACCGACCCGCTCACGCTCGTGATCTCGCTCGACGAGAACGGCCAGGCCGTCGGCCGCCACTACACCGACGCCGGCGACGGCTACGGCTACCAGAAGGGCGAATACCGCCTCGAAACATGGCAAGCCCAGACCGATGAGAACGGCGTCGTCAGCGTGCAGCTCGTCAACGTCGAGGGCGGCTTCCCGCAGGAATGGACCAACGTCCGGATCCGTGTACTGCTCGACGACGGCGTCGAGCTCACCGACGACGGATCGGACGGCGAGCTGAGCGTGATGCCCTCATCAACACAAAAGAAATAAAACGCCTCGCTCAGCACGAGGCGCTTGGAAGTGGTAAACGATACCGGAGAGACAACCGCAAAGGGGTTTACTACGCCCCTATCTGTGATTGATCGCCTCCACTCGCGATGAAATTCTGAAGCCAGGCGTTGAAATCATCTACCAGAAACTGCCCGTCACAGTTCTGATCACCATCTGATTCACCTGCGACGAAGGCTGTCAGCCATGCGGCAAAGTCATCACCTAAGAGTTTTCCGTCATTATTGATGTCAGCGAAGGCACACCGGCGAATTGACAGAAAGTCTATCTCGTCTTCCGGCTCGAGGTAACCATTCTGATCGACATCATAACCAACATTATAGCCAGGATCAACAAACGATATATCTGACACAAATATAGCAGACGGTGGGATAGGGTCGGAGCAATCTATCACGCCGTCGCCGTTCACATCGCCGGGGACACCAACTGGAATTCCGCTCAGAGCTATTGCCTCTTGAATTACCTCAATTTCAATCTGTTCCACCACACCATTTCGATTGATATCGAAGTCGCTGCCTACTGCTACACTATTAAAATTAGAAAGTATATCCAAATCATCCTGGGTCAAAATTTCATCAGAGTTTAGATCAAGACGGTCACGGGATATCACCAGTGAGTACGTATCAATGGTGATCGTTCCCGCTGCAAGCTCTGCGATTCTCGAACCACACGTTCCGCTCAAGGAACCAGCCGGACCAGAATTAGCCGACACAATTCCCTCGTTGTCACGTATGGCTTGTGAAAAATGATCTCGTGCTACGGCGATGCCACTTGCAAGCTGATACACATGCCCATCTGTGGTTTTGCTTGCGCGAATCAGCGATGCACCCAATATGAACTGATCGGTCACTTCCGAAAAGACGAATCCATTCGTACCACGATCGATACTATCAAAGATTGTTAGACGCACTGGATAGTCCTGCAATGCCTCAAACTGTGATTCGGCCGATGAATGCACCACTGATGACCCAACACCAACGCACGAAAAACTCCCGTTTGACGATGGTGTTGCATTTTCGAGAGTAGCGCTGGTACTGCCTAAAGTAATTTCTGGCAACGATGAACGAACTATCGCGGTTGCTCCGCCATAAAGTGGCGCGGAAAATCCTGGAATAGGAATGCCGTTTGATGTAACCGCGATTTCCTCAAGCAAGTAGTTGATATTTAAAAATTTATCCTGCTGTGGATTTGTAAAGTCTGCTATTGTGCTTGCAGTTATACGTCCTTCTTCTGAACACATATTGCCACTATCAGCCGAGCCACCAATAATATTAGTATTGGTCCATTGACATGACGCCGCGTCGTTATTAAATGAACCAGTCGATCCATTGATATCAATGAATGTACTTGACTTTGCGAACCATGTTGACCATGGCACGACACTGTCAAAACCCTCCGTAGAACTGCAGTCGTTAAAAACTGTAAAATTCGCTACTGGACCGACCTGAGCAGCTGACTGTAATGCATTTGACGCAAAATCGGATCCGAAAGCAGTCGGCCCGATGACCAAGCCATGTGGGATGACTATGCATACTTGTGCAAAAGAGCTACTCGCGCACGCCAGATGAAGGAAAGAAAAAAAATACTTCACACCCAACCTTTCACATAAGACGGTCTCTTTGTTTGCAAGTTATTCTAAAGCAATCTTTGAGAATAAATAGCATCTGCCTCCCCCCAAACTCACATCCAAGAAATATACTTCGATGAACTTGTTTAGCGAGATGGGATCAATCGATCGTCATGATCCGCTGTGAACGATTGGGGTCCACGGTATTGATGCTGCCCGAGCCACCTTCTGAAAAGAACGTTTCTTGAATCGACGCTTCTAGGAAGTTGGCAGAGCCCGCCGGGCAACGCCGTTGACCAGCCTGGTTCTGTTGAAACTCGGCGTGACCGTCGGCGAATGAGAAATTGGCTCCCGAATCGCCGTAGATGTCGTTCTCGCCGTAAAAGCCAGGACCAATCGTACCAGCGAGTTGGTTCTGGAGCTGATTCCCGACCTGGGGAGTACAGTCGTTTGGATTCGGCAACTGCGTGTAGTACCACGCATCAATGCCAATATCATTTCCGAGTGTTTCGTTCCCCCAGAGCGGCGGTGCAACCACAAGCCCGGGCTCGTCGGCCCGAAGCCCCGCTATGTACAGATAGCTGATGTTCACCTGACGAACTTCAAACTGGTTTGCCGGCGTCTTCACAGTCACGACCGGGGTATTCGAAGTAAGAACTTGACCGACCGTTCGAGCCTGTCCCCACAGATAGTCGATGCGCTGCGCAGGGGCCCGCAGAATTTCAAAGGTCTCGAGATACGGCTCCATGATGGCAACGTTGCGGCCTTCGTAGTCGGTCCCAGGTTCAACACCAAGAAAGCTCGCTCCGGTGTAGCCTTCTGTTCCCGGCTGCGTCTCGTCCACGGGTCCCGAACCTCCGAGTGTTCCACGATCCGTCACACCCGGGTAGGCCTGTTGCAGGCTGAACAAGCCCGCAACACCGCCCATGCGGTGCTGACCGCTGCCGCCAACCGCCGGGAACTGAGGGAAGTCCGGTAACGAGCCATTCGCAAAGAACGCCGCCACGAAATCGCGACGTCCGTTCGCGATCGCCTGGTTCGTTAGCACAGGGAACCACGAGTCGTTGTCGTTGGCGTAGAGCGTCATTGCCACCGACATCGAGCGGCAGTTCGCCAGGTCGACCGACTTCTGAGCGGCCTCGCGGGCTCGTCCCAGGGCCGGCAGAAGGATGCCGATCAAGAGCGCGATGATCGCGATGACCACCAGCAGTTCGATCAGCGTGAACCCCCGGCGTCCCGTGACACGGGTCGTGTTCGATAACGCAGCAGCAGGCTTCATCCCAAGCCCTTTCAAATTGAGCCCCGACCAGGCCCGAAACGGACCAACCACTCCATTCTAAATGCAGGCAAGCGGGGCATTGTCCGCATGCAGAAGCATACCACACCTTCGCATCAACGATACAGCTGTTGCCCGATATCTCGACTCAAATGGAGAGAAGAACAAATATCGTGCTCCACTCGCTTGGCCCAACAAAATCCAAGTGGCTATCGCCGCAAGTTGTTGCAAAAGAATACTTTAGCGTAATGGAAGGGGCCAGGTCGATGCCCGTGTACCTCGCAATCGTCACCAGAATCCTATTGCATACAAACTTTTTCAGAGGTATTCTACGGAGAACGACTGGTTTCCGCCGGGTTGTTTTCCGGGTTCTCAAATCCGAAATCTGTTTGTCAACGGTGTGCCTGGCATCGTCAACAAGGGAGTGGTAGATATGAAGATGTGTTTGACTTCGGCCGCCGTGCTGGCGGGTCTTGCCGGTTCGGCTCTGGGGCAGGTGACAGTTGACGGTTCGATCGTCGGCGACGAGGGCTTGTACCAGCTTAACTGGATCAACAACCAGCCGACGAGCTTCGGCGACAACCAGCCGCAGGAGCCCCAGAGCGACGAGGTTGAGAACGCCGTGGCGGCTTCGACGGGCCTCGAGTTCAAGATCCCTCTGGCCGAGTTGGCCGACGACATGGGCGACCTGAACGCGTCGATCCGCTTCATCGCATTCATCAACGGTCAGGGCCACGACTTCGTCGCCAACCAGGTGACGGGCGGTCTCGGCGACGGCGCGGGCAATCCGGGCGAGCCGCGGCTGATCTCCTGGGCGGCGTCGAGCCCGCAGAACCCCGACGGCATCGACGGCACGCAGACGCTGACGGCTTCGACGCTGCTTGGCTCGACGGCCGCGCCGGTGTTCGATGGCGCCGAGGACGCGGCGTACGGCAGCGCGCTGTTCGTGCAGAACACGGGCACCGGCTTCGGCAACAGCGACGACCCGAGCCCCCTGATCGCCAACGGCTCCGAGATCAACGAGGCGTTCGCGGCGATCGTCGATGAGAACGACGACGGGCTCGTCGACTCGGGCGACACGCTCTATCTGCTGTTCACCGGCAATGTCGAGAGCAACTTCAACAAGTTCGACCTGTTCATCGACTCGGCCGCGGGCGGGCAGAACGCGATCCGCGGCGACAACCCGGACGTCGACTTCAACGGGCTGAACCGGATGGGCGACGACGGCGGCGACGACGGGCTTCTCGACGGCGCGGACCTTGGCATGCAGTTCGAGGCGGGCTTTGAGGCCGACTACTGGATCACCTACACCACCGGCGATGCCGGCGGCGACGGCACGACCGACGCGTTCTTGAGCGGCGCCCGCCTGCTGACGGAAGGCGCGGGGCCGGGCGGCTTCCTCGGTGGCTCGGCTGCCGACTCGCTCGACATTGTTTCCGGGGCTACGTCTGGCGAGTTCGGCGAGGGCATCGAGGTCGCGGCCGACAACTCGAATGTCTCGGGCGTGGGCGGCAGCGGCTTCGTCGCGCCGGCCCCCGACCCCGACTTCGCGAACGGCTCGGAGCTCAACGCGCTGTACAGCTTCCTCGATCAGGACAACGACGTTCTGAACGTGCTGATCACGGGCAACCTCGAGTCGAACTTCAACCGGTTCTACCTGTTTGTCGACGCGGATCCGAACGACGGTCAGGCCGTGCTTCGCAACGACAACCTCGACATCAGCTTCGACCGGCTGAACCGGATGGGCTCGCAGGACTTCGAGGACGAGATGACCATGGAGGTCACGACGACCCCAGGCCTGACGTTCGACGCGGGCTTCGCGCCGGACTACGTGGTGATGGTGACGACGGGCAACAACCCGGTGGCGATGTTCATCGACGCCGCGGTGCTCCGCGCGAACGGGCCGCTGACGACGCAGGGCTTCGTGCTGGACTACGGCTCGTTCGACGGCGGCAGCAAGCAGGACGCGGGCAACAACCCGGTCCTGTTCGACGGCGACAGCGCCGACGAGACGTTCGCGTCGGGCCCGGTGCAGACGCCGAGCGGTCCGGAGACGCCGCGGTCGAACTTCGCGCCGCGCCAGTCGCAGGTCCAGTTCCCGACCAACCCGGCGGGCGGGCTGCTGCAGGTGGCGCTCGACAATTCGAACGTTGGCGGCATCACCGACGCGGCTGTGAACGAAGCCGACGCGGCGGCGGCCACGACGGGCCTTGAGTTCTCGATCGACTTCAGCGAGCTGCTGCCCGGCGGGCAGGTCAGCGAGGTGAAGTTCGGCGGCTTCCTGCTCAACGACGCCGGCTTCTTCGTGTCGAACCAGGTCCTCGGCGGGCTTCCCGCGGGCGACGAGCTCGGCGAGGTCTCGGAGATCGACTTCACGTCGATCGACGGCGACCAGTTCGTGTCGTCGAGCGACGAGGTCATGGTCATGGAAGACGACCGTCTCTGCGCCGACCAGAACGGCGACGGGCAGCTGCTCGGCGACGACTTCAACGCCTGGCTGCTGAACTTCCTGGACCAGAGCCTGGCGGCGGACGTCAACCAGGACGGTCAGCTTCTCGGCGACGACTTCAACGCCTGGCTGCTGGCGTTCCTCGCCGGCGAGGGTGGCCCGCGCTGCCCGGCGATCTGACACCCGGTCGCTCGGCGCGGTGTTCGACCCGACGCGGCGGCGCTGAGAAGGGTTGAGAACAACGCGTGAATTCGCAGGGCCCGCTCGGCGACGAGCGGGCCTTTTGCGTGCGCCCAGAGCTACTCTCTTCGGTCAACATCATGCCGGCGGCGGGCGCGTCTTGGCAGCCCGAACGGGCGGCGTGTCGGGAAGGTTCAGACATGCTTCATCGTGGTGCGGCAACGCTGCTGGTTGGTCTGGGTGTCTTCATCGTCGGCTGCAGTGAGCCCGCGGCTCGCGACGGAGCGCCGACCGAAGCCGGGGACGACACGGCGAGCACCGCTTCGACGGACACAGCGGACGCGCCGGCCGCGGGTTCCACCGAGCCGACGGCGCAGCCCGAGGGTGCCGCCGACGCGTCGCCGCGGATGGTCCGCCCCGAAGCGCTGGAGCAGGGGTTCCTGATCATCGTCGACGACCCGGCTCGGATCGCCACGGCGTCGGACCCGATCACCATCGGCTCGATTTGGGGCGGGTGGGACCCGTCGCGTGAGGGCTACGAGATGGAGCCCCGCTCGGACGGTCGTTGGCAGCTCGAGCTCAACGGCAACGACCAGAACGGCTCGTTTGCGTGGAAGTTCACCCGCGGCGAGTGGGAGACGGTCGAGATGACGTCGGCCGGCGAGCAGGTCGAGAACCGCACGCTGCCCGAGATCGACGCGAGCGCGTTTGCCGACGGCAGCCGGCCGGTCTTTGAGTTCACCATCGAGAAGTGGATGGACCAGCTCCCCCGCGCGGTGACGGATGCGGGGCTCGAAGACGTCACGGTGCCGCTGCGGGTCACGGGGCGCGCCGAGCGTGTGCAGATCCCCGGCGGCGGCGGTTCAGCGAGCGGGATGGAGCCGCGTGACGCGATCGTGTGGCTCCCGCCCGAGTACGACGACCCGCGGCAGGCCTCGCGTGTGTTCCCGGTGCTCTACCTGCTCGACGGGCAGAACCTGTTCTACCGGCCCGAGGGCGTCCCGCCGGCCGAGTGGGGCGTCGACGAAGCGGCGACCCGGCTGATCGCGTCGGGTGAGATGGGGCCGACGGTGATTGTGGGCATCCCGCACGCGGGCGAGCACCGCATGGCCGAGTATCTGCCGCTGCCGGACGTTCTTCCCAGGGTGGAGCCCGGCGCGGCCGGCTTCGTCGACTTCCTCGAGTACACGGTGATGCCGCGGATCGAGAGCCGCTTCCGCGTGCGGTCCGACGGGCGGGGCCGGTCGATCGGAGGGGCGAGCCTGGGCGGGATCGCGGCGATGTACGCGGCGACCGATCGGCCCGCGCTCTTCGCCGGCGGGGCGCTCATCGAGAGCCCGTCGCTGCTGCTCGGCGGGGGTGAGCCGCTGCAGGCACACTTCATGGCGCAGAACGTCTGGCCCGAGCGGGTCTACCTCGGCATCGGCGGTCGCGAGACACCCACGGGCGATGTCGCCCGCAACGAGGCGTACGTCGCCGCGATCCGCGAGCTGGGCGATCACATCGCCTCACGCGGGTCGAGCGTGCGGGTCAGCGTCGTGAACGAGCACACGCACAACGAAGCGGCTTGGGGTGAGCGTCTGGACGAGTCGCTGCCGTTCGTCGCTCCGGGGGGCTGAGCATCTTCACAGCGGCCGGGCGGTTCCGGTTGAGCATCCCGGCTGACGCTCGGGCGTAGGCGTGGACCTCAGTCATGGGGCTCGGCTTCGCGGACGGCGAAGACCTGGAACCGATGCCCTGTCGCGCGGAGCCCGTGTTCAGCGGCCAGGCGGTCGCGGAGCGCGACGAGCTCGGGCGCCCGCACGGAGATCACGCGTTCCTCGTCGACCACGACGATCTGATCATCGGGCTCGGAGCCGTAGACGAGCTGGAACCGTGGCTGATCGCCGTCGACCAACACGCGGGTGACGATGCCGGCGTCCTGCATGAGCTTGATCGTGCGGTAGATCGTGGCCTTGCTCACGCGGAAGCCCGAGTTTCGCAGGTTGGTGAGGAGCTGCTCGGCCTCGAACATACCGTTGATCTGGATGACCGCGTCGAGCACGCGGGCTCGCTCGGGCGTGTACTTCTGCCCGTCGGCCTTCAGCCGGCGGCGGAACACGGCGCACAGCGGCTCCTCGATGCTGATCTGCTCGTCTGGGGCGCTGGGGCTCGGGATGGGCGACAGATCCATGACCGGACGGTAGCCGGTCAGCCGGCCCGGCCGAGCCCGGCCACGCGACGCCAGGTGCTGAGCTGCCCGAGGTGGAACATCGCGTGCGCCCCAACGAGGAACGCGAACGAGTCGTACACGCGCGGCATCCGCTCCTTCCACCGCTCGACGGGCTGGGGCGCGCTCAGGGCCTCGTCGCTCACGCCGACGAGCCGCTCCATGAGCCGGGTCGTCTCGCCGGTCCAGGCCGCTACGAGCTCGTCCTTCGGCGGGTAGCGGGTCCCGGCCGGATCGTCTTCGCAGGTCGAGGTACGGCTGAAGAGCGACTGCCAGAGGTCGCTCGCGGCGCCGTCGTGGGCGGCTGGGTCGTCGCCGAGCAGCGAGAGGGCCGCGTGCGGGTAGATCGCGAGGTGGCCGATGATCCACGCGGGGTGGTTCGCCTGAAGCCGCCCGTCGCGGCCCTCGGCGAACCGGGCAAACAGGTCTTCGGGGATGCCCGCAAGCAGCCCGGCGCCCATCCCCAGCGACGGCTTGGCGAGTGTGATCAGCGATTCGGCCATCATGATGTTGTCACTCCTTCGGGCACCGGCGCCAGCCGGCAGGGTTGCGACGCGGATGCTCGCCCGGCTCGCTCGCGGCGGAGACTAGCCGATCAGACGGGCGTAGAGCGTTCGGGCCCGGGCCTCGTCGCGTGTGCCGTCGAAGACCGCTCGACCGTCGGCGAAGACCGTGACGACGGTGCCATCTTCCATCGCGCCGCGGAGGGTGCCGGGGCGCTGCTCAAAGCGGCCGAGTGTCTCCAGCCGGCGTCGAAGCTCGGTCAGGTCGATCGAAAGGTCTCGGGCAGGGTCGACGTGCACCGCGCTCCGCCCGCAGACGACCCGGGTCTCGCTGCTCTCGCGCCCCTGGAGGAACTCGAACGACCGGCGGCCGCAGCAGACGCAGCCCGGATCGGGCTCGCCGACGGCCACGGCCCGGGTCTCGAGCGTCCAGGCATCGATCTGGGCGAGCGACGGTTCGTGACCGGGTTCGACGATCGCCCGGATCGCCTGCGCCGCCTGGAGCGAGCCGATGGCGGATGATGCCGGCCCGAGCACGCCGGTGGTTTCGCAGGTCGGTTGCGAGCCGGGCGCGGGGATGTCAGGAAAGAGGCAGCGCAGGCACGGCGTGCGCCCGGGGAAGACGGTCAGCACCGTGCCGTGCGTCGCGATCACCCCGGCGTAGACGAGCCGCGCCCCGGCGCGGACGGCGATGTCGTTGAGCAGGTAGCGGGTTTCGAAGTTGTCCGAGCAGTCGACGAGGATGTCTCGCTCCGGGTCGAGGTCTCGGAAGACGTCGCCGGCGGAGTCGCATGTCAGGTCGCGGGCGATCGGCGTGACGGGCCCGCCGCGGACGGCCCGCAGGCGCTCCGCCGCGGCGAACGCCTTCGCCGAGCCGACATCACCCTCGACGAACAGCGTCTGGCGGTGCAGGTTGGTGAGCTCGACGGTGTCGCGGTCAACGAGCCGGATCTCGCCGACGCCCGCCCGCCAGAGCAGGTCCGACGCGGGGCAGCCGAGCGCTCCGAGTCCGACTACCGTCACGCGCGACGCGCGGATGCGGTCCGCGCCTTCGACGCCGACCCGCGGCAGGATGGTCTGTCGCACGAAACGGTCCATGTCTGCGAACGCTAGGAAGCCGGCACCGGACGGGATCGGCCGCGCAGCCACTTCGCCCAGATCGACAGCACCAGCAGCGCGTACAGGCGCTGCGAGTGGTCGCGACCGCGCCACGGGCTGAGCGACCACTCGCCGGCGCGGTCGTGTTCGAGCAGCAGCCGCTCGACGACCGCCCGGTCGATCAAAACGCCAGCGTCGGCGAGCCCGGGGAACGGGTCGGCCGAGCGGAGGTGGTCGTGCAGCAGCCCGCGTAGCCCGCCGAAGTCGGTGCGGAACCATTCACCGATCGGGATCGCAAAGCCGCGTTTCGGGCGGTCGATCACGTGCTCGGGCAGGTGACGGCGGGCGAGCTCTTTAAGGAGCCCCTTGCGCCGACCCCAGGGCATGAGGACGCCGAGGGGCGTTCGCATCGCCGCTTCGACAAGGCTTTTCGAGAGGAACGGCGCCCGGACCTCGATCGGCACGGCCATCGACGCGGTGTCGGTCTTCCGCAGCAGGTCGCTCGGCAAGTAGTGGTCGAAGTCGTGCGTCAGCGGGTCGTCGGTGTACTGAAAACCGGTCGGCGTCGTGCTCGGGCCGAGCAGCTCGGCGAGCTCTGGTGTCTGGAAGACGGCGGTGAGCTCCGGGTACCCGCCGTGTCTCGCGGCGGTCGCGAGGCGGGCGAGGTAAGCCGGCCGAGACCCGGGGGTTCGGCGGTCGAGAAGTCGGTCGGGGATCAGCCCGAGCAGGGAGTGCCAGCGGTTGAGGGCCGGTGCGATCGTGTGTCTGCGGTAGCCGCCGAAGAGCTCGTCCGCGCCGTCGCCGGCGAGCGCGACCTTGACGTGGTCGCTCGCGGCCTTGCAGACCCAGTACGTCGGCAGCAGCGAGCTGTCTCCGAACGGCAGGCCGAGTTGCTCAACGAGCCTGACGAGGTCGGCGGCGGCTCCGGCCGGGTCGCAATCGAGGAGGGTGTGCTCGACGCGGAGGGCGTCGGCCGTAGCCGCGGCGTCGTGCGACTCGTCGAACCGCGCCGAAGGCATGCGGACCGTGAACGCCTTGATCTCCGGCCGGTGCCGGCGAGCGATGGCGGCGATGAGCGCGGAATCGAGCCCGCCGGACAGGAACAGGCCGAGCGGGGCGTCGGCTTCCAACCGCGAGGCGACGGCGTGTTCAAGAGCGTCGACGATCGCTGCGTCACGCGGTGCCCCCTGCTCTCGGCGACTGGCCGCGGGCCGCTCGTCCGAGCGTCTGTCGCGCAACGAGCGCTGCTCTTCTGCGGCGTGGGTCTCAGGGGCAGACCACACCGCGCCCGGCGGGTGTTCCTCGGCCTCGACGGGCAACTTGAACGAGCGGCCCATGGCGAGCCACGCCCGCGCGTGTTCGTTCGGGCGTCGGCCTGTTCCACCGTCCACCGCGCCCACGCCGAGCATGCCGGCAACACCCGACGACACCAGGAGCACCGCCGGGCTCGGGCGCGACGTGTACAGCGGCTTCTCACCGGCCGGGTCCCGGCTCCACGCAAGCCGTCCCTGCTCGCGGCTCCAGAACAGGCTCGCGTGCATGGCGTCGAGGTGATCGCACACGGCCGGCCCGTGCCGACGCCAGGCGTGCAGCAGCACCTCCGTGTCCGAGTGGTCGGTCTCGAACCGGTGCCCGAGCCGTTCGAGCTCGGTGCGAAGCGACCGGTGGTTGTAGAGGCAGCCGTTGAACCCGACGGCGACGAGCTCCGCCGCGCGGCAGGCGTCGCTCGCGAGGATCGGGGGCTCGCCGCGGGCGTAGGTGAGGTCGGGCCTGAGGCGTTCGCCGTCGTGGACCATCGGCTGATGGCCGCCCGAGTGGTCGATGATCGAGAGCCTGCGGTGCACGATCGCGACGTCAACGACCGCCCCGTCTCCGCGGACAGCCCGGTCTCGGAAGCGGCCCTCGCCGTCGGGCCCCCGGTGCTTGATGCCGTCGTCGAGCGCGTCGAGCCATGCTTCCGGGATCGCTTCGAGGGGCGCGGGAGCGGCGTCCCCCGCGTTGTGAACGACCAGCACGCCGGCGATCCCGCACATGGTCAGCCTTGCCCCTTGGTTAGTCGGCGCCCGTCGCGCCGTTGCGGACATGGTGGTCGACGTACGTGCCCGACCGCAGCCCCCAGAACGTGTGGATTGTCCGGGTGACGACCAGACCCGCGGGGTAGGCGATGCAGACCGCCCAGTACGGCCGCAGGCCGTGCTGCTGGAGCATCTCGGTGCCGGCGACCGCGATGATGTAGTACAGCGGCGAGATCACCGCCCGCTCGATCTGGAGCTGGACGGTGTCCTTGACCGCGTTGGGCGCCTCGGCGTTTAGCTGGATCTTCTCCTTCTCCGTCGTCGGCTTGAGCGGGCGCCAGTGGTTGGCGACCCAGTGGAGACCGGCGAACATCGTGACGTCGAGCACCAGGTCGAGGACCGCGCTGAAGAACGAGTAGCCCCAGGTCGGCCAGTCGGTCTTGATCACCGCCTTCATGAAGAGCAGGATGCCCGCGACAACCGCGGTCGAGAGCAGGCCGCTCGCGACAATGTTCGCGTTGATGTTGATCACGCGCTTGCGCTGGTAGAGGCGGAAGAGTCGATTAGGCATCCGGAACGATGGTAAGTCGTCGGCGGGCGATCGCGACCGCGTCGGGGTTGAGGTCGAAGCCGATCGCCCGGCGGCCCGCCGCGGCCGCCGCGACGAGCGTGGTGCCGGAGCCGCAGACCGGGTCGAGGACCGTGCCGTTTTCCGGGCAGCAGGCTCGGATCAGGAGGTCGAGCAGCGCGACCGGCTTCTGCGTCGGATAGCCGACCCGCTCGGCCGACATGTTGTTGATCGACGGGATATCGAGGACGTCGGTCGCCTTCTTGAGCTTCCCGCGGAGGCGGCGGCTGGTCGCCGGCACCATCGGTGGGTCGAAGTAGTGCTCGCCCGGGCGGGCCGCGTAGAAGAGGATGTCGTCGTGCTTGCGGGCGAACCGGCGAGGCGACGAACCCCCAAGCCCGTACGACCAGACGAGGTGGTTGACAAAGGCGTCCTCGCCGAAGACCCGGTCG
Source organism: Planctomycetota bacterium (assembly GCA_039815285.1). Lineage (GTDB taxonomy): Bacteria > Planctomycetota > Phycisphaerae > Phycisphaerales > UBA1924 > JBCBZP01. Next base: position 26,235 of record JBCBZP010000012.1, read on the forward strand.
AGGACGAACCGGGCGTGGTGGCTCGTCCGCCAGTCGACGTGCACGAGCACGCACGCCGAGGGCTTGAGGGCGGGGAGCGTCGCGCGGAGCCGGTCTTCGAGCCACGCGGCCCACCGGTCGGCCGACAGCCACGAGTCTGGGTACGCCCCGGCCGCCCCGGCCTGGGTCACGCCGGTATTGAACGGGGGGTCGGCGTAGAGCAGATCGACCGACGAGACGACGAGCCCCGCGGCGAGCTCGAGCCAATCTCCGTGTTTCACGTCCGCCGGAGCCGCTGTCATCCCCTATCAATACCGGCTGTGGCGAGGCACAAGGGCAAGAAAAAGCAGAAGACCGACAGCCCGACGATCGAGAACCGTCGGGCGAGGCACGACTACGAGATCCTCGAGACCGTCGAGTGCGGGCTCCGCTTGTACGGCTCGGAGGTCAAATCCGTCCGCGACGCCCAGATATCCATCGCCGAGGGGTTCGTCCGCGCCCGGGCCGAGCCGCCCGAGCTCACGCTCCACGGCGTGAACATCGGGCCCTACCCCCCCGCCGCCGCCCTCAACCACCACCCCACCCGCATGCGGACGCTCCTGGCCCACAAGCGTGAGATCGCCAAGCTCGCCAAGCTCCAGGATCAGAAGGGCATCGCGCTGGTGCCGCTGAAGGTCTACTTCGCCAACGGGTTCGCGAAGCTGCTGGTGGGCGTGGGCCAGGGCCGCGGCAAGGGCGACAAACGCCGCGCGATCGCCGAGCGCGAGGTCCGCCGCGACATCGACCGGGCGATGAGCCGCAAGCGCATCGGCTGAAAGGACGGTCTCGGCTGAGCGTGTCTGGCGTCCGCGAAGCGGTGTCCCCGACCGCCGCCGGGGCTCTCACCTTCAGATGCCGTCTCGCGTGGCTTTTCGTGCGAGGGCCAGCTTGGCCGACGCGGTCTCGCGGGCGAGGGTGATCTTGTCCATCTCGACGCCCGCGTCGGCGGCGTCGGAGGGCACGGTCCTCGCCTCGGCGGCGCGGAGCTCGGCGAGGGCGTCGTCTTCGCTCAGCCGCTCGGCCGCGGTCGCATACGCCAGCAGCGTCAGCTCGTCGTTCTCAAACCGGCAGAACCCCTTGGAGACGAAGAACGACCGACTCGCCGTGCGACCTTCGTCGTCGTAGTCGAGGCGGAGCTCGCCGATCCCCAGCTTGGCGACCAGCGGCGCGCGTCCGGGCATGAAGCCGGCCAGCCCGTCGTGCAGCGGCACCGACGCGTACTTCACCTCGTTGTCAAGCACGGCGGCTTCGGGCGTGATCACTCGGCAGCGGAATGCGTTGGCCATGCGGTCTGACTCCTACCAGCGTCCGCCCATCGGCGGGGCCGATCGTAGGCTTTGGCTTGTCTGATCGACGCGTCAGCCTGGTCACCGTCGCGGCGTTCGCGGCCCTTCTTGCGGGGCTCGTTATCCGCTTGACGATCCCCAACGCAGGCGTCTTCCACGGCTGGGCCTGGCCAGAGGGCGCCGTCGTGCCGCTGCGGCTCTCGCGCATGGGCACGGCGTCGCTCGTCGGCGCGTCGCTCGCCCTCGCCGGCGTCTACCTCCAGACGCTCATGCGCAACCCGCTGGCGAGCCCGTCGCTGCTCGGGCTCTCGTCGGGGGCCGCGCTCGGCGTCACCGTCGCGGCGTACCTCGGCTACTCGGTCACCGGCGTCATCACCCCCGCGGGCTCGCCAGGCTTCCTGAGCGTCGCGTCCGTCGTCGGCTGCGGCGGGACGCTCGGGCTCGTCTACCTGCTCGCGTCAAAACGCGGGCTGCTCGAGCCGGTCACGCTCGTGCTCGTCGGGGTCGTCATCGCGATCGTGGCGGGCGCGGCGACGCAGGCCGTGCAACGGCTCTTGCCCGACGGGGGGGTCGCCGTCGCCCGGATGCTCGTGGGCACCGTCCGCGACGACACCCCGACGCCGCTGCTGATCGGGCTCGGGCTCGCCCTAGCTTCGTCGGCCGCCGCGGGGATGCTTCTCGCCCGGTCGCTCGACGCGCTCGCCCTCGACGACGACGAGGCGCGGTCCGTCGGTGTGCGGGTCGGGCGCGTGCGGCTGTTCCTGCTCGTCTCGTCTGGGCTGCTCACCGCCGGGGCGGTGGTCGCCGCAGGACCCATCGGCTTCGTCGGGCTGGTCGTCCCGCACGCGGTCCGGTTGCTCATCGGCCCGGCGCACGGCCCGCTGATCCTCGCCACCGCGCTCGCCGGGGCGGCCGGCATCGTCTGGGCCGACGCGCTGGTCGCCGCGATCCGGCTGCCGAGCGGCCGCCTGCCGATCGGCGTGCTGACCGCGGTGATCGGCGGGCCGGCGTTCCTGTGGCTGGTGCGCCGGGAGATGACCCGATAGCGAGCCGACCTCAGGCAAACGCATCGACCGAGACGCCGCCGGCCCCCGAGCGGGACAGGGAGCGCGACCCCGAGCGCGACACGGAGCGAGACGGCGACTCCGCGCCGTCGCCGTAGGCCTCAAGCGCTGCCCGACCCGCCGCCGACGCCCCTTGACGGCCGTCGTTCTGAGTTCCTTCGCTCGTTTCGTCGCGACTGGCGATCTCGGCCTGCGCTTCCCTCGCCATGCGGTCGGCCTTCGCGGCGACGCGGCGATCCGTCGACGACGGTTCCTTCGGCGCCAGGGCCGACCGCCGGATCGTGGCCGCCCGTCGCATGGTCTCCTCGGGCGTTTGGCCCTCCGAGGTATCGATGCGGACCGAGCCCGCGACCGCGTACCGGTTGCCGTCGGGCCCGGTCTTGTACTCGTAGAAGGGCCCGCCGCGGAACAGATCGCCCGCGGCCGCGACGTGCGCCTGCTCGTGCTGGCGGACCTCGAGGTCGCGGGCCTTGAGCTCCTCGACCTCCCGGACCTGCTCGGGCGACAGATCCTCAGAGCCCGGCCGGGGAGCGTTCGCCTCGGCGGAAAGCTCGACGCGGTCGTCGGCCCGGCGGACCGCATCGCGCGCGGCACCGTCGGCACGCTCGGCCTTCGACGGTGGCGTTGCCCGTGCGGTGGGCAGGGCCGGCTGCGGCATCGCCGTGACCAGGGAGATCATCCCAAAGGACATCGGCGAACGCGGCGGGCGGGTTCAGGTCCCATAGTGTTCGGAGCGGTGCGTCCCGCCCACGAGACCGACACACGAGAAGGAACCCATCGATGAACATCGAGCTGCTCCGCCGCCTCTGCGAAACCCCCGGCGTCCCCGGCCGCGAGGAACGCGTCCGGGCGCTGATCGAAGCCGAGGCCGAGGGGCTGTTCGACTCGATCGAGACCGACACCCTCGGCTCGCTGATCTGCCGGCGATCGCCCCGCCCGGCCAAAGCCCGCGGCGGCAAGAAGACCACCAAAAAGACCCGCCGCAGCACGTCCGCCGCCGACGTGACCACCGTCATGCTGCTCTGCCACATGGACGAGATCGGCTTCTACGTCTCCTCGATCGACGACAACGGCTTCATCTTCCTCGACCCCGCGGGCGGCTTCGACACCCGCAACCTGTTCTCCCGGAGGGTCTTGGTCTGCACCGAGTCCGGCGACCACGTCGGCGTGATGAACCCGGGCGGGCGCCCGGTGCACATCGCCTCGCCCGAAGACCGGACGAAGGTGCCCGAGGTCAAGGAGTTTTTCGTCGACCTGGGTCTGCCCAAGGACGAGATCGACAAGCTCGTACGCATCGGCGACTACGTGGTGATGCACGAGCCCTTCGAGGAGGTGGGCCGCAAGCTCGTCTCGAAGGCGCTCGACAACCGCGTCGCGTGCTGGCTCGGGCTGGAATCGGTGCGGGCGCTCGAGAAGACCGGGGCGGGCCACGCGGCCGAGATCGTCGTCGCGTTCACCACGCAGGAAGAGGTCGGCCTTCGGGGCGCGAAAGCAGCCGCGTTCTCGGTCCGGCCCGACATCGGCATCGGGATCGACGTCACGCTCTCCTGCGACACGCCGGGCGTGCCGGCCGCCGAGCGGGTGACCACGCAGGGCAAGGGATTCGCGCTGCACATCAAGGACTCGTCGTTCATCTCCGACCACGCGCTGGTCGGCGAGATCGAGCAGGTCGCCAAGCGGAAGAAGATCCCGCACCAGCGGTCGATCCTCGCCCGCGGCGGTCAGGACGGCGCGGCCGCCCAGCAGGCCGCCGCGGGCGCCCGGGCCGTCGGCATCGCCGTCGGCACGCGGTACATCCACACCGTCACCGAGATGATCGACCGCAGCGACCTGGAGGCGGCCCGGAACATCCTCGCGGCCTATCTCGCTCAGGCAAAGTAGGCCAAATCAGGACCCCCCCCCCGACCTCGGCATGGACCGGGTGAGCGCGGCGATGGGGTGTCCGTTGGGACGCTATCGGCAAGCTTCCAGCGTTCGGGGGACGGCTTACTCAGTAGACGAGGCGTGTGGCCTTCTCGATCGATTCAACCACCTGACGCACCGCGAACGGCTTCTTGAGGAAGGACTCAAAGCCCGAGTGCAGCAGCGACTGGATCTGCGAGTCGGTCATGCGGCTCGACATGCCGACGAGCTTTGTAATATCGAACTGCTCCGACCCCGAGATCAGTTGGGCGACCCGTTCAGAGTCGCCCCCTTCGAGGTGCATGTCGAGAAGCAGGACGTGGGGTCGGAACCGCTCGCACTCGATGCCGGCCTCGAAAGCCGACTGGGCCGACCGCACTTCGTAGTTCGTCGCTTCCTGCAATGCACCATTGAGGGCCGACGAGACTTCCTGATCGCCGTCGACGATCAGCACGCGTGTGCCGCCGCCGGTGATGCCGTCGAGCGGGATCCCGTGCGACTTCATGAAACGGATGAGCTCGGCAACGGGGATCCGTCGGTCCTTCGAGCCAGGAATGCGGTAACCCGCAATCTGGCCGTTGTCGAACCACTTCGAAACGGTCCGGGGGGCTACGTTGCAGATCTTGGCAACCTCACCGGTCGTGAGAACGTCTTTCTCGAACGGCATGTCTGTCTTCCAGAACGTGCGTGGTCATCGCGTGGGCCGCACGTCTCGCCCAGCGGGGGTCCAAGTACCCGACGTTCATGTCATCGGGGCTCGGAGGGCCTGCCTTCATGATGAAGGGCTGATACCGCACAGGAATCCCACTGCTCGTGGGCGATCGTCACGGCCGACGCACCGTTTCAGGACGCAGAGCTAAAAATCTGCAAGGACGGGTTCCCGTGAGGGTCGGCCCCGACCAGAGCCCGACCCGCTCCGGCGGAGCATCGTTGCGGCTACCGTTGTCGTTTGGTTCTTTGAGTAGGTCGGCGACTGGCCTGGCGTGAGAACGACCGAGCCCGTGCCGCACGAACAGGAGCGCGTCCGTGACGAATCGACCGATTCGAAGCCATCCGAAGCCCCGTCCAGCACTCAGCGTCGCGGCCGTCAGCGTAATCGCGTGGTCCCTGTCGCTCTTCGGGCTCGGCACGATCACGACCGCCACCGCTGCTCAGCAGCCCGAGGGCATCTTTCGTCGGGATGAGCCGAGGTTTGTTCTGCTCGACGACTACCTGCACTTCGTTCTGATCGACCGGTCGGACGTCGCCGACGCCAAGGGCCGAGAACTGCTCGCGAGCGGCATCGAACCACGGGATTTCATCTCGCTGGTCGAAGAAGTCGAGGCGTCGCGACGCGGCCGGAGTTTTTTGGATATCACGGCGCGGGCGCTCCGCCGACCGGAGCTTGAAGCCACGGCCGGCAGGATCTATGCCCTGTTCGAGAAGGGCCGCCTCGAGCTGGCCCGAGACCCCGAAGAGATTTCTCGGAACATCGATCTGTTATCGGGCACCCTCCGCCAGCGGACAGCCGGACGCGAGCGACTGATCGCGGCGGGCGAGTACGCGATGCCCCAATTGCTCGAGGCCCTTCTTCAGAGCCAGGACTCTCGCCGCCGCGCCGCGGCCCAGGAGGTCGTGATCTCGATGGAACGGCAAGCGGTCGTGCCGCTCTCCGAAGCGCTGCTTAGCCTCCAAGATCCCGGCGACCAAGAACGCATCGCGCTGATCCTCGGCGACATCCCGTACGCGGCCAGCGGCCCGTCACTGCTCAGTACGGCCGAGTCGACCGAGAGTCCCGATCTAGCCGCCACCGCCCGCAACGCCGCGAAGAGCAAGGTTGGGCCCGCGTCGAGCGCCAACGAAGCCCGGCTTGACCTCGCCAAGCGGTACTACTTAGAGCCCGAGGACCTCACCAGCTTTCCGGGTGAAACACACCAGTTGCTCTGGTCGTTCGACCCAGCGATCGGGCTTCTCGCCACACCGATCCGCACAGAAGTGTTCCACGAGGCGATGGTCATGAGGCTCATCGAACGAACCCTACGGGCCGGATCGGTCGACGAAGAATCTCTCGCGTACTGGGTCGCGGCGAACTTTGGGCGTGAGATCGATCAGCCCGCCGGGTACGACAACCCGACCTATCCCTCGTCGCGTCGCGATGCGGCGTACTACGCCGTCGCCGCTGGGGCAAAGACCTCACAGCGTGTGCTCGAGATCGCGCTTGAGATGAACGACACCCCGCTCGCGCTGCGGACCCTTGGCGTGATCACGCAGACCGCCCGGACCGACCTGATTCAAAGCGGCTCGCCGCTTGTACGCGCCTTGTCCTACCCCGATCGACGGGTGCAGTACGAGTCGGCGCTCGTCATCGCAGGGGCAGCACCCGAGTCGCCGTTCGTCGGGGCCGAGCGGGTCGTGCCGGTGCTGGCCTCGACGATCCGCTTCGCTGGCGAGCGGTTCGCCGTCGTGCTCGCGTCCGATGAAGAGGTCTACGCCGCGGTGCGAGCCACCCTCGACGGTGCCGGCTACACGGTGCTCCCACGCGGCGAAACGCTCGAGAGCATCGCGGAGCCGCTCGCCGAGACGCCCGGCATCGACCTCGTTGTCGCGATCACGACGTCGCAACAACAGCGGTCGTTGATCGAAGAGGTCCGTGGTGATCCGCGGCTGGCGGCGACCCCGTACCTCGGCCTCGTCGAACCGGCCGCTGTGTTCACGATGCGGAACGTGTTCTCGGACGACAACACGATCCGTTTCCGCGACGAGGGCGTGACCTCTCCAGCGTTGGTGAACGCCACGGCTGACCTCGTCGCGTCGGCAGCGGGCGGTGAGCTGAGCGAGTCCGAATCGCTCGGCTACACGCTGCGGGCGCTCGATGCCCTGCGTGATCTGGCCGTCGCGGGCAGCGGTGTGCTCGACGTCGAGGACGCCACAAGGCCGCTGATTTCCGCTCTCGCGGCGTCCCAGGAGCCCGCGCGGAGCCGGATCGCTGACGTGCTCGGTCTGATCGACCGCGACGCGGCTCAGCAGGCGCTTGTCGACGAGGCCCTCCGTGGCTCGGGGAACGATCGCGTCATGCTCCTGCGGTCGGCCGCACGGTCGGGGCGCCGGTTCGGCAACCGCCTCGCCCCGCGTCAGGCCGAAGCCTTGGTCGACCTGGCCCTTGACGGCGGCGCCGAGGATGCGACCGCCGCCGCGGCCGTCATCGGCTCTCTGGGGCTCCCCGGCGCCGAAGTCCGCGAGCTGATCATCACCCCGTAGTTTTTGAGCCAAAGCCGGCCGGGTCGGCGATCAAGCCGTTCAAACCGCACACGCCGAACATCCGACCGGCAACTTCTGTATGGGTCCCCCGCAGAACGCTGGCTTTCCTGCGCGCACAACCGATGTTCTCAACGGTGCACGGGCCGGTGGGTCCGGCTTCTGATTGAACCTCGCCGTTGATCGCGGGCCGGAACGGTCCCGGCGCGGCGCAGCTCCCGGGACGTGTACCCGGAGAAGGGAACGCGATGAATCGCGCAATTCGTAAAGCGTTTACGCTTGTTGAAATCTTGATTGTTGTGGTGATCCTCGGAATTCTCGCCGCGGTCGTCGTCCCGCAGTTTGTGAATGCGTCAGACGAAGCCCAGGTGGGTAATGTCGAAACCCAGCTTCAGACGCTCCGCACACAGATCCAGTTGTTCCGTGCCAGCGACGGAAGCAACGCGTACCCACTGGACGACACGCTCTGGGAACAGTTGATTGATGCCGCCCTCATCCAGGAGGAGCCTATCAACCCCCGCACGAACAGCACGGTCGTCGTCGGCGGTAGCGACGCGGCCGCCGCCGAGGCCGACCTTGCCGAAGGCTGGCACTACGACGCAGCGACGGGTCAGCTCTGGGCGTCTGGCTTCAACGAAGACTTCCGTCAGGAAGATCCCGTTGGCGAGCCGTGGACCGACGCTGCCGCTGGTGGCGGTGGCGCCGGTCCCCTTCCTGGTGGTTAAAGTGCAATCTTCTTGATACCGATCTCCTGTGTAGCGTGCGGTGGACCGAAAGGTCCACCGCTCGTTTATGCGAGTTCATAAATCACGCCGAGGTGTCAATCGTTTCGAGCTCTGGGGTGCGGTGCTGGTCACGGCATTCGTTGTGCCCGCGTTAACCCGTTCGGGCTCGCCCGCGGCGAGCGCGGCGTGGGCCCAGGTCGGTGGCGCCGGCGGCTCGCCCGAGCTTCCAGCAGCACGCCAGCCACGGATGCAGCCGGGCACCGACGTCACCGACGACGTCTTTAACCCGACGCGTCAACGGCTTGCCATCGTCGACCAGCTCAAGGCGCTCAACGCCAAGATTGTGCAGCTCGACAGCACGCTCCGGAGCGGTCGCGTCCGCGTCCGCGTCGAGGGCGATGTACCCGAGGGAGACTGAGCTGTGCGTCCGATCCGACACGCCCGAACTGCCAATGCGGTTTCTCCGCTCCGGTCGTACACGCTCATCGAGCTGCTGGTTGTTGTGATGGTCATGGGCATCGCCGCGGCGATCGTGGCCCCCGCGATCGGCGGGGCCGACCCGCTCCGCGTGCAGACCTCGGTCCGCGCGATCGCCTCGGACATCATGTTTGCACAGTCCGACGCCGTCGCGTATCAGGAGCGTCGAGCCGTTGTCTTCGACCTTGAGAACAACCGCTACTCGGTGGTGGAGGTGCTGGGCAACGAGATCGATCCGATCGCCGACGCCGTCTTCCGGGTCGGAGCTCAGGATCAGCGGTACGTCGTCGAGCTCAGCGATCTATCCGACGACGGCGCGAGGCTGCTTGCCGTTGACTTCGACGAGTCATCGGTCCTGATCTTCGACGAGTTGGGCGGGCCGGTGCTCGACGCGACGAGCGATGAAGCAGGCTCGGGTGGCTTCATCGACGTTGGCACTGAAGAGACCCGGTTCCGCGTCTCCGTCGAGCCCTACACCGGTCGGGTGACTGTGATACGGCTGACCGGGGAATGAACGCCTCGGCCGCTGCTACGAAAGACCGCCACCGACGGCTGCGGGGCGGCCTGGCATTGGCCATCCTCGGCCCACTGACCACGCTGCTGATCTGGGGGAAGCTGCGGTTCGTTTCCGAGATGCCCAGAACGGCTTACGCCGTGCCGGAACGCGCTGTCGATGCGACACCTGAAACGCGTGACGAAGCCGACTCGGACGCGTCGTCGCGCGTGACATCTCAGTAAGAGCTCTCCAAACTCAACAGGTTTACCCAGTCGACGCATTTTGCCCAACTTTGTGGGCCCACCCGCCGATAGACCGGACGGTGTTAGTGAAATCGTCGACCGACAGGGGACTTGGGGCTGTAGCCCGGGGAGTTTCAGCGTGACCGGACCCGAGACAAGCCTCAGCCAAACGCATCGGACCGCCGTCCGGCGCATCGTTCCCAGCTTCTTTCTGACCTTGGCGGTCACGGGAACAGCTGTCAGTGCGCAGGATCTTGCATCGACACAACAGCAGCCCGGTGGTGTGACAGGTGAAGTACAGGTCGACGAGAACCTGATTACGGAGCTCAGCGTAGAGGACGAGGACCTCAACGCGGTGCTGCAGCTCCTGGGTATCCAAGCCCAGAAGAACATCATCACGGGCCAGGACGTTTCGGGCCGCGTGACCGCGAACCTCTTCGGCGTGACGTTCTACGAAGCGCTCGACGCGGTGCTCGCCGTGAACGGGTACGGCTTTGAAGAAGAGGGCAGCTTCATCTACGTCTACACCCTCGCCGAGCTCCGCGACCGTCGCGACGCGTCGCGACAGCGGGTAAGCCGGGTCTTCAAGCTGAACTACCTGAACGCCGCGGACGCAACAGAGTTCGTCCGCCCGCTGCTTTCGGACAACGGCGAGATCCGCTTCAACGCCGCGGTCGCTCAGTACCAGATCCCCGCCGACGCGCCCACGGGGGCGGAGGACTTCGCCGATGCGAGTACGCTGGTCGTTTTCGACTTCGACGAACGCATCGATGAGATCGAGGCACTGCTCACGCAGGTCGATACCCGCCCGGCGCAGGTTCTGGTTGAAGCAACCATCCTGCAGCTGCAGTTGACCGAGGCGAACGCGTTCGGCGTCGACTTCTCGATCATCGACGGGGTGGACTTCACCGACTTCGTCGGCGTGGGCGGCCCGCTCTTGTCAACAGACGCGCTGATCAGGGGCCAGGGCGCGGGCATCGCGGTCGGGGGGGCCGGCGGCGGGGCGGGGGCGGGGGCGGGGGCGGCTCAGCCCATCGACCTGCTCGCGGGCGGCGGGGACGCCCGCGTGAGCGCGACCAGCAGCGCCGGCAACACCGGTGGCAACGCGACGTTCAAGACGGGCCTCGTCCGCGGCGACGCCGCCGTCTTTCTCCGCCTGCTCGACGAGGTGACCGACACGACCATCCTCTCAACGCCGAAGATCCTCACCCTAAACCGTCAGCCGGCCCGCGTGCTGGTCGGCCGCAAGGTGGGCTTCCTCAACACGACCTCGACCGAGACCGCGACCACGCAGACCGTTGAATTCCTCGATACGGGCACGCAGCTCTACCTGCGGCCGTTCGTCTCCGACGACGGCTTCATCCGCATGGAACTCAAGCCGCAGGTTTCCGAGGCGGTCATCCGGGACGTTACCGCGACGAACGGGGCGGTCGTGACCATCCCCGACGAGATCACCAACGAGATTACAACCAACGTGATGGTCCGTGACGGCCAAACGATCGTACTCGGCGGGCTGTTCCGCGAGTCGACCGAGGCCACCAGGCGCCAGGTACCGTTCGTCGGCGACCTGCCGATCATCGGCGCCGCCTTCCGTGGCAACGAGGACTCGACGGACCGCACGGAGATCGTGTTCATGATCAAGCCGACGATCGTGAACGACAAGATCTTGCTGGAGGAGGCCGACCGCGCGATCGAAGAGGTCCGCCGCGCCCGCGTGGGCGCGAGGGCCGGGCTCTTGCCTTGGAGCCGCGACAGGCTCACCAATATGTACAACGTCGAGGCCGAGCGTGCCTTTGAAAAGGGCGATTACAAGAAGGCTCTCTGGAAGGTCCGTCAGAGCCTGTCGCTCAACCCGCTTCAGCCAGACACCATCCAGCTGCAGGAGCGTTTGCTGGGCGTGCGCCGTCAGGTTGCGAGTCGCAGCACACTCGAAGAGATTATCACCGCTGAGATCGCCGACATGCTCAGCGAGAATCCGGACCCGCTCGACAACAACTGGTGGCGCGAGAGACTGGAGCGGGAGGGCATCCTCGACCGTGAAAGCCCCGACGCCCCCCCGCCGGCCGAATCGAGCATCTTTACCGGGTCGGACCAGCCCGGCGAGGGCCCGGGCGAAACGCAGCGCAGCCCATCCGGCGATGGGTCGTAAAAAGCGTGAGCCGGCACGGGCCCCGAGACCACAGAAGCAGAGACAAGACTATGAACATCCCAAGACTCACCCCCACCGCTGCCGCGTTGCTCATTTTCGCCGCCGGCGGCTGCACAGGCCACGGCCGGCACACGCGCGACGCGATGAGCGCCGCCGAGTTACGAATGAACCAGATCCGCAGCGCCACGGATTGGGAGATGGCCGAGTCGGCCTTCCTGGCGGGCGATTTCGATCGCGCCAAGGAGAAGCTTGAGCGCTCGATTTCGCTCAACCCCGGTGTCGCGAAAACACACGAGCTGCTCGGGCGTGTCCACCTAGAACGGGGCGACCTCGCCGAGGCACGCCGGTCGCTCCTGCGCGCCTCGTTGCTCGACCCCAAGCTCGCGAGCGCCCAGTACTCGCTGGGGATTATCGGAGAACGGCTCCAAGACCGCGAAGATGCCCTCGCTCGGTACACGGCCGCCGCCGAGCTCGCCCCGACCGACGCCGTCTACGCCCTGGCCGTTGTCGAGACGTTCGTCGACCTCGACCAGCTCGACGAGGCCGATCGCTTCCTCGATGATCGGGCTCGCTCGTTTGCCTATGACGCGGGGGTCGCCCAGTCGCGTGGGCATCTGTCGATGCTCAGGGGCAACACGGAAGAGGCGGTCCGCGCGTTCCACGACGCTCGGCTGCTCGACCCCGACCAGCCCGAGCTCATCGAGGATCTCGCGCGCGCGCAGGCGCTAGCCGGCCAGCACGCCGAGTCTGCGCACAACATCGAATCACTGTTGCTGCGAGATGAGTACACGCACCGCCGGGACTTGCGGCGGCAGCTTGCTCGGTCGTACGTCGAGCTCGACCGCCTCGGTGAGGCCCGGTCAACATACCTCGACATCGTGGCGGACCCGACGGGAGCCGAGGATGTTTCGGTCTGGCTCGAGCTCGGGTCGCTGGCCCACGATATGAACGACACAAACACGCTCGGGCGGGCCGGCCGTCGGCTCATGGCGCTCGCGACGCACCAGCCAGAGGGTTATATCTACCGAGCTGTCTACTACCGAGAAAGCGGGAAGGCCGAGCAGGCTTCGGGGGTGCTCGAGCAGGCGGTTGAGCGGGACTCGCTGAACGCCGACGGGTATGTTCTTCTGGGTCTCATCCTCGCAGACGCGGGCAAGCGAGACGAAGCCCTCTCAGCGTTCAAAGCCGCGGCGGACTCTGATCCAGACCACTCTCTCGCCTCGATACTTTCTGAAACTGTGGACGAAGCTTCATCACTTACAACCGTCACGCCAGAAGACGTTGATTAAGATTAACTCGCCGTTTTCTTCCCTCATCAAGACGAACAACGGCAGAGGAATCTACAGCGGTCGCCGAAGCGGTGGTTCACCCGCTCCTGATACCCGCAGCACGGGCTCGCCCGGCGAAGACGGCAGGTCTTGGCCGCGTGTGTGCCCGAGTGTCCTGACGAGGTGCACGTTCATGCCCGCGTTCGGAACCAATCCGCGACGCTCGATCTCGGCCATCTCTCGTTCGATCACATCTTCAGCTTCCGCCGCATCGCCAAGCAGGTAACCTTCTTCCACACCCGAAGCAAATCGCATCGTAATGAAAATTGTACCTATGAGAACGGTTAATGGAACAACAGCGTGCATTGTTACAACCGACACTGACATCGCTCCGTCGGCAGCATCGCTCGCGATTGTCATCCGTTCGTAGCCGGTAAAGACACCGGCGATCGGCACCGACGGGAACGCTTCGTTCCAGGGCACTGTGGCTACCGTTAGCAAGAGAGCACCACCGGTGGCGGTGAGGATCTTCTCGACCCCGGGAACGGCACCGCCACCCGCGATCACGCAGCCGAGGGTTGTGATACTAACAAGCCCAACGACCCCGATCATGCCCAAGAAAACCGCTGTCTGGCTCGCTCGACGCAAGACCACGGCCAACCCCGACTCCACGCGGTTCAGATCGACCGGCGGCTCGTACTCACCGGCAAGTTGGCGTTGAGCGAGCTCCCACTGTGTTTGAAACTGCACAGGCGGGTCTGTTTGGGACTGATTGGACGTTTGCACGATCCCCTGATTTTGCTCGAGCCGCTCGAACCGGGCGTCTGTAAAATGAACAAACCCGAAGACCAAAAGCTGCACGAGGCTGGCGAGCACCACGACGCCGCCGGCAATTGGCGCCCATCGCCGGAGCTGGGCAAGTGCCTCTCGGATGTGTGAGCGGACCGGCATCGAGACTTTCTCCATTTGACTTTCGACAACATCTCATCCGGTTCGCCGGTGAGCCACAAAGCGCACACGAGAACTTGGCGATGCGGGAAGGTCTGTGCGTCCTGCGGACGAAAGTACCCCAAATACCGGACGATCAGAAATTGTCTTTTCAATCGTTCTTGAAAACCCGAGAGCCGATGGACATGCTTCTGTAGGGTTTAACTGGATCAGCCATGACAGCGATTTATCAGCCTCCCAAGCAAGCGTCCGATGCGGACCCGTTCGACGCCGGCTGGCTTCGCGATGTAGCCGCCGGTCAGGTGCGGGTTTCGCCCGAGCAGGGGCTCGCGCTGCTCCGATCGCAGCCCACGCCGGCGCTCGGGCGCTGGGCCGACGCACGCTGCCGTACCTTGCACGGCGACGCGCTGCGGACGTACGTCATCGACCGCAACATCAACTACACCAACATCTGCACGGCCAAGTGCATCTTCTGTGCGTTCAAGCGGACGGCCGCGGACCACGACGCGTACACGCTCGAGTACGAGCAGCTTCTCGAGAAGGTCGGCGAGCTGGTCTCGATCGGCGGCACGCAGATCCTCATGCAGGGCGGCATGAACCCCGAGCTCGGGCTCGACTGGTACATCGAACTGCTCCACAAGATCAAAGACCAGTACCCGGGCGTGCACGTCCACGGGTTCAGCCCGCCGGAGTTCATCGAGTTCGTGAACTTCTTCAATCCCCCGGGCGCAACACTCGAGGAGAAGATCCGCTGGGTCATGATCCGTCTGCGCGACGCGGGGCTCGACTCGCTGCCCGGCGGTGGCGGCGAGATCTTCGCGCCCGCGGTCCGCGACAAGATCGGGCTCGGCAAGTGCGACGCCGAGGCGTGGCTGACGACGATGTACGTCGCTCACTCACTGGGCATGTTCACCAGCGCGACGATGATGTTCGGGCACATCGAGGGGCACGCCGACCGGGTCCACCACATGACGCTGGTGCGCGAGTGGCAGGACCGGGCGCTGCGCGACTTCGGCGAGGGCTCGCCCTTCACGCCTCGACACGACGCACTGGCGACCGAGGCGGACCACCTCGCGGGCGGTCACTACAAGGCGTTCATCTCCTGGCCCTTCCAGAAAGACAACACCTCGCTCGGCCGTGTGCCCGAGTGGGGCGAGGGCGAGGGCGACGACGCCGAGGGCGCCGTTTTCCCCGGAGAGCTGGTCGCCAAGCTGGACGGCAGCGGCCGCAAGAAGGACGCCGAGGGCTTCGGCCGGCGGATCCGCACGGCCGGCGCGGTCGAGTACCTCAGGACGCAGGCGCTCAGCAGGCTCTTCCTCGACAACATCTATTCGATCGGTGCGAGCTGGGTGACCATGGGCCCCCACATCGGGCAGGTAGCCCTCCGCTTCGGCGCGAACGACATGGGCTCGGTGATGATGGAGGAGAACGTGGTGTCGTCGGCCGGGACGACCTACTGCCTCGATGAGGCGGTGCTCTGCCGGCTGATCCGCGACGCGGGACACACGCCCGCCCAGCGGAACAACACCTACGACATCCTCCGTGTGCACGACTCGGACGCGTCGCCCGACCTGACCGTCGGCGACTGGTCGGAGCACCGGCTGCGTCGCTTGCACGCCGAGCAGACCCAGGAAAACAAGGCAGAGCTGACCGTCAGCGCGAAGCCCTGACCCGCGGGTGGGAGTACGGCTGGAGCTCGGGCGGCAGGCTCTTAAGCCCGCGGCGGGCGGCCTTTCCGATCGCGTAGTGCAGCGAGTCGTGCACGCGGTGCATGACGGGCGCGGTGACGTTCAGCCCCCACGACTCCATCGCTCCGAGCGAGAACATCCACGCGTGGTATTCCTCGAGGCAGCGCGGCTTGTACCGGGAAAAGCCGATCGCGTGGTGCCCGACCTCGTGGAGGAAGATGCTGGCCGAGACGGGCCCACGCGGGCGCGGCGACTCGATCAGCCGCGCGACGGAGCCGTCTCGGTAGGTCACCTGCCACGCGACGCCCGACATGTTCTTCCGCCACTTGCGAACGCGGAGCCGGTAGCGAGAGAGCATCTCGCGCTCGACCAGGGCGTACCGCTCGGCCATCGCGCTTGGGAGCTCGGGGATGACGGTGGTCGTCGGGCTGACCGGCGGCGGGCGGTGCCGAGTTCTGGCGGGCCCGTTCGGTCGGGGGCTGTCTTCGGCGCGGGCCGCGGCGTCGGATTGGGATCGACCCCGGGCTCGGCTTGGTGCCTGTGCGGGCTTGCCGCGGGTGCGGTCGGCCTGCTTCTTCTTCGGCCCGAAGCCCAGCACGTCCCAGAGTGTCGCGGCGTTGAGGTCGATCACGCGCTCGCCTCCGGCTGGCCCAGCCGCTGACCCCGCGCCAGCTCACGCCCGCGGGCGAAGTCGGCCCACGACATCACGCTCTTGCCCGGCGGCTGCACCTCAAGCAGACGCACCGCGCCGGTGCCGCACACGACGACGCCGGTCCTCGGGTCGATCAAATGCCCGTGGGATGCTTCGGAAGCGGCGGGCGGGAATTCCGGCCCGAGCGCGGACGCTTCGACGGTCTCGGCCCGGTGGAGCTTCAACAGCTGCCCGCCGAGCGTGGTCGAGGCACCGGGCCAGGGGTTGAAGCCGTGGATCCGGCGGCGGATCTCGTCGGCCGGCTTCGACCAGTCGACGAATCCGTCGGCCTTGGTCATCTTCCCCGCGTAGGTCACGAGCGATTCGTCCTGCTCGGTCTCGACGAGCGTGCCCCGCCCGAAGCGCTCGAGGACCTCGAGGATCAGCCCGGGCCCGTCCTCGGCGAGCTCGTCGTGCAGCTCGCCCGCGGTCGTCATCGGGTCGAGCGCCGACCTCGACTGCGCGAGGACGCTGCCCGCGTCCATCTCGCTGACGACGCGGATGACCGACGAGCCGACGAAGTCGTCGCCGGCGATGATCGCGGCGTTGATCGGGGCGGCGCCGCGGTGCCGCGGCAGGATCGACCCGTGGAGGTTGATCGCGAAGACGGGGTCTTGGGTGTCGAGCCCGAGCAGACGGTCGGGCAGCTTCTGCCCGTAGGCGATGACGACCCAGGCGTCGGCGTCGGTCGCTCGGATGTCGTCGACGGTTGCGTCCTCGCGGACGCGCTCGGGCTTGATCAGGCGAACGCCCGGACGGTGCTCGCTGAGCCACGCGGCGACCGGGGTCGGCGTGAGGATCTTCTTGCGGCCGGCGGGCTTGTCGGGCTGGCTGACGGCGAGCACGACGTCGTGCTGTTGGCAGAGTGCTTCCAGCGTGGGCACGCCGAACGCCCCGGAACCGAAGAAGACGAGCCGCACGCTAGAGCCCGGCCTGCTTCTCGAGCGAGCGGACCGCCGAGCGGACTTTGAGCCGCGACATCTGCGTCATGCGGTCGAGGATGAGCGTGCCCTCGACGTGATCGAACTCGTGCTGGACGCACTTGGCGAGCAGCCCGGCGGTGCGGAGCTCGTAGGGCTGGCCGTCGAAGCCGTGGGCCCGCAGGGTGATCTCGGAGGGTCGGATGACATCGCCGCGGATATCGGGCAGGCTGAGGCAGCCCTCTTCCAGCGGCGTCGGCACGCGGCCGGGCTCGACGATCTCGGGGTTGATCGCGACCAGCGGGCCGTGGGTCGCCGTGACCAGGCCCGAGGCGGGATCGGCGTTCTCGTCGGGTTCGTCTGGGTCGGGGGGCACGTCGGCGACGAACAGCCGCCAGGCGAGCCCGACCTGCTGCGCAGCGAGGCCGATGCCGTGCTCGGCCCGCATGATCTCGACCATCCGCTGGGCGACGTCCTGAACGTGACGATCCGACGGGTCGACCGCTCGCCCACGCTCCCGCAGGACGGGGTCCGGGTAGAGCCGAAGGGTGAGCGAATCGAGGTCAACACCGGGCATCTGGCATGCTAAGCGGCCGGATTTCGAGAGGCAGGGCGCTCGATCGGCCGAGGGCGAGGGGAACCGCGGCCGAGCAGCTCGGCAGAGCGTGGCGGGCGGCTGCGTAGACTCACCACTTACCCGCTGGCGAGAGCCCGGAGGACCGTGTGGCGCTGTTCAAGAAGAAAGCCGATTCCGACGTCGAGAAGTCGCCCAAGTGGGCGCCCGACCCGAGGAAGGCCGGCGCGTGGTTCAAGGCGGCGCGGACCACCCACGACACCCAGAACTACGAGTTCGCGATGCAGCAGTGGCTGCTCGGGCTCAAGTTCCACCCCGCGAGCATGGACGGGCTGGAGGGGTTCCTCAAGTCGGCGACCGCGTTCGCCGTGGAGAACGCCAAGGGGCCGGGCAAGGAGGTCGCCAAGGCGATCTCCGGGAAGGAACCTTCGACGAAGTACGTCGAGGCGCTGCTCGAGCACGGGACGAAGCCGACCGACACGTCGCGGGCGGTCAGAGCGTTCGAGACCGCGATCAAGCTCGACCTGCCCGAGTCGGCGTACGCGCTCGGCGAGCGGGCGATGGAGGTCGCCAAGTACGACAAGAAGGCGCGCAAGGACACGTTCGTCAAGCTGATGGCGTTGTTCGGCGACCTCGGTGTGTTCGACAAGGCGACCAAGTGCGGCGAGATCGCGGTGCAGATGGACCCGGGCGACGGTGCGCTGGCGACGCGCGTCCGCAACA
Source organism: Planctomycetota bacterium (assembly GCA_039815285.1). Taxonomy (GTDB): domain Bacteria; phylum Planctomycetota; class Phycisphaerae; order Phycisphaerales; family UBA1924; genus JBCBZP01. Next base: position 44,640 of record JBCBZP010000012.1, read on the forward strand.
TGTCGGCCGAGGCGACCATGAGCCGCGGCGGGTTCACGGGCGAGCAGGGCGGGTTCGCGAAGAACATCCGTAACCTCGAGGCGCAGCAGAAGCTCGGCGAGGAAGACCGGATCGCCAAGGACTCGTCGACGCACGAGAGCCTGATCGCGCGTGCGAAGGCCGACTACGAAAGCCGTCCAAACGACATCGCCGCGGCCGAGGGCTACGTCCGCCGCCTGCTCGAGCGCGGCGGCGAGCGCGACGAGGCGCTCGCCAAGAAGACCGCGCTCGACGCCTTCGCGGCGACCGGAAAGACCACCTTCAAGGTGACCGCCGGCGATATCACCCTCCGCGTCGCCAAGCGGAAGTTCAACGCGTACAAGGCCGACTCCGAGAAGCACCCCGGCGACGAGGACAGGAAGAAGAAGTTCCTCGCGGCTCAGGTGCAGCTCACGCAGATGGAGCTCAAGGAGTTCGAGTGGCGGGTGTCGGAGTTCCCGTCGGACAACGGGTACAAGCTCGAGCTGGCCCGCCGCATGGTGACGCTCGGCCCGCTCAAGGCCGACTACTACGAGCAGGCAATCCCGCTGCTGCAGAAGTCCAAGAGCGAGGTCAAGCTGCGCCCGCGCTCGCTGCGGCTGCTCGCCGACTCGTTCGCCGCGGTCGGCTACGTCGACGAGGCGATCGAGTCGCTCCGCGAAGCAATCTCGCTCCACGGCGACCCATCCGACGGCCAGGGGCTCGACATGCAGTACTCGCTGGTCGCGCTGCTCCGCCGGCAGGCCGAGGAGAACCGCGACGTCGCAGCGGTCGAGGAGGCCGACTCGATCGCGTCGAAGATCATGAGGCAGGACTTCGGCTACCGGGACATCAAGCAGGTCCGCGAGCAGCTCAAGGGGCTGATCGCCGAGCTCCGCGGCTGAGGTGCGGCCCGCGATGCCCGCCGACTCGGACCAGCACCCAACCGGCGAGGCCGGCCCAGCACTCGAGCCCGTCACCGAGCCCGTCACCGAGCCCGTCACCGAGCCCGTCACCGCCATCATCCCGGCGCGGCTGGGGTCGTCTCGCTTCCCGAGAAAAGTGCTCGCGTCGAAGACCGGCAAGCCGCTGGTCGTCCACGCGGCCGAGGCGGCGGCCCGGGCCCCGTCGATCGGTCGCGTGGTGGTCGCGATCGACGACGCCGAGCTGGCGCGGGCGCTCAAGCCCCACGGCGTTGGGCACGTGATGACCCGACGCGACCACCAGAACGGAACGTCGCGCCTGGCTGAGGCAGCGGTGCTGCTCGGGCTCGACGACGACGCCGTGGTCGTGAACGTTCAGGCCGACGAGCCGGAGATCGAGCCCGAGCACATCGAGGCCGCGGTGGGCCGGCTGCGCGCCGCGGACGAGCCCGTCTCGACGACGGCGTGCCCGCTCGACCCCGCCGACGCGGGCAACCCGAACGTGGTCAAGGTCGTCGCCGACCGCTCGGGGCGGGCGATGTATTTCTCCAGGGCGGCCGTGCCGTACGACCGAGATGGCGTGTCGCCCGGCAGTGACGGCCTGCCGCCCGGGCGGCTCCGGCACCTCGGGCTGTACGCCTACCGCGTGAGCTTCCTCCGGACGTACTCGGACCTTGAGCCGACGCCCTGCGAGACCGCCGAGCGCCTGGAACAGCTCCGGGTGCTGGAGCACGGCTTCCCGATCGGCCTGGCGCTGGTCGACCGCCCGGGCCCGCCGGGCATCGACACACCCGAGCAGTACGCGGCGTTCGTCGCCCGGTGGAAAGCCACTTGGAAAGCCCGCTTGTAAGACAGCTCGCGATCAGGCAGCTCCGGGTGATCGAGCTCGCGGCGACACCCTGGGGGTGAACACCCCAGCAGGGTTGAGAACTTCAGAGTCGCCGTTACTATGTCTCATGCCCCCCCATCGCATTCGAGCTTTGGATCATCCTGCTGACGAACAGGGCGGGTGTCTTCTCATGGTGCTCTCAGCGGCCCCGGAGGCCGACGGTGCGCGACGGGCTCGGCGCGGCATCGAGGTGCGTTCTCACATCGGCGGGCAAGCAGGCCCGGACGGAGGCTCGGCATGAGCAGCGAAGACGCGTCGGCACTGGAAGGTCTCACCCGGTCGTCCGAAGCGTCGGGCGCGTCGGCGGGGCGGACCGAGTTCTTCAGCCCGCTGCCCCGCGGCTACAGCCGGGGGGCGCACAAGTACGTCGTCGTTTTCGGCACCGTTATGAGCGGGCTGGGCAAGGGCATCTTCAGCTCGTCGGTCGCCAAGGTCCTCAAAGACAAGGGGCTCACCGTCGCGCCCGTCAAGCTCGAGGGCTACCTCAACGTCGACGCCGGCACGCTCAACCCCTACCGCCACGGCGAGGTGTTCGTGCTCGACGACGGCACCGAGTGCGACATGGACCTTGGCACCTACGAACGGCTGCTCGACCAGAACATGTCCGAGTCGAACTTCACAACCTCGGGGCAGATCTTCCGAGAGATCGTCGAGCGCGAACGCCGCGGCGACTACCTGGGCCGCGACGTCCAGATGATCCCGCACGTGACCGGCGAGGTGAAGCGGCGCCTGCGCGAGGTCGCGACCCGCGGCGACGGCACGAACCCCGCCGACGTGGTCTTCGTCGAGGTCGGTGGGACCGTGGGCGATTACGAGAACGGGTTCTACATCGAGGCGCTGCGCGAGCTCGCGTTCGAGGAGGGGCCCGGCTCGGTCTGCTTCGTCGCGCTGACGTACGTCATCGAGCCCGAGGCGCTCGGCGAGCAGAAGTCCAAGGCGGCGCAGCTGGGCATCAAGCGGCTGATGGAGGCGGGCGTGCAGCCGCACGTGGTCGCCTGCCGGGCGAGCAACCCGGTGCACCGCTCGATCCGCGAGAAGATCGCGATGTTCTCGAACGTGCCCATGCGGCGCGTCTTCAGCATGCACGACCGCGAGAGCATCTATTCGATCCCCGAGGAGCTCCGCGTCGGCGGGATCGACCGCGAGATCCTTTCCATCATCGAGCTGCACGACCGGGTCGACCAGGCGAACGAGGACGACGCCCGCAAGCGCTGGGGCACGTTCGTCCGCGGGCTGGCGGCGTCCAAGCCCCGCTCGGTCTCGATCGGGATCAGCGGGAAGTATACCGAGCTGCCCGACGCCTACGCGTCGATCCTCAAGGCGGTCGAGCACGTCGGCATCCACCTGCGGACCGAGGTCGACCTGAAGTGGGTCGATACGACCGGCATGACCCACGACACCGCGGCTGACGTCCTCCGCGGGCTCGACGGCGTGATCGTGCCCGGCGGGTTCGGCTCGCGCGGGGTCGAGGGCAAGATCAGCGCCGCGCGGTACTGCCGCGAGAACGGCGTGCCCTACCTCGGCATCTGTCTGGGGTTCCAGGTCGCCGTGATCGACTTCGCCCGGCACGTCTGCCGGCTCGAGGGCGCCAGCTCGACCGAGTTCGACCCGGACGCGCCGCACCGCGTCATCGACGAGCTGCCCGAGCAGAAGCAGATCGAAGGGCTCGGCGCGAGCATGCGGCTCGGCGCCCAGAACGTCGCGATCGCGACCGGCTCGCTCGCCCACAAGCTCTACGGATCAACGAGCATCCGCGAGCGGTTCCGCCACCGCTACGAGGTTGACCCCGCGTACATCGACCGCCTCGCCGACGGCGGGCTCGTGTTCTCCGGGCGTCATCCCGATCAGCCGATCATGCAGTTCGCCGAGCTGCCCGCCCGGCGAAAGCCCGGCCAGACGGGCCCGACGCACCCGTTCTTCGTCGCGGCGCAGTTCCACCCGGAGCTGACCAGCCGCCCGCTGAGCCCGCAGCCGGTGTTCATGGGGCTGCTGTCCGCGGCGATCGTCCGCAAGCACGGCCCGGCCGACATCGTCAAAGCCAGGGGCGAGGGCCTCGACCTGGCCCGCTGGCTGCCCGACGCTCAGACGACACCCGACGGCTCGCTCGCCGGCGTCGTCTGAGCGTCAACGCTCGTCCCCCCACTCCTCGCTAAAGCCCGATCGCCAACAGCCCGCGCGACGCCTCGAGCATTACGCACGCGGCGAACCGCTCGGGCCGCCCGCGCGGAAAGAGCGCGTTGTGAACGAGGGTCTGCGCGTACATCTCAGCCTCGACGCCGCGCGTGCCCGGGCGCGACGCGAGCTCGGCGAACACGTTGATCGCCCAGGGCTGGTTGGTCGCGTTGTCAGGCTGGGTGTTGTCCACGTGCCACGCGGCAGCCCGCAGCGCCCGCTCGGCGAGATCATGCCGCTCGACCGCCAACGCCAGCGAGCGGAGCGCCTGGATCCCCGACAGCTCCGACTCGGTCCAGACCTCGATCACGCCGTCGGCGAGCGGCGCGAGCGGCCCGTCGGCTGACACGAGGTCCTCGGCCGCATCGGTCACGCTGTTTGCCGCGTCCGTCCAGAGCCGGACATCGAGCGAGTCCGACGGCGCTGCGGGCAACGCCGACTCGCCCAGCAGCCGGGCGAGCAACGCCCCGTCGCTGCGGCGGCGGTTGCCCCGCTCGTCGCGAAACGCCTCGGCCCAGGCGGCGGCGGCGCCCGCGGGCGGGCTCCCGAGCGGCGTCTCAGCGAGCACGGGACCGACGAGCGTCGCCAGCCGGTCCGACCAGGTCATCCCTTGCATGCCGACTCCTCGATCGTGACGACCTCGGGCTGGTCGCCGGGTGTCTGCCAGCCAAGATCGGCCCGGATCGGGTCGCCCGCGTCGTCGATAAACCGGCCGTAGCCCGGCGCGTCGCTCGGCTTCTCGGGCGCCCGCGTCGGGTGCCAGAGGTGGAACGCGTGCACGTCGCCCACGCGGATCGACACGCCCGCCCCGGTCCGGTGCAGCCGCCTCGACAGGTCGTCGTCGTCGTAGCCATAGCCGGTGTAGGCCTCGTCGTAGCCGTTGACAGCGCGGAGGGCCCGCACCCGCACGGCGTGGTGCCCGCCGATCAGCTTGGGCTTGTGCGCCTTGACCAGGCGACCCACGATCGGCGTCTTCTTCTGGCGGAGCTGCCGCTCGTACCGCTGCTGCCGCGCGGCCAGGCGCTCGAGCCGGGTGGGGGTTAGCAGCCGGTCCATCGGCGGGAACGCGCCGCCCGCGAGCTCAGCCGGCTCGAACAGCCCGACCTCGTCTTCGGTCAGATCGACCCGGAACGGGATCACCAAGTCCGCCCGCTCGGCCCGGTGCTCCGAGAGAGCGCGCGGCTCGAGGCAGGTATCGCCGTCGACCACGACGACCAGGTCCTCGTCTCGGAGGCCGAAGCGTTCGTCGAGCGCGCGGAGCCCGTTGTTCCGGACCTGGTTGAGGCTGGCGACGCCCCGGAACGATCGGTGCGTGACGACGAGGGGCGGACGGCGGGGCGCGTCGATCGTTCGCCACGTCCGGAGCGCGAGCTCGGGGATGTCGGGCCGGTCGTTGTCGCACGTCAGCACGACGCCGTCGGGTCTGTCGGTCGAGCACGCAACCGACGCGAGCGCGGGGGCGAGATGCCGCGTCGTGTGCGTCGGGATGAGCAGGAACACGCGGGGGCCGGGCATCGCCGCGACTGTACCGCCCGAGCCATCAACTCGGGTTGATTCGGGCCAGCGGTCGGCGCACCCTTGAGCCATGCTGTGCGAGACTCGGGGCGATCTGATGGGCGTCACCGCCGGGGAGCGGTGCGTGCTCGTGCCGACGATGGGCGCCCTGCATCCCGGGCACCTGCGGCTCATCGAGACCGCGCGGGCAACCGGGGGGCCCGTCGTGGTCTCCGTCTTTGTCAACGCCGAGCAGTTCAACGACGCAGACGATTTCAACCGCTACCCGCGCGATCTGGAGGCCGACGTCGCCGCGGCGCGGGCCGCCGGGGCCGACGCCGTGTTCGCGCCGGCGACCCAGGAGGTGTACCCAGACGGCGCCGATGCGGTCGACGCGCGGCTCCCCGGCGTCGCGTCCGGCAAGGGGCTCGAAGACGACGGACGCCCGGGGCATTTCCTGGGTGTGGTGCGCGTGCTTCGGCGGCTGTTCTCGCTGACCGCCTGCCGGGCGGCGGTGTTCGGCGAAAAAGACTGGCAGCAACTGCTCATCGCGCGCGCGATCGCCAAGGGCGTCGAGATCGTGCCGCACCCGATCGAACGCGATCCGGACGGACTCGCGATGTCGAGCCGGAACCGGCACTTGTCCGCTCAAGAGCGAGAGGAAGCCCTCGCGATCCCCGCGGCAGTCGCAGCGGCCTCCGACCAGGGCACGGTGTCCGAAGCCGAGTCGGTCATGGGCTCGATCATCCACGACGCCGGCGGGCGGGTGGACTACGCGACCGTGCGGCACGCCGTAACGCTCGATGTGCTTCCGGGTGACACGCAGCGCCAGGACACCGACCGCCCGCCGGCGCGGATCCTGGTGGCGGCCGACTTCGGCGGCGTGCGTCTGCTCGACAACGCGCCGTGGCCGGCAGCGTAACGGCTCGCCAACAACGCCGACCGGGCGGGTGGCCACGACCGGGACCGAACGGGACTAAATTTCTGAGTACTCCCAAGGAATCCAAGCAACATGACCGACCTGCTCCGCACGCCGCTCTACGACCTGCACAACGACCTCGGCGCGACACTCGTCGAATTCGCAGGCTGGCACATGCCCATCCGCTACCGCTCGATCCGCGAGGAGCACCAGCAGGTCCGCGCGTCCGGTGGGCTCTTCGATGTGTCGCACATGGGCCGCGTGAAGATCCTGGGGCGTCAAGCACGGCGGCTCGTTGAACGCCTCTGCACCAGACGCGTCTCCGACATGCAGCAGGGACAGTGCCGGTACTCGCTCGTTCTCAACGAACGCGGCGGCATCAAGGACGATGTCCTCGTTTACCGACTCGACGAGGACGAGTTCCTCCTGGTGGTCAACGCGAGCAACCGCGCCAAGCTGCTCGAACACTTCGAAACGGTCCGCGCCGCGGGCGATCTGACCGTCTCTATAGAAGATCAGACGATCACGACCTCCATGGTCGCCATCCAGGGGCCGAAGGTCATGGACCTTGTGTCCAAGGTCTCGGCGGAAGTAGGCGAGCTCAAACGGTACCGCTTCGCGGTAAAGAACCTGATGATCACCAAGCTCACCGTCAGCCGCACTGGCTACACAGGCGAGGACGGCGTGGAGGTCATCCTGCCAGCCGGATCGACCGGGCTAGCGATGAAGCTGCTCATGAAGGACTCACCGCTCGGCGAGCCCGACAGCCCCATTCAAGCGATCGGACTTGCTGCCCGCGACACCCTTCGCCTCGAAGCGGGTATGGCGCTCTACGGCAACGAGCTCACCGAAGAGACCCCCGCCCTCTCGACCGGGCTGGGCTTCGCGATCAACCCGGACAAGGCCGACGACGAGCGCGGCGAGCCGTTCGTCGGCCTCGGCGCGATCCACGCGTCTGAGAAGAACGGCGGCCCGCAGCGCCGACTCGTCGGTCTCCGACTGGAAGGCACCAGAACCGCACGCCCGCACATGCCTGTGGCCAACGGCGGGCAACATGTGGGGCAGATCACGAGCGGCTGCCTCAGCCCGACGCTCGACGCCTCGATCGCGATGGCGTATGTCGATCGCGATTCCAGTGAAACCGGGACCCAGCTTGAAGTCGATCTCGGACGCGCCCGCGCCGCGGCGGAAGTTGTTATTCTGCCGTTTTATAAACGCCGCTGACGTTCGAAAACTGGCAACAAGAGGAATTCGAGGCGAAGCCCTCACACACGGTGCGCCTGGTTAGGCTCATGGCGATCCCACGACTTCTGTCTAAACAGCCAATCAAAAGTAGGTATACAATATAGTATATATGTAACGGGTGATCTTTGCTAATAACTTTAAATAAGGATAACCATGGCACATAACAAAATTTTAGCCACACTCCTTCCCGTGCTGGCACTCAGCACTGCTGCCCAGCCACAGTCACCACTGGTCGAAAGCTTCTTGGAGGCCGGCCGCCCTCTTGCCATAAGCGAGCTGTTTCGAGCTGAAGCTCAGAAACAAGATATTTTTTTTACAGCACGCAGGCACATGCTGACGCAACAACAGACCCAAATTTATCATCTGTTCTACTAGCATCTGACTGGATTGAAGTTACAAATCGAAGCACTAGCGGATATACACTAAGTGGCGCCTTTTACAAGTTGAGTTACTCTCTTCCAAGCACTGTACTTGCTGAAAGCCCCGTCGCGCTGCCGGATATCGTCTTTGACCCGGGAGAATCTATTGTTTTGCTGGCAGTCAACAAGGAAGCTCGCGACAAGACCGGAGTCTCTATCGAAGATGTCCGCGCCTCGTTCATAACGGCATGGAAGCTGGATCCAGACCCAAGGGCCCGAAAGCGAGAAACCTGTTCAGGTCTTCGCCTTTGAAGCCCCGGTAGAACTTGAACCCACGAATAACGCGTACGTTGGCATCGCCGTCCCGACAGCCGCATTCCCAAACGGGGAGTACCTCGCGGCCGTTCGGCTCGCTGGGTCAGAAGCCTTCCTATTTACGGAATCAGAGCTTTTCAGAGTTTCAACACGAAACTATATTAATTGCAGCGAGATCGCCCCAGTCACCACCCCGCCTAAAACTGTCCCGAAGAACCCCGCCTTCCTGGATGTTGGCTGAGATTATTATAGCGTCCAAGAGCTCACGGCAGTTTTCTCATCACCAAGCGGCACTCCAGGCTTCAGCTCAATAAGCCAAGCCCTGATCAGCCTGCCACCCTCCTTTGGGCTCGGGCCTCAAGTACCAGGCGAACTCCAAGGGACCCCCGGGCAAGCATCTTCATTACTTCTTGCTGACTATAATGATTTTGTGCCGCTTCTCAATCAAGATGTCACTACAGATGGCTCAATTAACGTTTCAGATTTAACTCAACTTATCAGCGAGGCACTAACTTCAGACACTCCCGACTGCCCGCCTCCCGGCAGCTATTGCGCCGGAGACCTCAACCTGGACGGCACACGAAACGCGAATGATATTGTTGAAATTATCAATACGACAATAAATAAGTAAACCATCCGTGGTTATGGCAGTATTAGTTTACTTGCCATCGCAGTAAGTCAAGGCCTGCTTGCCATATTCTGCAAGTCGGCATTTTTATATAATACGCTTTATATTTTTGTTTCAAAGCCTGCCCTGTTAATATAACATCATGGCAGTTTTTCATGCCGATTTACAGACCATTTCCGACTTGCTGCCTAGGTCATGGTATAAAATACTATGACAAATTTTTTTTAGCGCAAACACCAAAGGTTATAGTAATGCGGGCAATATGGAAATAAATCGGCCATCGCGCGACGGTCACTACCAAACACATTCGACTCAGTTTGCTTGAGCGGGAGACTGGGGAACAGGCTCCATCAGACTGCGCGAACACCACGCGGCAGTTCGTCGATCCTACTGAACGATCCCCTTCGTCAGCCGCATGAACGCGGTCTCGAGGTTGACCGATTCTTCGGTGAACTTGGTCAGCCGGTGGCCCGCGTTGACAAGCAGGTTGGGCAGGTCGCTGCCGTCGGCCCGCTCATCAAGGCTGAGCGAGATGGCTGGTGAGCCGTCGTCGGTGTTGACCAGCGCGACCTTCTGCACCCCGGCGACCTTGGCGAGCCGCTCCGCGGCGGCCCGCGTATCGCCGGCGACCTCGATGTGGTAGACCCGCCCCACCCGGGCCCGCCGCAGGATCTCCGCGACGCTGCCCGAGAAGACGAGCTTGCCCTTCTCGATCACGCCGACGACGTTGCACAGCTCGGCGAGCTCGTGCAGGATGTGGCTGGAGATCAGGATCGTCTTGCCCATCCGGCGAAGCTCCTTGAGCAGCTCGCGGATCTCGATGCGGGCGCGAGGGTCGAGCCCGGACGCCGGCTCGTCCATCAGCAGCACCTTGGGGTCGTGCAGCAGGACGCGGGCGATGCTGAGCCGCTGCTGCATGCCGCGGCTCAGCCCGTTGACCTCGGCGGTCTTCTTGTACGAGAGCTCGGTGAGCTCGAGCACCTCGCCGACAACACGGCGCCGCTCGCCGCCGTGGATGTTGTACGCGGCTGCGAAAAACTCGAGGTACTCCTGGACGACCATGTCCTCGTACGCGCCCATGAAGTCGGGGACGTAGCCGATCAGCGGGCGGATGCTGCGGTTCTGATAGCCGACGGTGAACCCGCACACGTTCGCCTGCCCGCTCGACGGCTTGAGCAGCGTGGCGAGGATTTTAATCGTCGTTGTCTTGCCCGCCCCGTTGGGCCCGATGAACCCGTAGCAGTCGCCCTCTTCGATCGAGAGACTAAGGCTCTCGAGAGCGACAAGCTCTCCGTACCGTTTCGTCAGGTTGATCGTCTCGACCATCGCCACGCGTGCGGCTGCCTCCCGTCGTGACCGGTACTACTCAGCGCTCCAGCGCGGCGCCGCCGGCGGGAGAGGATACACCCACCGAACGATCGTGCGGCCCGCCGAGACGGGTCGGGAGGGCGCCCCGCTGTTAAGCGAGACCTCGAAGGGGGCAGGCGCGGGCACGCTGTCGCCCTCGCCGTCGACCGCCTGCGCGACGACGATCACGCAAGGCCGCGTGAACCACCTCGCGAGGTCGAGTCCGAAGGTCTCGCGACGAAGCGCGACGACCGAGTTCGAGACGTCTCCCGACCGCGACGGCGGGTCGAACTGGCTCGTCCAGCCCGCGGCGGTCAACGCCTCGCCCCGGTCGTAGGAGACCAGGTCGTCGAGCTCGATCGAGGAAAAGTCGGTCCTGCGTGTGAGCTCGCGGAAATACGCGTCGGCGGTCGCGTCGGCCAAGCGGATCGATCCCGCGAGTTCGGCGAGGTCGAGCTCCTGCCCGGCGTCCCAGGTCTCGAACCGCCCGGTAAGCCGGTACACCGAAGCGTTGAAGACGGGCCGATCGCCGCTGACGTTCGAAACGGGCCGCTGCCCTCGATTGACGACGACCGTCACGTCGGTCAGCGCGACCGGCAGAAGGTGGCGAAGTCTTCCCGAAATACGGTTGGTCGACGGATCGACTCGGATCTCGCCGCCACCCAGCCCGCCCGCGCCGACAGCCTCGAAGCCGCCCCACTCCGACGACACGCCAAGCCAGTCGGCCCGAACCTGCTTGACCGTGGACCGGGCCGGGACACTGATCTCGGCCGGGCCGCGGCCGTCGACGCCGTACGGCCTCGCGTCGGGGAACGCCCGCCCGACCAGCCCGTCGCCGAGCCCTGGGCCCTGCCACGCGGTGATGATGCCGGCGCCCTCTTCGCCGCCCAGACGCACCGCACCCTGCCCGTAGGCGGGCAGCAGCACGCTCGCCCAGCTACGCACGCGGGCGGCCGGCTCGCCGTCGATCAAGTCGAGATAGCTGACGTGCCGCACCAGCGGCTCGGTCGGCCGCAGCGCCGTCGCGGCGCCCCAGGCGATCCCTGTGAACGCCATGCCCGCGACGAGGTACGCCGTCCAGGCGAAGCGTGTCTTCGACATCCGCTTGAGGACGAAGAACGCGAGCGGTCCCGCCGCGGCGAAATAGCCAAGAAACGTAAACAGCCCGACAAGCACCCCGAGCGCGGCCGCGCCGGACATCCCGACCTCCGAACGGATCGACTCGTCGAGGATCGCCTGCCGCCGGCCCCCGATAATCGCCGGGCCGCCGTCGTTCGTCGCGGCCCGTTCCACGCCCTCACGCCAGCCCAGCACGCGTGTCCAGAACGACCGCGCGTGAGGCCGATCGCGGTCGGCGAGCCTCGGTGAAGCCAAGTCGATGCCCACCAGCGTGACGGCCCCGTGCCCGACCCGTGCGCGCACCACGACCGGCAAACCGGCCCGATCCGTCAGGATCGGCTGGTACTCCGCCCGGTCCGCGGATGACCCCGGGGTCGCGGCGGGCTCCGCGACAAACCCCGAAACGGCGAAGCCGCCGGGCGGCGGATCGACGCTGTTGGCCGTGAGAAGGCTGCTCACGTCGCGCGGCCGGCTGCCCTCCGTGCGAAGCCCGCGGGTCAGCCTCGAGATCGCAGACTCACCGAACAGCCACTCGTCGGTCCGGCTGCCGGGAGCGACCACCAAGTGACCGCCCCGCTCGATCCACCGCCGGAGCGCCTCGGCACGACGCTCGCTCAGCAGCCCCGGGGGTGCGTCGGTCCAAAGCATGACCTCGACGCCGGCGAGCCCCGTCCACCGATCAGGCAGGTCGCTCGGCGAAAGTTCGCCGGCGATCTCGACCAACCCGTGGCCTCGCTCGCGCCAAGGGCGGTTGCCCGCCGGGTCACGCTCGTTGTACTGCCGGATGCCGCCGGGCGTCCGTCCGACCGCGAGCAGGATCCCCGTCTCGGCGCTGAGCACGTCGTCCATCGACACCGGGGCGCGAGCGAGGGTTGCTCCAGCGGTGTACCCACCGGGCGTTCCCGGCGCTTCCAAGGCCTCGCACGCGTTGAGCACGAGCGGCGACGGGCCCCCCGAGCCGTGCGGCAGATACGCGTAGAGCCAGGCCCGCTGATCCCGGCCTGGGTTCGAAGCAACCGCGCGGCGGTACAGCGGGGTGTCGCCGTCGGCGTCGGTCCCTCGCAGCTCGAGCAGCACCTCGCGGGGCTCGTCCGACGGGTCGCGGAAACGCACTTCGATGCCAACCCAGTCGCCTTCTCGGGCGAGCCCACCGACGCCGACCGACTCCACGGTCAGTTCAAAGACCGGGTCGTCCTGGCCGACGACACCTGTGCCGACAAGCAGGACACCGGCGAGTCCGAGAACCCACCGGAGGCACCGCAAGGCCGAGTTCGTTGCAAACGAGGACCAGGGTTTGGCCGACTGTCTCAGTGACATGCTTCCCACTGCGGCCTTGATCATCGTCGGCGGCATCGCCCTGCTCGGGATCATGACGTTCCTCCAGTCGCTCGCCGCGGCCCTCCGTGACCAGACCGACGTGCACGATCTGAGGCGTGAGGTCGCGTTGATGCAGAACCGCTACCGGGAGGAACTGCTCGCACAGGAAGAATACACCGCACAGGAAGTAATCGGATCGATCGGGACCGCCGTCGGTGTTCCCGATTACTAGGCGGAACCCGAGAGTCCGGTCAGCAACTCCGCGTGGGAGCGTGCCCCGAGGCGGAAGCACGCGAGGTCGAACTTCTCATTCGGAGAGTGAACGCGGTCGTCCTCGAGCCCGAACCCCATAAAGACGGTGTCGATGCCGAGCTTCGACTTCAGCAGGCCGCCAATGGGGATCGAGCCGCCGGTCTTGATCAGCTCCGGCCGCTTGCCGGTCGCGCGCTCGATCGCGGCGACCGCGGCCCGCAGCGGCGCCGAGTCGACCGGGGTCGTCACCGGGTGCCCGCCGCCGTGCTCGATCAGCTCCCACGAGCAGCCCGGCGGCGTGCGCTCGCCGAGCCACGCGAAGAACCGGTCGCGGATGTCGTCGGGGTTCTGGTCGGCGACGAGCCGGAAACTGACCTTCGCCGTGGCGTGGGTCGGGATGACGGTCTTGGCGCCCGCCCCGGTGTAGCCGCCGATCAGGCCGTTGATCTCGGCGGTCGGGCGGGCCCACTCGCGCTCGAGCGCCGACCAGCCCGCCTCGCCCACGTCGGCGTCCGGGCTCAGCCCGACGCCCGCGAGCGCCGCGACGACGTCGACACCCAGACGCTTCCAGTTCTCACGCTCCTCGCCCGTCGGCTCGCGGACGCTGTCGTAGAAGCCCGGTAGCGTGACGCGGCGGTCTTGGTCCCAGAGCTGGGCGAGCACCTTGGGCAGCTCGTTGAGCGGGTTGGGGCACTTGCCGCCCCACATGCCCGAGTGCAGGTCGTGCGACGGGCCCTTGAGCGTGACCTCGGTGTAGGTCAGCCCGCGCACGCCGTAGGTGATCGCCGGGCGGTCGGCGGCAAGCATGCCGGTGTCCGAGATCACGCAGACGTCGCAGCGTTCGAGCTCGCCGGCGTGCTCGTCGAGCCAGGCTTCAAGGTTGGCCGAGCCGCTCTCCTCTTCGCCCTCGATCAGGACGGTCATCTTCACGCCGGCGGCAACTTTGCCGGTGGTTTCGTGCGCGGCCCGCATCGCCTCCAGAAACATCGCGACCTGCCCCTTGTCGTCGCTCGCGCCACGGGCGATCACGCGGCCGTCACGCACGATCGGCTCGAAGGGCCCCGTCTCCCAGAGGTCCACCGGGTCGGGCGGCTGCACGTCGTAGTGCCCGTAGAACAGCACGTGCGGGCCGGCGTAGCCCGGGTCGCCCTCGACGTGGGCGTGCACGATGGGGTGGCCCGCGGTCTCGGAAAGTGAAGCGTCGACGCCCGACGCCCGCAGGTGGTCGCGGCACCACGCCCCGGCCCGCCGGACATCCGCGGCAAACGCCGGGTCGGTGCTGACGCTCGGGATGCGGAGCCAATCGCACAGCCGATCGATCGATTCGGCCTCGTGCTCGGCGAGCCAGTCACTGGGTGTGGTCATGCCGCAGGTTAGCGGCCGACGCGGACGCCCATCGCCGCCGCCGCCGCGTCGAACTCCTTCACCGCGGCCCGGATCTGTGCGATCAGCCGGCGCTGATGCTCGACGACCTCCCGCAGGAGGTGCTGCGTGAGCGCGAGGGCGCGCACCCGCTCGGCAACGCTCAGGACCTCGGGCGGGCTCCAATCCGAAGAGCCCTGCGACGGGCCGACGGCGACCTCCAGCTTCCAGCCCTTGAGCGCGTCGCCCTCGGTGCGGAGCCCGAGCAGCCGGCCGTGCTCGTCGGGATCGTCTTCCCAGACCTCGACCGGCTCGACCCCCTCCAGGTGACCGAGCCAATCGCCAACGGCGTTCAGACGGTGGTCGATGGTGCCGATCGCCTCGCGGACCGACCCCTTCCTCGTCGACGGCTTCGCATCGGTCCCCGGCGCGTGATCCCGATGAGCGTCGATCGCCCCAGCGACGCCGGCCCCCTCGACGCCAGATGCGGGCTCATCCGCCGCGATCGCTCGGAACACGTCGTCCTCGAAGCGGGACGTCTGGTCCGTGCCCAGAGCAGCGGGGTCGATGGTGTCTTCGTGGGCGGGGCCGGGATCGGGCATCATGGCTCCTTCAGCCGGTCGTCAGCCTTGGGGAGACGGAACACGGGAGGGCTACTCGCAACCGCTTCAGGGAATCATTGCCCGGCCTTGAGCCCTCGGGACTGGGAACAGACCTTGGACGGCAAGGAAACCCAAAGTCATCGGCGGGTGCCAGACGTTCTACTGCCCCCGTTCTACCGCTCAGGAGCATCGAGGTCGAGCAGGCGGGCGGCCTCGGTCATGTCCTTGTCGCCCCGACCCGAACAATTCACGACAACGTGAGCCTCCCGCGGCAGCCCCGCGGCGACGCAGACCGTCTCGGCGATCGCGTGGGCGGTCTCCAGCGCGGGGATGATCCCCTCGGTGTGCGCCAGGAGCGTGAAGGCGTTGAGGGCGGCCTCGTCGCCGACGCTGGTGTACTCGACGCGTCCCGTCGATCGCCAGTACGCGTGCTCCGGGCCGACGCCCGGGTAGTCGAGCCCCGCGGAGCACGAATGGACCGGGGCGGTCTGGCCGTTTGCGTCCTGGAGGACGTAGCTGAGCGAGCCGTGCAGGATGCCGGGCTCGCCGTGCGAGAGCGGGGCCGCGTGCTGGCCGAGGCCCGACGACCGCCCGCCCGCTTCGACGCCGATCAGGCGCACGCTCGCGTCGTCGACGAACGGGTAGAAGATGCCGGCGGCGTTCGATCCTCCGCCGACGCACGCGAGGATCGCGTCGGGCGATCGGCCGAACGCGTCGGCGCACTGGTTGAGCGTCTCGCGGCCGATGACGGCCTGGAAGTCGCGCACGAGCACCGGGAACGGGTGCGGCCCCACCACCGACCCGAGGATGTAGTGCGTGTGCTCGACCGAGCCCATCCAGTCGCGCATCGCCTCGTTGGTCGCGTCCTTGAGCGTGCATGAGCCCGACTCGACCGGGATCACCTCGGCGCCCATCGCCCGCATGCGGACGACGTTGAGGTGCTGGCGGCGGACGTCTTCGGCGCCCATGTAGACGTGGCACTCGAGCCCCAGGTGCGCGCACGCCGTGGCGGTCGCGACGCCGTGCTGGCCCGCGCCGGTCTCGGCGATGACCCGCTTCTTGCCCATCCGCTTGGTGAGCAGGCCTTGGGCGATGGTCGAGTTGATCTTGTGCGCGCCCGTGTGCGCGAGGTCTTCGCGCTTGAGCCAGACGGTCGCGCCCAGGCTCGGGTCGCCTGCGCCGGCGCGGGCGACCTCGGTCAGCCGCGTCGCCTCGTACAGCGGGGTCGGGCGGCCCACGAAGTTCTTGAGCAGGTGGTCGAGCTCAGACCAGAACGCCGGGTCGGACTGCACCTCGGCGTAGAGCTCGGCGAGCTGGTCGAGCGCGGCGATCAGGGTCTCGGGGACGTAGCGGCCGCCGAAGTCGCCGAAGCGGCCGCGGGCGTCCGGGACGGCCGACACCTGAGGGGTTTGTGACACGGTCATATCAGATGTTATGTCGGACGCGTCGCGCTAGGGCATCGGCCGGAGGGCGGCGATCGCCCTGTTTTCTCGCACCGATCGGCGCAGGCCGGCCCGTTCGTCGACGCGTCCGAGAAGGACGGCCCCGACGACGAAGAACAGCGTCAGGAGCGCGAGGGCCGCGACATCGCCGACCGACCCGCCGCCGGGCCCGAAGGTGGCGGTGCCGAACGCGGCCTTGGTCTGCCCGAACGCGAGGGCTCCGACGGCGCCGGCGAGCTTGTAGGCCATGCCCCAGAGCCCGAAGAACTCGGCGGTCTTGTGGGTCGGCGTGAAGCGGCCGACCGCCGCGCGCGACGCCGACCCGATGCCGCCGAGCCCGACGCCGAACCCGTTGCCGACGATCCAGAAGAGCCACTCGGGCCGCGACGCGGGGGGCACCGCCGTGAGCACGACGAGCCCGAGGCAGGTCGCGATCCAGACGCCGAGGTAGAAGTAGACGGTGTTGCGGGAGCCGAGCCTGTTGTGCAGGAACCCGCTGGCGACGGCGCCGATGCCGGCCGTGAGCGTGAGCTGGAGCATGAAGAGGAACTTTTTGGCGGCGTCGAAGCCGAAGTCGTCGAGCAGGATGCCGGCGAAGTAGACCACGGTCTGCACGCCCATCGCGAAGACGAAGAACGCCACGAGGAAGCGGACGAGCTGGCGGTACTTGGTCGCCTGGCTGACCGTCTCGGTCAGGCGTCGGAATGCGCCCGCGACGGGGTTCGCGTCGCCGGTCTCCATCGGGCGTGACTCGCGGAGCCCGAGCGCGGGGACCATGATGCCGGTGAGGAACCAGAGGCCGGCGAGGAGGAAGAACCAGCGGGTGCCGTCGGGCGTCGGCGGCGCCACGATCGAGACGCCCGCGAGGATCGCCAGCAGGACGAGCGCCCCGGCGTAGCCGCTCGCCCAGCCGAACGCGGAGATGCGTGCGACGTTTCGCGGCGTCGCGATCTCGGGCAGAAACGCCGCGAGCAGGTTCTCGCCGACCTGATAGCAGACGTTGCCCGCGATGAACAGCAGCGCCGCGAACCAGACCTCGCCCGCGCCGACGCCCGTGAGCGCGCAGGCCGACACGCCCGCCCCGAGCCCCGTAGCGATCAGCAGACGCTTCTTGAACCCACCCGCGTCGGCGAACGCGCCGACGAACGGCGAGACCAGCACGACGATCAGCAGGCTCGACGAGCTCACGACCGACCAGAGCCGGGCGCCCTGCACGGGGTCGCCCACGACGACGTCGCGGAAGAACGACGGGAACAGCAGCGTGATGATCAGCAGTGTGAACGACTGGTTGGCAAGGTCGTAGGCCGACCAGGCGAGGACCTCGCGCTTGTTCGGCACGCCGCGGAGCGGGTTCATACGGGTGAGGACGCTCATCCGGCGTTGTCGACGGGCCGGACGTCGAGGTCGTGCGCGGAGTGCCAAGCCGCTTCAGACCCGTCGGGGTAACGAACCACGAGATCGCCGTGCGGGCCGATCGCCACCGCGGTCGCGCGGCGCCAGCCGTCCGAGCCACGGCGGTAGTCGATCGGGCGGCCGAGCATGTTCGACCGCTCAGACCAGGCGCTCACAAGATCGAAGTCTCGGGCCAAGTCGAGGGCGTCGAGCACGGCCGAGGCGGTCTCGAGAACACCCGGCGGACCGCTCTGAGTTTCGAGAGCGATCGACGTCGCGGTGTCGTCGAGGGGCGGCGGGAACGACCGCTGCCGGATGTTCAGACCGATGCCGATGATGTGCCAGCACGCCGCCTGTTCGACGAGGATGCCGGCGATCTTGCGGCGACCCACGAGCACGTCGTTGGGCCACTTCAGACCGGCGCGGACGCCGAGCAGGCTCAGTGCGTCGTGGACCGCAACGGCGGGCCACAACGCGACCGGCAACGGCGGCGACTCGACCACGACGCTCATGGTCAGTGCCTCGCCGCCCGGGGTCACCCAGTCGTCGCCTCCGAGCGTTCGCCCGCGGGTCTGGTGCAGCGCAACAAACGCAGAGCCCGATTCGGCCGAGGAGTCGGCGAGCCGCTCACGCGCCAGGTCGTTGGTCGACGCGCATTCCTGCACCACGACAAGACGCGGATCGCGGGTGGCTGCGAGCGGGTCGTGCTCAGCCATCATCGTCTGGCTCGGTCCCTGGCTCGGCGGGCCCCGGATCGACAGGCCCCGGATCGGCGGTTACTGGCTCGGCGGCAGGATCTTGGTCGGGTGCCGGCTCGCCGGCCGGCGATGCCTCTGGGTCTTGCGATCCGGGAAGCTCTTCGTCGGTCGAGGCGGGCGGCGATGGGGCGCCGAAGATTTCGTCGTAGACCTCACGGGCCGCGGCGTGAGACGAGCCGATCGCGGGGTGCGAGAGCGCGGCTTCCCACTGGTCACGGTCCGCGCCAAGATCACGCGCGGCGTCGTGGTCACCGAGGCTCAGCAGCGCCACCAGCCGCGTGATCGTTCCCGGCTTTCGATCGCTGCCGTCTGAGATCCCGTCGAGGACTGTGACCGCCGCCGCGGCGTCCCCGGTTTGCAGGTGAAGTTCTGCAAGATCCGTCAAGCCGCGGGCAAGCGTCTCCGCGTCGGCGGGGGCCGTGCTGCGACCGGTGAGCGTCTGCAGCACGGCGAGCCGCTGCTCGGGCGTGAGGTCGATGCTGGAGCCCAGCGTGACGACTTGCGGTAGCGCGATCTGCGACGCGATCCGGCGGAGGGCTGGCAGTGTCTCTGGCGTCGTCGGAAGGGAAACGATGTCGCCGACGCCCGCTTGCGTCGGTCGGAAGCGCGTGACCGCGGAGATCGCGATGGAGACCAGGCTCGGGTCGCCCCGGGACGCTTCGATCAGTGCCGCGACACCGTGGGGTGACTCGGCGAGAGCGAGCGCGGCCTCGCGGCGACGGGCCGCGTGAGGTCCGTTGAGTCTCGCGATCAGGCCGTCGATATCTTCCGGCAAACCGAGGACAGCGAGCATCGCGAGTTCGGCTTGGGAGAGACCGTCAAGCTGCGAGGGATCGTTGGTCGCCGGGTAGATCGATCGAAGAACCGCCGACTGCTCTGGAGAGATCATGCGTCGACGGGCGAGCTCGGCGGCGACCATCGCGGCTGCGGCGCGGGTGCCCACGTCGGCACGCATCCATCGCTCGACGGTGGCAAACACTTCGGGGCTGGGCTCGGTAGAGACCGCGATGAGCAGGGACCGTGCTGCCACAGGGTCGCGTTCCTCGAGGAGAGCGCGGCGGACATCGTCGATGAGTACGGGAAGGCTGATGCTCTGGATGAACCGGGCCGCCTCACGTCGCTTGGCGCGGTTCTGAGAGCGCAGCAGGTCGCGGATAGCTTCGGCGACGAGCGGGGCGGTCTCTCCCGCGTCGGCGTGCGCGTATTTAGCGCCGTTGAGACCGGCGGTCCACGCTTCTGGCAGGTCGGATCGAAGAAGCGAAGCGAGAAACCCATCCCGCCCGGAAGCATCCTGGGCCCGGATGAGGTCCGAGTACGCCTCGACCAACGCCGAACGCCGCTTTGCTTCGAGCACAACCGCGTCACGATCGGCCTCGAGCCGCCCCGAACGCAGCGTTTCCACGGCGCGAACAGACCACACGTCCGGGAGAGTATCGAACCACGCCAGCCAGGCGCCCTGGTCGCGGCCGAGATCGTCGCGGCCGGTTAAAGCGACGAGCGTTTCGACGGCCGCTTCGCGGACCGCTTCCGAACGGTCTTGGGCAAGCTCCGGGATCAGGGCGGCAAGCACATCGAGGCTGGGTGACGCACGCAAGGCACGCAGGAGTGGCGGGCGCTCCTCAGCGGGCAGCGCGCCGAGGGCTTCGAGCAGCATGTCGCCAACAGACGAGGGTGCCCAGCGGCACTCGGAGAGGGCTCGGCACAACGCAGCGCGTGCTTGCGTCGGTGCGTCGGGGTGAAGGGTCTGCTGCAGCACACGGACGGTCTCAGGGCGGTTCACGGTCTGGAGGAGCCAGATAGCCGCGGCCTGGCGGCGCTCGTCCGAGCTTTCGGACCCGAGCAACACGTCGGCGACCGCCCGGTGCGTCGAAGGGTCGGCGAGTGTCAGGGTGTTTCCCGGGTCCGGTGGCTGCCGCGCAGATTGGTCGAGCGTTTGTCCGGCGAGGGTCTGCGGTACGGCGATCGCAGCGGCACCAACCAGAGCCAAGGCCGCGCGGGCGACCCCACGGCTGATATGTATGTGCAAAAGCTCGTATCGCATCGCTTGCTACAGTACGCTGAGTACGCGAACCCGTGTTCACTGAGGGCCGCCGATGAGTGATTGGGTGGATGCCGAAAAGTTCGTTGAGCAGGCGCACGACCTGTTCGAGCGTGGCCGGTTTGACGCCGCAGAATCGAAGCTCCGCGAGGCGTTATCCCTCAACCCGTTTGAGCCCGAGTGGCACTACAACCTTGGTTTGACGCTGGAGGCGGCCGGGCGGTACCGTGAGGCGCTGAGCGCGATTGAAGACGCCGTCAGGCTCTCGCCCGAGGACGGTGTGTCGTATCTCCTCGGAGGGGTCGCCGCCCTACGGCTCGATGAATTCGACCGGGCCGTCCTGTGGCTTGAGCGTGCGGCTGAGCTCGACCCCGGTTCCATTGACGCGCAACTCCATCTCATCGACGCGTTCGCCCAGCTCGGTGATCGGGACCGTGCCGAAACAGCTTTTTACCTCTGCCAGCAGATCGATGACCGTGACGCTCGGCCGTTCTCGGCAATGGCCGAAGCCCTCCTCGAGTCGGGCGACGCACACCGGGCGCTCGTGTGCCTCCGCGAAGCGGCCGAACGTGATGCGGATCTGCCGAAGCTTCACTCACAGCTGGCGCGGGCCCACGCCGTCACCGGCCGGCTGGAGCGGGCCCGGCAGCTGTTCTTGATCGAACTGCGACAAGACCCCGGAGACACCGACACGCTCATGGAACTCGCGGACGTGCTCGTCCGCATGAAGCGGCTCACGGAGGCTTCGGAGAAGCTCCGCCGTGTGCTTGAGACCGAGCCCGATCACTCCGAGGCGCACCTTGCCCTCGGGCGTATCGAGCGCGACCTCGGCCGACCGGAATCCGGGCTGTCCTACCTTGAGCTCGCCCTTCGGCTCGACAGCGACCAGCCCGGCGTCCGGCGGGCATTATCCGAAGCCCTGATGGATCGCGGGTCGCCCGGCGACCTCGCTCGTACGAGACGGATGTTAGAAGCCGATGCCGAGTCGCTGCTCCAAGATGGGGCCGTTGTCGGGGCCGACGAGTTCGTCGAGCTCGGCGACCTGCTCCTGCGGGCGGGGACCCCTGAGCGGGCGTACTGGGCGTTCCGGAGCGCCCAAGAGCGGCCCTCTGACGAATCCATCGCGGATCATGAGCTGCTGCAGCGGCTCAGCGTCGCAGCATTCCAGAAGGGTGACGTGGCGCAGGGAAACGAGTGGGCGGCCGCGGTGCTGAAACGCGACCCTCGGTTTGTTCCGGCGATGCACAACCTGGCGGTAGCCGCGTTTCGAGAGCACCGCAACCGCCGCTGCCGGTACTGGATCGAGCGGGCGATCGGCCTGGACCCGGACGACCGAGCGATGAAGCGGCTCAGACTGCATCTCGGGATGCGGAGCTTCCTGGGCTTCTTTGAATCAATCGCGCTGTCGTTCCGTGAGCGCCGGCTGGGCTAGCCGGCCGGTCGGGTTTCGACCACGTCGCGGGTGCCGTCCGGGTAGTAGCGGTACACCTTGTCGTTCTGCTCCGAGCCGCACGGCTTGTGGGATCCGTCGCAGAACGGAGGGTTCTTCGTAAGCCCGCAGGCGCAGACGAAGACAGGCTTTTCCTGCGGCTCGATCCGGACGGGGCCCTTCGCAGAAATCTCAATAATTCGGGGCATGCCTTATCCTGTCCTTGGTTCGTACCACGTTTCGTCGCGCTCAAAGGGCCGCCGCGTCTTCCGTGATTCTGCCCACCCTGCGATCCAGGCACCGAGCCCCCCAGCTCCGGCTCTAGACTCGTTTCGGTTCACAAGACACCAGCGATTCACACTTCGGAGGCCGCATGCCCTACTACGTGAAGCTCGGACACCTCCCCGCCAAGCGGCACGTGCAGTTCCGCCGCCCGGACGGCAAGCTGTACTCGGAAGAACTGTTCGGCACCGAGGGGTTCGTCGGGCCCACAAGCACGATGTACCACATCCACCCGCCGACGCAGGTCACGGGCTGGGAGGCGCTCTACTCGACCAAGACCGAGTATGTCGAAGAGACGGTCATGCGGATGCGGCACCTCAAGACCGGTCCCATGAAGCCCGCCGGCGACGCTGTGACGGGCCGGGCCGTGGTGCTGGGCAACTCGGACGTCGAGATGGCGATCGGCCAGCCCGCCGAGCAGATGGGCTACCACTTCAAGAACGGCCAGGGCGACGAGTGCTACTTCTTCCACTACGGCTCGGGCCGCGCGTTCACGATGTTCGGGCTCGTTGAGTTCGGGCCCAAGGACTACGTGATCATCCCCAAGGGCACGATCTACCGGATCGAGTTCAACGAGCGGCCAGACGACGGGTCGGACGACGAGCGGTTCGGCGGGTTCTCGAAGTCCGAGATGCCGCTGGGCAAGTTCGTGTTCTTCGAGACGATGAACGCGAGCCACATCGGGCCGCCGCCGAGGTACTTGAGCAAGCAGACGTCGCAGTTCCTCGAGCACGCGCCGTACTGCGAGCGCGACCTGCGTGTGCCGACGGCGCCGATGACCTTCGACGA
>JBCBZP010000003.1:0-153369 GCA_039815285.1 Planctomycetota bacterium
CACGGGGCGTCCGGCCGAGAGCGTTTCGGCCCGGCTGTGAAGCACCCGCAGCACCTGATCCGGCTCATACCGGCGGAGGGATCGCGACCATGATTCAGACCAGCAACGGCACCCCCGCGCACCCGCTTCCTCTGCGCGGCGCGACCAACCCCGGCATCACCCCGGCGACCACGCCCGGCTCGTTCGCCAACGCGCCCGACGTCGGCGGCCCGCGGGCGTTCTCCTCGCCCGACACGCCCGGCATGCCCGCGCCCTCGGCCAAGACCGCCTGGGACTTCCTGCCCGACGGCTGGACCCACGCCGAGTCGACGGCGGACCGCCCGACGCCGTTTGACGCCGAACACATCAAGGGCGACCACGACACCCGGACCGTCCGCTTCACCGACGCGCTGGGCGTCACGCACGCCGTGATCTGCCCCGCAGAGTTCGAGGCGATCACGCAGCTCGAGCACGCCCGGCTGGGCGTCGTGACGCCCGAGATGCGGCGCGTCGCCGAGCGCGAGCCCCACCTGACCGCCGAGCAGGTGCGCGACGAGGTCGCGGCCGGCCGGGCCGTGATCCCCGCGAACCTCACCCACCTCAAGCACGAGCTCGACCCGATGGCGATCGGCCGGGCGACCAAGACCAAGGTCAACGCGAACATGGGCGCCTCGCCCGTGTCGTCGTCGACAGACGAGGAGGTCGAGAAGCTGCGCTGGGCCGAGCGCTGGGGCGCGGACACGGTCATGGACCTGTCGACCGGCGGCGACCTCGACGCGACCCGCGAGGCGATCATCAAGCACTCGACCGTCCCGATCGGCACGGTGCCGATCTACTCGATGATCATCGGGCGGCGGCTGGAAGACCTCGACGAGGAGGCCGTGCTTGAGACGCTCGAGCACCAGGCGCGGCAGGGCGTCGACTACTTCACGATCCACGCCGGCGTGCGGAGCGCGCACCTGCGGCTGGTCAAGGACCGGCTCATCGGGATCGTCTCGCGCGGCGGCTCGCTGCTGGCCAAGTGGATGCTCACGCACAACAAAGAAAACCTCATGTACACGATGTGGGACGACATCTGCCGCCTGATGCGCCGCCACGACGTGACGTTCTCGATCGGCGACGGGCTGCGCCCGGGCGGGCTGGCCGACGCGACCGACGCCGCGCAGCTCGCCGAGCTGCACACGCTCGGCGAGCTGACCGAGCGGGCGTGGCGCCACGGCGTGCAGGTCATGATCGAGGGCCCGGGGCACGTGCCGTTCGACCAGATCGAGTACAACGCCAAGCTGCAGCGCACGCTGTGCCACGGCGCACCGTTCTACGTGCTCGGCCCGCTGGTGACCGACATCTTCCCGGGCTACGACCACATCACCAGCTGCATCGGCGCGACCGCGATCGCGTACCACGGCGCGTCGATGCTGTGCTACGTGACGCCCAAGGAGCACCTCGGGCTGCCCAAGCGCGAGGACGTCAAGCAGGGGTGCGTCGCGTACAAGATCGCGGCGCACGCGGCCGACGTCGCGCTGGGCATCCCGGGCACGCGCGACCCCGACGACGAGCTGACCAAGGCGCGGGCCGCGCTCAACTGGGAGAAGCACTTCGACCTGAGCTTCGACCCCGACACCGCGCGGGCGTACCACGACGAAGACCTCGACGTCGACACCGACTTCTGCGCGATGTGCGGGCACGACTGGTGCTCGGTCCGCATCTCCAAGGAGATCCAGGAGTTCGCCAGCGGGAAGGCCGAGGGCTTCGAGCGCAACGGCGACGGGAAGCCCGTCAAGTCGGCCGCGCTCACCGAAGACCAGCAGAAGATCCTCGAGCAGCGCGGCTACCTCAAGCCCGAAGAGATCCACAAGCTCGCGAGCAAGACCAAGAAGACCGTCGGGGCCGACGACGACGGCAAGGCGTCGTGCCACTCCGACTACGTCGACGCCGACGCGGCGAAGGCGATGCAGGACGGCACGCTGGTGCAGGTCGACGTGCGGCCGGCGCTCGGCATCGCGAAGGAAGACCGGGTGGTCTGATCGAGCCGCCCGCTTCGAGAGACCACGCCGTGTCGACGCCGCGCCTCGGAGTGCGGAGCTGTCGAGCTCGTCGTCCGCTGTCGGCCGGCGGCTAAGCTGCTTCATGCCCCGTGTCCGCGCCGTGCTCGCACCAACCACCCTCTCCCTCGCGTGGTCGCTGAGCGGGTGCCTCGCGGCGCCCTTCGTCGGCGCGGGGTCGGCGGCGCTGGGCGGCAGCGTGAGCTACTTCAGCGACGGCGACGTCCGATACGCGGCGATGGCCCCGTTCGCCCAGGCGTCCGACGCCGTCGAGACCGCGATCGCCGACCTGGGGTTCGAAGCAGTCGACGTCATGGGCAAGCCGGACGGCGAGAACCCGCGATCGATCTGGAAGCTCCGGTCCGAGCGCGGCTCGGCGGCGCGGCTCGAGCTCCGGCAGGTGACGGGCGCGGTCACCATCCTCCACATCGACGTCGACGTGCTCGAGAAGGGCAGCGACTCCGGGCCGATCGCCCGACTGTTCGCCAAGCGGTACGGGCTCGCCCTCGGCCTCGGCGATGAAGAGGGCTGACCGCCCGGTGGGCGGCGTTCGCGTGCGTGAACCAGCAGGAAAGAGGATGACCAACCCGTGACGTTTGCCGATCCGTTTTCAACATGGTCGCACCTGCTCGGTGCGGTGGGCTCCGCGATCTGCTCGATCTGGCTGATCCGCCGTGGCCTGCGGCGGAAGGCGAACCGGTTCGGCGCGGCGCTCTCGCTCGCGGTCTTCGCGGCGTCGGCGGTGCTGCTGCTGTCGGCTAGCGCTTTCTACCACTCGGTGCCGCACGGCACGATCCTCCGCGACATGACCCGCCGCCTCGACCACGCCGCGATCTTCGTGCTGATCGCCGGCTCGTTCACCCCGATCCACGCGATCGCGTTCCGCGGCTTCATGCGCTGGGGCATCCTCGCGATCGTCTGGACGTGCGCCGCCGTCGGCGTGGGGATCAAGACCGCCTTCTTCGACCAGATCCCCGAGTGGCTCAGCATCCTGACCTACCTCGGCATGGGCTGGATCGGAGCGCTCGCGATGATCCTGCTCTGGAAGCGGGACTCGCTGCGGCAGGTCAGCCCGCTGATCCTCGGCGGGCTCGCGTACTCGGCCGGTGCGCTCTGCGAGTTCACCGGTCACCCCACGCTCTGGGCCGGCGTGATCCGGTCGCACGAGGTCTTCCACGTCGCTGTGCTCGTCGGGCTCGGCAGCATGTGGATGTTCGTTCGTCGCCTCGCGGGCACGGAGACTTTCGAAAGACGCGAACCCCAAGCTGAGATACAAGCAGAGACGCGGGCACAGACACAGCCGCACACACACACAGAGCTCAAGACGCCGAAGAACACGCCGGCGTCGTCCGAAGACGCCGAGCCCGCGGTCGCCGGCGGATCGCTCGTGCCCGACGCCTGACCGTCGCCTGCAAACGAGCCGCTCGGTATCGCGTCGCATCGTGCGGCGAGGACGCGGTCTACGCGGTAGGCTCCGCCCATGCCGACCGAACGTCCCCGCCGCGGCGCCCTGATCTCGCTGGCCGCGCTCTTGCTCCTGTCCCCGCTCGCTGGCTGCAACACCCTCGGCCCGCGGTCGCTGCGGACCGGGCGGTCGCTCTACAACGAGGCGATCGCCCAGACCCAGAACGAGCAGGTGCTGCTCAACCTCGTGCGCCTGCGCTACCGCGACGCGCCGGTCTTCCTCGAGGTCTCCACGGTCGCGACGACGTACGAGATCGAGACCGGGGCGTCGTCGAGCCTGGCCGCTGGGCTCAACCTCTCTCAGGGCCCGCCGGGCAGCAACTCGATCGGCGCGGGCCTCTCGGGCACCTACACCGAACGCCCGACCATGACCATGATCCCCCTGCAGGGCGAACGCTTCGCGACGCGGCTGCTCTCGCCGATCCGGCTCCGCGTGCTGGCGCTCATGGCCAACTCGGGCTGGAGCCTCGACCGGCTGCTCGCCGTCACGGTCCAGCGGCTGGGCCCGCTGCCCAACGCGCCGTCGGCGTCGGGGCCCACGCCGACCTCGGCGCCCGAGTTCGACGAGTTCCGGCGCTTCGCCGCCGCCCTGCGTGAGCTCCAACAGAAGCACGACCTCACGCTCGCGATGGTGCGCGACTCGGACGACTCCGGCGGCGGCGACGTCGCCCTCGAGTTTCAAGACGCCGCGCTCGACGACCCTGCCTACGCCGACGCGATGTCGCTCCTCGGGCTCGACCCCGCCGCCCGCGTCCGCCGCATCGTCTTCAGCACCGACCAGTCGGCCCGCCCGGGCACGATCCCCATCACCACGCGATCGCTGCTCAGCGCGATGTTCTACCTCTCACACGCGGTCGAGCCGTCGAACAAAGACCTCGAGCGCGGCGTGGTCACCCAGACGTTCGGTGACGAGGGCGATCCGTTCGACTGGTCCCGCGTGCTCGGTGCGTACTTCCGCGTGCGGTCCGGCGGCGACCGGTCGTCGTCGGCCGGCCCAAGCATCCGCTATCGCGGCCGGTGGTACTGGATCGACGACAGCGACCTGACCAGCAAGAGCACGCTCAACGTGCTGCACCAGCTCTTCGCGCTCCAGTCGGGCCAGATCGAGAACGTCGGCCCCGTGCTGACCATCCCGGTCACCGGCGGGTAGCACGCGAGGAACATGAGACCGCTTTCTCACTCGGTGACACCGGCGCTTGCGTCGCCGCTCAGCGATCCCGGGCGACCCTTCTCGCAACACAGCTCTTGTGGGTGCCGGCATTTCTGGTGTACGATCACGGACCGACCGGTCCATTGAAACCGGCCCAAAAGCAAGGAGCTTCGCAATGACTCTTCTTCCGTCCAACGTGCGTCGCGCGTGCCTGGCCGCCGGTCTGTGCGGTTCGCTCGCGCTGGCCGGTTCGCTCGTCGGTTGCAGCTCGTCGGACGGCGACGGCTCGGTCTACGCGGGCGCCTCGAACGAGACGCCGGCCGCGACACGGCTCGTCTCGGGCCAGCCGGTCAACGGCTGGTGCCCGATCGGCAACGAGCCCGTCGGCGACGCCGGCGGCGGGACCGTCATGCACAACGGGAAGACCGTCGCGTTCTGCTGCCCGGGCTGCCGCGAGCAGTGGCCGCTGCTGACCGCCGCTCAGAAGGACGAGTTCGTCGAGCTCTCTCTGATGGGCAACGAGCAGAGCTTCTCGTACTGAGCCCGTTCGCTGAGCCCGTTCGGCGAAACCTGCTAACGCGCCGGCGCCGTCGGCTCGCCGAACGCGGTCTCCGCGAGGTCGATCGCCCGGGCCATCGCCCGAGCCTTGTTTACGCACTCGGCGTGCTCCGCGTCGGGGTCCGAATCGGCAACGACGCCCGCCGCGCTCTGCACGTGGTAGGTCCACGACACCCCCGCGCACGACTCAAGGTCGCCGCCGCCCTCAACCCGCGGAGCCCCCGGGCCCGTCGTCGGCACGACGATGGTCCGCAGGGCGAGCGCGATGTCCATGTCGCCGTCGAGCCCGATGTAGCCGAAGCCGCCGCCGTAGGGCCCGCGTTTGACCGCCTCGAGCTCGTCGATGATCTGCATCGCGCGGATCTTGGGCGCCCCCGACACGGTGCCGACCGGCAGCGCCGCGGCCAGCGCGTCCCAGCAGTCGTGGTGCTCGCGCAGCTCACCCGTCACGGTCGAGGAGATGTGCATGACGTGCGAGTACCGCTCGACCTCCATCACCGGCCCGACGCGGATCGTGCCGGGCTTGGCGACGCGGCCGACGTCATTCCGCGCGAGGTCGACGAGCATCGCGTGCTCGGAGCGTTCTTTCTCGTCCGCGAGCAGGTCGATCGCGAGCGCGTCGTCCTGGGTTGGCGTCTGCCCGCGCGGCCGCGTGCCCGCGAGCGGGCGGTTGGTCACGACGCGGGCCGCGGGTTTGCCGCTCGGCTGGCTGGTCGGGCCGCTGGTCGGCCCGACGCCCCCGCCCTCACGCCGGACGCGGCAGAGGATCTCCGGGCTCGCAGCGACCAGGATGCACCCGGGCGTTTGCATGTACCCCATGTACGGGCTCGGGTTGACCGCCCGCAGCGCCCGGTACACGTCGAACGGGTCGGCCGGGGACGACCGCTCGAACCGCTGGCCGAGCACGACCTGGAACACGTCGCCCGCGCGGATGTACTCGAGCGCGCGGGCGACCGCGTCGGTGTAGCGCGGGGTGGGCGTGTTCGACCGGAGCTCGAGCGCCCGCCGCTCAACCCCGATGACGCCCGCGGCGAGCGGCTTCGACGGCGTGTCGATCGCCGCGCGCCAGGCGTGGATCCCGCGCACCGCGGCGTCATACGACGCGACGGCCGACACGCCCGGCGTGTGCGTCGGGTCGAACACCGCGAGCCGCACGATGTGCACGTACTTCTTCACGTGGTCGAAGACGATCACCCCGTCGTGCAGCGCGAACGCGAGGTCGGGCAGCCCGCGGTCGTCGTTCGGGGGGCGGCCGAGCTTCTCGGGCTCGTTGGCCCGCACCGTGTCGTAGCCGGCGTAGCCGAACCAGCCGCCGACGAATCCGTCGGGCAGCAGCTCGGCCGCGCCCGCGCGCACGAGAACAACGTTCGAGGTCAGCCGCTTGACGACGTCCAGCGGGTGGTCGTGGTCGCCCGTGCGGCCCGACCCGTCGGCGTTGGTGATGGTGACGCTGCGGCCCGCCGCGGTGACGAGCCTCGCCGGGTGCGCGCCCAGGATCGAGTACCGACCCTGCCGCTCCCCGCCCTCCACCGACTCGAGCAGGAACGACGGCTCGGTCCGCTTGTCCTTGGCAACGAGCCGCCGATAGGCGAGGACGGGCGTGAGCTGGTCGGCGAGCAGCCGCGTCGCGATCGGCACCGCGAGGGCCCGCCCCTTGTCCGTGTCGTGCCGGTGCTTCTCGACGAGCTGGGCGAAGGCTTCACGGGTGAGGTTGAGCACGCGCGGAGCGTAGGAGAGCGATCGCCCGGCCACGGGTCTCGACGAGCGACCGCCCGAGCCGCCGACCCCGCGCGGCGTCCGAGACGCCCGGGCACCGTTATCAGGATTTTTCGGCCCGCTTTTACGGCCGATGCCTCCGGCGCGGGCATGGTGCAGTGTGTTTCTATCGGACCCCCGCGGTGGTGCCGCGAGGGCCGTGTGCTGTGCCTCCAAGAGCAGAGAAGGGTCTCCTATGAACCACGCGTTGTCCGTGTCACTTGTCGCCGCGATCGCCGGCTCGGCGTCCGCACAGATCACCGAGTTCAGCTTCCAGGGCAACGCCGGGTTCGGGCTGCTCCCGGGCAACGAAGCGGGCAATAACACGCCGGTGAGCGCGGGCGTGGGCAGCCCCGCGTTCGGCGGCGAAGTGGGCGGGGGGCTCGCGTTCGACGCCTCGACGAACATTCTGTCGTTCGACTTCGAATTCTCCGGGCTCAGCGGCGGGCTGTTCGACGCCGTCTCGGGCATCCACTTCCACGAGATCACCAGCGGCGCCGCCCCGTTCGACGGCACCGGCGGGATCGTCTTCAACCTCAACTCGGGCGACGACGCCAACGTGTCGCTCTCGTCGCCGCTCGTGGCGATCGGCTCGACCGACGGCCGCGTGACCGGGACCGCTCAGTTCGCCGCGTCGCAGGTCGACGCGCTGTTCGCCGGGAACTTCTACCTGAACATCCACTCGGGCGATTTCACTGGCGGCGAGCTCCGCGGCAGCCTCGTGCCGATCCCCGCGCCGGCGTCGGGCGTGGTGCTCGCGGGTCTCGGCCTCGTGGCCGGCCGGCGCCGCTGAACGACATCACGGGCTTGATGGCATCTGTGCGGGCGCCGTGCCGAAAGGTCTGGCGCCCGTTTTCGTAGCGTTACCACGCGGAACAACGGGCCGATCACCGGACCGTCCTCGCCCGGACCCGCCCTTCACGCTCGATCTCGAGCGTCAGGTGCCCATCGCGTGCCGTGACCGGCCACACCCGGCCCGCTCGGACCGCGTCCCACCTCGGGTCGGCGACGCGCGAAGCGCCCGTCGACTGGAACACGACGGCGGGATCGAGTCGTCGGACCAGCTCTTCCGACGCGTCGTTGTGCGAGCCATGGTGCGGCAGCTCGAGCACGTCGATCGGCGGGAGGTCTCCGCCGACACGCGCGAGCAGCCGAACGATCGCGGCCCGCTGGATGTCGCCGGTCAGCAGAACGCGGGCCGGCCCGACGGCGGTCTCGGCTTCAACCAGCGCCACAAGCGAGCGGTCGTTCTCCGCGATGAACCCCTCCGGGGCACTGGGCGCGATCACGGTCAGCACGGCCTCGCCCAGGTCGATCGTCGTGCCGACCCCCGCCCGCTCGGGCGAGAGTCCGGTCAGCTCGAACAGCGCTGACGCGGCGCCGGGCGGATCCGGGGCGGCCATCGTGTGGTTGACGAGCAGCCGCCCGATCGGAACGACCTCGGCGAGCTCGGGCAGCAGGTTGAAGTGATCGAGGTTGGCGTGGGTCACGACGGCCGCGTCGACGCGGGTGATGCCCATCGCGCGCATCGCCGCGATCGTCTCAAGCGGGTTCGGGCTGAGCGAGCCGGCGTCCCAGAGCACGACCCGGTCGCGGGTGCGGATCACGACGCAGGTGCCGTCGCCCACCGGCAGCGTGTCGAGGCGGACGACGACTCGCTCGGGCGGGCGATCCTGCATCGCCAGGTCGCCGGCGAGCCACAACGCCGACGCGCCGAGCACCGCGTAGACCGCCGGACGCCGGGCGTGCCCCCGCACGGCGATCCACGTGATCCCGCCCGAGGTCGCGAGCGCCCAGGCGATCGAAGGGCGGGCGAGGGTCAGCGTGCTGCCGGGCAGCGTGTCGACCTTGGCGACGAGCCACCACACCGCCTCGCTCGCCGCGTGCAGCACGGGCTGGATCACGCCCGCGACGGGCGGGACCGCGACGCCGACCAAGAGCGCGAAGAACGCGAGCCAGAGGATCGCGACGACCAGCGGCACCGCGAGCACCGACGCCACCACGGCGTACGTCGCGACGTACCCCAGGTGCGCCAGAACGATCGGGGTCGACGCCGACCACGCGAGCAGCGTGACCCGCGCGTAGCCGACTGCACCGGATGCCGCGACGCGTGCGAGCGGCGGCTCGGGCTCGCGTTCGAGCCGTTCGGCGTCGTCGTTGCGTTGACGCTCGGCCGCGAGGATCAGCACCGCGACCAAGCCGAACGAGAGCTGGAACCCGAGCGCCAACAGGCTCGTCGGCTTGGCGAGCACGAACACGGTCGCGATCCACGCGAGCGTGGCGAGCCGGTCGTGCCCGCGGCCGAGCGACCGGGAGACCAGCAGCGCGAGCGCGAGGACGCCCGCCCGAAGGATCGGCGTGCGGGGTGGGATGATGACGAGATAGGCCGCGATCAGCGCCGCGACGATCAGCGGCTCGAGCACGCCGCGCTCGCCCGTCAGCCGGACCGCGAGCAGCGCGACGCCCGCCATGACCGCGACGTGGAAGCCGCTGATCGCCAGCAGGTGGGCGAGCCCAGTCCGCTGGAAGGCCCGGCGCGCGGGCTCGAGCTCCGGGGAAGGCTGCCCGAGGACGAGCGCCGCAAGGATGGCCCGCGGCGTCGACGCGGGCCTCGAGACCGATGTCGACGCCGACCCCGTGTCCGTTTCGCCCAGCACAAGCCGCTCGGCGCGGGCCCGGAGGGCCGCCCGGGCCCGCACGAACGACGCCCGGAGGCGCTCCGCGGCCGACGCGGGCTCGGTGCGTTCGATCAGCTCGACCGAGGGCAGGCGGGCGGTGCCGACGCTGCGCGCCTCGCGCCGACGCAGCGAACGCAGGTCGTGGGGATCCGCGGTGGTGAGCCCCGGCCCGTGCGCGCGTGCGACGAGCATCAGCCGCAGCGAGTCGCCGGCCCGCACACGGTCCGCCACGCTCGCTGGACCCGATACCCACACACGGCCATCCACCGGGACGAACGCGCCCCGAGACTCGGCGCGGGTCAGCCTCAGCCGGAACGAGGCTGAGGGCGTTTGCTGCATCGGCAAGAAGCCGTCCAGCGACTCGGGGCGTGGGCGGCGGATCTCGGGCGAGGTCTCGGCCAGCCCTTCAACGCGTACGAGGATCGGGGCGTCAGGCGGTTCGGGCAGTGCCGCGGCAAACGAACCGCTCGGTGGTACCGCCCAGTGCAGCGCCGACAAGCCGGCCGCGGAGAGCGAGAGCGCCGTGAGAAGCCCCAGGCGTGTTGTCCAGCCGGCGGCCAGCACGGCGACCGCCACCGAGACGAGTGAAGCCGCGAAGTAGGGCGTCGCGCCCGTGTCTGGGAACGCGAGCGCAAGCCCCACACCGGCCGCGGTCGCCAAGAACGCTGCAAGGGCTCGTGGTCGGGCGGGCGAGGGCACCTCGGCAGTAGATCAGATCAGGTCAGCCTCCGCCGGCGACAATGAGGTCGTCGAACCCTTCGAGGATGTCGATCGTTGTGTCGTTGCCGTTCTCGTCCTCGTAGCGGTTCACGGGATCGGTGCCGGGGAAGAAGTTTCGCCGGTAGAGGAACTGGCCCTGAATCTGCTTGGCGCCCTCGTCGTTGATGCCGAGGTAGACGCCGTCTTCGCCGGCCGAGTGGAAGACGACCGACCCGCGGGCGGCAGCCGGGATGAGACCGTTGACATCGCTGGGGTCATCGGTCGTGCCGCCGGTGCCCATCTGGAGCGTGGGGAACGAGGTGCTCCCGAGCAGGGCAGCTATCGCCGCGACGCGGTCGGTTGTGCCGCCGTCGATGGTAACGTTCAGGAGCGATTGTGCGGTCTGATCGAGCCCCTCCTCGCCGAGCGCGTTCGACCGCAGAAAGCCCGCGTTCGACTGCCAGTAGAAGTAGGCGAAGGTGGGCGTTCCATCGACCGAGAACTCGGCAGCGAAATCGGTGACGAGGTGAGGCACGCCCCGGGCTTTGCCGATCGGATCCCGGACCCACGCGAGCACGGGCTGTCCGAACGAATCAACGAGTTCGGGCAGTTGACGGATGGCGTCGGAGGCGTCGGCATCGGCGGGTGTCCGTTGGCCGTGGTTTCCACCGCCGTTCGCGACGGTATCGTGTGTCCCGTCGTCCTCGGGATCGTTCTTGAACGCGTTCTTCGGCGGGTTGAAGTAGCCCGGGTTGTCGGCCGTCTCGATGCCGATGCGGTCGAGGTCGACCAGAATGGGCGTCGCCGCGGCCGGGTTGGGGCTGATCTCGAAGGTGCGCCCCCCTGGCTGACCGACAACACCACCGGCCAGATCGATCATGACGTTTTCCATCGCCGTGAGCCCGGTCGTGTTGTTGCCCATCTCTGCGGGTGTAAACCGGCCGGGCGGGCGCTGGTTATCGCTCTCAAACCGCAGGGCGGCGTTCCGCACATCCGTCAGCAACGCTTGGCTCGAGGTCTTTTTCGCGATGTTCCTCGCGCCCGCGAGCGCCGGCACGAGGATCGCGATCACGATGCCGAGGATCGTCACCACCGTGAGCAGCTCCACCAGCGTGAAACCGTGCGGCGCGACCCCCGACTGACGTGCCGCGGCCCGTGAAGCGATCACTGATCTGTTCATCTCGGATCCGTCTGCCCGCGAGGGCGCTTTGGCGGGTCGGTCCAGACCGACAACTTCGGATACAACCATTTCAGAGTTGTTCGTCACTCCGGGTTGAAAGTTCCAATTCTCGCGCGACACCACATCAATACCACACCCGCCGACCCGACTGAAACACGAACCTACATAGTTGAGCGTAGGCGGAACAACTGCCCACGGCCCAAAGAACGGTTTCAGAGGCTCGGCCGAGCACCAAGCCCGCTGGTCCAAACATATCATGAACCCATGCCAGCCGACGTGTGCTACTACGACGGGGCCTGCGGGCTCTGCCAGCGGTCGAGGCGGGTGCTCGCCTCGCTTGATTGGTTCGCCCGGCTTGAATTCCGCGACATGCTCACCGAGCCCGATCTGCCCATCCCCATGGAGCAAGCTCTGGAGGGGATGCCGATGCGGACGCGCCACGGCGAAGTGCTCGTCGGCTTCCGCGCAGTCCGGCGAACTCTTCGTCAGACCCCCCTGGGTTTTTTTCCCGGCTGGGCAATGATGCTGCCGGGGCTGTCCTGGCTGGCAGAACGCTGCTATTGCTGGATCGCGCGGCA
The DNA here is from genome assembly GCA_039815285.1 of Planctomycetota bacterium. Taxonomy (GTDB): domain Bacteria; phylum Planctomycetota; class Phycisphaerae; order Phycisphaerales; family UBA1924; genus JBCBZP01. The sequence continues at coordinate 12,084 of JBCBZP010000003.1, forward strand.
CCGCCGAACGCTCGGCGGCCGGTCGGCTTGCTTGCTGCCGACCCACGCGACCACACAGACCAAAGATGGAGTTGGATCGTGAGACGCGTTTTGTTTGTTTGCACGGGGAACACCTGCCGCAGTCCGATGGCCGAGGCAATCGCTCTGCATCTGCTCGGGGAGCGCGTGGGCACCGAGATCGCGGTACACTCCGCGGGGCTTTCGGCGGTCGCCGGCTCGCCGCCCACCGTCGAAGCGATGTCGGCTCTGGCCGCACGGGACATCCTTCCGCCGCCACCGGGCGGGTCGAAAGGGCTCTCGGTCCGCGACGCCCTCGACGCCGATGTCGTCTACGGCATGACACTGGGACACGTGGAGGCTGTCCGTCGCGTGGCGCCTGAAGCAAACGTTCAGGCGCTCGATCCATCGGGAGAGGACGTGCTTGACCCGTTCGGAGGTCCCCCGTCCGAGTATGATGACGTGTGCGGACGTTTGTACCGGCTCGTTGAGGGCCGACTGCCCGACATGCTCCCTGGCTTGCTCCCCGGCGGGGCGAGCGGCCGCGAGCGGTAGCAGCCTGTGGACTTGGTGTTGTATCCGGGGTTGTGCCGAGCGTTGTGAAAGGACATGAAGATGCGGATCGCTATCGGCGCGGACCATCGCGGATCGGACGCTGTGGACAGGCTCGTCGAGCGTCTCTCGCGCGACGGGCACGACGTCAGCCGGTTCGGCTCGTCGGGGGGCACTTCGTGCGACTATCCCGAAGCAGCGTTCGATGTCTCCACACGTGTCGCCGGGGGCGACGCCGACCGGGGCATCCTGATCTGCGGCACCGGCGTGGGCATGGGCATCGCCGCGAACAAGGTCGCCGGTGTGCGTGCCGCGACGGTCCACGACGAACTGACCGCGCAGCTCTCGCGGAGCCATAACGACGCCAACGTCATCTGCCTCTCAGCCGATCTGCTCGGCGATCGACTCATCGATACCATCGTGGACGCGTTCATCGGTACCGAGTTTGAAGGCGGGCGTCACGGTCGGCGGGTGAACAAGATCGCGGCGATCGAACGCGGGGATGAGCCGGCCGGCGTGTCCTGAAGCCGAGCCCTGTGAACTCGGGTATCGCCACCGTCAACCCCGCTCGCCGCGCCGGCCGTTGTATCGGGCAGGATGAAAGGGCGCACGATCTTCTCGGTCATGCTCGCTCAGTGACCTCGCTCGGGGACCGCCCAAACCTTCGATCACCAAGGCTACTGATCATCAGGCGTATCCGTTGGGGCGTCGGTGGGCTCTCTTTGGGGTAGACCACCTTGCGGTGCCGCTGCTTCGGCAACGACATCAGAGGGCGCGGCTGAATACACCAGCGTGACCCCGCCGGCCGAGACAAGCACACGGCCGTCGATGGCGACGATGACCTCCGGGTCTGCGCGCAGATCGACGGGCGTCGCGGACAACAGCCGGCCGGTCCGCTCGTCGAGCAGCGCGATCTCGGACTGGCCGAGCGGGTTGGTGGCGATGGTCGCGTAGACGCCTTCGGCCGGCGTCGGCATGAGCCTCGACGCCTGCAACGCGTCCCGACCGACCGGCTCGTCGTCGGGCCCGAACACCAGCACCCCCTGGTCGGTCAGGAACGCGATTGTGCCACCCGCGAGCACCGTCCGGACCGCGGACGCCGCCCGCAGGCGGCCCGAGTCGCTCAGCGGGCGATCTCTGAGCACGCCCGTCTCGAGATCGACCGACCAGAGTTGGCGGTCGGGCCCGAGCACCAACACGCGGTCTGCGGCACCGTCGGCATCGGCGGCGAGCCACGCGTCCGCCGACAGCCGCAGAGCCGGGTCGTCGTTCAGCCACAGCGTTTCCGAGGACGCGGCGTCTACGGCCGCGACCCCCCCGTCGGTCGCGATCAGGACCATCCGGTTGGGCGTCACGCGCATCCAGCGGATCTCGCTGGTCGCGCTATCTATTCGGGTGATGGTGTTGCCGGTCCGCTCGTCAAAGAGCACGAGCTCGCCGGCGCCGTCCGGGAGAGGTCCGCCGAGGGCGAGGACACCGGCGTCGATCGCCAACGCGTTGATGACCGGCAGCCCGCGTGGCAGCGACCAGAGCACCGACCCGGTCTCCCGGTCGAAGGCCGCCAATCGTCCGCCGCGTTCGGCAACGATGACAGTCCGGGCACTCAACGCGAGCAGCACGTCCGTCCGCCGGACCGAGCCGTCGAGCGGAGATTCGATCACCGACGGGGCCGGGACAGGCTCGCCGAGCACGTCGTACAGCGCGGGCGTCCGGCTGACGGTCTCCCCGGTTACCGCGTCGACCCGCTCGAGCACGATCCCGCGATCGCTTGATCGGAGGAAGGTCGCGCTCGAGGCATCGAGGCTCAGGAGCCTTGGGTCTCGGCCGTTGGTCTCGCGGAACCACGCGATCTGGAGCTCGCCCGGCCGCCCGTCGTCGGCCGCGCTCGGCGTGAACAGGGCGACCATGCCCGCCTTCCGCGACCGCAGCAGCACGTGCGATGCCGGGCCGCCGCGCTCGCTGCGGCTGAGCGGGCGGACGATCTTCCAGCGGTCGAGCGCCTGCGCGACGGTTTCGATGCTGGTGCCGATCCGCGGCCGTCGGTCCGTGGTCGCGATCACCAGTCTCAGCTCAGCGAGCCGCGTCGCGGGGTCGAACGGCACACCACCGAGCGTGGGGGCCAGCCCGGGCGCGGTGTCGATGAGTCGCGAGAGTGCCTGGGCCGCGGCGAACGGGCGTCCGCGTTCAACCACACCGGCGGTGTACCGCCCGACGATCTCCGCCGCCGTCTGCCCGCCCTCGGTGATCGTCCGTGTCTCGGGGTTGACCGCCGCGTAGACCGCGGCGAGCGCTGCCTCGAGGGCGCCCGCCTCGGCCGCGCGATCGCCGATCGCCGAGTGGGCGTCTGCCGCCGCGAGCCACGCGTCCCGCGCCGCGGGGGCGGCGGGGTACGAGCGTGCGACCTGCTCGAGGAGCGATGCATCCGCCGGCTCGGACGCGTCCGCCGCCGCGAGGCGCTCTCGGGCCTGGGCCGCGAAGCGCTCGTACGGGCGTGGCCCTTCGCTCCTGACCAGCGCCCGGATCTGCCGCGTCGCAACGACGCCGGCGCGGACGCGGACGCGTCCACTAAGGAACTCCGCCGCGGTGAGCTCCGGTCTCAGCAAGATGCGTTGCAGGCGGGCCGCGGCTTCATCAAGCCGACCGCCGGCCCGGTCGATCTCGGCGCCGACCAGCAGCGACGCAACGGTCTGCGTCGGTGTCGCCGCGATCCGATCGAGCCGGGGCAGCAGCTCTGCCCGGGTGAGCCCCCGGGTGTTGCCGGGCAGACGATCGATCATGCCCCGGACCGTTTCGAACAGGCGGGCCCTGATCGGATCGTCGGCCGGGGCGGATGCGATCGCGGCGATCACGCGGTCGACCGCGTCGGTCACCCTGTCGGCGGCGCCGGCGCGGAAAGCAATCTGTGCGAACGTGATCAGCAGCCCGGCGTCGCCCGGGTTGTTGTTGATGCGGTCCGTCAGCTCTCGTTCGGCCGCCGACCAGGCGAGGTAGCCGAACAGGCGGTCGCCCGCGAGCGTCAGCAACTGGCCGTCGTCGATCACCGCGTTGCCCGGGGCGTCGAGCGGGCGTCGGGTTACCTTGTCCGTGTCAAGGTCAACAAGCGAAAGCCCGGATGTTGTTGGGATAGCGAGGGTGCGGCCGATGACCTGGGCCCGGCCGACGGGCGACTCCCCACTGTACTCCAGCAGCGTCGTCGGCCGCTCCCCGGAAAAGCCGACTAAGGGCAGGGTCGAGACGCGGTCGCGTTCGAACAGCAAGATACGCGGGCGGCGTTGAGCGGCGACCGGCACATCCGCGAGGACGTAGCTCGGGGGTGTGCTATCCCGGATGTCGACGGCGTCGCGCGGGGCGCCTGTCGCAGCGTCGAGAGACACCAGCGAACGCCGGTCGTGTGAAAGGACGATCAGGGTCCGGACGCCGTTGTGCGTCGCGACGTGTGCCGCCGGCTGGTGCCAGGGCTGGCTCCTCAGGGCGGGGTTGAGCTCTTCGCGGCCGCCAAGCGTTCTGAGCCATCGCGGTCGGCCGGAGTGCGCCTCGACCGCGGCGACCACCCCGCGGCTGTCGCAGGCAAACACGATCCCATCGACGAGCGTGGACGCGTGCACGACCGAACGGTCGTTCCTCCGCCGGGTGGCGCCGGCCGACGAGAGCGTGCGCTCCCACACCACACGCCCGGTCCGGATCTCGACCCCGACGAGCCGGGCTCCCTTCAAACGCCGCAGGCGTTCGGAAGCCTCGAGCGTCACCACGGCCGTCCCTCCCGAGACAAGCACCGGCCCGGAAACACGCGCGTCGGTCAGCCCATCGCCCAACGCGGTGAGGCGCGTCTCCCACTTGGGCCGCCCGGTCTCGGTGTCCAGCAGCACGAGTTGCCGCTGGCTCGTTCCGGGGTCGATCTCGGCGAGCAATCCCTCGGCGGTCAGCGTGACCGGGAAAGCATCGTCGGGAATGCTCGCGTCGCGGCCCTGGGCGACTGCTCTGCGATCGGGCACGTAGGTCCAGACACGGCGCAGCGTGAACCGGTCCCAAGCGATGACTGAAGCGCCCGTGTTGATCACCACCAGGTCGCCGGCGAACGCCGGATACGTCCAGACGGTCACGGAGTCCGCGGCCGGCGCGTCTGGAAGCACTTCGTCGACCGGGCGTTCGGACAGCCCGAGCCGCTCCCCGCCCGGATCGATCAAGGCCGACCACATCGGGCTCTGACCCGCGTCGGGCCCGATCGTTTCGGCCGATGGCGTCATCGGGTCGGTCTGCGTCGGCAGAGCCGGCGGCGTGACCTCGGCGATCGCACGCGGCTCGCGCCCGGCGAGCGCTGCCCAGCGGCCGGTGAGCTCGCCCACCGGGATGTACGACGACAGGACCTCGGCGAGCGAGAGGACGGGCCCGGCGAGGGCGGGCTCGGCCGCGTCTGGATGATCGAGCAGGCGCTCGAGCGAGAGGCGTGCCGCGTGAAAGTCGGCGTCCTCGAGCGAGCGGGCGGCGAGCGAGAGAGCCGCGGCAAAGCCCGCCCGCGTCATCCCGAACAATCGCTCCACGCGACGCAGGTCGCCCTGTTCGAGCATCGCCCGCGCGCTCTGGCCGAACTCGACCCGGTACCTGGCGAGCAGCGTGGGGTTGGAACAAATGACCTCGTGGACTGCGTGACGGACGGGCTGGTAGACGCCCTGCTCGTTCGGATCCGTGAGAACCCGGCCGGGATCCGTATCGAGAACACGCTGGAGCTCTCGGACCGCTTCGCCCGCGCTCCCGGCCGCGAGAAGGGCGGGGATCTGGCGCAGCGTCTCGCTCGCGGCCGGCGCGTCGTCCAGATAAACAGGCGGCTCAGGCGCCGCCGAGGGCTGCTGGGCCAGCACGCCCGACGCTAAGACCGACGCTAAGACCGCCAGCAAGAGTGCCGCGGGGTTCGGCCACCGCGGCTTCATCGATGCCCAAGACAGCTTCTCAACCGGTATGTCAGACGCAACCGTCATCATCGATTCATGCTACGAAGCGGGCCGCGAAAAGTTGCCGACCGGTCCGGTTCTCAAGTGATGTCGGCCGCAGCGAGGCTCGATATCGATCGAATGCGAGTTTCTTCGGCGGGGCGTCCGACGCTGGTCAGTTCCTTTCTGCACTTTTACCATCGGCGAGGCACCTCGCGTGGCCTCCAACGGGGCCAGGCCGGGTCACCACCGAGTCCCGGCGCAACGGTTCTCGGACAACGGGCGTTCCGTGTCTCGACCGGGCTCGTGCTGCTCTGGCTGCTGAGCATGACCGACCTCGCGCTGACACTGACCTATGTCACCGGCTTCGGCATGTTCGAGGCCAACCCGATCGTCGTCCGAGTGATCGGGTCCGGGTCACCGCTGGCTATGGCGACCTGGAAGATGTTCACGCTCGGAGTGACCATGCTGATCTTGTTCGCGTACCGCCGGCGCTGGCAGGCCGAGGTCGGCACGTTGCTCTGTGTCGGCGTGATGAGCGCGCTGCTCGTTCATTGGCAGGCGTACATCGCCGACGTCGGCGCGATGACCAACGAGATGACCGTGCTCGGCCACGAGGCGGCCAAACAGTCCCACCCGGCGGGAACGGGCGAGGGGGTGATCGCTGATGTCGACGGCGCTCGCTGGGTCAGCATCGGCTACCGATCGGACGGCCCGACCGGTCGGTAGCCCGCTCGCGTCCCGGGCCGCGGCTAGCGTTGTGGGTGCCGAGCTATCTTCCCAAAGCAATGACCTGCGCCGTGCTTGTTTCGTCTGGTGGCTGCTACCTGCCGAGCCCGCCATCGCTCACGATCGGGCCCGGTGAGGTCTCGTCGGTCTCGGCCGACGGCGTAGTCATGACCTTCACGCTGGAGGCCACGAACGACACAGACCGCGAGCTCCCGCTGATGGGCGTGCGGTACCGGGCGTGGCTGACGGGCGTCGCGGGCCGCACAGAGCTGTTCGAGGCCGAGCGATCGGCGCAGGCGAGCGTGCCAAGGGAAGGAACGTCCAGGATCCGGCTGCCGGTCCCCATCCCGGCGTCCGCGCTCGCGGTCACCGGCGACGGGCAACGCACGATCGACGGCGAGGTCGAGATCGAAGGCTCGATCCGCTACCGCAAGGGCGGCCGCTTGTACAGAACACTCTCCGACCTCGGGCTTTCGAGACGGTCGTGGTTCCGGTGGCCCTGAGCTGTGGATCGTCGGGGCGCTGGCGAGCCCCGGTCCCGTGCGGGGTTAGAACCACCGCAGGCTCGTCTGGTCCGATTCGCAGACCCGGGCATCGAACCCCAGCGATGCGAGGCGGTCGCCGACGGTCTTGAGGAAGGGCCGCTCGGTGTTGGTGTGACCGGCGAGGATGACGCCGACGCCGCGGCGGAGCAGGGCCATGACCTCGTGGTGGCGCATCTCGCCGGTCAGGAACAGATCGCAATCGTTGCGCAGAGCGTCGTCTGTGAGCGAGGCGCCCGCCCCGGCGCAGACCCCGATCCGATGCACGGGCTTCGACTCGTCGCCCCTGGGCATCGCGATCTTCACCTTGTCGATGCCGAGCCGTCGCTTCACGCGGCCCGCCAGCTCGCCGATGGTCGCCGGCTGGTCGAGCATGACGCGACGCCCGGCCCCCGCGTTCCGCGAGGGCGAGGGTCGCAGATCGAACAGGTCGAAGGCGGGCTCCTCGTAGGGGTGCAGCCCGCGCAGGGTCTCGGTCGCGATCGCTTCGGCGCTCGCCGGGCAGACCATCTCGAGCCTGACTTCGGGCACATGCCGCAGGACCCCGGCCTCGCCGACCGCCGGGGCGGCGCCCTCGCCCGGCAAGAAGGTGCCCACGCCCTCGGTGTTGAACGAGCACAGCTCGTACCGACCGATGCGTCCGGCGCCCGCGGAGGCGAGCGCCATCCGGACCCGGTCGGCGTGGTCGGCCGGGACGAAGGTCACGATCTTGATCATCGCGGGCCCGGGCTGCGAGCCGATGCGCAGAGCGCGGATATCTCCCTCGCCCAGCGTGCCCGCGAGCCAGTCGTTGAGGCCGTCCGGCGCATTGTCGAGCGCGGTGTGCGGTGAGTACACACCGACGCCCGCGCGCGCGAGCGTCAGGATGTTGTGGTTCAGGCGGTCGCCGCCGTCGAGACGGCTGATCGGCTCGAAGATCGGCGGGTGGTACGCGACGAGGGCGCTCGCCCGGCTCGCGAGCAGCTCGTCGGCGACCCGTGAGGTCAGGTCGACCGCGAGCAGCACGGGGCCGTCGAGCGTTTCCTCGGGGCTCCCGAGGATGAGCCCGGCGTTGTCCCATGGTTCGGCGAGCGCCAAGGGCGCGAACGACTCGAACGCGGCAGTCAGATCGGCCAGCGTGGGCATCGCCCGCTCCTTCGATTGAACGCCCCAAAGGACTGAACGCTTAGAGATACTAGTTCGGCCGTCGACACCGGCGTGCCGCGTCAACGATCATGCGTAGGCTCGCTCATGCACGACCGGATGCACGTTCACGCGTACGCCAAGGTCAATCTGTGCCTGTCTGTCGGGCCCGCGGACCCGTCGCTCGGCGGGCTGCACCCGCTCTGCGGTGTGTTCGCGTGTGTCGACCTGGCGGACGATCTTCAACTCACCCCGGCCGAGCGGACCTCGGTCGCACGTCGCTGGGCTTCCGATGCTCCGCGTCCGAGCCCAATCGACTGGGCGAGCGAAGACGACCTGTGCGTCCGGGCTGTGCGGGCGTACGAGCGCTGCGTCGGCGGGAGCCGCGGCACGAGCATCCGACTCGACAAGCGGATCCCCGTGGGCGGGGGGCTCGGAGGAGGGTCGGCGGACGCCGCGGCCGTGCTCGGGGTGCTCCCGGCGTTGCACGGGGACGACGTTGATCACGCGACGCTCGTCCGTCTCGCGCAAGAGCTGGGCTCCGACGTTCCCTTCTTCATCGACCCAGAACCCATGGGCCAGGCACCCGGGGACCCGGTGCTTGGGGACCTGGTGTCTGGGGACCCAGTGCCGGCCATTCCACGGCCTGCGGTCGTCTCGGGAACGGGCGACTCGGTCGAGCGGCTACCACCAATAGCAGGTGATCTGCTGCTGGTGTTCCCAGAAGCCGCATGCCCAACCGCGGCGGTGTACGCGGGCTTTGACCGGTCGCCGACGAGCCTGGATGAACCCAGGGTTCGTCGGCTCGCGGGCCGGCTCGCAGCGGGAGCATTCGAAGGACTCTGGAACGACCTGGCGCATGCCGCAGGAGAGGTCGCGCCCCGGGTCGCGGACATCCGCGAACAACTTGCGTCCGTGCTCGGTCGCGCGGTTCACATGACAGGGAGCGGGAGCACGCTCTTCGTGGCCGCGGCCGACGAGAGGGAAGCTCAGCGGGCTCAAGCGGCACTACGCGGCGTGCCAATGACTCGTGTTCGGTTGGTACCGTGATTCGGTGTTGACCGTGTCCAAAGCTTCGCAAAGACCGGTGGCTGGCTACGCGTCGAGACGCAGGTCATCGATCAGGCCGTCGATCGCGGCAGAAAGGTTCTCATCGGTGTCGTATGTTCCGGCGGCGATTTCAGCGCGGACCCGGTCGACAAGATCGCTCCTCACTGCGGGGTCGTCGATCCGTGCCGCGAGGTCGCGGGCGATTTCGGAAATCTCCACTCTGTCGGATGCCCGTGTCGGGCGGGGTGTGCTGCCACCCAGCGGGATCTGTGAGTCCGCTCCGGCCAGCCGGCGGTACTGCTGAGCGCCGCTTACGGCGGATGACGAGCCAATGGATCCGAGGTTACTCATCTTTCGACCTCCGAGAGTCCAACCGTTTTCGGTTCGACAATTTTCATCCGGGCCGTCTGTCCCCAAGGGCCCAAATGCAACCATTCATCTATTCCTTCCACTCGGATCCGCGAGCGGCACACTACCAACATCTTGTGGTTGAAGGCAACGATCTTGGCCTCGCCACACAAAATAATGTTGTCTAACGACAACGTCGCTGATGGGACGTATCGGAGACTTCGCAGAAGAAACTCCAACGGTTCTCAAAGTGCCGATAAAACTGTAAAATGCTCAGGTGATGATGCTTATGAAGAATAACCAGATGGCGGACGCTGAAAAAAGAGTACTCAACTTGATTCCGTATCCGTCCCGTGATGCAGCTTTGTTGATCCGGCTCTTCATGGCGATCGGTCAGTCTTTGGTTGGTGTTTTTGTTCTGGTTTCACTTGGGTGTCACACAACGGTCTCTGTGAGCGGTCCTCGCAGCGGCCTGAGTGAGTCGCCCGGTCTGGTGTTGGGTTCCGAGGGAAGATCCGGATCACAAGGGGTTGAGACCGAGCCGGGATGGGTGATTCTGCTGGCCGTGGTCCGCGAGGGACAAGCCGCGGCGGAAGAGCTGGCGCGTCAAGTCGCGCGGGAAACCGATCTGCCGAGGGTGCGGGCGGAAGGCCGAGACGGAAAATGGTTCGTGGTGTCGTCGCGGACGCCTGCGGGCTATGCCCTGCCGACCGAGTCGGCGGCGGTCCGCGACCTTGAAGCCGCTCGAGGCTTTGAACGCCCTGACGGCGCTCGGCCGTTCGCGAGCGCGTTCCTGCTCACACCTCGGGATCCGGACCGGTCCAGACTCTCTTCCTACGACCTCCGGTCGGTTCGCAACGATAAGTCACCGGCGTACACGCTCCAGGTCGGTGTGTACGGCGATGTTGGCCCGCGGGCTCGCGACGGACGGGGGATGCCCGTCGCGGAACGCCGCGCCGCGGCCGAGGCCCGCGTGACCGAGCTGCGGGCCGCGGGCGAACGGGCGTTTTATTACCACAACGACGCCGCGGGGCTGAGCATGGTCACGGTTGGGGTCTTCCGGGCGTCGGAACTCGGCCTGAACATCGGGGAGCGGCCGTCGGTCGAGTTCGACCGGGTCCGCCGGACCTATCCCGCGAACCTTGTCAACGGCAAGCCGCTAATGGAGCCCGATCCGGCCCGGGGCGGAGAACGTGCCCAGCCCAGCCTGCCCGTGGAAGTACCGCGGTGATCAGGCGCCGTCCGTCGGCCGTGGACGCTTAGCCCGCGCCCTGGATCCAGAGCGCTTCGACCTTCGTCGCGACCCAGCGGCCCGCGTCCTTCTGCCAGGTAATCTGCCACCACGAGGCGGTCGGCACATTCGTGACACCCGGTGTTGCCCGGATTCGCAGCTGCGTGCGGGCGGTGACCTCGTTGTCGAGCCCGGCGCGGATTTCGAGGATTTCGACCTGGCCGACGATGTTGTAGCGGGCGAGCGTCTGCCTTCCGACCGTGATGAGCGCCTCGCGTGACTCGATCTCCGGGATTGCCCGCCCGGTGACGCGGACGTCTTCGTAGAGGAGCGTGGTGAGCTCGGGCTCGTCGAAGCCTGTGGTGGCGGCGACGAGCCTGGTCGCGAGTTCGGAGAGGCGCTCCCGGGTCGTTTCCACCTGCCGTGCGACCAAGAAAACGACCACGGCCATAAACGCCGCCGCACCCGCGGCCCCGGCTGCCGGGAGGAGCTTATGACGCTGCAACAACACGACCGAAACGACCACGCCCAGGACCATGAGCAGCACGATCACCGGCAGCGGCTCTTCGAGCAGGAATCGCTCGACCGGGCTTGCGGGCGGAAGCGACGGGATGTTGGCTGGATCGGGGATCAGGGGGTTCATCGGTGGACGGTACCCCGGCTCGCGTCGGGATCGGTCCGACGGGCTCTGGCGCGCATCCGCGGCTGGCGGGGGAGGGCCCCGACGCCCGATACGCCCCATTCGAGAGACGGTTCGACCGAGTGGCTGAGCGAGCCCTGACCGCGCTCTCACGCCTTGGAGGACGCGGATGTCGGAACAGAGGCTGCCGAACGGCGACGGACCGAGCGGTGAACTCGACCTCGAGGCGTTGACCGCAACGTTCGGCGACCTCGCGCAGGCCGTCGGCGGCGGCGAGGGTGCGGCCTTGGCCGCCCAAACCGCGGCCCCCCGAGCGGCTCGCGACATTTCGCCCGAGTTGATAAGGAACCTGTCCATCCTGTCCCTCCGCTCGCCGGGTGTCGCTGACGCGATCCGGGAGTCGGACCCGGCGGGTGATGTCGACCTTTTCGACGCGGAGGACGGCGGGCTGACGGGGGCGATCCGGGTCGACGGAAACGCCAGGTCGCTCGCGAGCCGGCGTCGCCCTGTCGAGGAGGGCCGGCGGCTCGCCGAGTCGGTTGATCTGTCCGAGGCGGGCGTCGCGGTGGTGCTGGGCTTCGGGTGCGGCCACCACGTCGCATCGCTGGCGAGCCGGATCAAGGGTGCCGGAAGCGTGCTGGTGTTCGAGCCCGATGTCGCGATGCTGCGGGCCGTGCTCGAGCGAGAGGACTTCTCAGAGGCGTTCGCGGCCGGCGATGTGCGATTTCTGACCGACGCCGAGAACGAAGCCCAGGTCGCCGCGTCGCTGGGAGGGCTTGAGGCACTGGTCTCCATGGGCGTCAAAATCGTCGAGCACCCACCGAGCCGGGCCCGACTGGGGGCAGGGTCCGAAGACTTCGGGGTCACGCTCGCCCGCGTGGTCTCGTCGATCAAAACGAACATGGTCACCACGCTGATGCAGTCGGGCGTGACGATCCGCAACGAGCTGATGAACCTGGACCGGTACGCCGCGTCGGCGGGCTTCGGGCAGCTGCGGAACGCGGCGGCGGGCTCGCCGGCGGTGGTGGTCTCGGCGGGGCCGAGCTTCCGGCGCAACGCCCACCTGCTCTCGCAGGACTGGGTCCGCGAGCGGGTCGTGATCGTCGCGGTGCAGACCGTCCTGAAACCGCTGCTGGACATGGGCGTGCGCCCCCACTTCGTCACAGCGCTCGACCACCACGAGATATCGGCCCGTTTCTACGAAGGGCTTACCGAGTCCGACGTGGAAGGCATCACGCTCGTCGCCGAAGCGAAGGGCAACCCGGCGATCCTCGAAGCGTTCCCGGGGCGGATCGTCTCGCCCGCGGACCCGTTCCTCGACGAGCTGCTCGGGCAGGAGCTGCTCGGCTCGCTCGGCGGCGACCGCCCGCCGATCGCGGCCGGCGCGACCGTGGCGCACCTGGCGTACTACCTCGCGCGGTACCTCGGCTGCAACCCGGTCGCGCTCGTCGGGCAGGACCTCGCTTTCACCGACGGCCAGTACTACAGCGCGGGCGCCGCGATCCACGGCGTCTGGGCGCCCGAGCTCAACGAGTTCAACACGCTCGAGATGATGGAGTGGCAGCGCGTCGCCCGCATGGGCGGCATGCTTCAGGAAAGGACCGACACCCGCGGGCGACGCGTCTACACCGACGAACAGATGGCGACCTACCTGCTCCAGTTCGAGCGGGAGTTCGAGCGGGACCGGGCGCAGGGTCTGCGGACAATCGACGCGACCGAGGGCGGCGTGATGAAGCGCGGCACCGAGACCGGGCGGCTCGAAGACTTCCTTGCCGACTCGGCGTTCTTACCAGCCCTCAGGCTTCCCGCCGTGGGCGGCGGCACGCTCTCGCGCGAGGACCGATCGGCCCTGAAACGGCGTGTGCGTGACGTCCGGCAGGAGGTGTTCCGCGTTGGCAAGCTCTCGCGCGAGACCGCGTCGACACTGCGCGAGGCGGGCGATGACGTCGCCGCGATCAACAAGGCCGCGAACGTCGCGCACGCGAACCGCGACAGAGTGCGGGCGCTGCGGCCGGCGTTCGGGCTGGTGCAGAAGCTCAACCAAACCGGCGCCCTCAAGCGGGCGAAAGCGGACCGGCAGATCTTCCTGCGATACGACATCGGTTCAGACAGCGTTGGCGTCGCGACGGGGGACGACGCGCAGAAGCGGCAGGCGGCTCAGCGCGAGCGCGACGTCACCAACCTCGAGTGGCTCGGCGACGCCGCGGACGAGCTCGGGCGGCTGCTCGACTCGACCGTCGCGGCCATCGACGGCAAGCCCAAGCTCACCCGCGCCCCACGCCCATCGATCGACGACGACGGTGCGCGGGTGGCGCCAAAGCCGGTCGAGGCGTGGGCCGTGTTGCCGACCGATGTCGAGCGCGACGCGTTCGGGCGTCCGAGAGACCTGGGCACGGTCGTCGCGTCTGACATGAACGCGCTCCGCCTGACGCTCCGCCGGCTGAGCCGGGCGAGGCTCGTCAAGGGCGTTGTCATCCCGACCAACTCGGTCGAGACCGTTGCCCGGCTGCTCTCGATCTCGGGGGATTCGGGGACGGTCGACGGCACGCGTGTCCGGCTCACTCGGGACGACCGGGTCTCGTCGCGGATCGCGGCGGTCCGCGGCGCGAGGGGGCTCTCGCGTCGGGCGTGGCGGGGCGGACTCGGCTTCTGGACGGTCTGGGACGAGACGATGCGCTTCGACGTGATCCGCGACGCGGCGTCGCTGGTCAACGCCGAAGCGGCCGTCGTCGCGGGTCCCGACTGGTGCCTGGTGTGCCCCGAACTGGCCGACGCAGTCGTCGAACGTTTCCGTGAAGACCGCGGCCTGAACCGGTTCGCTTTTTCACAGGCTCCCGCAGGGCTCGCGCCCTTGCTGATCGATGCCGTGCTGCTCGACGAGCTTGTCAAGCTCGTGGACGGCGGCCGCTCGTGGGGCTCGATGGGGTCGCTGCTCGGCTTTGTTCCCACGGCCCCGGCGATGGACCCGATCGCCAAGGACGCGTGCGTCAAAGTATCGCCGACCGTACGAGGAGTCGTCGAGCGGCTGATCGCCGACTCGGCGGACACGCGGCGGTCGATCGGCACGCTGGTCGGCCGGGTCGGAGCGGACGCTTCGGCCGACGAGCTCGCCGCGGCGATAGCCGGGACTCCGCCGACGGTCGGCGCCGAAGAGCTGGTCGTGACGGTGGCTGATGCGTCGGGCGTCATGAGCGCCGAGACGCTCGAAAAGGTTGTCACGCGCCACGCCGCCGGCGGTCAGGCGATCGGTGTCACGCTCCTCGGCGAACCCGACGCGCTCGCCCACGACGACCCGCTGTCGCTGACACGCGCCGCCCGTCGGGCGGGCGCGGTGTGCGTCCATGTACGAACATCGCTGCTTGCGACCGACGAGACGTCGCGGGCGCGGGCCCTCTCGATCGTGCGCGACGAGGGCGGGGCCGACGCGGTCTCGTGCGACCTCTTCGCGGTCTCGCGGGAGTCCTACGCGGCGATCACCGGCCGCGACGACTTCGAGTCGACCCGCTCGCTGCTGGAAGAGATGCTGCGGTCTCGTCGCGTCGAGGGCGGCGTTGGCGTCCCGTGGATCGTGCCCCGGATGACGCGGCGTGACGCGGTGATCGATCAGGTCGAGGCGTTCTTTTCCGAATCGCTCACCGCGGCCGGCGCGTGTGTCATCGATCCGATGACCACGCCCGATGCCGACGGCCGCATCAGCCCGCTGCCGGTCCCCTCGTTCGCCGCCGCTCGGCGCGAGCGTGCGACGGTCCGGATCGGTGTCGGCGGCAACGAGATCCCGCGTGGGTCCGCGTCGACCGGCGATGCCGACCGGAGCACCGATCAGAACTCGGAGGCGGCGTGAGCGTCTGCTGCGTCATCCTGGGGCGGGCGGGCTCGAAGGGCGTGCCCGGCAAAAACCTTCGCGGGGTCGCGGGCCGACCGTGCGTCGCGTGGACCATCGAGGACGCGCTGTCGTCGCCGTGGGCGTCCGCCGGACGCGTCATTGTGTCGAGCGATGCTCCAGAGATACTGACCGTCGCGCGTTCGATAGGGGTCGAGACGGTCAGCCGCCCGCGCGAGCTCGCCGGCGACCTTGCGACGGTCGATGCCGCGGCGAGGCACGCGGTCGCGACCGCCGGCGTCGATGAGCGGCTCGACGTGGTCATCCTGTACGCGAACGTCCCGGTGCGGCCGATGGGGCTCATCGACGACGCGATCGAGCGGCTCTGGGCGACCGCCGCCGATAGCTGTCAGAGTTACACGACGGTCGGCAAGTACCACCCCTGGTGGATGGCACGGCTCGGCGACGCGGGTGAGGTCTCACCCTGGCAGGGCGCGGTGCTGAACCACGGCGTCTTCCGCCGGCAGGAGCTCCCGCCGGCGTGCGTGCCGGACGGGGGCGTGCTCGTCTGCCGCCGCGAGGCGCTCGAGCTCCGAGTGGGTGCCGCCGACGGACCACACGCGTTCTTCGGCCTGGAGCGGCGCGGCGTCGTGACCGCCGAGGGCTCCGTGGTCGATATCGACACCGAGGCCGACGTCGCCCGCGCCGAGGCGGTCCTGATTGAGCGAACGCCAGCCGCGGAGAGGAGGGCGGGGTGATGCGGATCGGAGACAGAGCGATCGGTGTCGGCGAGCCCGTCTACGTGATCGCGGAGATCGGGGTGAACCACGACGGGTCGGTGGAACGGGCCCTCGAGCTGACCGACGCGGCAGCGGCGACCGGTGCCGACGCCGTGAAGCTGCAGCTCTTCGAGACCGACCGGCTGATGAGCCGGGCGGCTAAGCTGGCTGCCTACCAGGCCCGTGCCGGCGAGACCGACCCGGTCTCGATGCTCCGTCGGCTCGAGCTCGGGCTCGACGAGATGCACCGGGTCGTTGAGCGTGCACGGGTGAACGGGCTGCACGCGATCGTGACCGTATTCAGCTTGGAGCTTGTCGAGCCGGCGATGTCGCTGGGCTGGGACGCGTACAAGATCGCGTCACCGGACATTATTCATCGGCCGCTGCTCGAAGCCGTTTCTCGCGTCGGCCGCCCCATGATCGTCAGCACCGGCGCGAGCACGCTCGACGAGGTGTCGCGGGCACGCGGATGGCTTCACGGCGTGAGCGACCGCCTCGCGTTCCTGCAGTGCGTCAGCGCGTACCCCGCGCCCGCGTCTGCACTGGGAGGCATCGGAGCGGTCGGCGCGTGCGTTGGTGTGCCTGTTGGGTACAGCGACCACACGCCGGGCATCGAGACCGGCGCCAAGGCGGTGCGGGCGGGCGCTGTCTTGCTCGAGAAACATCTCACCTACGACACCGGCGCGGCAGGCCCGGACCACGCGGCCTCGCTCGCCCCAGCAAGCTTCGGCGAGTACGTTCGGCTCGCGAAAATCGAGACGACCGTCCCGGCTTCGCATGAGGGCGAAAAGGTGCTTGCAACGGCCGAACTCGAAGTCCGTCGCGTCAGTCGCCAGTCGATTGTCGCGGCCGCCAACCTGCCAGCCGGGCACAGGCTGACAATGTCCGATCTCACGATCAAAAGACCTGGGACCGGGCTGAAACCTTGGCGTCTCGACGAAATTCTCGGATGCTCACTCCGGCGGGCCGTTGAGTCGGACTGTCCGATCGACCAAGCATGGATCGACGAGGTATCGACACAGGCGCCTTCGAGTGCAGCATGAAGTCCACCGAACAAAGGCAGACAACTTCACGTCTTTCAAGATATCTACATCACCAAATAAGAATGACATAGCCTCACACACTGCCAAAGGCAGGGCACGTTTCAAGCCGCAGATAGGAAACGCTGCGGGTACCCACTACCACCAGCGTGTTTTCTGTCCGGTCTCTCCCAAGCCATGGCTCGGAACTCTCTCTTGCATGAGCATAGCAACCCTCATTTGCGTGTAAAACGATTTCAGACTTTGCCAGTGGAATCGAATGTTTTTGTGGCCGAATCGCGTCGGGCGCCGTCTGGAGAGTCGTGATGATCGGACCAAACTGGAGCGGGGCAGAGAACGCGGACGCGTCGCTCTCCCGAGCCGGAGAGCAATCCGGGCAGGTCCGCATCGCTGTAGTGACCGGATCGCGGGCGGAATTCGGTCTGCTCCGGCCCGTCATGCAAGCGATCGCCGAGCGGGCCGAGCTGGAGCTGCTCGTCATTGCCGCGGGCTCGCACCTGGTCTTGCCCGCGCTGACGTTTCGAGAGGTCAAGGCGGAGTTTGAGGTCGCCGATTCGGTGCCGATGCAGGTGGCCGGGCGGATCGGGCGTCTTGAAGACGCGGAGTCTCTCGGCAAGGGCATCGCCAGATTCGCTCGGAGCTTCGGGCACCTCCGCCCGGACTGGGTGGTCGTGCTCGGGGACCGGATCGAGGCGTTCGCCGCGGCGGCGGCGGCGAGCGTCGGCGGTATCGCACTCGCCCACCTGCACGGCGGCGACCTGGCCGAGGGCGTCGCCGACGACGCGATGCGCCACGCCATCACGAAGCTGGCCCATTTGCACCTGCCAGCGACACTCGACGCGGCGGCACGCCTCCGCCGAATGGGCGAGGACGAGGACACCATCGAGGTGGTCGGATCGCCAGCAATCGACGATCTGCACACCATTCCCGAACTCGACGAAGCGCCCTTTCAAGAGCTGGGCAGCCCCGAGATCGTGCTGCTGCAGCACCCGATCGGCCGTTCCGACGAGCGCGAGGAGGCGGTCGCCTCGGCCTGCTTCGAGGCGAGTCGGAACGTGTCCGAGGGAACCGCGGGAGAGCCGCCGCGGCGCGTGCTCTGGCTGGGGCCCAACCTCGACCCCGGCCGCGACGGGATCCTGCGGGCGCAGCGTGCCGCCGAGGGGCTGCCGAACGTAACCGTCCGCGAGCACCTGACGCGGGACACGTTCGTCGGCCTGCTGAAGCGGCTCGCCGCCCCGCTCGCCGGCGGCGGCGGGTTTCTCGTGGGCAACAGCTCGTCGGCGCTCATCGAAGCGCAGGCGATCGGCGTGCCGGCGATCAACGTCGGCCGGCGCCAGGGCGTGGGCCCGTCGGCCCGGCAGCGGGGTTCGGGCGTGGTTGACGCCGAGACGGAGACCCGGGAGGCCGTGGCGGAAGCTATCGGACGAGCGCTGGCGATCCGCCGGGACGAGATCCAGCACCCCTTCGGCGACGGGCACGCCGGTCGGCGGGCCGCTCAAGCGATCGCGGCCGCGGGCCGCGGGGTGTCGCTGCGGAAACGATGGGTTGTCTGAACGATCGCTCGGGCGAGCGGCTGCCTCGAGTTTTTCCTAGAACGTTCTCTCCGCGGCACAACCCAGGGATACCCGACGTTTTTTTGCCTCACGGGCAAGAGTGAGCGTCACCGGCCCGATGACCGCGGAATCAGGGGGTCCGCGTGGCCCCGCCTTGGCCTGTGTGAGAAAGGACGCCGGATGTCTCTGATTTTGGACGGGCACGAGCAGGCCGTGGAGTCGGCCCTAAAAGACCTGAACCACATCGGGACACTTCCTGAAGTCACCCTGAAAATTATCGAGCTCGTCGAAGACCCGGACTCCACCGCGGCCCAGCTCCACGAGCTCATCTCGACCGACCCGGCGCTCTGCGGGCGTGTGCTCAAGGTCGTGAACAGCTCGTTCTACGGTTTGCCCGGTCAGGTCGCATCGATCGACCGTGCGATCGTGATGCTCGGTCTGAACGCTGTGAAAAACATCGCGATCGCCGCGAGCCTGAACAAGCTCTTCAGGGGTGGCACGCTCACCCAAGAATTCTCGGCCCGAGACCTGTGGGATCACTCGATCGCCACGGCGGTCTGCTCCAAGCTATTAGCCGACGCGATCGGTCATCGGATGGGCGATGAGGCGTTCCTCGCCGGGCTGATGCACGACGTGGGCATCATGGTCGAGCTGCAGACCGGTCGGCACGAGCTGGTCGACGTGCTCGAGTCGATCACCCCGGCCAACGACGGCGTGCCGGCGGGCTCGATGCTCGAGGCCGAGCGCCGCATCTTCGGGGCCGACCACACATCGTTCGGAGCCGGGCTCTGCGCGAAGTGGAAGTTCCCGAGGACACTCGCGGCGGTCTGCGCCTTTCACCACCGCCCGACCGAGGCGCCCGAAGAGCAGCGGCTCGCCGTCTGCCTCGTTGCCGTGGCCGAACGCCTCGCCGCGCAAGTCTGCGGCAGCTTCCGGCTCGATCTCATGTCGCTCGAGATCCCCGCGGATGTTCTGGAGACCGCCGGGCTCACAGAAGAGGTTCTCGACGACGTCCGCAAGAGCCTGCCCGAATCGCTTGAAACCGCGCAGGCCATGCTCGCTTGAACAGTCACTGCCCCGGCCGGCGACGGCCCGGGCGGCTTCTCTCTCTTTCTCTCTGGGCGGCTGTGCGAAGGCACGGTCGCTCCTTTGCTTGAAGCGTGCCGCGCGACGGGTCCGTCAGTGCTCCTTGGGCAGGCGCTTCTCAAGAGCACGGACCATCGTCTTTGCCGCCTCGCTCACGGCGTGGTACGGTCGTCGGCGTGCTCCTCCACGGCGATCGGGTCGCGGCCCGCGGGTCGTACCTCGATCATGCAGCGTTTGTCATCCGGCCCCTTCTTGTGCTCGTTGACATCTCCCAGGTGCACCTCGACACGGGTCAGCCGCTCCCCGAACCGAGCGAAACGCTTTGAAAGTGTTTCGTGAACGTGCTCGTTGAGCTTGTCCGAGTGCGGCAGATTCTGATAGCTGATCTCGATGTGCATGGAACGCTCCTCGCCGAGCCTTTTTCCGGTTTCCTTCCCGGGCTCTCGGCACGATAGGAAGCGATCGACCAAGGAACCGTGGCGCGGAACGCTTGAGCGCGCAACGTTGAGAGGAAGGGTGCCGTGTTCGCTTGTTCCCGTGGTACGAAAAGCTTCGAACACCGCACGCCTCGAACCGAGACCGGGGGCACAGTCTGGCACTAGCAAAAGTGCCGACAGAGATACACGTTCTTGGGTGCGTGTCTGGTTGCTGACCTCCCGCGGCGACATACCGTATCCGATGCCGACCGACCTGCCCGACTCACGGCGCTCGCCGCGCTTCGCGGGGCTCGTGACCTTCGGGCGCTACCCCCGCCTGGACGACCTCGATCATGACCCGGACTGGACGGTCTACGGCGTACCGTTTGACGGCGGCGTCACCTACCGCCCCGGCGCCCGCTTCGGACCCCGAGCGATCCGCGACGCGTCGCAGTACCTCAAGCGTTACTCCGTCGAGCACGACGTCGATGTCTGCGAGTCGCTGAGCCTCGCCGATGCCGGCGACGCGCCGGTCTCCCCTTATTCGATCCAGCGCACGCTCGACGAAGCCGCGGCGTGGGCCGGCTCGCTCGGCGGACCGAGCACCAGGCTCCTCGCCCTCGGCGGCGACCACTCGATCGCCCTCGCCAACATGCGCGCGTCGCACGCGAAGCATGGCGCGGGCGCCCCGCTCGCGGTGGTCCATTTCGACAGCCACCTCGACACCGTCGACGAGGTGTGGGACGAACGGCTGTCGCACGCCTCGCCGTTCCGCCGGGCGATCGAAGAGGGCGTCATCGATCCGTCCCGCATGATCTCGATCGGCATCAAGGGCCCGCTCAACGCTCGGTCGGACCTCGACTACGCCCGCGGCGTCGGCATCGACGTCGTCACCTATCCCGACTGGCAG
Organism: Planctomycetota bacterium; assembly: GCA_039815285.1. Classification (GTDB taxonomy): domain Bacteria; phylum Planctomycetota; class Phycisphaerae; order Phycisphaerales; family UBA1924; genus JBCBZP01. The sequence continues at coordinate 32,824 of JBCBZP010000003.1, forward strand.
ACCGGCGGCGAGGGCCGTCTGCGCTCGTTCGTCGAGCGTGTGGGCGACGCGCCCTGCTACGTGTCGTTCGACATCGACGTCGTCGATCCCGCGTTCGCGCCCGGCACGGGCACGCCGAGCATCGGCGGCTTCACGAGCGCGGGCGTGCTGGCGGCCCTCCGCGGGCTCCGCGGTTTGCACATCGTCGGCGCCGACGTCGTCGAAGTGCTGCCCGACCGCGACCCCGTGGGCATCACGTCGCTGCTGGCGGGTCACGTCGCGTTCGAGATCCTGGCCGCGAGCGTGTCCCGTTCGTCAGGCTCCTAGTCAGGCTTCGGGCGCGTAGATCCGGTACACCCCGGTCCCGGCCGCCCGCAGATCGGCCGTCTGCTCCCACATCTGCTGCTCGAAGCTGTCGGAGCTGAGCACGACGGCGGTGACCCCGCGCTCGACCAGCTCGTCGCGGCCGATGATCGGGAGCCCGACCGGTCCGTGCTCGAAGCGCGAACCTTGGCGCTCCGGGTCGTCGTCGACAACCGCGATCAGCTCGGGCGCCGCTCCGGTCTCGAGCAGCGGGGAGAGGGCGCCGGCCGCGGCGAGGGTGCGCGTGTGCGTGCCCGCGCCGTACACCGCGACCCGGCCGTGCCCGCCCCGCCGGACCCGCTCGATCGTGCGCTCAAACGCGGCGACCCACGGCGGGGTGACTGCCTCGAGCGGAGCGGAGCGAACAGCCTCGAGCAGCTCGGCGTCGAGCCAGAGCGCGTCAAGCTGCACGGTCTGCAGGTCAGCGCCGCGGGTCATCAGGTTGTGGACCTGGTGCAGGCGGAGCCCGCGCCCGCGGAGGAAGAGGTCGATGTCGGTCAGGGTCGCCGCGCCGTCGTAGGCGGGCTCGAGCTGCGCCTCGGCGTACACCGCCCGCACCGGCAGATCGCCCAGCCCGCGCAGCACGCCGAGCTCGGCGCCCTGCACGTCGAGCTTGAGCAGGTCGATCGACGAAAGCCCGCGGCTCGCCGCGTACCCGCCGAGGGTCTGCATCTCGACCCGGACGGTCTCGACGACCTCGTTGGACCCCTCGAAGCGGGTGCGCCCGAGGGCCGAGGGGCGAAGCGTGCTGGAGAAGTGCGGGTTGGCCGTGACATGCAGATCGATCTCGCCGCGCTCGGGCCCGAGCGCCGCCGCGACGGGGACCAGGTTCGGCCGGCCAGCGGAGCTGAGCTCGGCGAACGGGCCGGGCGCCGGCTCGAACGCGTGGACGCGGGCGTTGGGGAACGCCTCGAGGATGCGCGCCGAGACCGCGCCGACGTGCGCGCCGGCATCGACGACCGTGATCCCGGCATCGCGGGGGATCGCCCGCGCCAGCATGTCGCAGAAGTCGACGGTGTGGATGTGGTGGATCACTCGTCGGGCACCTTTCAGTCAGAACGAGGCCCACCCCCACCAACAGGCCGGGCTGTCGGGCGACCACGCCGGGACGCTCGACCTATCCTCGCGTTGGGGGCGAGCGACTCTCTTTCCAGGTAAGGATAACAGCGTGGCGAATCGGCACTTCGACGTGGTGGTGATCGGTGGCGGGCCCGGCGGCTATGTCGGCGCGATCCGGGCGGCGCAGCTCGGTTACAAGGTCGCGATCGTCGACCGGGCCAAGCTCGGCGGGGTCTGCCTGAACTGGGGCTGCATCCCCTCCAAGGCGCTGCTATCCAACGCCGAGCTCATGGAGAAGCTCAGCCACCAGGAGGACTGGGGGCTCAAAATCGAGGGCTCGGTTAGCTTCGACTGGTCGAAGGTCATCGGCCGATCGCGCGACGTCGCCTCGAAGCTCAACAAGGGCGTCGAGTTCCTCATGAAAAAGAACAAGGTCGAGCACATCGTCGCCCACGCCAAGGTGCTCAAGGGCGCGACCGACGGCTCGCCCTGCCGCATCGCCATCCACGACGTCAGCGTCGAGGAAGAACTTACCTCCGCGCCCGTCGACGTACACGGCGAGAAAGAGACCATCACCGCAGACCGCATCGTCGTCGCGACCGGCTCGGTCGCGCGTGAGCTGCCCAACGTCCCGTTCGACGGCGACAAGGTCTGGGGCGCCCGCGAGGCGATGTACAACCAGGAGAAGCCCAAGAAGATGGTCGTCGTCGGCTCGGGCGCGATCGGCATGGAGTTCACCTACTTCTACCGCCAGTTCGGCACCGAGATCACCGTCGTCGAGATGCAGGACCGCATCCTGCCCGTCGAAGACTCCGACGTCTCCAAGGCGATGCTCAAAACCTACAAGAAGATGGGCGTCGACTTCCGCCTCGGCTCGATCACCACCGGCGTCGAGAAGACCGACTCGGGCGTCAAGGTCACCGTCGCTCCGTTCCGCGACGGGTCCCCCGTCGAGGCCGAGGCCGAGGTGCTGGAGGCCGACAAGGTCTTGGTCGCGATCGGCGTCGTCGGCCGCACCGACGGGTTGTTCGAAGACGCGCTCGGCATCGAGATGGAACGTGGGCATATCAAGACCGACTACGTGCCGCTCAACATGACCGCCGCCCCGATGGACCCGCCCGCGCTCGAGTACACCACGAGCGTGCCAGGCATCTATGCGATCGGCGACGTCATCGGCGCCCCCTGGCTCGCCCACGTCGCGAGCGAGGAGGCGATCCTGTGCGTCGAGCGGTTCGCCGTGAAGGACGGCAAGCTCGACCACGAGCCCCATCCGCTCGACTATTCGGTCATCCCGGGCTGCACCTACTGCCAGCCCCAGGTCGCGAGCGTGGGCTACACCGAGGACGCGCTGAAGGCCCGCGGGCTCAAGAAGGGCGAGGACTACGAGGTCGGGCAGTTCCCCTTCACCGCGCTCGGCAAGGCGATCGCCTCGGCCCACACCGACGGGTTCGTCAAGATCATCCGCGGCCTGCCCCACGGCGAGGTCCTGGGCGCCCACATCATGGGCGATCAGGCGACCGAGCTGATCGCCGAGATGTCGCTCGCACGCCGACTCGAGGCGACCAGCGAGGACCTGATCGCCACCGTCCATGCCCACCCGACCATGCACGAGAGCGTGCACGAGGCGGCGCTGGCGTCCGAGAGCCGCGTGATTCATATGTGATCGCTGGGCGCGACCGTCCATCGCCGGCCGACCCGCGCCGAGTCCCCGGCTACCGTCGCCGATGGACTGGCTCATCGAACGTCTGAATGCAGCGGTCACCGAACCGTTCCAGTACTACGCCACCGACTGGCTCGCCGTGCTGTGCACGGGCGTGTACCTCTGGCGTCTCGGCGATAAGCAACGCGACGCGTTCGTCTGGGGCGGTGCGGGCAACGTCTTCTTCATCGCGTTCAACACCCAGATTGAGTCGGTCCCAGGCATCGTGTTCAACGCGGTGTTTGTCTGCCTGAACGCCCGAGCGTTCCTCCGCTGGCGAGCGTCCGAGAACGAGGCCCCTGGACCGGGTGGTGGGCGGTGAAGTTGGCTATGTGGCGGCTCTCGACCGCTCCGACGTCGAGCCGAGCCGTGTGGGTGCCGATAGTTTTCGCGGTGCCGGCGTATCGGCCGGGGTTGCCGGTCCGCGGCGACGGAATTGGTTTGAAACCCCGTGAGTTCTCGGGGCGTATGGCCTTTACGGATCTGTTGGCTTTCATGGGCGTGTTTTTCGCCGAAGGCCCGCGGGCTGTGTGGGCGAAAAGGGCCTGCGCTCTGCGCTGTCGAGCGCTGAGATGACCCGGTGGCGGACTTGACCGACACCGCGGTCGGGCCCGGGAAGGAAAGGGCGGGCGATGCAGGGACGGATGAACGGCCGGACGACTGACGCGCGTGACAACCTCGACAGGCTCACAACCCGGGCTGAACGAACACTCCGGGCGAAGGCTTGGGCCGCGGCCGGAACCCTTGCCCTGGCAGCGGGAGTGGGGCTGGATGCACGGGCGCAGGTCGGCGACGTCGGCACGTGGGCGCCAATCGGTCCCGGGCTGCAGGCCGGCCGGACACGCGCCCTCGCCGCACGGCCCGACGACCCGCTCGTCCTCGTCGCGGGCTCGGTCGGCGGCGGGCTCTGGAGGTCGACCGACGCCGGAGCCTCCTGGTCGTCCACGGGCGACGCCCTGCCCAACCTGAACATTACAGCCGTCGCCTTTGATCCGATCAACACCAACATCGTGTACGCGGCCACGGGCGAGGGCTTCGGCGAGACGATCAGCCCGCGTGACGAGGACGAGCTCTCGACCGCCATCGGTGCTGGGATATATAAGTCGATCGACGCGGGCCAGAGCTGGTCGCTCCTGCCCCGGACCCGGGCCGACGAAGCCGGAACATTCGCCGACCGGGCCAACTTCCGCTTTGTCAACGACCTGTCGCTCCGTGCGGTTGACACGGACGACGACGGTGCTCCGGACACAGTGGAAGTCTTCGCGGCCACGCGTTCAGGCATATGGAAGTCGAACGACGGCGGCGCGAACTGGACGATCGAGGTCGCCAACACCGGTCTTTACGACGACAGCCTGGCCGGGCCTGCGCCCATCGCGACCGCTCAGGACAAGCGGCTCGGCTTCCTCGAGGTCGAGGCCGTCGGCGGCAGCAGCGGCTACGTCCTCGCGTCCGCGGGGAGCTTCGACCGGAGCGAGTCCTTCCGCTTCGACAGCTCGGACGGGTTCTGGGAGCCAATCTTCATCGACCCCGACGACGACTTGACCGCCAACGAGTTCGACGAAGGGCGCACGCTGTTCGCCGCTGCTCCTTCCGACCCGAGCATCGTCTTCGCGGTTATCGCCCGGCGCGACCCGCTCGACCCAGAGTTCGGCAAGATCCTCGGTGTCTACCGCTCCGGGGATGGCGGGCTGACGTGGATCAACCGCCTCAACCCGTCCGTCCCGTTCCACGAGTTCCTGCTGTCGAACATCATCGTGACCGACCCGAGCTGCCCGGCGTCGCCGTTTGATGCCGTGCAAGACCACCGGGGCTGGTACGCAATGGCGCTCGCGGTTGACCCGGTCGACCCGAACATCGTCTGGCTTGGGGGCGTCGACCTGTTCCGTTCCGACGACGCCGGTCGGAACTGGGGGATCGCCAGCTATTCCGTCGCGTCGACATCCCAGCCCGACTTCGCTCCGGCTGACCAGCACGCGTTCGTCTTTTCGCCGGCCTTCGACGGCGACTCGAATCAGCTCTTGTACGTGGCGTCGGACGGCGGTGTGACCACGACGATCAACGCACGAGCGGGCGTTTCGTTGGAGACATGCTTCTCTGAGTTGGACGCGGCCGATCGGCCACAAACCAGCTGGACACTGTCCAACGCGGGGTACAGCGTGACACGCTTCCTCGACGGCTCGGCGGGTCCGTCCGGCAGGGTCGTTGGTGCCGCGCTCGACTCTGACCCGCTGCTGTCGGACGTTTTCGGGCCCACGACACCCTGGCAGGCCCTCCCGCCCGATTTCACTTCCGACGGGTTGACGCGCGATGTTGCGCAGGCCGTGATCGATACGTCCAACGAGGACACCGCCTACTTCGTGTACGCGGGCGTGTTTCCGGATCTGCGGCGGACCGTCAACGCGGGGGCGTCGCTCGTCGATGCCTCGTCCGGCATCCCGGACGTGGCGGGTGCCTTTGTCGCACCGCTCGAAGCCGACCCCTCCGAGCCTGAGCGCCTCTGGACCGGCGGTCAGCGGGCGTTCCGCTCGGCGAACGGCGGCGAGACCTGGTTCCCGGTCTCACCCGACTTCCCGCAGGCCGGGCTGATCAGTGCTCTCGCGATCGCCCCCAGCGACCCTGAAAACCCGACGCAGAAGGTCGCCTATCTCGGGTTCGAGAATGGGTTTGTAGCCGTGTCGACCAATGCCGACGCCTTCGAGCCGACCTGGACTCTCTCGGGCGCCGACTCGCTGACGATCGGTGCCGAAATCTCCTCGATCGCCGTCGATCCCGCGGAACCGAGCCGTGTCTACATCTCCACAGCGGGCCGCGGCAAGACACAGATCTGCCGGTCCGAGGACTTCGGCACGAGCTGGGAAGGGATCGACAGCATCACCTTCGACCTCACCCCGGGCGAGCCCGGTGGAGAGACCGACGACGTCCCGGTGCACTCGCTGACCATCCGACCGACCGACCCGGATCAGATCTACGCCGGAACAGAGTACGGCGTATACGCCTCTGACAGCCGCGGCGAGGTCTGGGCCCGCGCTTCGCAGGGGCTTCCAAACGTGCTCGTCGAAGCCCTCGCGTTTGAAACCCCCGACCGGCTCCTGGCGTTCACCCGAGGACGCTCGGCCTACGCGGTCGACCTCGACCCCGCAGAGTTCGTCGGCATCACCCCGGCTACCGCTCCGCCGTCTTTTCTCCCGGTTGACGAAGCGGTCACGTTCGACGTGGTGATTACCACCATCAACGACGAGCTGAACCCGAGCTTCCCACCGTTTGTACAGATCTCATCGACTGCGTTCGACGACGACATCACCGACGGCGTTGAAGAGCTCTCGATCAACTTCCTGCTCGAGCAGGACCCCAATAACGACGGCTCGACCGACCTCTACCGCGCGACCATCGCGTCCAACCGTACGACGTTTGATGGCTCGGTTATCGAAGGGTTCTTCTGCGGCGAAGACCCGAAGTACCAGGTCTTCGCCGCGGGGCTGGCCTCGGGGTTCACCGCGTTCCCCGCGATCGACCCTCTGACCGCGCAGGTCGCCGAAGAAACACTGTTCCTCGCCAACAGCGGGGAGTTCGACCCTGACTTTGTCGTCGCGGTCGGGGACGGCACTGCGAGCGATGGGCTTTGGGAAGCGGGCGCTCCTGAGGGCAACGGCCGCGGCGACCCCGCAGCCGATTTCGACGGTAACGGCCTCGCCTGGCTCACCGACATCGATCCGAACAATGCGAATTCAGACATCGACTTCGGTGAGACCACCCTCGATACGCCGGTCCTCGAACAGCTCACGGCCGGGACCATCATTGAGTTCGCCTACTGGTTCAACGACACGGCCACCTCACCCGCCACACCCGAAGACTTCTTCCGGGCCGAGCTCGTGATTCTCCGCGACGGCATCGAGGCCGAGAGCGTGCTGCTCGAGGAGACCTCCGACCCCTTAGACGCCTGGAGATTCGTCGGCTTCAGCTCACCCGAGAACTTCGCGGCAATACCGGACACCGACGCCACCAACGGGGTTGAAACCGCCGTGCTCCGGTTCACTGCCGCGGATATTGGCAACCCAAATATCCTCGAAGCCGGTGTCGATGCCATCCGGGTGAGCCAACGAAGATGTGAGGTCTGCGTCGCCGACGTCAACCGCGATTCAGTGCTGCTCTCAGACGACTTTAATGCGTGGCTCTTTGCGTTCCTAGAAGGCAGCCCCGCAGCCGATACGAACCTTGACGGGAGCCTCGACGGATCCGATTTCAACGCCTGGCTCGCTAGTTTCATCAACGGATGTCCGGGCCTTGAGTAGTGAACGCCGGACTCGTCGGCCCGGTGAGCATCCCACCCAACTTGTGCTTCTCCACGCGATCAATGTGCTCGCTTCATGACGAACTTGAACGCGTATACAAAAATCCATGAAGCGCCCCCCCCGGGATCCATCGATTCACCCGCCGTGCCAGAACCTGAGCCACACTCTTCCTTATTGTGTCTTTTCTGGTGTGGAAACCTTGAGTTTCGGCAACACCGTCAGGTGGCCAACCGTATTTCGTGATGTCAAGATTTCTGCTGTAGATCGATTTTCTATCGATTAATGTCATTTGTTTTGTAGATATGGTTTTACAGGGCAAAGTGGCTTGAATGCTTCAGCAGCCACAACAGACATTGGGGCTTTCGAGAGTTTTTAGTGGATTTTCCGCCGATCGTTTTCCTCTGTCCAACGAGCCTTCTACCAGGAATACATAATGCTGATGGTTTTTGGAACGTCGTTTCTCTCGGTGTGTGCTGGCCTAGCGGTTTCGGCAGAGCAGATCCCCGGAAATTTCATCGGCCCGATCGACGACAACGGGCAGGCAATGGTAGCTTGCGGGCTCAACTGCTCGCACGCTGGTTCGGCGAGGCTGATCGACGATGAGTCCGTCCGCGCGATGATCCGCGCCCAGACCTTCTGGTCGCTTCCGGAACGACATCGGGCCCAGATCGCCGCGGGCCTCGCCGAGCGTGGGAAGCCGCTGCCGTTGGTGCCCGGATCGACCCGCGCATCGGCGCTGCATGCCGAGCACAACCGCCCCATGAACGACGACGAGTTCGAGTCTGCCTACGCCAGTGTCGAACAAGCCGTTTCTCGCGAAGCATTCGCAGAGTTCTCGCCGATCCACCGCCGCATGCTTGCGGAGTTTGCGGAGGTCTCGAAGGATCTCGCCGTGCCCGTGATGCCGTGCTTCACGCCCGGCACCAGCCTCGAGCTCATCGCCGCGTTCGAGGCGATCCTCTTCCCCGCCAAGCTCGCGGGCGACGAGGATGGCCTGATCTTCGGACGCTTCGAGCAGACCGATCGGTGGAATAGCACGGCGATGGATCCGGGCGGTGGCGGACAGGGCAACCCCACGATCCTTACCTATTCGTTCCCGCCAGACGGCACCTTCATCCCGTCTGGTGTCGGCGAGCCGGCGGCCGGTAATGACCTCAACGAGTTCATGAACAACATCTACGGCAATCAGGAGACCTGGCGAGCGCTCTACGACCAGATCTTTCAGGAGTGGGAGGACGTCAGCGGCAATACGTACATGCTCGAAGAGAATGATGACGGCGAGCCGTTCGACTTCAACCTTGGAAACGGCGACCAGGCAGCGGGGGTTGCCGGCGTCCGCGGCGACCTTCGCATGGCCGGCAAGTTCATCGACGGACAAGGCGGCCCAGAAGGCAACATCCTCGCCTACAACGCATTCCCACAGCTGGGTGACATGGTCGTTGACACCGGTGACCCCTTCTACTTCAACACGGCCGGCAACTCGATCCGGCTCCGCAACATTCTCGCACACGAGCACGGGCACGGCATGGGCCAGCTCCATGTCTGCCCCGCTACCGGTTCGTGGCTCATGGAGCCCTTTATCAACCTGGGATTCGATGGGCCACAGTTCGACGACATCCTCAACGCCCAGCGTTTTTACGGCGACCCGAACGAGCCCAACGACGACATCGAGAACGCGACGTTCGTCGCGTCCTTCCCGGCCGCGGACGTGGTTCTCTCGAACGTCTCGATCGACGACGATCTCGACCCCGACGTCTATGAGATCGAGATCGACTCGCCGACACAGCTCATCGCGACCGTTGATCCTCTCGGATCCCTCTACCAGGCGGGGCCGGAGACGCAGGACTGTAACGAGCCGCAGCCATACAACCCGAGCGTTTTCCTCAACCCGGGAGTTGAAGTCCTCGACCAGAACGGCGTGGTGATCGCGTCTTCGAACACCCAGCCCGCCGCGGTCAACGAAGTTCTTGAGGTCAACCTCGCCGTGGGCACCTATTACGTCCGCGTGTTCGGCAGCCAGCCTCAGGGCGACCAGATCATCGCCTACTCGCTCGTGCTCGCGACCGAGCAGCTCGGTCCCGTGATCACGCTGGTCCCTCCATCCATCCTGACACCCGGTGTCGAGACTGCGGTGACGTTTAATGTGGATGCAACGGGGCTGCTCAACCCCACCGCTACGCTGTCCTATCGCGCGGCAGGCGAAGCCGTCTTCACGACCGTGCCTGCCACGAGCACGGGCGGCAGCGGCTACGAGGCAACGCTCCCGGCGTTCCTCTGCGGCGACGATCCCGAGTTCTTCGTCGAGGCAAGCAGCGAAGGTAGTTTTCCGTCAAGGCTTCCCGAGTCGGGGCAGTTTCAAACCATCGTCGGCGATGAGCCGCAACTCGTGCTTAACGACAACGCCGAGGTCAATATCGGGTGGCTCGTATCCGGAAACGCGAGCGACGGCATTTGGGAGCTGGGCTTCCCGCAGGGCAACAACCGCTCCGACCCCCCGGTCGACGCCGATGGCTCGGGCCAGGCGTGGCTCACAGGGATCAATCCCAACGACGACAACTCCGACGTTGACGACGGCCAGACCATCCTCACCAGCCCCGTGTTCGACTTCTCACTCCCAGGGTCTTTGATCTACGCCTACTGGTACAACAACGACATAAACCCTCAGGTCGGCCAGAACCTGATCGTTGAGTTCTCGGTCGACGACGGCGGTACCTGGACCGAAATACGCCGCTACAACACCTCCGCCGATATCTGGCGGGAGGACACGATCAATGTCGGCACCGAGATCGGCACCCCGGGCGATACGCTCTTCCGCTTCATCGCCACGGACGAGGGCGCCAACCAGGGAGTCATCGAGGCCGGCCTCGATGCGATTCGCATCTTTACAATCGATTGCATCGACCCACAATCGGAAGACTGCCCCGCCGACATCAACGGCGACGGCAAGCTGCTTGCCGACGATTTCACCGCCTGGCTCAATGCTTTCCTCACCAATGATTTCGCCGCCGACATCAACGGCGACGGCAAGCTGCTCGGCGACGACTTCACCGCCTGGCTCAACAGCTTTCTCGTTGGCTGCCCGTAACCAAACAGTACTACACTCTAACAAAAAACTAGGCCCCGCGGCTCGCCGCGGGTTTTTTATAGACACAGGTAAACTAGATTGTGGATCATGAAATATTACAAATTGTTCTAGAAAAAATGATTCTTCTGATTCGAACGTAGAATTTGCCATAAAAACAAATCTTGTCTAGCTTCTTTGAAGTCCAGGCAAGGTTGATCGTGTTGAGTATCCAGAACCTGGTTGGATGATGTGTGGCTTGCGGCGTCTTGGTCAATATCGTTTTCCGGTTGTTTCAGTCCACAGCCCATACATTGGAAGTTGGTGCCGTGCGTCGGAACGTTGTGATCTTCGCTGGATGTCACTCAGAAGCGGCGGCCGCAGTACCGCCGCGATAAGGAGGCGGCTATGTCACGTCATACCACACGCGATCTTATCCTCGCATGCTGGGGCTTGCACTGACAGGTGCCGTTGCCAGCGCGGTGTTGCCCACGGTCAAGACGATGTACCTGCGGTACACCGTTGGATCACTTCTTGTCGATGATCGAACGGGCGAGGCGTATCTGCCACGAAGTTCGGGCCAACCCGGGCGTGCCTCTATTCTAAATACCGACCTCATCAGCCCGGTACCCGCCAACGGCGGGGGCGTTGAGCCTGCCCTCGCCGATGGTGAATAGCCCGGATTCCTGCTTCTAAACCGGATCCTGCTTCTCAATCGGGTCCTGCTTTTAAAAGCACGCGAGGGTTCGCGGCTCACCCCGCGCAGCCACGTTCGACACAAGCCGAAGGGTCGGCGGCTCCGCGGGCTCTGACCCACGGGGCTTTCGGGGGCGGGCCGGCTTTTTCATCGCCGAGAACAACTGTTATACGTCTCGTAGTTTCATTCCGGCACAGACTTGGCCGCACTCGTCTGTGGTTAGGCAACCTGAAGGAGACGCATCGCCTTGGTCTTGATATGTTCGGCGCTTAAGCCGTGCGCAGACATGAGTTCGCCCGGCGTACGAGCGCTCTTGGGAATGCTTGTGACGTGCATCTGCTCGAGGGTGAACGCGTCGCCGGCCTTCACGAGGGCGTCGGCGACCGCCGAACCGATGCCGCCGCCGTAGTTGTCTTCGATCGAGATCACGTACCCGTTGTTCTCGGCGATGACGTCGAGCAGCTTGTCTTCGTCGAACGGGAGCGAGTAGAGATCGATGAGCGTCGCAGCAACGCCGGCGTCATCGAGCAGCGACAGGGCCTTGTTTGCCTCGTGCAGGGCGTAGCCGGCCGAGACCAGCACCACGTCGCGTCCCTCGGTCAGCACCTCGAACCCGCCGAGGTTGAACACGTGGTCGGGGGAGTAGATGAACTCTGTATCGGGACGCAGCGTGCGCATGTAGCAGACGCCCTCGTACTCGGCCATCGCGCCCGTCAGGGCGTACGCCGCGTGAACGTCGGCCGGCTGGAGGACGTAGCAGCCCGGGTTGCCGCGGTGGTCACGCATCGTCGTCCACGCACGGAACCATGCGACGTCGGGCAGCGACATCTGGCTCGGTCCGTCCGCTGCGAGCGAGATGCCCGCGTGCGACCCGACCAGCTTGATGTTGGCGCCGGAGTTGATCGCCATCTCGATCTGGTCGTACGCCCGTGTGAGGAACTTGCTGAAGGTCGACAGGAACGGCACCTTCCCGCCGGCCGACAGCCCGGCCGCGACCGAGACCATGTTCTGCTCTGCGATCTTGCACTCGAGGTAACGGTCCTTCAGGTCGGCGTCTTGGGCGAACCAGTCGGCGAACGTCGAGTTCCGCGTGTCGGCGTCGAGCGCGACGACCCTCGGATCGACTTTCCCGAGCGCGCGGAGCGCAACGCCGTAGGCCCGCCGCGTCGCGAGAGAGCCGGTCTGCAGCAGGCTCTCCATGTCGAAGTCGCGGAACGCCTGCGCGATGGGCGGGAGCTCGCCCGGGACGGGCTCGGGCAGCTCGCTTGGCGCGGGCGGCTGGATCTCAAAGCCGTCCGACGACGACAGGGCAGTTGTCATCTCGAGGCGGCGTTCGTCAAGCTCGCCGAGGGCACGGTCGAGGGCTTCACCGACGGGCGGTTTCCCGTGCCAGCCGCCGCCCTGGATCGAAGGCGTCCCCCAGCCTTTGACGGTTTTGGCAACAACCGCCATCGGGGCGCTGGTGGGCGTGAGCTCGGCGAAGCGATCGAACGCGTCCTTGATCTGTACCGGGTCGTGCCCGTCGATGATCGCCACGTTGAACCCGCTCGCCTCGAGCTTGGCCGCGAGCCGATCGTGCGACTGCTGGTGGCTCACCCGGTCGGCCTGGCCGAAGCCGTTGCAGTTAAAGATGGGAAGCACGCTCGTCAGCCCGCGATCGATCACATAGTCGAGTGCTTCGGAGATCTGGCCTTCACGGGCTTCGCCGTCACCGATGATGCAGTAGACGCGTTTGTCGATGCCGTCGAGCCTCGCCGCCTCGGCGATACCCGCGGCAACCGACAACCCCTGCCCGAGACTGCCCGTCGCCGCATCGAAGAAGGGCATGCCCTCCATCGGATTCGGGTGCCCGTCGAGCTCGGAGTCGTGATCGCGGAGACGACCGAGATCCGCTTCGGTCAGCGGACGACGGTCCGCCGGGTCCTTCCCGACGGCGGCCCCGAGCTTGATCAGCCCGGAGTAGACCGCCGGAACCGCGTGGCCCTCGCTCAGAACAAGCCGGTCACTGGTGGGATAGTCGGGGTAGTCAGGGCTCCATCGCATCGAGTGAAACAGCAAGACCGTCACCAGGTGACCGACACTCGAAACGCTCGTCGGGTGACCGCCGCCCGCTTTCGCGCACATCTCGAGCGACATGCGGTCCAGCTCGATGGCTTGGGCGTGGACGGCTGCTTCGAAGGACATAGTTTCTTCCTTTCACGGCTCACTCGCCGGCCCGATCGAGCCGGACGGCGAGGGGGGATCTTGATCGCAACGCGATCGCGGCCCCCACCCGGCCCCCAACGGCCCCCCGGGGCCCGTAGAGCGGGACTCTGGCGATACCGAAGGACGTGGTTCGTGACGCCGCGAGAACGTCGAAAGATGATCGTTCCCCCACCGGCTCGGGACAAGCCTGCACGCGAGGAATTACAGCAAAGCAAGGACCAGCCCGATCACGCAGCGCGGGGCTGCCCACCGACCGAGCCGATTCGGCGCAGCTCAGCCCCTACGACGAGTAGAATGCGCCCGACGGTCCCCAACCGATCGCGTCCGAGGCGTCGCGAGGGGCCGGGAAAGTCCGGGCCCCATCGGTACGGGGCAGGGAGTTGGGCCATGAAAGTCATATCCGATCGGGATGCGCTGCTCGAGGCGATCAATCTCGCCAGCGGCGTGGTGGCGTCGCGGACGCCGAAGCCGCAGCTCACCTGTGTGCATCTCGAAGCTTCCACCGAGAAGGGGGTCGGCCGGCTCCGGATCCGCGCCACCGACGCCGAGGTCTCGCTGACGCTCTCGAGCGAGCGAGTCGACGTCGAGTCGGCGGGCGCATGCCTGATCCCGGCCGACAAGGTTCGGGCGATCGTTCAGGCGGAAGACAACGAGGCGAGCCTGTCTCTCGAAGCGGGCACCACAGAGTGCCTCATCAAGGGCCAAGACGCCCGCTTTACCGTGTTCGGCTACGCACCCAACGACTTCCCCGACATGCCCACGTTCGGGCAGATCGCGTCGGGCTCTGTGACCAAGCCCAAGGCTCTCTTTACGCTGCCGGCCGGCACGCTCGGCGGGCTCATCGGCCGCACGGTCTTCGCCGTCGCCCGCGAGACAAGCCGTTATGCGATCAACGGCGTGCTCATCAAGCTATCGGGCAAGAGCCTTGAGATGGTCGCGACCGACGGACGCCGCCTCGCAAAGAGCGAGGCGAAGCTGTCCGAGCCCGCCGAAGAGACCACGGTGTGCATCGTTCCGACCAAAGCCCTCAACCTGCTCCAACGCCTCGCGGGTGATCCCGATGAGCCGCTGCACGTCGCCGTCACCGACCAGCAGGCGGTCTTCGCGTTCGGCGACGCCGACGACCCGCGGGCCACGCTCGCGACCAGCCTCGTCGAGGGGACCTTCCCGCCCTACGAAGAGGTCATACCCAAGAACCAGTCGATCAAGGCCGTGTTCGACAAAGACGTGCTCGGCTCCGCCGTCAAGCGAGCCGCGCTGCTCACCAACGAGGAATCGCGGGGCGTCATGATGGCGTTCTCGGCGTCGAGCAAAAAGCTTCGGCTGAGCAGCCGGGCGCCTGAGATGGGCGAAAGCACGATCGACGTCGACCTCGCCGCCTACACCGGGGACGATGTCGAAATCGGCTTCAACCCCGCGTTCATCACCGACGCCCTCAAGGTCATCGCCGACAACGAGGTCGCGATCGAGCTCGCGGCCTCGAACAAGCCCGGGCTCATCCGAACCGGCAACGAGTTTGTCTACGTCGTGATGCCCGTCAACCTGAGCTGACCTGCTCGGCCGACGCCCCGAGTCGTTCACACCCACCCCGAACCGCCGCGGCATCAGCGGGGCTGCGGCACCTCGGCGAGGTCGGGGACCAGCAGATCGTCGGGCAGGGGAACAAACCCGGGCTGACCCGTGGTCCGAGCCGACGGGTCTTCGAAAAGATCGACCTCGTGCTGCTTTGTAACGGGCGAACGGAACTGGCGACGCCTCGAGCGTTCCGAGCTCCTCTCAGAGTGCCCTGACGCCGGCCGGCCCGCCTCTCGATTCGCCCCCAAACGTGCGGCCCGAACCAGCCGCGCCCGGGAGACCGTGCGCCGACGCAGTATTGACGAGCAAGCCAGGTCCAGAGGCGGCAGGCCGATCAGCAGCACGACCAGGACCAGAGCGGGCGTCTGGAGCGATCCGATAGACCCCGATGCAATCGACCACCACGCGATGACAATCGCCGCGAGCATCGCAAGAGCACCGGCCACGGCACGCACGAGGCGGCGTGTCGCCAGCGCCGCCGCGTGTACTCGCTCGATCCGGTCGAATGATCCCAGCTGCTCGGCCGGTGCGGTTCCCCCTGTCGACACGCAAAGCCCCTCTCCAAAGACGATGGACCACCGACCCAAGCGAACGACCCCAGGGCGAGGAGCGGCCAATGATCACATCAAAGTCACCATAGCCCACGACGATCGAATACGAAGGAGTGGAATGCTTGCACGGACGCTATCGTCGGTGCCCTGTGCCGGACGAAGCCGACCAACCAGTCTGGAAGCGCGCCGCCGCGATGCTCAGCGGGCTGGGCCGCTCGGCCTTGCTCGCGGTGTTCGTCCCGCTGCTGCTCGTTGAGGGCGCCGGCGCGCAGCAGCTCTCATCCGACTTCAACGGCCGAGCGGTGCGCGAGGTTCGCATCCTTGTTGCTCCCTACACGCTTGACAACGAGCCCGCCGACTTCGGCGCGCCCGACGAACGCACGGATCAGATCGTCCGCAACCAGCTCCGGATGCGGGAGGGGGCCGAGTACCTGGAGGAGACCGCGACGCGTGACATCGCCACGCTGAACCGGCTCGGGCGGTTCAGCAGCATCGAGCACGCCGTCCAGCCGCTCAGCGACGGGTCGGTCATGGCAATCTACTTCCTCCGGGAGCAGCCGATCATCACGGACGTGCAGGTGGTGGGCAACCGCAAACTGAGCGACCAACAGCTCGCGGCGGCGGTCGACCTGCTCGCCGGAACGGCTGCGGATGACCAGGCCCTCGCCCGGGCGGCTCGCAACATCCGCGAGATGTACCGCGACCGGGGGTTCCTCAACGCCGAGGTGTCCGTGGACCGCGACGAGCTCGCCGAGACGGGCATCGTGCTGTTCCGCATCCGCGAGGGGTCGCGGCTGCGGGTGACCGACCTCCGCTTTGAGGGCAACCAAGCGTTCAGCCGGGACCGGCTGCACGACGAGCTGGAGACCCGTGAGGCGGGCATCTTCCGCCGCGGGGCGCTTGACGAAGAAATGATCGAGCGCGATGCCGCGACACTGCTGAAGTTCTACCAGGACCGCGGCTACCTCGACGCGCGCACCGACGCGGAGATCCGCAGCAGCCCGGACGGCCGCGAGGCGATCGTCACGTTTGTCATCTCCGAGGGCCCGCTGTACACGCTGCGTGACGTGGTCGTCGACTACGAGGGTGAGGGCACAGACAATGGGCGCTACGCCGACGGTCGCCGCCCGGTGCTCAGCCGCGAGCAGATTATCGGGCTGATCGGCATGAAGCCGGGCGATACGTACTCGGGCGCGCGGGCCGAGCGGGCGATCCAGTCGATCCGCGACGCGTACGGCAAGCTGGGCTATTACCGCCCGTCGCGACCGAGCTTCGGCGAGTTCAGCATCAACCGCCGGGAGCTGCGCGACCCCAACACGCCCCGGGTCGACCTGTACATCCGCGTCGACGAGGGGCCGCGGCTGCGGACGGGTCAGATCGTGATCTCGGGCAACGAGCTCACGAAGCAGTCGGTCGTCCGCCGGCAGGTGCAGCTCCTGCCCGACCGCCCGCTCGACACGACACGCCTGGCCGAGACCGAGCGGCGGCTAGCGGAGACCCGGCTGTTCGCGCTCGGCGGGCTCGACGCGCCGTTCGCCGGGCTGCCGCTGCCCGGGGCGGCGGTGGGCGCCGGCATCGGCGGCGAGCCCGACGTCAACCTGACCGACGTCGGCCGCGTCGAGCCCAGCGTCGGGCCCGACGGGAAGGTGCGCGACCGGCTCTACCGCGACGTGCTCGTCGAGGTCACCGAGACCAACACCGCGTCGTTCAGCTTCGGCGCGACCGCCAACAGCGACGACGGGCTGACGGGCATCCTGACCTACCGCCAGAACAACTTCGACCTCTTCGACACGCCCGACTCGAGCAGCGAGTTCTTCCGCGGCCGGGCGTTCCGCGGCGGCGGGCAGGCGTTCCAGGTCAGCGCCCAGCCGGGCGACCGCGTCCAGAACTACTCGGTCTCCCTGCAGGACCCGGCGCTGCGCGACACCAACGTCTCGGGATCGACGTCGGCGTTCTATCGCGTGCGCGACTTCGACGACTTTTCCGAAACTCGGCTCGTCGGCACGCTCGGCGCGGGCCGGCGGTTCGGCGAACGCTGGGTCGGCCGCAGCACGATCCGCCTCCAGGACATCGACCTTGACGTGCTGCCCAACGACAGCCCGGTCGACTTCTTCGACGTGCAAGACAAGGACCTGCTGACCGACGTCTCGTTCTCGCTCAGCCGCACGACCGTGGACAGCCGGCTGCGCCCGACCGAGGGCACGGCCCTCGAGTTCGCGGTCAGCCAGATCGGCGCGCTCGGCGGCGACTTCGACTACACCGTGCTCTCGGCCAGCGCGAACGCGTTCCTCCCGCTCGCCGAGAGCGACATCGGCGTGCGCACCGTGCTGCGGCTGAACTCCCGCGTCGCCTACATCCCGCAGGGCCAGTCAGCCGTCCCGTTCTACGAGCGGTTCTACCTCGGCGGTACGACCTTCCGGGGCATCGACTTCCGCGACGTCAGCCCCAAGGGCGTCCTGCCCGACGGCACCCAGTCGACCATCCCCGTCGGCGGCAGCTGGCTCGTCTTCGGCGGCATCGAGCTCCAGCAGCCCATCGTCGACGAGAACCTCGCGCTCGTCGTCTTTACCGATACCGGCACGGTCACCGAGCGGCCCGGGTTCGATGAGTTCCGCGTCGGGGTGGGCACCGGCGTGCGAATCTACCTCCCCCAGCTCAGCCCCGCGCCGCTCGCATTCGACTTCGGCCGCGCGCTCATCCTCGGCGAGGGCGACGGGCGCAACCTGTTCACGTTCTCGATCGACCTGCCGTTCTGATGGCCCGTGGCTCGCTGGACCATCACCAAGGCAACGCCAACAAGAAGCGATCGGGAGCGGGCAAGGGCCGACGCCGGTACAGTTTCCAGACGAACAACGGAGGGTTCATGAACCACCAGAATCACGGCCCGCGGGGCTCGGGCCCCGCTCGCGAAAAAGACGCTCTGGCGAGCTTCGCCCGGAGGGCGGCGGGCAAAGCCGCGTGGCTCGTCGCGGCGGTCGCGCTGACGGCGTCGGTCGTGCTCGCGCTCCCGAGGGCCGGACACGCGGCGCGGCCCTTCGCCGACGGCGCGGTCGCGACGGTGAACCTCGAGCAGCTCATCAACTCGCTGGATGAGTTCAAGGACGCGCGGGAGAACCTGGCGACGGTCGCCGAGGAACGCCGCGCCGAGCTGCAGGGGTTGTCGTCGCGGGTGAGCGACCTGCGCGCCGAGGCGGAGCTGGTGCCCGAAGACGACGAGGGCGCGTTCCGCGACGTGCAGGCGAGGCTCATCGTCGCCACGCGAGAGCTGGAGACACGCAGCCAGGTCTTCCAGGAGCTGAACAACGCCGAGTTCGCCGAGGCGGTCCGCAAGCTGTACCCCAAGGTGCTGGGCGCAATCGAAGAGATTGCCGACCGCGAGGGCTATGAGGTCGTGATCAGCAACGTGCTCGACGACCGTCTGGACGCGCGCACGCCGCAGGAGGTCGTCGCCCAGCTCAGCAGCCAGACGCTTCTGTACGCGTCGGCCGCGACGGACATCACCGAAGAGGTTGTCGTCCGGATGAACAACGCCTTCAACGCGGGCGGCTGAGTGGTGGCCGCGACGACGGGTGTGCTCACGGCCGAGCGGATCGCCGAGCTCTCCGGGGCCGAGCTGATCGGTGAGGGCGGCTCGGTCATCGAGGGCGTCGCGCCCATCGACGACGCGGGCCCGACCGACCTGACCTTCGCGCGGGACCCCTCGTTCGCCCGCAAGCTGGCGACGAGCGACGCGGGGGCGGCGTTCGTGCCGCGCGAGCTGTCGGGCGAGGTCGACCGGGGCGCGACGTCGCTGCTGCTTGTTGACGACGCCGACCTGGCGCTGGCGACGCTGCTGGGGGCTCTTGCCGAGTCGCTGCCGAAGCCCAAGCCGGGCGTTCACGAGACCGCGGTGATCGACCCCGACGCGTCGGTCGACCCATCGGCCAGCGTCGGCCCCCACTGCTCGGTCGGGCCGGGCTCGAGCGTCGGCCCGAGGACGGTGCTCCGCGCGGGCGTAGTGATCGAGCACGGGTGCTCGCTCGGCGCCGACTGCGTGGTCGGGCCGGGCGTGGTGATCGGCTCCGACGGGTTCGGCTACCTGCCCAACCCGGTGTCGACGGGCCCGGGCGACGCGCTGGTGCGCGTGCCGCACGTGGGCGGCGTGGAGATCGGCGACCACGTCGAGATCGGCGCGAACACCACGATCGACCGCGGCAAGCTCGGCCCGACCCGGATCGGCGTCGGCACCAAGATCGACAACCTCGTGCAGATCGGCCACAACTGCCGCATCGGCGCGTGCTGCATCCTGTGCGGGCGCGTCGGGCTCTCAGGCTCGGTCACGCTCGGCGACGGGGTGCAGCTCGCCGGCGGCGTCGGCATCGCCGACAACCGGACGGTCGGCGCGGGCTCGAAGATCGGCGCGGGCTCGGGCGTCAAAGACGACATCCCGGGCGGTGTCGAGTATGTCGGGTACCCCGCGATCCCGAGCCGCGAGTTCTTCCGGCGCTACGCGTTCGTCACGAAGCTCATGAAGAAGCGGGACGCGTCGAAGGCCGGCGGGTGACCGGGGCAGGTCACGCTCAAACGACCCGAGTCCCGGCGAGAACCGTCGCCGCCCCCGCCCGCGTCGACGGCGTCGGGCTGTTCACGGCCGCGAAGACCTCCGCCGTCTTCCGTCCGGCCGAGCCCGGGACCGGCCTTCGTTTCGACGTCGACGGCTCGGCGATCCCCGCGGTCATCGACCGCCTGTCCGATCGGCCCGTGCACCCCGCGTTCGAAGGGATGAGCGCGCGCAACACGACGCTCGCCGCGGATCCGACCGACCCAAAGAGCCCCCGAGCCGTGACGACCGAGCACGCGCTCGCGGCGCTTGTCGGCCTCGGCATCACGGACTGCGTCGTTGAGCTGCACACCGATGACGGCCCGCGCCGGCGCGACGTGGAGGTGCCGATCGACGACGGGTCGGCCCGAGCGTTCGTCGGCGCGATCCTCGCGGTCGGCGTGCGGGATCTCGGAACAGACGCCGAGGCGGTCCGGGTCGACACGACACTGGCTGTCCAGAAGGACGACGCGTCGGTCTCAGCGGGAGCCGGCGGCGCCTACGCGTACGAGCTCGACTACGGGCCCCGCTCGCCGCTCGGGCGGCAGTCGGCGACCCTGATACCAGCCGCTGGCGTGTTCGCGGAGACGATCGCGCCGGCGCGGACGTTCAGCCTTGAGCACGAAGCGACGGCGATGCACGCGGCCGGGCTGTTCCGGCACATCTCTCCCCGGGACCTGCTCGTCATCGGCGAGCGTGGCCCGATCGACAACGCCTACCGCTTCAACAACGAGCCCGCGGCCCACAAGCTGCTCGATCTCATGGGCGACCTCGCGCTCGTCGGCCGGCCGATGATCGCCGACGTCCGGGGCGTGCGCTCGGGGCACGCGCTCAACCACGAGCTCGCTCGGCGGATCGTCGCGTCGGTGTCCTGATCGGCGCGCCCATTCGCGGTACCCGCTGCGGATCGGCTCGACTTCCGGCGGCGTTCTGAGACAATGGAGATCTCCCCCCGTTCCTCGGCGAACGCGCCCGCCGCGGTCCGTGTCTTGGCGCGTCAAGGGGAACGGAATGCGAAGCAGGAGCTCTGCGCTCGCCGCTGCGGCGGGCGTCGCGGCCGCCGCCGTGCTGCTCACGTCGGGGTGCGTGAGCGACGACGACATCCAAGCGGTCCGCCAGGCGGCGGGCGATCTGCGCGCCGTTGGGTGGAACGCCGAGGCGGCGGAAGTCGCGCTGGACCGGGCGGCGGGCGACTCGGCGGACCCCGGCGTGCGTCGAGCGGTCGACGCCGTTGTGCCGCTGCTCCCGCCGGTCGTGCAGGGTCCCGCGATGCTGGGCGCGGGTCTGCTCATCGGGTTGGCCCGGGCCAGGCAGCTGAAAAAGGCGCTGCGATCTGTCGCCGAAGGGATCGAAACGGTCACGAGGGAAGACCCCCGCGCCCGGGAGGTTCTAGACGAGCACGAGCGGCTGCTGGAGCAGAAACGCACGCCGACCGCTGCACGCATCGTCGAAGAGGTGCGCCGGGGGAAGCCGCGGGGCGTGGACGTGTAGAGAGATCGGTGGCGAATGTCAGCCGCTGAGACGGGCGTTGGCCGCGGTCAGCACCGCGCCGGCGTCTTCGGGCGAGAGGTCAGACAGCAGATTTGCGACGCGGCCGGACGTCTCATCGGCCGACCCCGCTTCGAGCGGCTCGGTCAGGTCGGGCAGGTCGACGCTCGCGTCGGCGAAGATCCCTTCCGGGTCGGCGGCGACGGTGACGGCGAGCTGGTCGAACGCGTCGAGCGCCTCGCCCATCTGCTGGGCGAACACCACCGCGGCCTTGGCGCTTAGAGACCTCGGGTCTTCCGAACCGCCAAGGGCTGTGTCGAACTCTTCGAACACGGCCCGCTGGTACTCGTTGTAGATCCGCCTCGTGAGAGCCGCGGTCGGGCGGTCGACCAGGCCGACCTGCAGCAGCTCGCCCATGAACTGCTGCGACGGAATGAGCGGTCGGGTGCTATTGACCACCGCCAGCATGGTCGCGGGCTCGTTTATGTTTATTGTATCGATCTGCCCCGACTTGACCGAGAGGATGCTCGCCGGGTTGGCGGCGACCGCGGCTCGCATGGTGGCAGCTCGGCTCTGAAGAACCGAGTCGAGGATCTCGGCGAGCTTCGGCGTGAACGCAGGGTTGGCAAGGAGCGCGACCAGCTCGGGATTGCGATAGCGGACGACCTTGCCCTGCTCATCTCGCACGACGATTGTTTCATATTCGGTGTCTGCGTAGAGGTCACTGGGCAGCTCGACCGGCTCTTCCGTCTGAGGCTCTGGTTGCGCCTGGGGCTGCTCAGGAGTCGGCTCCGGTTCAGCGGTTTCCGGTTCGGCGGGCACATACACAGGGAGCGGCGGCGACTTCGGAGCCGGCGGCGGGACGAGCTGGCCTTGGGCAACCGGCGCGATGACAAGGGCAACGAAAAGACTGGCGGCACGCTTCATCGATAAACTACTGGGAACCGGGCCTGTACTTCGTGTCCCTCGTCGGAGGGCCGGTTGCTCGGGTTTGTTGCTGTGTCGGAACCTCGGCCTGAAATAGTACCGGCCTATGGCGGGACGGTTCAGCGGACGTGCCTTGCGAGCAGGAACGCGAGTTCGAGCGCTTGCTGATAGTTGAGGCGGGGATCGCATTCTGTGACGTACCGGTCGCCGAGTCCGTCTTCGGTGACGCCGGCGGCGCCGCCGACGCACTCGGTGACGTTGTCGCCGGTGAGCTCGAAGTGGACGCCGCCTAGGCGGGTGCCGAGCTTCTCGTGGAGGTCGATCGAGCGGATAATTTCCTCGAGAATATCATCGAAGTTGCGGGTCTTGATGCCGGCGTCGGTCTTGATGGTGTTGCCGTGCATGGGGTCGCAGACCCAGAGGACCTTCTTGCCGCTGGCGGCGACGCCTTCGACGAGCGGGCGGAGCGCGGTCTTCACGGCTTCGACGCCCATGCGGACGATGAGGACGATGCGGCCTTCTTCGTCGCTTGGGTTGAGCGCGTCGATGAGGTCGATCGCGTCCTGCGACGTGGCCTTCGGGCCGAGCTTGATGCCGACGGGGTTGCGGATGCCGCGGAAATATTCAACGTGGGCGCCGTCGAGCGAACGGGTGCGCTCGCCGATCCAGGGGAGGTGGGTGGTGAGGTTGTAGAACCCTTCGCGCCTGGGGACCTCGCGGGTCTGGCTCGACTCGTAGATGAGGTTGAGCCCCTCATGCGAGGTGAAGAACTCGACGCGGGTGAGCTCGTCGACCGCCTTCTCGCCGAGCGCCTCCATGAACCTGAGCGCGTTGGCGAGCTCTCTGGACGACTCGCTGTACTGCACGCGGAGGTGCTCGGGCAGGTCCGCGGCGGACATGAACGAGAGGTCCCAGTACTCGGGGTGGTGCAGGTCGGCGAAGCCGCCCTCGGCGAGGGAGCGGATGAAGTTGAGGGTCATCGCGGCGTGGTGGTAGCCCTCGACCATGTTCATGGGGTCGGGGTGGCGCGCGGCTTCGGAGAACTCGGCGCGGTTGACCAGGTCGCCGAAGTAGCTGGGCAGGGTGATGTCGCGGCCGTCGACAGGCCTGGTTTCGGTCTTCGACGACCTCGGCTTGGCGTACTGCCCGGCGAGGCGGGCGACACGGACGACGGGCTTGCGCGTGCCGTGGACGAGCACAAGCGACATCTGAAGGAGGATCTTGAGCTGGTTGGTGATCGCTTCGGGCCGGCAGTCGGCGAGCATCTCGGCGCAGTCGCCGCCCTGGAGGAGGAAACGTTCGCCGCGCTGGGCCTGAGCGATGTGGACGCGGAGCCGCTCGATCTCCCAGGAGGTGACCAGCGGCGGCAGGCTGGCGAGGACGCCCGCGGCGCGGGAGACGGCGTCGCGGTCGGGATAGACGATCTGCTGCGGGTCGAGCCGGTCGCGCCAGGTGTCGGGGCGCCAGGCGTCGGAGGCGGCGGACGGGGCTGGTGCGTTCGGGTTGGTCGGGGCCGAGGACATGGCTTGCTCCGGGGCTGGCAAGGGTCGGGTACGGAACGGGCTTCGGTCGGTTCGTGATTGCCGCCGGCCGCGGGCAGGGCTTGTGGCCGGGGCTTGCGGCTGGGGCTTGCGGCTGGTCCGACCCGCGTTGATCGGCCCAACGGATGATATTGAAGCCGCGGGGGACATCGGCGCAGTCGCTGAGAGTGGGTGGCGGGAGGAGGAAATCGCGTTGTTTTTCGCGACTGCGCCAGTGTTTGTCTGATTGCGGATGCGGCGGGTGCCGATGGCCCCTACGTCCCGTAAGCACGGGGCGTTCTTCTCGAGGCCGGCGGCGTGGTGCCCCGGGCTCTTGGTCGCGCCGGTCCCGTCCCCCGCGTGGGTCCCGGGCACCCCGGCGGCCCGGACGGACCCGGGCCGCGGATCGCTCGATGCTGGGTATACCTGGCACTCGCGGCGAGGGGTGAGCGCCGACCATGCACGCACAGAGGGCCCGGCGTCACGCGGGCTCGACAGGAGCAATGGAATGCCTGCCAAGAACACCGGTTCGAAACGCTCGACGACCAAAGCACGCACCGCCCGCAAGCCATCCGGCAAGCCCGGCGTGAAGGCCGCGGCGAAGACGACCAAGGGGAGCACCCGCAAGCCCGCGGTCTCCGGCCGCAAGACGACCGCCGCCTCGAAGAGCCCGAAGACGACCGCGAAGAAGACCCGCAAGAGCCCTGCCAAGACCGGCGTGAAGGCCGCGGCGAAGACCGCTGGGAAGAAGACGATTTCGGCCAAGTCGGGTCGCAAGCCGGCCGTGAAGTCGGTGACGAAGCGTTCGCCGGCAAAGGCGTCGGGCCGCAAGGCTGCCGCGAAGAAGTCGACGTCGGTCAAGGCCGCCTCAAAGACGATCGCGAAGTCGTCGGTCAAGACATCGGCATCGGCCAAGGCCTCGGGCCGCAAGCCGGCCGCAAAGAAGGCTGCCCCGAAGACCATCGCCAAGCGGGTTGCCAGCAAGGGCGTGGCGAAGGCCGCGGCCAAGAAGACTGTCATCCAGAAGAACGCGGGCAATCGCGTCGCGGCCAAGTCGGCAACGCCAAAGATCGCTCGCAAGGCTGCTCCGAAGATCACTGCTCGCACGTCGAACGCTGGGAAGAAGCCGTCGGCCCGCAAGACGACTGCCGCGAAGCCGGCCGCTCGGACGCTGAAGATCAACCGCGCACCCAAGGCAACGGGGACGCGTCGGACGATCCGCCGGGCCGCGTAACCAGAGCTGTTTTGAGCATCCGGGCCGCTTGAGCAGAGACCGCTCAGGCGGCCCTTTTCGTTTTCACGGAACGCACCAGGCGCACGGTACAGCCGCACTCGGTGCACGGGCAGTTCTTGGATGGTCGCTGGTCGTAGCCGCAGGCGGGGCACTGTCGGGCGGCGAGTCGGCGGAAGGCCTTCACGGCTGCGGCATGGCGGACGACCTGACGTACCCAAAGGCCGATCGTCACCAGCAGCACGGAGTCCATGACGATCACGGGCCATCGGATGGTGCTGACCGACATGGTTGGGTTCGACGGCGCCAGCAGTCCATCCCAGCGGCCTGACCGCCGGCTCTGTTGCGTGTGGCCAGGCGTCGCAGCTCGGCGATGAACGCGGGCGTATCGGACGGGTCCGATGTCGATATCTCGAGCCAGTCGCGCCGGACGAGGGTGAGCGGATCACTGAGAGGGCCAGCGCCAGACGACACGTTGCTCCTACTCAGGACCCAACCGTTTTTCGTGTCCGGGTGATCGGCGACAACAAGCGTGTCATCGGTGAGCGCTGTTCGAACGCCGTCGGGTGTTGGCAGATAGGGGAGTGGGAAGCGGTGATGCGACACGACCCCCGGCTCGCGCTGCCGAGAACGAGAACCGCAGCCGCGGCGATTGTTGCGAACAAGATGGCCTTGCC
The DNA here is from genome assembly GCA_039815285.1 of Planctomycetota bacterium. GTDB lineage: Bacteria > Planctomycetota > Phycisphaerae > Phycisphaerales > UBA1924 > JBCBZP01. The sequence goes on from JBCBZP010000003.1 coordinate 58,724, forward strand.
CACGGTCGGACCGGCGTGCGGACGGATGCTCCGGTGACGTCGCGGCCGGCGACCGGGCCGCTCGAGAAGGAGGTCGCGGCGTTGTGGACGCGTGGGCGTCGCCTCAGCACCTAACTTCACTTCGGCACCCAGAAGCCCACGGCCCTGCGTTTCGTGAGCTCAACAACACTCCGAGATCCACCCTCGCCGATCAGCATGTGTCATGGTCGACCGAAGGCGCAACCACCAAGAAGCCACACTCCGTACACCGCCGCTCGCCCTGCCGAACGACCAAGTCGTATCGACACCGGGGGCACTCACCGCGACGCAACCGGCGACGATGCACTCGTCCGGCGAGGAGAACCCAAAGACACGCCACGCCGCACAACGCGGAGAGGGGCAGCAGGAGCAGCGCCGCGAATGAGGACCACTCGACTTCACGGCTGTCAAGCCGACCGCTGTCGAACAACTCGCCGACCTGTCGAATATGTTTTCGGTACTGCTTCGGATGGTTCGTTAAAGTTGCAAGCATGTCCGCCGAAATGCGCGACTCGATCTGCTGGGTATAACTTGTGGGTGTGACTCCGAAGCGGATACGGATCATGCGTTGCGGCAGCCCACAAACTATTCCATAACGTGTATTGATAGTCATAGCGGCTTCCGCACGCGTTCCGTCGCACAGCGTATCTGGATCAACCCCAAAGGGCCACGGGCAGTACTCCACAATGCCGTCTTCGTTTACACAGTATTGCAACACCCAGGTGGACGTTCCGTTAACAAGCCCTCTCAACCGTAATTCGATGGGAGGAAAGTAAGCGTATAGACTCCGCCCGGGCCCTGCCGTGTAGACCAGGATAGTTGTGCACCACACCACCGCGCTGGCCACAACAAGAAGCTTTGTTTTCTTCATGGATTATAAAATCCGAGGTGACAGTCTGACAATATGGCCAAGCACCTCGCCTCACACTTTGCCACCGGATCTGTGCACCACCATCCATACGATGTATAAGCGGATGCACAAGCCAACTGGCACGTGCCGATGTCCGTTGCGCAGAGGGGGAGGTATTGCGGCTCGCTGCAGTATGCCGCCGCTTCATGACAGATAGCATGTTCGATCGACGACTGGAAGTCATCTGGATTAAAGCACAACTGGGACACGTGCGTCAGCTCGTGAATCAGCGTATTGACAGTCCGACGATTATCATCAGCAGACATTGGCGATGAAAATTTATTGTTGCAAATTGTCACTCTTGGCGGCATATAAGACTCAATATACCCACGCTGCCCTGGTTTGCACGTCTTACAACGTACAGTGATCGTTCCAAGGCATGGCTCGTCGATCGTGCCTGCGAGACTGCACAGGCTTATTGATTGTTGAAGTATTTCCTGAACAAGAGGATCGGAAAGCACATCGTTCATTCCTGATGGACAACCAGCCTCGATATTTAGATACCCATTTATCATTCCCAGCGGTAAGTCGTGCGCCGGTGGGGAGAAGGTTGTGCAGGTCGGACAGACGCAAGAGTCGCCCGGGGGCGACTTCTTCCATGCCGCCGAGTTGCCCGGACTAGTGAATACAACTTTGCTGGGTACAAGACCCGGCTGAAGAAGACCTTTATCAACCAGCTCTCCGCAGATGCCGGCGGATCGTACGTCTCCGCTCATAACACTGACACCGGCGTACCCAAGCGCGTCGTTTACATCGCCTGGTTGTGGACCTGCGCCGTGAAGGTGCTGAATCACGGTGTCTGGATCGGCTGCATCAACCATACCATCAGCATTGATGTCGCCGTCTGGGTGTCCGCTGGCAAAGAAATTGATCGACTCGACAAAGTCGCCCAAATCGGCAGTGCCATTTCGATTAAGGTCAACTCGTGAAACAATAAAGCGATGCGACTGCGCCTCGTGAATCGCGTCGTAGAAGCTCAAGGGCGACAACCCAATAATCCTGCCCTTTGCCCCGGAGATGACGAGTGACTTGGATGTTGATTCGTTGCCGTTGGCATCGCGCGATACAGTCATAGCCAGGATGTCGCTGCGTCCATCAGCATCTTGATCCGGTACTAAAACAGCACCCATTCCAGCGCGAAAACCACCGGGCATCACCCGCTTCCAGAGAAGCGCGCCGTCTATTGCGTTGAAGAGATAAAACGCTCCAGTCATTTCTCCGGCCCGGTTGGTAGCCCCGGGAGCGGCGACGAGTATTGACGGGTCCCCCGCGTTGAGCGCCTGACCCATCCACATGACAAACCAACCAAAGGACTCGCCCGGCTCGTCGCCCGAGAGGAGCGAGGCGGTTTGACCTGTAGCGCCAGAGACCACGGAGACGAGCTCAAGAGTCGCATCGAATTGCACCGAGTCGAGGATTCCGTCTTGGTCGACGTCGAACGGCTCGATGTTCGAGAACTCCTGCGATGACGCAGGGGTTGCAGCGGCAGAACTCATGATCGCACAAACCAAAGGCACCGCTTTGAAGCAGTTTCGATACAGCATGAAGGAGCCCTTTCGATGACAGAGTACATGAAGACCGCTATGTCTGCAAGCCAATAGTACTGATCGCTGCCGCCGGCGGCGTCACCCCACCGGTTTGGGCGCGACCTGGCCGCTGCCGCCCGGGATGGGCTTGATGCCCAGCTCGTGCAGGTGCTTGTGCCAGGCTTCGACGTGGACCTGCCAGAAGTGCTCGAAGCTGGCGCGGAGGTTGAGGCTCTGCATCGCTTCGTGGCCCGCGGCGCCCATCGACTGGCGGCGGGCGGTGTCTTCGACCAGCTCGACGATGCGGGCGGCCCACTCATCCTCGTGCTCGGTGGGGATGACGTAGCCGGTCTTGCCGTGGCGGACGACCTCTTGCGGGCCGCCCTGGTCGGTGACGAGGACGGGCATGCCCGACGCCTGGGCTTCCATGACGACCTGACCGAGCGTGTCGGTGGTTGAGGGGAAGACGAAGAGGTCGCAGGTGGCGTAGAGCGTGGAGAGCTGGCTCTTGTGGCGGAAGCCGGTGAAGCGGGCGCGGGTGTTCTTGAGGGCTTTTTCCATCTCGCGGCGGTAGGGGCCGTCGCCGACGACGACGAGCTCGGCGTTGAGCCCGCGCTTCTTGATCTCGGCCGACGCCTTCTTCCAGACGCGGGTGAGGTGGGGCATGTTCTTCTCGACCGAGACGCGGCCGATGAAGCAGACCTTGACCGAGTCGGGGTCGATCTGGCCGAGGCTCTTGACGTCGAGGTTCTTGGATTCGGTGACGCCCGAGGCGGTGTCGGCGGCGACGGTCTTCCAGATCGCGGGGTCGCGGTAGCGGGTGTGGAAGGTGTCGGTGTCGACGCCGGGCTGGAGGCTGAGGCAGCGGTCGCGGTCGAGCCCGAGGGAGACCAGGCTTTCGACGTAGTCCTCGGAGCGGGTGAAGATCGCCCAGAAGGGCTTGTAGAACCAGTGCATGAAGCGGCGGGTCATCCAGGTGAGCGAGTCGTCGTCGAAGAGGTGGTCGATGTAGGCGGGGAAGTCGGTGTGGTAGACGCCCAGCACGGGGATGCGCAGCATCTTGGCGGCGATGTAGCCGACGACGCCGACGGGCCCGGGCGTTGAGATGTGGATGACGTCGGGCTGGTGCTTGTCGACGTGGCGCAGGATGCGCGTCACGGGCGGCAGCACCATGTCGAGGTTCTCGTACTTGGGCAGCTTGCTGGCGAACTGCGGCTCGAAGTTGTAGATGTTGGGCCAGTCGGGGCAGTCGAAGGTGGTCGAGGTGATGACCTCGAGGTCGCGGTCGGTCTTGTTGGCGAACTCGGCGACGTTCTGGATGAATCGGCTGACGCCGTTGACGTCGCCGAGGGTGTCGGTGAACAGCGAGATCTTCATGGGGCGCTCGAGGGCGGAGACGCCCGAGCCGGGCTCGCCGAGCTGGTGGTTGAGCTGCTCGACCAAGTTTCGCTCCTTGTTCTGGTAGAAGAGACTGAAGATATAGGGGAGCTGAGCGGCGAGGAGCACGCCGTAGCTGAGCAGGTGGTCGACGATGCCGACCTTGTCGCGTTTGCGGAGGGCGTCGATCGCGCCCGAGGCCATCGCCTTGGACAGGGCGGAGGAGAGGTCGTCGGCGAAGTTGGCCATCTCCTCGTGCTGTGAGAGCGCCGAGCCCGAGATCCACGCGGCCGGGTCGAGGCGGTCCTTGATCTCCGGGCACTGCTCGAGGAGCGGCTTGAGCTCGGAGCGGAGGGCTTTGGTGATGGGCAGGCTCCGGCTCTTGCGCTTGCCCAGGAGCATCTTCCGCTTGGCGGTGTGCCAGGCGAGCGAGACCTTGGTGGGTTTGTCGACGTGGGCGCCGGCGAAGCGGAGCAGCTTGTTGGAGAAGTACTTCTGCCCGGGGTCCATGTCGTCGGCCATGCGTTTGGCCGTGTAGTGGGCGCCGACGGTGGTGATCTGGTGGGCGAGCAGCGCGGCGTGGCCCGAGACGCCGCCGGCGATCGACCGGCCCTCCATCACGAGCCGGAAGAAATCGGCCGGGTCGGTGATCGGCCCGACGGCCTGGGCGGCACCCTCGGAGGCGACGTGGTCGGTCGCGTGCAGCCCGTCCTCGTTGCGCACAGCGGTGAAGGTGCGCCCGACGTTGAGCAGGCCGTGGTCGTCGGAGCCGCCGGTCATGCCCTTGACCCAGGAGCGGTCCCACAGAGGCTTGAGCTGGTGCTTCTCGGTGAGGGCTCGGATGCGTTCTGGGCTGAGCCAGTCGAGCATGCGCTCGACGCCGGCGACGTGCTGGCTGGAGTGGGCGCCGTTGATGAGCTCGAACGCGCGGAACAGCAGCGCGCACCGCTCGAGGTGCCAAAGGCTCAGGCGGCGGTTCTGGATGTAGACCGGGTGGGCGAGCGCGTGGGCGAGATCGCGGTCGCGGAGCCAGGCGGCGAAGCGATAGACGTCGTCGTTCAGGCGTTCCTTCGCGATCTCCTCGTGGAGCTCGGGGGTGATGCCCCAGACGGTGACGTGGAGCTTGCAGCGGTCCTCGGGGAAGTAGACCGTGACCTCTTCGCCGGGGATGAAGCGCTCGAAGCCGCGCTCGACGAGCTCCATCGCGCCGTCGACCGTGTCGTGGTCGGTGATGGTGACCAGCTCCATGCCGCGGGCCATCGCCTGGTCGTAGACGGCTTCGGGCTCGGAGTAGCACTCGGGGACGCCGATGAGCCCGAGGGCGGCGAAGACGGGGCCGTCGGAGGCTCGGGTGTGGGCGTGGGCGTCGATGCGTGTCCAGCCCTTCCAGTCGGCGGCGGGGTGGTCGTTGGCGACGGGGCCCTGCGCCTGCTTGCGGCCGGTGACCGGGACCGACAGCGTCTCGGAGAGTTCGCCGACGCGATCCGTCTCGTGATGTTCGCCTTGATGGCCCGCTTGCGGATCCGTCCGAGCGGGGCGCTGATCATCGGTCATCGGCGTGCTCCGTGGCGGGAGTCGCGCGTCAGGGCCGGTGCCGGAAAGACGCGCCGCAACCTTCTCGCGGTCCCAATGCCAAAGAGTACACGTTGCCTGACGGGAACCGCGTTGATCCGTTGCCGAGAAAGACTATGAACAGGTTAAGAGTCGAACAATACAAGCCGCGGACAGCACGTATGGCGAGAAACACGACGAGATCAACAATCTTGTGGGAACCGCCGCCAACCCGGCACGTAGCACAGGACAACCGAGCTGCTATTCCGTATTTTCGGGACAGAATCTAATCCTTTTGTTTGTCCTGAGCTCGACTGCGTTTACGGAGCCATTCTCGCCCCCCCACAGGGCCCCAGCGCCGCTTGTTCGGTGCGGGGCCTTTTTTACAGCTTTACCGAAGCCGAATACATCTTGGCCGCTCTGCGCCTCGTTTGGACGCTGAGTTTGCGGGCCGGAACCTACACAAGAGTTTGGGGGTGAATACGATGTTTGTATGGCGAACCGAGCCGCAGAACGGCATGTGGCGGTCTTCCCAGGATCCTTCGACCCGGTGACCTTCGGGCACCTCGACGTCATCGAGCGGGGGCGACGCCTCTTCGATGAAGTGGTCGTGGGCGTCGGGCGGAACCCCGCGAAAACCCCGCTGTTTGCGGCCGAGGAGCGCGTCGAGGTCATCTCGCAGCTGGTCGAAGAGATCTGCGAACGCGAGCCTACGGCCGCACGGGTACGCGTCGAGGCGTTTGACGGGCTGACGGTAGACTTCGCCCGCCGCCAGAAGGCTTCGGCCCTTCTCCGCGGCATCCGGAACCTGCAGGACCTGCAGTATGAGATCCAGCAGGCGATCACGAACCGAGAGGTCGCCGGGCTCGAAACCGCGTTCGTCATCGCGGGCCAAAGCTTCGCTTACACCTCCAGCAGCCTGATCCGCCAGCTGACGGCGATGGGCGATGACCTCGACGAGAGCCTGAAGTCGATGGTGCCGCGAGCCGTGATCGACGGGCTCAAGGCGAAGAAGGCGGGCGGGCACCCGATGCTGGCGACGCTGGGTGCCGACGACGAGTAGAGAAACACTCGGCTAGCGTCTCGCATGGAATACCGCGTTCTCTCGATCGGCTGCCTCTCAGCCCACCCGCTCCGCGGAGAGGAGGTGCCGGTGCGAACCGGGCACGCGACCTGCTCCCTCATCCGTGTGGGGTCGTCGGTCATCGTGGTCGACCCTGGGCTGCCCGCCGAGGCCCTCCGCCAACGGCTCGACGAACGTGCCGGCATACGGCCCGACGAGATCACGCACGTCTTTCTGACAAGCTTCAAGGCCGAAACCTGCCGCGGGATCGGACTTTTCGAAAACGCGGCGTGGCTCGTGCATGCCGACGAGCGCGAAGGGGCGGGGGTGCCTCTGGCGCAGCTTCTTATGCGAATCACCGCCGAAGACAGCCGGTCTGAGCAGGACGCCGAGCTCCGGACGTCGCTCGAAGCACAAATCCAGATCCTACAGCGTTGCGAGACGGCGCCCGACACGCTCGCCGCGGACAGGTTCGGATCCGGCCAGCGCGGCGGCTCCAAGGTCGATCTGTTCCCCCTGCCGGGCGTGACGCCCGGAACGTGCGGCCTGCTCCTGGCCATGCCCAAGCACACCATACTCATCACCGGCGATGCGGTCGCGACCGTCGAGCACCTTGAACAAGGCAAGATCCTCGACCGGGTGCAGGACGTGGACCGAGCCAAGGAAAGTTTCGCAGAAGCGATCGAGATCGCTGATCTCATCGTACCCGGGCGCGACAACATCTCTGCCGTGCCCACCAAGCGCGTGTTCTGACGATCCCGGCGAGTGCGTACACCAAAAAAAGAAAAACCGCTTCAGACCTGACGTCCGAAGCGGCCAGAGTTTGGCGAGGGGTTGCGTTAGCGGCGGCGGACGGTGCCTGCCAGTCCAAGACCCAGGACAGCGAGAGCCCCGGGAGCCGGAACGAGAGTCGTCGGAGCAAAGTTAACACCCACGCTGCCGCCTGAGCCGTCGTCACGGCGGAGCTCCAAGCTCACACTGTCCATCTCGGCACCACTCAGATTGATGCGGATGAAGTTGTCGGCCAGGCTATTCTCGATGTCTTCACTCGAACTAGTGATCACGTTACCATCAGAAGCGAGCTCATTATCGCTGCTGTCAAAGAAAGTAACGGTCGCGTTCGTATTGACTGTGATGTTCTCACTGCGATCGAGATCATAAATAAGAATGTCGAAGACCGTCTGCGTCATCTCGAAATCGACATCGAGGATCGCGAACCCGTTCGTCCGGGCGTAGTCGAAGAGCGTGGTGGACCCAAACGCATCGGTTGGACCCGTGCGGTTTGTGTTGTACTTGCCCTCGTAAACGACAGACGTCCCACCGATAACCTCACCGTCGAACAGGTAAGGGTTTGATCCGGCAATCTCGATATTCTGCAGGACCAAGCTCTTGGGAGCTAGGAAACCTTCAGCACTCGCCGAAGACGCCGCAGCAGCAACAGCCGTAAAAAATATCATCTTCATATTAATCGCCCTCTCTCTGAGCACTTCGACGACCGACACATGGCCGCCTCCTTCAATGTGCCCCAGCGGGACACGAGTGCCAGCAAACAACGAGAATTTCTGGAATGCTCCCAGCGTGATTGGAGAAGGTCCGGTGATCCGGCAAGCGGCCTGCGACGCTCAGGATCGATGCTGGATTCGCTCTGAAACACACCCACCGGGGATCAATCTCGGCTCGAGATGCTGGCACGACAACGATCAGTCATGCTGGACTTCCGCTCCGACACCGTCACCAAGCCCACGCCAGCGATGGCTGACTCGATCGCAAGGGCCGCCGCTGACCCCGGGGCTATGGGCGACGACGTGCTTGGGAACGACCCAACCGTCCGAAAACTTGAAGACAGTCTCGCTGCGATGCTTGAGAAGGAGGCGGCCCTGTTCGTGCCCTCGGGCACCATGGGCAACCTGCTGTGCGTCCGCTCGCAGACCGAGCCGGGCGACGAGGTCTTCCTGCACCGCGAGGCCCACATCCATTATTACGAGGGCGGCGGGTATGCGGCCGTGGCGGGTGTGAGCCCGAAGTTCGTGGGCGGGGCGGCGAAAGAAGACCGCGGGGTGTTTACGGGCACGCAGCTCCGCCGGGCCGTTCGCCCGACCGACGACCACTTTCCGCGACCGCGGCTGGTGTGCCTCGAGAACACCCATAACCGAGCGGGCGGCACGGTCTGGCCGCTGGAGACGTTCGCCGAGACCTGTGAGACCGCCCGCGAGCTCGGGCTGCGCGTACACCTTGACGGCGCTCGGGTCTGGAACGCGGCCGTGTCGCTGGGTGTTCCGCCCCACGAGATCACGCGGCACACCGACACCGTGAGCGCGTGCCTGAGCAAGGGGCTGGGCTGCCCAGTGGGCTCGGTCATCGCGGGCGACGGCCCGACCATCGAGCGGGCCCGCCGCTTCCGGAAGATGCTCGGGGGCGCGATGCGGCAGGCGGGCGTCGTTGCCGCAGCGGGGCTCCACGCCCTGGACCACCATCTCGACAGGCTCTCCGAAGATCACGCGAACGCGGGCCGGCTCGCCCGCGGGCTCAACGCGATCGACGGCCTCACGGTCGACCTCAACGCGACGCAGACCAACCTGGTGTACGGCACGCTGGCCGACGACCTGCCCGACGAGGGCGCGTTCGTTCGTCTGCTTGCAGAGCACGGCGTGCTGATCCTTGACGAAGGACCGCGCAGTGTGCGGTTCGTCACGCACCTGCACCTCTCGAGCGGCGACGTCGACGAGGCGATCGGCCGCGTGCGGGCGGCTCTCGACGCTTGGAGACAGCGATGAGCTGCGATCTGCTGCTGCTCGACTGCGACGGGGTGATCGTCGACTCGGAGCCGCCGTCGACGCGGGTGCTGGCCGAGTGCATCCGCGAGCTCGGCTACGAGATCTCGCAGGAGCGTGTCATCCGCGAGCTCATGGGCATCCGTCTACCCGACATGGCGGACGCGGTGTCGTCGCTGATCGGCCGGCCCGTGCCGGAGGGCTTTCTGGAGGGGTTCCGCGAGAAGCGGCGGCGTGTCTTTGAGACAGAGATCCGGCCGATGCGGGGGATCGTGGAGTTGCTCGACGCCGTGGACCGGGCGGGGCTGCCCTACTGCTGCGTGACGAACGGCCCCCCGGAGAAGGCGGCGCAGACCCTGCGGGTCGCGGGCCTGGCCGAGCGGTTCGCGGAGAAGAACGGCCTGCCGCGGCTCGCGTCGGCGTACGACCTGGGCGTGTTCAAGCCCGACCCGGGCCCGTACCTGTGGGCGGCCGAGCGGTACGGGATCGCGCCCGAGCGGTGCGTGGTCGTGGAAGACACGCCGATCGGCGCGACGGCCGGTGTCGCGGCGGGCATGCGGACGCTGGGGTACGCCGACCTGCTGCCTCCGGAGCGCTTCGAAGCGGTCGGGGCCGAGGTCATCGGCGGGCTTGGCGAGGTCATCGCAACGCTCGAACTGATATAGATTCATTCGGCAGGGCGGTCGATGGCGACGCGCGTCTTTCCAACGAGCGCAAGGGGGCGGCGACCGCACCGGAGAGTCGTCGTGAACCGGTCCGTTGTGTCACCGCGCACGCTGTTGTTCTCGGCGAGTGTCGCTGCCGACCAGGCTCTGTTCCCACTCATCGCGGCGGGAGGGCTGCCTGTGTTGGTCAAAGGCTTGGATCCCGAGCGAGCCGCAGTGTTCGGGTAATTCTGCTCATTCAGCACTGCTGACGGCGTGAACTTGGTGTCCGTCGATCCCGCGACAGATCAGGATCGAAGGCGATTCGGCTTCTCGTGGGAACGACGATCTCGAGCGTTCCGACGCCGGGAACGGCGGTGTTCGCGGCCGGGCTCGCGGGCTTGGCCGGGCGTCGTCGCCGCTGAACACGGGCCGGTGCCGTCGAAGCCACGACCGGGAGCGGCCGGTGGACGGAACCGTCGCCCGCTAAACTCCTCGCCCGAAGCGAGGAGTCTTTACATGACGAGCGCCGCGCCGACCAAGAACATGGACGACATCATGTCGCTGTGCAAGCGCCGGGGGTTCGTGTACCCGGCGTCGGAGATCTACGGCGGCCTGCAGGGCTTCTGGGACTATGGGCCGCTGGGCGCGCAGCTCAAGAAGAACCTCCGCGACGCGTGGTGGCAGGACGTGGTGATGAACCCGTGCCGTGGGCGGCTCGGGCCGAACGGGCAGCCGGTCTCGATCGTGCCGGTCGATACGTGCATCATCCAGAACCCGAAGGTGTGGGAGGCGTCGGGGCACGTCGGCGGGTTCAACGACCCGATGGTGGACTGCCGCGAGACGAAGAACCGGTACCGGGCCGACCACCTGTTCTGTCTGGGTGAGAAGGGCGACTCGGCCGGGCAGATCTATGCGTTCCTGGAGAACGACGAGAAGTCGGCCGCGGCCGCGCGGAAGAAGCTCGACAAGTACAAGAAGCGGACGCTCGGCGACGACGAGATCGACACCTGCCCGCTGACAGAGCTTTCGGCGGACGAGCTCGCGATCACGGTCGGTCCGGACGCGGGAGGGCCGGGCACGCTGACCGAGCCGCGGGCGTTCAACCTGATGTTCGACACGATCACGGGCCCGATCCGCGACGAGCAGAACAAGGCGTACCTGCGTCCCGAGACGGCGCAGGGCATCTTCGTGAACTTCAAGAACGTGGTGGACACGACGCGGGTGTCGGTGCCGTTCGGCATCGCTCAGACGGGCAAGGCGTTCCGCAACGAGGTAACGCCTCGGAACTTCACGTTCCGCTCACGCGAGTTCGAGCAGATGGAGGTCGAGTTCTTCTGCCACGAGGACGACGCGGCGGCGTGGTACGCGTTCTGGCGCGACTGGCGCATGGAGTGGTGGCGGGGGCTCGGGCTCGCGGGCGACAACCTGATCCTGCGGGAGCACGGCGCCGACGAGCTGGCGCACTACGCCAAGGAGGGCGCGGGCACGTCCGACGTGGAGTACCGCTTCCCGTTCACCGCGCCCGGCTACGGCGAGCTCGAGGGCATCGCCCACCGGTCGAACTACGACCTGACCGCGCACCAGAGCCACCCCGACTCGAACACCAAGCTCGAGTACCTCGACCGGACGCGGGGCGAGCTCGCGGCGAACGGGCAGCCCAAGGGCGAGCGGTACCTGCCCCACTGCATCGAGCCGTCGGCCGGGCTCGACCGCGGCGTGCTCGCGATCCTCTGCGAGGCGTTCACCCCAGACCCCGACCGGGCGAGCGGGGTGTTCATGAAGTTCCACCCGCGGGTGGCGCCGATCAAGGCGGCGGTGTTCCCGCTGGTCAACAAGGACGGCATGCCCGAGAAGGCGCTCGAGCTGCGGGCCGCGCTCGTCGCCCGCTTCGGGCACCTGGGCGCGATCGACTACGACCCCAAGCAGTCGATCGGCAAGCGGTACGCCCGCATGGACGAGGCGGGCTGCCCCTACTGCTTCACCGTCGACGGTGACACGCTGGCCGACGGCACCGTGACCGTCCGCGACCGCGATACCGCGTCGCAAGAACGCGTTGGCTTCGGCGAGGTCGAGGCGTTCCTGGGCGACCGGCTCGGGCTCTGACACGAGTCAGAACCAGAGCTCTGGGAAGAACGGCCGCACCACAAGGGTGTTCTTGCGGGTTCGGAGGAGGAGCGTTCATGGGCTTGTTGGTTGGATATTCAACGGCGGGTCGAAGCAGGCCAAGGCTCAGTTATTCGGCTGTCCCGTCTCAAGGCCCGTTCCTGGCTCGGTGGTACACGGCCGCCAACGCTGTACCGGGGTCTTTCCCGAAAGGGCTTTCCCGCAAAGACGCGGTCGAATCGCTGCTCGCTCCTCTCAATGACATCGAGTTCTCCCGCGGCGTCTGAAACCTGACCGCGCAGCCTGGAACGCTGAAGGAGCAGGGACGGAACCGGTACGGCCTCAGGCCCGGGGGAATCAGGCCCGGGGGAATCAGGCCCGGGGGAATCAGGCCCGGGGGAATCAGGCCCGGGGGAATCAGGCCGCTAAAAATCCCAACCGAAGATGTCTGATATCGGTATCCAAGACGTCTTGAACGCTGTCGGGCACCCGTTGGTGGACGGCGATCGAAGTTTGGGCGGCTCTCTGCGCCACGTAGTGGTTGCTGGAAGGGGTGATGCGTGGCTCGGAAGGCTGGAATCGTGGTTGCGGTCGTCGTGCTGCTGGGTGGCGGTGCCGGGGCGGCGGCCTACTTCCGGTCCCAGTCCGGGGGTGAGGTCGACCGGACCGGTGTGACGCTCACCGAGGCGGTGATCGGGGATCTCACGCGGACCGTGAGCGCCCCCGGGACGGTCGAACCGCGGACGAACGTGGAGATCTCGGCGTTGGTATCGGCGCAGATCGTCGAGCTGCCGTTTTCCGAGGGCGACCGCGTGCGTCGGGGCGATGTCATCGTGCGGCTCGACGCGCGAGATCTCGAAGCCAGGCTCGAGGCGCGGCGGGCGCAGCTCGCAGCGAACGAGGCGCAGCTCAAGGGCGCCGAGGCCGACGAGATCGAGGCATCGCTCGACTTTGAGCGGCTCGAGTCGCTGTTCCAGTCGGCCGACATCTCCCGCCAGGAGCGCGACCGGGCCCGGGCGCGGATGCTCCGGTCGCGGAGCCAGGTCGAGGTGATCCGGGCGCAGATCCAGCAGGCGCGAGCGGACATCGTCGCGGCCGAGCGCGACCTGGAGAACGCGGTCATCGCGAGCCCGATCGAAGGGGTGGTAACAAACCTCGCGGCCGAGGTGGGCGAGCTGGCGATCGTGGGCACGCTGAACAACCCGGGCTCGGTGATCATGGAAGTGGCCGACCTGTCGGACATCATCGTGCGCGCGCAGATCGACGAGACGAACGTCGCCGACGTCGAGCCCGGGCAGGACGTGTCGATCTTCCTGCACGCGTTCCCCGATGAGACCTGCGGCGGGGAGGTCGAGTTTGTGCGGTTGAAGCGCGAGCAGGCCGCCGACGGGTCGGCGTTTGTCGAGGCGGAGATCCGGGTCGACCCGGTCGAGGGGCAGACGCTCTTCAGCGGGCTGGCGGCGAACGTCGACATCGACGTGGAGCGGACGGTGGGCGTGGTGCTCGTGCCGTCGCAGTCGATCGTGGATCGGCGCGTGGACGAGCTGCCGCGGGAGGTCGTCTCGGGCAACGAGCTGGTCGACGCGCTGAAGACCTTCGCGAGCGTAGTGTACGTGTTCGAGGACGGCAAGTCGGTCGCGCGGCCGGTGCGGATCGGGGCGAGCGACCTAACGCGGACGGTGGTCGTCGCGGGGATCGAGCCGGGCGAGCGGGTGGTCTCCGGGCCGTACCGGGAGCTCGTCGACCTGACGGACGGCACCGATCTGCAGGATCTCGACGCGCCGGATGAGCCCGAGGCGAGCGACGAGGCCGGTGAAGGCGACGCGGGCGGTTCAAACGGCGACCCGGTGAACGAGCGGGACCCGGACGACGACGCTTCTGACGAAGAAGCATCGGACGCGAGCGGCGGGGAGCCGGGCGCGTGACCATCGAGATCCGCCGGCTTGAGAAGACCTACCGCGTGGGCGAGGAGCGGGTGCACGCGCTGCGCGGGGTCGACCTGACCATCGAGCGCAACGAGTTCGTCGCGATCATGGGTTCGTCGGGCTCCGGCAAATCGACGCTGATGAACATCCTGGGCTGCCTCGACCAGCCGACCGGGGGCGAGTACCTGCTCAACGGGCAGCGGGTCGACGGCATGGACACGGGCCGGCTGTCGAGCGTGCGCAACCGCGAGATCGGGTTCATCTTCCAGAGCTTCGAGCTGCTGCCTCGTGCGACGGCGCTGGCGAACGTGATGCTGCCGATGCTCTATGACCCGCGGAAGATGTTCGGCGCTCGGCGGCGGGCGCGGACGGCGCTCGAGCTGGTCGGCCTCGGCGACCGGGTGAGCCACCGCCCGAACCAGCTCTCGGGCGGCCAGCGGCAGCGGGTGGCCGTGGCGCGGGCGCTGGCGAACGAGCCGACGATCCTGCTGGCCGACGAGCCCACGGGCAACCTCGACTCGCAGACGACCGTCGAGATCATTGAGCTGTTCCGCCGGCTGCACGCGGCGGGGCAGACGATCGTCGTCGTGACGCACGAGGAAGAGGTCGCCGGGCACGCCGAGCGGATCGTGCGGCTGCGCGACGGCGAGATCATGAGCGACCTGGCGGCGTCGGCGGACCCGATGCACCTCGAATGGCGGCGGGCGATGGGCGCGTCGATGAACGAGGGCCCCGGGACCGAGCCGGCTTCTCGTGAGCCGGTCCCGACGCAGCCCGAGCCCGGGGTCGAGCCAGGGGTCGAGGAAGGATCGCTGTCATGATGTCATCGCTGCTGACGCTGCCGCTGCTGCTCGGCCAGTCGGTCGCGAGCGCGCTGGGTCAGATCTGGGCCAACAAGGTCCGCGCGACGCTCACGACGCTGGGCATCATCATCGGCGTCGCGAGCGTCATCGCGGTCATCGGCGGCCTTCAGGGCATGCGCGGCTACGTGCTCAAAGAGTTCGAGCAGCTCGGCGCCCGCAAGATGTGGGTCTGGGGCACCGTGCCCGACGAGCTGCGGAACACGCTGAACTATGCGGACGTGAGGGTGCACGTCGGTGAGGCGCGGCTGCTCGGCGAGCACGCGCCGTCGGTCGAGACGCTCACGCCCATGACGCAGCTCGGCGGTGACGTGCGGTCGGCGTCGGTGACCAAGACCGGCGTCGACGTGCGGGGGGTCTGGCCGGCGTGGCACGACATCGAGGACCGCCAGGTCGTCCGCGGGCGCCCGATCACCGACGGCGACGTCGACAACCGCCTGCAGGTCTGCGTGATCAACGACAAGGCGATCGACGAGCTGCGTCTTTCGAGCGACCCGGTCGGCGGGTTCCTGCTCGTCAACGGCCGGCGGTTCCTGATCGTCGGGGTGGTCGAGACCAAGGACGAGCCGGGCATCTTCGGCGGCGGCGAGTCCGAGAGCGAGCTGATCATCCCGTTCAGCACGCACAAGATGATGAACCCCTACACGGGGACGTGGTTCATGACGCGGCTGACCGAGCCGACGTCGGAGCGGACGATGGACGAGGTCAGCGCCGACGCGCAGGCGGAGACACGGTTCATCATGCGCAAGAACCGGGGGCTGGGGGCCGACGACGAGGACACGTTCGACATGGCGGTTCTGCAGAGCGCGATCCAGCAGTTCAACCAGGTCGCCGGGGTGATTACGGCGGGGGCGGGCGCCGTCGTCTCGATCTCGCTCTTGGTCGGTGGGATCGGCATCATGAACATCATGCTGGTGAGCGTGTCAGAGCGGACGCGTGAGATCGGGCTGCGGAAGGCTCTGGGCGCACCGCCTTGGCTGGTGCTCGTGCAGTTCCTGGTCGAGGCGGTCGTGCTCTGCATGGTCGGGGGGCTGATCGGCATCGCGATCGGGCAGGGGCTGGTCGAGGCATCGAAGCGGATCCCGAACTTCCCGCTCGAGCACGCCGGCGTTCCGGGGTGGGCGATCGTGCTGGCGTTGGCGTTCAGCGCGGGCGTGGGCGTGATCTTCGGGATGCTGCCGGCGATCAAGGCGGCGCAGCTCAACCCGATCGACGCGCTGCGGCACGAGTAGTTCGGGCGTTGACGGCACACACAGGCAGCGGGGCGTGCGGGGCAAGACACATGCGGAGCGTGCATCGGACGGTGGTTGGCGGGGCGTGCTTGGCGGGCGTTCTCGTGCTCGCGGCCGGCGGGTGCGCAAACCCGTTCAAGCCGACGCGGTCGGAGTACGGCATCGAGCCGGACCGGACGCGGCTGCGGGTGATCCGGCCGCTCGACCTGCGGGAGGTGCCGGGCGCGCCGCCCGCGGACGCGCCGGTGCCCGAGATCACGGCCGCGGGCGTGGCCGACCGGGAGAGCCCGCTCGCGGACCTGGCGGTCGCGACGCTGTCGCTGCCCGAGGCGCGGGCAGCGGCGCTGGTGAACAACCTCGACCTTCGGGCGAGCCTGATCGACCCCTCGATCGCTCGGACGAGCGTGGGCGAGGAGGAGGCGGCTTTCGACGCGGCGTTCACGTTCCAGGGCAGCTTTACCGACGTGGACACGCCGGTGGCGAACGCGACGGTGTCGTCGCAGGCGGAGATCTACAACCTCGAGCCGGGGGTCGACATCCCGATCGTGACCGGCGGGCGGGCGACGGTGAGCCTGCCGACGCAGCGGGTCGACCAGCTCAACCCGTTCGCGGTGCTGAACCCGTCGTGGGAGACGGACCTGAACGTGAGCCTGAGCCAGCCGCTGCTGCGGAACGCGGGGCGCCGGGCGACGACGTTCCGGCTGCGCGTGGCGGCGCTCAACGACGCGGCGGCGCAGGCGCAGACCCGCGTCCGCGTGATCTCCACGCTCGCGTCGGTCAACCAGGCGTACTGGCGGCTGTACCAGGCGCGGCAGACGCTGGAGATCCGGCAGACGCAGTTCGAGTCGAACCGGGAGCTGCTGGGGCGCGCCGAGCGGCTGTTCGAGGCCGGGACGGTGCCAGAGATCGACGTGCTGCGCGCGCAGTCGGGCGTGGCGTCGAGCCTCGACGGGATCATCCGCTCGGAGCGCGACGTGCTGACCGGCCAGCGCGAGCTCAAGCGGCTGCTCAACATGGACCGGCTCGGCGTCGACACCGGCACGCTCATCGAGCTCACGACCGAGCCCGACCCGGTCGAGTTCGTCTTCGACACCGACGAACTGCTCGCGCTCGCGGTCGAGAACCGCGCGGAGCTGTACGAGCTCGAGCTGCGGCTGGCGATCGACCAGAGCCAGGTGGAGTTCGACCGGAACCAGCTCAAGCCCATACTCGACCTGTTCGCGAGCTACCGCGTGAACGGGCTGGACAACGACTACGGCGAGGCGGTGCAGAACGCGCTCGACCGCCCGATCCAGGACGACATCACGGTGGGCGTGACGGCGAACGTGCCGATCGGGAACCGCGCGGCCGAGGCGCGGCTCCGCCGGTCGCTGCTGACCAGGATCCAGCGGGTGGCGACGCGGGACGCGCGGGAGCAGGCGATCACACAGGAGGTGCTCGACGCCGTGGACTCGCTGCGGGCGGCGTGGCAGAGCCTGCTCGCGGCGCGGCAGTCGGTCGCGACGGCGGCGCGGGAGCTGTCGGCCGAGCAGCGCCGGTTCGAGGTGGGCGCGACCACGGCGATCGACGTGCTCGACGCGACGGGCCGGCTCGCCGAGCAGCGGGCGTCGGAGGCGGCGGCGCTGACCGGCTACCAGCTTGCGCAGGTCGATCTCGCGCTGGCGACGGGCACGCTGCTCGGGGCCGAGCGGGTCGAGTGGGTGCCCGGCGGGCTGCCCGAGGATGGTTCGGCCAGGGGGCCGGAGCGGGTACCGGGGGAGGGGCGCGAGCCGCGGGGCGGGTCGGAGCGGGTGTCGGCCCGCTGAACGGCTTGGCGTCTAGACTGCCCCCCGGCGGGCGGCGGGGTGTGTCACCCCAGCCCGGCCGCGAGGCAGCGAGGCTCGATGGCAAAGGACGAGGACAAGTTCGAAGTCGAGGCGGTGGTGACCCAGGCGCTGCCCAACACGCGGTTCATGGTGAGGCTGCCCAACGAGCAGCAGACCGAGATCATCGCGTACCTCTCGGGGAAGATGCGGAAGAACCGGATCAAGATCCTGCCCGGCGACCTGGTGACCCTCGAGATGACGCCGTTCGACCTCACACAGGCCCGGATCACGTACCGGAAGTAAGCCTCGCGTCCGGATTTAACCGGATCGAGCCGTGCTGAGCGTGATGCCACGGGGCGGCGGAGCGGCCTTTAGAGTCGCACATATTTGTGGATACTAACAATGATTCCGGGACGGCAGGATCCCCGCCGATTCCGGAAGGGTGCCGCTCGGGCTTGGTTATTCGTGTGCACGCCGCGTGTCGGCGGAGCGAGCGAAAGGAACCCTGCGATGTACCACACACCTGAATCGAACCCGAGCCGCGAGCCGCATGGTGGGACGAGCCGAGGGGTCCGGGTCGGCGCGGATCGTGGGTCTGCGTTGAGCCGGATCCGGGCGTTGCCGGTGGATCTGGCGACTGTGTCGCGTGTGGCGGAGCGGAACACGCCCTGGATGGGGATGATGCTGTACCTGTCGTCCATGCCGGTGGCTCTGGTCGCTGCGGCGGCGGTGTTCGGGCTGAGCCTTTAACGTCGGCGTCGGGCCGCGTCGAGCGCGAGGGTGGCGATCGAGGCCGAGCCCGGCGTGGGGATGATCGATTCGTACACGGCATCGCCGAGGATCTGGTGGGCCTGAACGGCGGGGTAGACGAGATCCCAGAAGACGAGCTCGTCGGGATCGTCGATCAGCGAGTCTGGCGTTGAGGTCGATGGTGGCGTCGCGTAGGGCGCTCGGTAGGTCGGAGTTGCCCGCGTTCGCGGCGTCGAACGCGATCTGCGGTGCGGCGCCGATGTCGGAGAGGTTGAGCAGGTGGATCTGGTGAGGTGGGAAACCGAGACGTACCACACGGGGGGCGGCGTGCCGCGTATGTTGGGTGGTGAGGTTCGTGTTTCTTGGCACGGGGACGAGTTCGGGAGTGCCGGCGATCGGGTACGAGGGGCCGCTCGCCGAGTCTTCGGACCCACGGGACACGCGGCTCCGCTGCTCGGCGGCCGTGATCTTCGAGGACGCGACGGGTCAGGAACGCGTTGTGCTGATCGACTGCGGGCCCGACTTCCGCCAGCAGGCGCTGCGGCTAGGGCTGACGCGGCTCGACGCGATCGTGTTCACGCACAACCACGTCGACCACACCTGGGGGCTCGACGAGGTCCGGCGGTTCAACGTGCTGCAGAAGGGGCCGGTCGATATCTATGCGGAGCGGCGCACGCTCGACCACCTGCGGCGGGCCTACCAGCACATCTTCGAAAGCCAGAAGAACGTGCAGCCGAGCTTTGTGGCGTCGATCATCGCGCACGAGATCACACCCGGACAGGTCGAGCGGGGGGAGGCGATCGATCTTTTCGGGGTGCGGTTCGTGCCGATCCGCCTGCTGCACGGGCGTCTGCCGGTGCTGGGGTACCGGATCGAGGCGCCGGCGCTGGGCGAGGGTCATCGCCGGGCGGCGGGCTGGCTGCCGCTGGCGTACTGCACGGACGTGTCGGCGGTGCCGCCCGAGAGCTGGGGGCGTCTGGAGGGGCTTTCGACGCTGGTGCTCGACGCACTGCGGCACCGCCAGCATGCGACGCACCTGACCTTCGGGCAGGCCGAGGGGATCGCCTACCGCATCGGGGCAGGTCGGACGTGGTTTATCCACATGGGCCACGACGAGACGCACGCGAATCTGGACGCGATCTTCCCGGAGGGGATGGGCCCGGCGTGGGATGGGCTGACGCTCGGGGGGGGCGGGGGCTCGACGGCTGAGGCCTAAGGCTGGCCGGGGCGATGCCTATCCTCTCGCCCTATGGGTAAGACCCGCGAAATCAAGAAGCGCATCAAGGCCGTTGGCAACATCCAGCGGATCACCCGCACGATGCAGATGATCGCCACGAGCAAGTTCGCCAAGGCTCAGAACCGGGCGGTGGCGACCAAGCCGTACACCGAGGGCGTGTTCGAGCTGGTGACTAAGCTCGCGGCGTCGTCGGGCGAGCTGTCGCACCCGCTGGTCGATGGGCCGGCGGAGGGAACGCGGGCCGGCGCGGGCGAGCTGACGCTCATCATCACGTCGGACCGTGGGCTCTGCGGGCCCTACAACGCGAACGTGCTACGGCTCGCGATGCGGCAGGTCCGGGGGCTCTCGGGCGACCCGACGACCGAGCTGATCGGCCGCAAGGGCGCGAACGCGCTGAAGTTCAACGGCATCGATGTTTCGAAGCAGATCGTTGTGGGCGGTGAGCCGGCGTTCGAGGAGATCGAGCGGATCGCCGAGCGGTACATGGAGCTGTTTGTCTCGGGCGAGGTTTCGGCCGTGCGGGTGGTGTACATGCGGTTCATCTCTGCGGGCCGCCAGGTGCCCGAGGTGCTGCAGCTGCTGCCGCTGAAGGCGCCGACGTCGGACGAGGCCGGTCCGCAAGACGCGGGGTCGGGCAACCAGCTCTACGAGTTCTCGCCGCCGGCCGAGGAGCTGCTGGGCGAGCTGCTGCCGAGCACGGTCAAGGCGACGCTCTACCAGGCGATCAGCGACGCGATCGTTTCGGAGCACGTGGCCCGGATGGTGGCGATGAAAGCCGCGACGGACAACGCCGGCAAGATGCGGAAGCTGCTCAAGCGGACGTTCAACCGGGCCCGGCAGGCGCAGATCACGACCGAGCTCAGCGAGATCATCTCGGGCGCTGCGGCGCTGGAGTAGGCGGTCGCCGGCCGGCGGCCGGTTGTCGGCGCCGTTTTCTAAGCCCGTTGTCGCGGACGGTGATCGATCGGCGGTGGGTCATCGGTCCCGCTTCTTCGTCACACTTTGCGTGAGCGGGCTGCTGGGTTCGGGCTACGCCTGCTCGCCGAGGATCATGCCGACGCCGACGGTGTTGTTGGTCGCCTCATCGACGATGATGAAGGCGCCGGTCGCGGCGTTTCGGCGGTAGGCGTCGTAGAAGAGCGGGGCGGTGGTGCGGAGGCTGAGCCTCCCGATCTCGTTGAGCCCGAGGGCGACGGCCGACTCGTCGCGGTGGAGCGTGTTGACGTCGAGGCGGTACTTCATCTCTTTGAAGACGCAGCGGACCTCGCGTGTGGTGTGCTTGAGGGCGTACTTCTTGCCGAGGCTGAGGGCGTCCTGGTTCATCCAGACGACCATCGCCTCGATGTCCTGGCCCTGGGCGGGTTGGTTGCCGGGGCGGCAGATCATGTCGCCACGTGAGATGTCGAGGTTGTCTTCCAGTTGGACCGAGACGCTCATGGGCGGGAAGGCGACGCTGATCGGTTCGCCCCCCACGTCGACCGAAGCGACGCGTGTGGTGAGCCCGGAGGGGAGGTGCATCACCTCGTCGCCCTTCTTGAAGGTGCCGCCGGCGACCTGCCCGGCGTAGCCGCGGTAGTCGTGGTGCTCCTCTGAGTGGGGTCGGATGCACCACTGGACGGGCAGGCGAGCGTCGATCATGTCGCGGTCGGCGGCGGTGTAGACGTTCTCGAGGTGGTGCAGGAGGCTCGCGCCCTGGTACCAGGGGGTGTGCTCTGAGCGGTGGACGACGTTGTCGCCGCCGAGAGCGGAGAGTGGGATGAAGGTGACGTCGCGGAATTCGAGCCGTGCGGCGAACGCCTGGTACTCCTTTCGGATCTCCTCGAAACGGTCCTCGGCGTATCCCACGAGGTCCATCTTGTTGACGCAGACGACGACGTGGGGGATGCCGAGGAGGCTGGCGATGAAGGAGTGTCGTTTGGTCTGCTCGATGACGCCGTTGCGGGCGTCGACGAGGATGAGGGCGACGTTGCAGGTGCTGGCGCCGGTGACCATGTTGCGGGTGTACTGCACGTGGCCCGGGCAGTCGGCGATGATGAACTTGCGCTTGGGCGTGGCGAAGTAGCGGTAGGCGACGTCGATGGTGATGCCCTGCTCGCGCTCGGCGCGGAGGCCGTCGGTGATGAGCGCGAGGTTGACGTTCTCGTCGCCGCGGGAGATGGACGCCTGGGTGGCGGCCTCGAGCTGGTCCTCGAAGATGCTCTTGGTGTCGTAGAGCAGGCGGCCGATGAGGGTGGACTTGCCGTCGTCGACGCTGCCGCAGGTGAGCAGGCGGAGCAGGTCCATGTCGAGGTAGGCGTCTGAGTTGAAGGCGGGGGCCTTTGCTTCGGCGGTCATTAGAAGTACCCCTCCTTCTTTCGGTCTTCCATCGCGGCTTCGGACTTCTTGTCGTCCATGCGGGCGCCGCGTTCGGAGCCTCGGGCGGCGGCGACCTCGGCGATGATGTGGTCGAGCGTGTCGGCCGGGCTCTCGACGCCGGCGGTGGTGGTCAGGTCGCCGACGGTGCGGAAGCGGACGGTCTTTTTGACGACGTCTTCGCCGTCTTTGGGCGGGAAGAAGCCGCTGATGGGGATCACGAGCCCGCGGCGGATGACGACGTCGCGCTCGTGGCTGAAGTAGATGCTGGGGATATCGATGCTCTCGAGCTTGATGTATTGCCAGACGTCCATCTCGGTCCAGTTGGAGAGCGGGAAGACGCGGATGTGCTCGCCGGGCTTGATGCGGGCGTTGTAAATATTCCAGAGCTCGGGGCGCTGGTTCTTGGGGTCCCACTGGCCGAAGTCGTCGCGGAAGCTGAAGATGCGTTCCTTGGCGCGGGCCTTCTCTTCATCTCGCCTCGCACCGCCGAAGAGGGCGTCGAAGCGGTGCTCCTCGATCGCGTTGAGCAGCGTGGGGATCTGGGCGCGGTTGCGGGAGATCTCGGGCCCGGCGTCTTCGGTGGCGAGGCCCTTGTCGATCGCTTCTTGCACGCTCGCGACGACGAGCCGCTCGCCGAGGCGTTCGACGAGTTGATCGCGGAAGGTGATCGCTTCCTCGAAGTTGTGCCCGGTGTCGACGTGGAGGAGGGGGAAGGGGAACTTGGCGGGGCGGAACGCCTTCTCGGCGAGGCGGACCATGACGATCGAGTCTTTGCCGCCGGAGAACATGAGGGCGGGGCGCTCGAAGCAGGCGGCGACCTCACGCATGATGTGGATCGCCTCGGCTTCGAGGGCTCGGAGGTGGTTGAGCCGGTAGCTGTTCACGGGGCAGCTCCTTGGTTTGTGCGGACGCCGCACGGTGCGAGCAGGAAAAAATGTTCGCCACGGAGTCTAGCGGCCGGCCTCCGCGGCGTGCCGATCCGGGGTTCTCGGGATATCGGTCTTCCGCGCAGCGCCAACAACGCGGACGAGCGAGTCGGCGATGAAGGTCAGCACCGCGAGCCAGATCATGCCGAAGGACACCAGCCGGACGGCGTCAAAGGGCTCGCCGAAGATCAGCACCGCGATGAGGAACTGGAGCGTTGGCGCGAGGTACTGCACAAAGCCAACGGTGCTGAGGCGGAGCCTGCGTGTGGCGGCGGCGAAGCACAGGAGCGGCACCGCGGTGATGAGCCCGCCGCCGATCAGCAGTGTCCACTCGACCGGGGCGGTGACCCAGGCGAACGACTTCTCTGGGAGCGTGACGCCGAGGTTGCCCGCGCTGCCGGTAACGGCGGCAAAGACAAGGAACCCACCCGCGAGCGGGGTGAGCAGCGAGGTCTCGAAAAAGAGCCCGACCAGCGGTCCGGCGGGGGAGCGCTTGCGGACAAGGCCGTAGAAGCCGAAGGTCACCGCGAGTGTGAGGGAGATCCAGGGCAGCGAGTCGGTCCGGACCGTGAGGTACGCGACACCGCACGCGGCGAACACGAGCGCGACCCACTGTGCGGGCCGGAGCCGCTCGCCGAGAAAGAGCATGCCGAGCAGAACGCTGATCAGCGGATTGATGAAGTAGCCCAGGCTGGCCTCTGCGAGGCGGTTCACGGAGATCGCGTAAATAAAGACGCCCCAGTTGACCGCGATGAGCAGCGTCGCGACCGAGAGCTGGGCGAAGGCGCTCCCGGAGCGCATGAGCGATCGGACCTCGGGCCATTGCCGGCGCAGGGTCAGGAGAGGTATCAGCGCGAGCGAGCACCAGACGATCCGGTGAGACAGCACGAGAAAGGGTGAGACGTGGGCGACGGCCTTGAAATAGAACGCCATGAACCCCCACCACAAATAGGCGGTCAGGGCGAACGCGAGGCCGTGACCCACATGGTTATGGGTCTCTGAGTGTGTCTTCTTTATGAACGCCTCGCTCTCGGACCCGCGGTCGGACACCGCCCCGGCCGCGATCTCAGCGGCTGGGACGGGTTCCACCCGCCAAACGGTAGCGTGCCACACACGCCTACACCCGCGTGCAGGATTGCAACACCGTTGCGAATTTGTGCGAGTGGGATCTCCATTGGGGCTTTCTGGATAGACCGTTCTCCTCAAATGATGCCGCGGCGGTGCTCCGGATCGTGCCCGCGTGACCACGGCGTGGGGGGCGGATCCTCTCAGGATTGTCCGCGATGATGGCCCTGCGCCGCTCTCGGAATCGGGTGCCCTGGCTGCGTGCGCCGCAGATGTCAAG
This sequence comes from Planctomycetota bacterium, assembly GCA_039815285.1. Lineage (GTDB taxonomy): Bacteria > Planctomycetota > Phycisphaerae > Phycisphaerales > UBA1924 > JBCBZP01. The sequence continues at coordinate 83,125 of JBCBZP010000003.1, forward strand.
GCGGCCCGCTCACGTACCGGCCGACTTCAACGGCTAGCTGAGGACCCTTATCGCCGCGGGCGGCCGACGCTACTGTCGGCTCATGACCAGCGAGCCCCCTTCCCGGAACGCGTCGAAGAACATCGTCTGGCACCACGGCGAGGTCGACGCCGGAGCGCGGCGGGCCGCGTTCGGGCACGCGGGTGCGACGCTCTGGTTCACCGGGCTCAGCGGCTCGGGCAAGAGCACGGTGGCGGTGGCGGTCGAGAAGGCGCTCACGGATCGATCGGTGCGGGCATACCGGCTCGACGGGGACAACGTCCGCCACGGGCTCAACGGGGACCTGGGGTTTAGCGCGGCCGACCGCGAGGAGAACGTGCGGCGGGTCGGCGAGGTGTCGCGGCTGCTTGCCGACGCGGGGGTGCTCTGCCTGTCGAGCTTCATCAGCCCGTACCGGCGCGACCGCGAGCGGGTCCGGGCGATGCACGCGGACGCGGGGCTGGTGTTCCTGGAGGTGTTTGTCGACACGCCGATCGAGGTGTGCGAGGGGCGCGACCCGAAGGGGCTCTACAAGAAGGCCCGGGCCGGGGAGATCAAGGGGTTCACGGGGATCGACGACCCGTACGAAGCGCCCGCGTCGCCCGAGATCCGGCTCACGACCGCGACCATGAGCGTGGACGAGAGCGCCGCGGAGTGTCTCCAGGTTCTGGCAGAAGCCGGAGTGATCGACCGCGGCTAGGCGCGACGCCCGACCGCGATCGAACCGGCTGGTGTCTCACCGGCTCGTCGCGGAGCGACGCCGCCGCTCACCCTTCGCCGATCGCGTCTTCACGCAGCGACAGCAGCTCCTTGAGCTGGTCGGTGTCGAGCTCGGTGAGCCACTGCTCGCCGGTGCCGATGATCTGCTCGGCGAGCTCCATCTTCTGCTCGAGCATCTGGTCGATGCGTTCTTCGAGGGTGCCGCGGCAGACGAATTTGTGGACCTGGACGGTGCGGGTCTGGCCGATGCGATAGGCGCGGTCGGTCGCCTGGTTTTCCACGGCCGGGTTCCACCAGCGGTCGTAGTGGAAGACGTGGTTGGCGGCGGTGAGGTTGAGCCCGACGCCGCCCGCCTTGAGAGAGATGAGCAGGACGGGGTTGGTGCCGTCGGCGCGTTGGAAGTCCTCGACGAGCCGCTGGCGTTGGGTGCGGGGGGTGCCGCCGTGGAGGAAGAGGATGTCCCGCCCGAGGCGCTTGCGGAGCATCTGGCTGAGCAGGTGGCCCATCTGGCGGAACTGGGTGAAGACGAGGGCCTGGTCGCCGGCGTCGAGGACCTCTTCGAGCATCTCGCAGATGCGGGCGGCCTTGCCCGAGCGGGCGGGGTCGGGCACGGGTGGGTGGTCGACGCCCTCCTGCTCCTTAAGGGCCTGGGTCGGGTGGTTGCAGATCTGCTTGAGCTTGACCAGCGCGGCGAGCACGACGCCACGGCGCCTGATGCCCTCGGCCTGCTCGACGTCGGACAGCGTGCGCTTCACGCAGGCTTCGTACAGCTCGGCCTGCTCGGTGGTCAGGTGGGCGTACTCGCGGCTCTCGACCTTGGGCGGCAGGTCGCTGACGACGCGCGGGTCGGTCTTGAGCCGGCGGAGGACAAACGGTTGGACGAGCCCCCGGAGCTGGGCCGACTTGTGCTGGTCGTTGTAGCGCTCGATGGGCACGCCGAAGCGTTTGCGGAAGTTCTGGGCCGGGCCGAGGTAGCCGGGATTTAGGAAGTCCATGAGCGACCAGAGCTCGGCGAGGCGGTTCTCGACGGGCGTGCCGGTCAGGGCGACGCGGCGCTCGGCGGTGATGCCGCGGACCGCCTGCGACTGCTTGCTCGCGGCGTTCTTGATGTACTGCGCCTCGTCGAGCACGAGGCGCCCCCACCGCACGGCGCCGAGCATCTCCTGGTCGCGGTTGGCCAGGGCGTAGGTCGTGACGACCAGGTCCGCGGCTGTTGCTTCCTCGACGAACGCGGCGTCTCTGGCGCGGTCGGAGCCGTGGTGGACGATGACCTTGAGGTGGGGGGTAAAGCGCTCGGACTCGTGGACCCAGTTGCCCACGACCGAGGTGGGCACGACGAGCAGCGTGGGGCTGACGCGCCCGGGCTCGCCGTCGGGCCCCGGGGGCGCCTGCTCGCGCTCGTGCGCCATGAGCGCGAGGAGCTGGATGGTCTTGCCGAGGCCCATGTCGTCGGCGAGGCAGGCGCCGAAGCCGAACTTCTCGAGGAAGTAGAGCCAGGCAAGCCCGCGCTCCTGGTAGGGGCGGAGCGTGCCCTGGAACGTCGCGGGCTGCGGGACCTCGGGGACGACCTCGGCCTTGGCTTCACCGGAGAACACCCGGGCGAGCCAGCCGCTGGCCTCGATGCCCGTGACGCGGATGCCGGTCTGCTTGCTGTCGGTGCCGAAGGCGAGCCGGATGGCTTCGCCGACCTTCATCTGCCCGCCGGGGTTCTCTCGGATGAAGCGGATCGCGGCCTCAACGTCTTCGGGTCGGATCTCAACCCACTTGCCGTTGATGCGGACGAGGGGGACCTTCTGGCCCGCGAGGTCTTCGAACTGCTTGAGGGTGAGGGTGGTGTCGCCGACGGCGATCTGCCACTGGTAGCCGACGAGCGCGTCGAGGCCGAGCTGGGCGTCGGCCGAGCCGTCGTGCCCGTCGATGTCGGGGGCGTCGAGCAGCAGCTTCGCGCCCAGGCGGCTGGTCGGCGTGTCCCACCAGACAGGCGCCTGCACGCCAAAGCCCTGCTCGATGAGCACGGGGCGGACCTCGCGGAGGAAGCGGTACGCCTCGTCCGTGGCGATCTCGTGTTCGATCGGCTCAACCTCGGAGAGGGCCCGCTCGAGCGGCTTGTAGATGCGGCTCGCGCGGCCGAGCTCGCCGAGCAGCAGCTCCTGAGGGTTGGGCAGGTGCTTGCCCTCGATCGTGACCGACTCGGTCGTGAACAGCCAGATGTCGGCGGCGTCGACGAGCAGCTCCTGCGAGCCGTCCATGGGCTGGAGGTGGAAGCTGAGCGTCCACGGCGTGGCCGAGGCGGTCTCGATCTGCAGCGCGTGCTCGCCCTCCATCGGGGGCAGCTCGATCGGCTCGTTGACCCGCAGGCACAGGCGCCACTCGCTCGAGGCGCCGCGTTCCTCGAGCTGCCCGATCCAGCGGCGCACGTCTCGTACGAGCCCCTGCCGGCCCGAGACGGCCATGGGCACGTTGATCTCGCGGCCGAGCAGCCCGGCGAGCCACGCCGCGGAGGGGTCGCTCTGCGTATCGCGGCCGTCGATGACGGCCCGCATCGTCTCCTGCTGGAACGTCTCGCGACAGGCCGCGTCGGTCAGGCGCATCAGGAAGTCGCCGAGCACGGCCCGCGGCTCGTGCTCGAACGAGTCGACCGCGGCGCGGGCGCTCGCGGGCATCGCGGCGACGAGCACCGCGGCTTCCTCGGCGGTCTGTTCGTCGGCGATCCAGGGCTGCCAGATGCCCTGCAGGTCGCCCGTGCCGTCCTGCACGAGCGTGGGCACGTACCGCTGCTGGGCGAGCAGACGGCGGGCGAACCGCGACGCGAGCACGAAGTACTCCACGCTCTGCTCGAACCCGGGGACCGACTCGTCGTGGCTTTGCTCGTCGAGCATCTCGAGCACGCGCGACGCGATGCCGGGGGGCACGCTGACCGCCTCGACACGGGCGCGGCGGAGGGTCCGCGGGACGCCCGCGTCGGCCCGCAGCCCGTGCTCGCGGGCCAGCCGGGCGCTGGGCACCGGGTCATCCCCTACGAAGGGCAGCCGGAGCACGAGCTCGCGAGCGGCCTCGGCCGGGTCGCTGCCGAGCACCACGCTGAGCGCCGGGCCGAGCCGTCGCGAGAGCTCGTCGCTCGTCAGCGTGAACGGGTGGACCACGGGCTCGGGGTCGTCCGGCTCGGGGTTGTCCTCCTCGGGGTTGTCCTCCTCGGGGTCGTCGGCCTGAGGGTCGTTGGCGACGGCGGGTTCCGCTTCGCCCGAGGGCTGGTCGTCGGCGACGGGTTCATCGGTCTCGGGCAGCTCGACTTCGTCGGCCGATGCACGCTCCGGGTCGAAGCGAGCGGGCACGCGCTCGATCGTCTCGGCCCAGAGGCACAGGGCCCCGCCCGACCAGTTGGCGTGCAGCACGATCACATCTCACTCCATCGTCGCACGGCCGTGCGTGTTCTGCGGGTCGTGGCTCACCACAGTCGGCGGCGATCTCTTCGTTCACTCGCGAATGAGGGCGCAGGGACTCGAACCCTGAACCAGCGGCTTAAAAGGCCGATGCTCTACCATTGAGCTACGCCCTCGGGTGGTGCCGGGCGTCGCGGCTCGGAAAGCCGACGCCACGCCGGACAATAACTCTAGCGCCGAGCGAGTTCGAGCAGGGTGCTCGCGTGGATGTCCGACGCCCCCCGCTGCCGATCGATCACGGCTAGGCCGCGCTCGGCGAGCCCGGAACGCTCCCGCTCGTCGTCCAAGAGCCGGCCCAGGTCTTGGGCAAGGGTCCCGCGGCTCGACCGCGCGACGCCGCCGGATTCCTCGAACCGCGCGACGACCGCCTCGAAGTCGCCGACCGCGGGCCCGATCACGGTCGCCCGCCCGAGCGCGATCGGCTCGATGGGGTCGGAGCCGTGGAGGTCGAAGAACGAACGTCCGACGACGACGAGGTCGGCCAACGCGTAGGCGGCGCGGAGCTCGCCGATGGTGTCGAGCAAGAAGCGGCCCCCTGCGAGGTCGCCGCCCCTGGGACGGCTTGCGGCTGAGTCGCTCGTTGCCGGAGCCGACCGACGCACGCACCCCGGCAGGCTCGCGGCGGCTTCGTCGAACCGCTCCGGCTTCCGCGGCGCACACAGAAGCTGAACGCCCGCCGGGACCGCCGCGTGCAGCAACGCCTCCTCACCGGGCCCGGTCGACCCGGCGACGATCAGCGGCTTGGCCCGGTCGATGCCCAGGTCCTCGGCGAGCCGGTCCGCGCGGTCGCCCGGCGGCTCGCTTGAAACGATGTCCCACTTCATCGAGCCCGTGACCCGGACGCCCGGCGAGCCCATCTCTCGGAACCGCTCGGCGTAGGTGTCGTCCTGAACGCAGCAGGCGTCGAGCGATCGGAACATGCCGCCGACCAGGGGTCGGGCCCGGCGGTAGCCGCGGAACGACCGCTCGCTGAGCCGGCCGTTGATGACGGCGACGGGGATCGCCCGCCCTCGGCACGCCGCGAGGAAGTTGGGCCACAGCTCCAGCTCGACGAGCCCCACCGCATCGGGCCGCACCGCATCGAGAAACCGCCCGACCGAACCCGAGAAGTCGAGCGGGTACCGGAGCACCGGGCACACGTCGGCGTAGAGGTCTCGCGCCCGGGCGAGGCCCGTGTCCGTCGTTGTCGTGACGATGGGCTCGGCCACTCGGAGCAGCGCGGGCACCAGCGAACGCATCGCGTTGACCTCGCCGACGGACACCGCGTGGAGCATGACGCGTGGTCGGCCGGCGTCCTTGGGCGGGCAGTCGACCGCGCGGGCGAGGCGCTCGTCCCACCCCGCGCGCCGCTTGCGCATCCACAGCGGGGCGGTCAGCCCGGCCAGCGTCGCGTACACCAGGTCGAGAGCGTTCACGGAACCGACGGTAGCGGTATGCTCGGCCGAACGCGGCGATGGATGCTCGCAGCCCGGAGCCGCGCGCAACATCGCGGCAGACGTGTTCGAGGCAAGGACGCTGGAGAAGTGCCATGATGGATCGCAAGGCGTATCGCGGATGGGCGGTCGGGTCGGGGGTACTTGCATGGATCGCTTCGGCGCTGCCGGGCGGCGTCGCCGCGGCCGATGAGACCTTCTCGTACGACGATGGGATCAGCAACGTCACCTTCGGCCCGCCACCGTCGTTCGCGATGTTCGGCGATATCGACGTGCTCTGGGGCAACTACTTCTTCACAGGCGCCGATCCGGTCGACCTGACCACGATCTCTTATGGCCTCGGCTCGCTCTCGTCCGCCGACGGCGGGAACGACACGGTCTCGATCTGGATCTTCGACGACGCGGACAACGACGCCGACCCCACCAACGCGATTCCGATCTTCCAGACCACGGTAACCGGCGCCGACACGGGCTTTGACCTCGTCGAACTCGCGATCGACCCGGTCCGCGTGAGCGGCGGCTTCTTCGTCGCGCTCGGACACGTCGCCGAGCTCAACGACTCGGGCACGGGCTACCCGTCGCCCGCCCGCTTCGACCCGAACGCCCGCGCCGACCGGTCGTGGTTCTTCTACGACTCGGACATCCCCGAAGACGACCTGGCAAGCTCGGGCTTCTTCACGCGCATGGACGGCCCGCAGGTGCCGATCCAGGGCGCGTTCGCGATCCGGGCCGGGGGCGTTGCCGTGCCGGGCACTGGATCGGCCGCGCTGCTCGCGATGGCGTCGCTGGGCTCGCTCGGGCGTCGCCGCGACCGCTCAACAACGGCTTACAGAGGAAGCGTGGACAGGTGAACGCGTGCGAGCAGCCGCTGACCCGGACCGCCTTCCGCGGCTCGTGGGCGGGAAAAGTGATCCCCGAGGTGCGTCGCAATGGGCAGACTCGGACTCGAACCGAGGACCCCTCGCTTGTAAGGCGAGTGCTCTAGCCAACTGAGCTATCCGCCCGGCCCGCCCGGTTGGCTGCCGGCCGGGCAAGTGTAGTGACCCACATAGACTCAGGGAGTGTTCGCCGATCGATCCGAGTTGGCCCGCGTCATCCGCTCCGGCGGCTGCGTTGTTGTGAAGGCTGGCAGCGGCGTGCTGCTTCGCGATCTGGCCGGGCCGACTGGAACGCCGAATACGAACTCGGGCGCAGCAGTGGCCGGTCTGTCCGCTGTCGATCGGTCTGTTGTCGATCAGCCCGCGGTCGACGCACACGGCTTCCGGACCGACGGCGGCGTGCTCGACGCGATCGCCGGGGATCTCGCCGGGCTGGTCGGGCGGGGCGTCCGCGTCGTGCTGGTCAGCTCCGGCGCGGTCGCGCACGGCCGACTGCTGCTCCACAAGCAGGGCATCACGACGGGCACGGTCGAGCACACCCAGGCCGCGGCCGCGCTCGGGCAGCCCGTGCTGATGTCGCGCTGGGTCACCGCTCTGGCGAAGCACGGCGTCCGAGCGGGCCAGGTCTTGGTGACCGCCGACGACTTCGAGCACCGCGTCCGGTACGTGTCGGGCAACCGCCGCCTGGAAATCCTGCTGGAGGCCGGGTGCATCGCCGTGGTCAACGAGAACGACTCGGTCGCTTTCGACCGGATGCGGCTCGGCGACAACGACCGGCTCAGCGCGTTGGTCGCCCGATCGCTCGGCGCCGACGCCCTGCTCATGCTGTCTGTCGCAGCGGGCTTGGAAGACGACTCCGGACGCGTGATTGCCGAAGTGACCGAGCCCAACGACGCTGCCCGGTTCTTGCGCAGCGATGTCTCGGACGCGGGGACCGGCGGCATGGCGACCAAGCTCGACGCGGCGGCGCTCGCGACCGACGCGGGGTGCGTCACGGTGATCGCCGGCGGCCATGAGCCCGGCGTCGTCCGCCGCGTGATGGCGGGCGAGCTTGTTGGCACGGTGTTCCGCGCTGCTGGCGACGGCGGCGACAACGCGCGGCGGCGGTGGATCGGCGCGGCCGCGCGGGTCGAGGGGACGGTCTATATCGATCGCGGCGCGGTCCGAGCGCTGCGTGAGACCGGCGCGAGCCTGCTTCCGATCGGCGTCGTCCGGATCGACGGGCGGTTCGACGCCGACGCGGCCGTGGACATCGCCGGGCCCGACGGGGCGGCGTTCGCTCGCGGGCTCGCCGCGCTCTCATCGACCGACATGCGTCGCACGGCCGGGATGACGAGCGATGAGATCCAGCGTGTGCTCGGCGTTGGCTTCGCGGCGCCATCGGTCCACCGCGATAACCTCGTGATCTTCTCGCCGACCCACCCGGACACGCCACGCGGCGACCCGCCACCGGCGGACACCGCCGCGACCCACCGGCCGGGGCACACGGAGCCGTCGCCATGAGCAGCGCCACGCCCACGACCGATCTCGTCGCCGCCGCCCGCGACGCCAAGACCGCGGCCTCAGTGCTCGCCGCGACGCCGACCGAGACGAAGAACGCGGTGCTCCTCGCGCTGGCCGACCTGCTCGACGAGCACGGTCCCGAGGTTGTCGAGGCGAACGCGAAGGACATGGACGCCGCGCGCGAGGCGGGCATCGGCGAGGCCAAGCTGCGCCGGCTGAAACTCACGCCCGCGTCGCTCGCGCAGCTCGCCGCGGGGCTGCGGCAGATCGCCGCCATGCCCGACCCGGTCGGCGCTCTCACGCGCGACGACACGCTCGATAACGGGCTGCGCGTCCGCAAGGTGCGGTCGCCGCTCGGGCTGATCTGCATGATCTACGAGGCGCGGCCGGGCGTGACCGTCGACGCGTTCGCCCTGTGTTTCAAGGCCGGCAACGCCTGCCTGCTCAAGGGCGGGCGCGAGGCGAGGCACTCCAACGAGCTGCTGCAGTCGATGGCAAGGCGGGCGCTCGCGGCGCACGGGCTGCCCGAGGCATCGATCACGCTCATCACCACCAGCGACCGCGACGAGATCAAACGCCTGCTCGGGCTGGCGGGGGTGATCGACCTCGTGATCCCCCGGGGCGGGAAGTCTCTCATCGAGTTTGTCCACGAGCACGCGAAGGTGCCGACGGTGCAGCACTTCGAGGGCGTATGCCACGCGTACGTCGACGCGTCGGCCGACCTCGCCAAGGCCCTCGATATCGTCGTCACCGGCAAGACCTCCGCGCCCGCGACCTGCAACACGCTCGAGTGCGTGCTCGTGCACGAGGCGGTCGCGGCCGACTTCTTCCCCGAGCTCGCCCGGCGCCTCGAGGCCGAGCACGTCGAGCTGCGGGCCGACCCGCGGGCGCTAGAGCTCGTGCCCGACGCCGCGGCCGCGACCGACGACGACTGGGGCACCGAGTACCTCGACTACATCCTCGCGGCCCGGGTCGTCGCTTCGCTCGACGAGGCGGTCAAGCACATCCATGAGCACGCGACCGACCACACCGAGGCTGTCATCGCCGAGGACACGTCGGTGCAGACCGAGTTCGCGCGGCGCGTCACCAGCTCGTGCGTGATGATCAACGCCAGCACCCGCTTCAACGACGGCTTCCAGCTCGGGCTCGGCGCCGAGATCGGCATCTCGACCAGCCGCGTCCACGCCTACGGGCCGATGGGGCTCGAGGAGCTGACCACCCAGCGTTGGCTCGTGGCCGGCGACGGCCACACCCGCTGACCACCGAGCCTCTCCCCCCACTCCCCCCACTCCCCCCACTCCCCCGCCGGAGCATCGCTTGAAGGTCACATACGAAACCACGCCCAACCCCAACGCGCTCAAGTGCGTGACCGACCGCGAGCTGTCGCAGCACCCGCGGTCGTTCCTCAGCGAGGCTGACGCCGACGGTGACCCGCTCGCTGGGCCGCTCTTTGCGACCGGGTCCGTCCGGGCGGTGCTGATCAACGGGCCTTGGATCACGGTGAACAAGCTGCCCGAGGCGGACTGGAAGGCGCTGAAGCCGCTGATCGAGAAAGTCATCTGCGCGGCGTTCCGTGATGAGCCCGATAGCACGGCCGGCGCCTGACCCGATGACGGAGCGAACGACCGGCCGAACGCGTGACTCGGCGCTGGTGCGTCGGCTGTGCTCTTGGTTCGGCGCGAACGCCCGCGGGCTGCCGTGGCGGACGCCCGGCCCGTCGACCCGGCGCGACCCCTACCGAACGCTCGTCTCCGAGATCATGCTCCAGCAGACGCAGGTCTCACGGGTGGTTGAGAAGTTCGAGCCCTTCCTCGCGCGGTTCCCCAGCGTCCAGGCGCTCGCGTCGGCGCCGGAAGACGCCGTGCTTGCCGAGTGGACCGGGCTCGGCTATTACCGGCGGGCACGATCACTCCAGGCCGCGGCTCGTCAGGTCGTCGATGAGCACCGCGGCGAGATCCCGCGCCGGGTCGAGCCGCTGCTGACGCTCAAGGGTGTCGGGCGATACACCGCCGGGGCGATCGCGTCGATCGCGTTCGATGAGCCCGCCCCGATCGTCGACGGGAACGTGACCCGCGTCGTTCTCCGGCTCGAGGGTCGGCCGCTCGCGAGCGACGACAAGGGAGCCATCGCGCTGTCATGGCGGCGTGCGACGGACCTCGTGACGGTCGCCGGCGTGTCGCGGGCTCAGGGCGTGTCGCCCGGCAATCTCAACGAATCGCTGATGGAGCTCGGAGCCACCGTCTGCACGCCGAGCAACCCCGCGTGCGACCGCTGCCCCGTGTCGGACGCGTGCCGCGCTCACGCCGATGGCACGCAGAACGACATCCCGAAGCCCAAGACGCGTGCGGTCAAGAAGCCGCTGTACGCCGCGACGCTGCTCTGGCGCCGCGACGGTCGGACCGCCGTCGAGCAGCGGCCCGCTTCGGGTCTCTGGGCGGGCCTCTGGCAGGCACCGACCATCGAGCGCGACGACCGTCCGCCGGCGGCGGACGAGCTCGCGGCGCTGGCCGACCTGCCCGCCGTCACACCGACCGCACGCTTCGGCTTCGCCACCACCCACCGCGCGATCTCGTTCGAGGTGTACACGCCGGCAGCGCGAGCGGGCACCGCGTCCCCTCAGCCAAGCACCGACCGGTTTCACTGGAAAACACAGGAGCAGATCGCGAGCCTCGCGCTGTCGTCGCCGCAGAAGCGGCTGCTGCTCGCCGAGCCGTCGCTGTTTGAACAGGTCGAGACAGGAACATCGGACGGCGGCTAGCCGATCGCGGGCGCCCCGCGCGTGCCGTCGCCGATGCGGACGCAGTCGGCGATGTTGAGCACGAAGATCTTGCCGTCGCCCTGCTCCTGCTCGTCCGGGCTCTCGGACGTTTTGGCGTGCTCGGCGATGGTGTCGACGCAGCGGTCGAGGTACTGGTCGTTGATCGCGATCTCGAGCCTCGCGCGTTTGAGCAGGTCGACCTCGACCTCGGACCCTCGGTAGTTCTCGTGGATGCCCTTCTCCGCGCCGCACCCGAGCGCGTTGGTCACGCTCAGCTTGGTGATGTCCTCGCGGAGCAGCGCCTGTTTCACCTCGGTGAGCTTCTCGGGGCGGATGTAGGCGATGACGAGCTTCATGCGTGCGGTCTCCTCAGGCGATCAATCGGCCGGCGGCCAACACGGGCAGGGCCGCCGCCCTACTGCGTGGTAAAGAACTGGAAGCCCGAGTACGCCTCCATGCCGTGCTCGGAGATGTCGAGCCCCTGCATCTCGTCGGCCTGGGAGACGCGGAGCCCGAGCGTGTGCTTCAGCCCAAGGAAGAGGACCAGCGCCGCGGGGAGGCACAGCGCCGCGGTCGCGCCGATCCCGGCGAGCTGGGCGACGATGCTCTTGCCGGGCGCGAACAGCCCGACGGCGAGCGTGCCCCACACGCCGCACACGAGGTGTACCGAGATCGCGCCCACCGGGTCGTCGACGCGCAGCCGGTCGAACAGCAGGACCGAGAGCACGACGAGCACGCCCGCGATCGCGCCCACGATGACCGCCTGCGGCACGCCGATGACGTCGGCCCCGGCCGTGATGCCGACAAGGCCGGCCAGCGCGCCGTTCATGATCATGGTCAGGTCGGGCTTGGCTTGGATCGTCCAGGTCGCGACCATCGCGCCGGCGATGCCCGCCGCGCCGGCGAGGGCGGTGGTGACGAACACGTAGCTCACGCCCGACGCGTCGGCCGAGAGCACCGACCCGCCGTTGAACCCGAACCACCCGAACCAGAGCAGGAACATGCCCACGGCGGCGAACGGCATCGAGTGGCCCATCAGCGCCTTCGACTGCCACGCCCCGCCCGCGGTGCGGATGTACTTGCCAAGCCGCGGCCCGAGCACGAGTGCGCCCGCGAGCGCCCCCCACCCGCCGACCGAGTGAACGATCGTCGAGCCCGCGAAGTCGTGGAACGCGTTGTCGCCGCCGCCGCCGAACGTGTTGAGCCAGCCGCCGCCCCAGTGCCACATGCCCACGACCGGGTACACGACCGCGACGAACACGAGCGAGAAGATCAGGAAGCTCTCGATCTTGATCCGCTCGGCGACCGCGCCCGACACGATCGTGGCCGCGGTCGCGGCGAACATGCCCTGGAAGATGAAGTCCGACCAGTACGTATACGCGCCGTCGGCGTACGCGATCGGCTCGTACCCGTCGTCGGGCCCGATGCCGAACCCGTCGAAGCCGAACCACGCCCCCGCGAACTCTTCGCCGGGGTACATCAGGCTGAAGCCGACCAGCGCGTATGTCAGCAGCCCGAGCGAGACGATCGCGATGTTCTTGAACAGGATGTTGACGGTGTTGCGAGCCCGGGTTAGCCCGAGCTCGAGGCACGCGAACCCGAGGTGCATTACGAACACCAGCGCGGTCGCCACGAGCAGCCAGAGGTTGTTGACCGTGAACATCGCGTCGGCCGCGGCCGCGGCCGCTCCGTCCACCGACGCTCCAGCGGCCACAGGAACAGCCGCAGCAATCGCACTCGCGGGCACCGCCATCGCCAGACTCCACTTTGACACCGGGCCGATCTCCTCCCAGAGAACCAAGACCGCGGCATGAGTCGCCAGAACCGCCGAAGGGTACGGAGCAAAGAGAATAGGGAATCACACATCATCCAGCAATCCTGACAGCACGCCGGCGTATGAGACGCCGCTGTCCCGTCGGGCTCAGAACGTGAAGTCGAAGAACAGCCCAACCGACGCAAAGCGGTGCAGCCCGCGCTTTTCGACGAACGTCTCGGTCCGGTACGTGTCCTGCCAGGTCACGCGGAAGTGGTCGGCCGGCGACCACTCGAACCCGTAGGCCACCTCGGCGTACCACTCCCGCGGGTTGACGCTGGGCGCCCGGTCGCCGTGCCCGTCGAGGGTGATGTCCATCGCCACGTACCGCACGCCGACGCGCGAGAACGCCGCGAAGCCCCACGACGCGAGCAGGCTCTCGCCCTCGCCCCGCTCCGGCCGATCGGCCTGCACCTGCGCGCCCAGCACCCCGACACGTGACGGCCCGAAATCGTCGGCCAGCCGCCGTCCGATCCGCACCGTCGCATCGGCACGGCTCACGATCTGAAGGTTGCCCAGGTCCTGGCCGACCGAGCCGATCACGTCCCACGCCCAGCCGCGGCCGTCGTAGACCGACCCGTCGAACGACCGGCGCCGACGCCAGTCTCGCCGGAGCCCGGCCTGCACGAGGAACCGGTCGTCGACCTGGTTATCCCACCCGTTGACGGGCCGAAAGCTCAGCGACTGGTGGAGCTGGCTCTGCGCGTTCTCCGCGCCCGAGATGTCGCCGATCGCGCCGACCAGCAGCTCCGCGTGGTCGAGCACGCGGTCGTTCCGCCGCTGCACGTGCGCGCCGAGCAGGATCACGCCCGCGAACGGGCGGTCGTCCTCGATCGGCTCGAAGATATCGATCTCCGTCGGCGTGAAGATCAGGTGCCGACCCTGCACACCGAACGCGGCCCGGTCGAACGAGCCCGCGCCGAAGCTCAGCCGCTCCCCGAGCCCGGGCAGCACGTCGAACAGTTCGGGCGCCTCCACGCTCGCCGCGACCATGCCGCCCTGTGTGTAGTCCTCGTCAGTGTCGGAACCCAGCGGCGAAAACAACCCGACGTCGTTCTCCTCAACAAGCTCGGCGTGCTGGCGGCGCGGCCGCGCCGCCGACGCGGCCGCCGAAGCCGAGAGCTCGAGCCCCCCCTGAACCTCAACCCCCGGATCGGCGGGCTCTTCGACCTGCGCCCAGGCTCGCCCTGACCCGAAGACCCAGCAACAGCCGAGCGTCGCCGACACAACCAACCCGGTCCCGATCATCTAGGCAACCCTCGCGAGGCGTCCACCAACTCGCCCCACGCACGCGGCGGAACACCAGCGCCGCAGCCTATCGCACCGCGGCGCGTCCCGCGTTGCTAAAGAGGACCGGCCCTTAGTCGCCCGACGACTGCAGCTTCGAGACCACGCTGAAGTCCTCAAGCGTCGAGGTGTCCTGCTTGATCTCGGTCTCGCCGGCCGCGATCGACCGCAGCAGCCGCCGCATGATCTTGCCCGACCGGGTCTTGGGCAGCGCCTCGGTGAACCGCACCTGATCGGGCTTGGCGATCGCGCCGATGTCGTGGGCGACGTGCGCGCGCAGCTCCTGGCGGAGCGTGTCGTCGGGCGGGAACCCGGCGGCGAGCGTGACGAACGACGCGATGCCCTGGCCCTTGATCTCGTGGGGCATCGCGACGACCGCCGCCTCGACCACCGCGGCGTGCGCGACGAGCGACGCCTCCACCTCGGCCGTGCCGAGCCGGTGCCCGGACACGTTGATCACGTCGTCGACCCGCCCTGTGATCCAGAAGTAGCCGTCCTCGTCTCGGTACGCGCCGTCGCCGGGGAAGTACATGCCGGGCAGGCGAGCCCAGTAGGTGTTCTCGTAGCGCTGGCGGTCGCCGTAGACCCCGCGGAGCATGCCGGGCCAGGGCTTTCGGATCGCCAGCAGGCCCTTCTCGCCCAAGGGCAGCTCGTTGCCCTGCTCGTCGACGACCGCCGCGTCGACCCCGAACATGGGCAGGCAGCAGGAGCCGGGCTTGGTCGGCGTCGCGCCCGGCAGCGGCGTGAGCATGTGCCCGCCCGTCTCGGTCTGCCACCACGTGTCGACGATCGGGCACACCCCCCGGCCGATCTTCTGCCGGTACCACTCCCAGGCCGCGGGCTGGATCGGCTCGCCCACCGTCCCCAGCACCTGCAGCGAGCTGAGGTCGTGCTTCTCGACGTGCTCGTCGCCCCACTTCATGAACGCCCGGATCGCCGTCGGAGCGGTGTAGAACTGGGTCACCTTGTGACGCTCGACCATGCTCCAGAACCGCGAGGGGTCTGGGTGGTTGGGCGCGCCCTCGTACATGAGCGTGGGCACGCGGTTGGGCAGCACGCCGTAGATGATGTACGAGTGGCCCGTGATCCAGCCGATGTCGGCGGTACACCAGTACATCTGGCCGCGGTCGGGCACGAGGTTGAACGTGTAGCGCGCGGTCATCGCCGCGTGGACGAGGTAGCCCGCGGTCGTGTGCAGGATGCCCTTGGGCTTGCCCGTCGAGCCCGAGGTGTACAGCAGGAACGCCATGTGCTCGGCGTCGAGCGGCACGCACGGGCACTCGTCGCTCACCCGCTCCATCTGCTCGTGCCACCACAGGTCGCGGGTGTCGTCCCAGTGCACCTCGTTTCCGCACCGGCGGACGACGATCACGCTCTCGACCGCCCGCTCCTGCTGGCCGAGCATCGAGATCGCCTCCTCGACGTTCGCCTTGAGCGGCACCACCGACCCGCGCCGCCACCCGCCGTCGCACGTGACGATCACACGGCTGTGCGCGTCGATCACCCGGTCGGCGATCGCCGACCCGCTGAACCCGCCGAACACGATCGAGTGGGCCGCGCCGATGCGCACGCACGCGAGCATCGCGATCGCGAGCTCGGGCACCATGCCCATGTAGATGGTGACGACATCACCCGACCGCACGCCGCGCGACCGCAGCACGTTCGCAAACTTCGCCGTCTCCTTCTGAAGCTCGGCGTAGGTGTACTCGATGATCTCGGGCTCGCCCTCGCCGTCGACGGGCTCGCCTTCCCAGACGATCGCGACCTCGTCGCCGTGGCCCGCCTCGACGTGCCGGTCCACGCAGTTGTAGCAGATGTTCGTCTGACCACCGATGAACCAGCGGGCGTCGGGCGTTTCGAAGTTCGAGACCTCGTCGAAGTCCTTGAACCAGTGGATGTCCCGCGCGATCTCGCGGAAGAACCCGCCCGGGTCCTCGACCGACCGCCGGTGCATCGCGCGGTACTCGTCCATCGTCGGCACGTGCCACTTGGCCACGCCCGCCTCCCGCGCCGTCGGCGGCACGACCGCCCCGCCTTCCCGCCCCGACCCGCCCGCGCTCTGCTCGCTCATCACGTTCCCTTACTCGCTGGACCCCACCGGCGTCACCTGCATCTCGTGCGCCTCGCCCGCGCCCCGAGGCACGCGGATCTCTTCGACCAGCCGTTGGATCTCTTCGGGCGGCTCCTTGGTCATGTGCGTGACCAGGAACGCGACCGCGAAGTTCACGACCATGCCCACCGACCCGATGCCCTCGGGGCTGATGCCCCCGCCGCCGAAGTTGAACCACCAGTCGTCCTGCGAGCCGCCGAGGAACTTGAAGTACACGATGTAGCCCATCGTGAACGCGATCCCGCTAACCATCCCCGCGATCACGCCCTCGCGGTTGGCCCGCTTGGTGAAGATGCCCAAGATGATCGCCGGGAAGAAGCTGCTCGCGGCCAGCCCGAACGCGAACGCGACCGTCGCCGCCACGTAGTCAGGCGGGTAGATCCCCAGCAACCCGGCCCCCACCACCGCCACGCCCGCCGCGGCGCGCGCGACCCAGAGCTCGGTCTTCTCGGTCATGTTCGGTGTGAGCGTCTTCTTGCACAGGTCGTGCGAGATCGCCGTTGAAACGACCAGGAGCAGCCCCGCCGCGGTCGAGAGCGCCGCCGCCAGCCCCCCCGCGGCGACCAGGCCCACGACCCAGTCGGGCAGCCGCGCAATCTCGGGGTTAGCGAGCACCATGATGTCCCGGTCGAACCAGAGCTCGTTCTCGCTCTCGGTGATCGCCACGCCGGGCCCGTCGCCGTCCGCCAGCTTCAGGAGGCGCTCCCCGTGCACGCCGACCGGCCCGGGCCCGTCGCCCTCGCCCGCGAGGAACACGGGCTTGCCGTTCGCGCTGGTGAACGCGTCGCCGCCGCGGTACTGGATCCGCCCGTCGCCGTTCTTATCGACCCATGCCAAGAGGCCCGTGGTCTCCCACTTCTCGAACCATCCCGGGATCACCAGCCCGTCTTCGACGAGGTCTTCGGGCGAGCGCTCGCCCGCGAGCTCGGCCGGGACCGACGCCGCCGAGTAGTACGAGCCCTCGACCGTGTTTATGAGGTTGGTCCGCGCGAACGCGGCGACCGCGGGCGCCGCCGTGTAGAACAGCGCGATGCACAGCAGCGCGTAGCCCGCGCTGATCCGCGCGTCGCGCACCCGGGGCACCGTGTAGAACCGCACGATCACGTGCGGCAGCCCCGCCGTGCCCACCATCAACGCCAGCGTGATCGCGAACACGTCGATCATCGGCTTCGACCCGCCGGTATACGCCGCGAACCCGAGCTCCTCGTGCAGCCCATCGAGCTTGTCGAGCAGCGTCACGCCCGCCTCGGCCCCGGCGATCTGCGTGCCCAGGTCGCCCGCGAGCTGCCCGCCGAGCCCGAGCTGCGGCACGGGGTTGTTCGTCAGCATGATCGAGATGAATACCGCCGGCACCATGAACGCGAACATCAGCACGCAGTACTGAGCAACCTGCGTGTACGTGATGCCCTTCATCCCGCCGAGCACGGCGTAGAAGAACACGATGCCCATCCCGATCACGACGCCGATCTCGATCTCCACCTCGAGGAACCGGCTGAAGACCACGCCCACGCCGCGCATCTGGCCCGCGACGTACGTGAAGCTCACGAACAGCGCGCACACCACCGCGACGATCCGCGCCGTGCTCGAGTAGTACCGGTCGCCCACGAAGTCGGGCACCGTAAACTTTCCGAACTTCCGGAGGTACGGCGCGAGCAGCAGCGCGAGCAGGACGTACCCGCCCGTCCATCCCATCAGGTAGACCGACCCGTCGTAGCCGGCGACCGACAGCGTGCCCGCCATGCCGATGAACGACGCCGCGGACATCCAGTCGGCCCCGGTTGCCATCCCGTTCGCCAGCGGCGGCACGCCCCCGCCCGCGACGTAAAACTCGCCCGTCGACCCCGCCCGCGACCAGATCGCGATCGCGATGTAGAGCGCGAAGCTCACGCCCACGATCACGAAGGTCCACGCCTGCACGTCCACGCCGAGCCCCTCTCCCCCAGCCGATCCCGAGCTACTCGGCCACGCCGAACCGCCGGTCGAGGCGGTTCATCAGCCACACGTACACGAAAATCAGCACCACAAACACCACGATCGAGCCCTGCTGGGCAAACCAGAAGCCCAGCTTGAAGCCCGAGCCCGGCAGCCGCACCCGGTTGAGTGCATCGACGAACAGCACGCCCGCGCCGTACGACACCGCGAACCAGACCGACAGGAGCATGACCAAATACCGAATATTCGCACGCCAGTACGCGGCTCTGCCGTCGAATGACGAGTCAGATTCTGCTGGCTGCATACACCGACCTCCGACCCACATCCTGTAGAGGAACGCGGGCTGATAGTCAAAGAGTATACAAAAATCTCATTTGCGCCGCGAATGGATGATCGAGGGACACGCCGATCCGCACGCACGAGACACGAACTTTGACCACGCTTCTCAGATCGTTGCCGCTCCCAACGTCACAACGACTACTCGCCGAAGTTCGCAAGACGATTCGGCACAACCGTTTCCGATAAATCGCGTGTCAGATGCGGAACCCAGTAGTCGGTCAGGTGTTCGTACATGCGTGCGAGCGAGGCGTCTTTGCGATACACCGACGACGCACGCACGCTGTCGACGAGCATAACACCGTCACTCCCAAACGCGGCGACATAGTCAAGCTGTGCCCTCGCGTCTTCGGGTGACCGGAGCGGACGCCCGCCGTCGACCAGCATGCCGGTCCGTGTCCGCGACGGGTGGTGGCAGGAGATGAACGGCACCACTTCCGCTTCGGGGGCAAAGCGGTCGCGAACGCGGTTCGCTTCGGCGAGGTTCCGCGCGTACCACGAACGAACTTCTCCCTCACCGATCCGCCCCGACGCTCCCCCGGCAAGACTGTTGAGCGACGGCGCCCGATCGAACGACGGGCAGATCAGGTCGACGTGGGCGAAAAGCCACTCGAGAGAGTCGTTGTGCGATCGGACCGACCCGGAGACGGCTGCGGCCGACGAAACCGCCGTGACCGCTGCCGTCGGCTGCCCGTACACCCCCAGCAGCGTGCCATCGGGAGACTGCCGCTCGATGAGGTCAAGGCTCGTCGTCACGACGACACGGACGAACCCCTCATAGGTCCTTCGGAAGAACTCTTCCTCAAGGCCCACGCGGGCGATGTCGGACCATGTCTCAGCAGGCCGGCGCGACATCGGGCCCGACGCGTCCTCACCCACGATCACCTCGACACCCGACAAGCGGAGGAACTCTGGATCCAAACGCGGGTAGTTGATCTCTTTGACCGCGTCGCGCCACCTTCCAGCGGTCTCGCCATGCCACCGGGTCGCCGCCGTCCACGACATCGCCATGGTGTCGTACCGCAGCACGACCATCGGGGCCCCCGACGCGGTCGCCAGCGGGCCGCCGAAGTCTCGCGAGGCCTCATCGAGGTGCGTTTCGAGATGACGGATAAACCATCGTTCCCAATCCCGGACATCACCGCCGGGTGTTTCGCTCAACCAGTCCGCGGGGTTCCCGGGCAGGTCGCCGAAACTCCTGCTGTCGATCAGCGTCACGGGCCCGCGGAACACGCCGTGCTCCTCACGCGGCATGGGGGCCGACGCGACCGACCAGTACACGGGAAGGCCCGCGCGGCCGTCAAGCGATCCGGTTGGGGAATCAACGGTCTCTACGACAGGCTCTGCTTCGGCGGCGACCGCGCGCGCTTGCATCACCGCCTGCCACCGGCTGTTCAGCCAGGCCGAGGTCGGGTCCACCGATTCGGACCGCTGGGCGGCGGCCAACCCGGCAACAACGAGTACAAACGCACACATGAGAGAGGGGTTCATCGATCGCCTCCAAGGGTCCTCAGGAGATCAAAGTTGTGTTGTGGGCAGCATTCCCGCCACTCCTTCAGCCTTGCCGTGTCGCCGGTGATCCGCCCGAACGGTCCAAGCTGTGCGACCGCTCTCTGTTGTCGTCGCGGCGTGCTCATCGCGCATCAGTGTCCGCTCTCGGCAACACGCAGCACCTCTTGCACCGTCGTCAGGCCCTGGCCGATCTTCTCGAAGCCGTCTTGGCGGAGCGTCGTCATCCCGCGTTCGATGCACATCCGGCGGAACTCCGAAACGTTCGGGTTGCCCGCGATCACGTCCCGCAGCTCGTCGCTGACCGCGAGCAGCTCGTAGATACCCACGCGGCCCGAATACCCGAGCTTGCGGCACTTGTTGCACCCGACCGGCCCGAAATAGCGTCCCTCCCCCAAGCCGTTGAGGGCGAGGTACTCCGCCATCTCGGCGGTCGGCTCCTGGAGCTCTTTGCAGTTCTTGCACAGGCGCCGTACCAGCCGCTGCGCGAGGACGCCCTGCACCGCCGCACCCACAAGGAACGGCTCGAGCCCGATATTGACCAGCCGCGTCATCGAGCTCGGCGCGTCGTTCGTGTGCAGGGTCGAGAGCACGAGGTGGCCCGTCAGCGCCGCCTGAACCGCGGTGTGCGCCGTCTCCAGGTCTCGGATCTCACCGAGCATGATCACGTCGGGGTCCTGACGCAGCAGCGCCTTGAGCGCCTTGGCGAACGTCATACCGATCTTGTCGTGCATCTGGGTCTGCGTGATGCCGTCGAGGTGGTACTCCACCGGGTCCTCGACCGTCGAGATGTTGAGCTTGTTCTTGTCGAGCTGGCGGAGGCTCGAGTAGAGCGTCGTTGTCTTGCCCGAACCGGTCGGGCCCGTGACCAGCACGATGCCGTTGGGCAGGTGGATGAGCTTCTTCCACGTCGTCATCGCGTTCTCGCTGAAGCCGAGGTCTTCCAGCTCAACGTTGATCGAGCGCGTATCCAAGATACGCATGACCGTCTTCTCGCCGCTCGCGTTGGGCAGCGTCGACACGCGGAGATCGAGCTTGCGTCCCTGCACCATGCACCGGATGCGGCCGTCCTGCGGGAGGCGTCGCTCGGAGATGTCCAGGTTCGCCATGATCTTGATGCGGCTCGTGATCGCCGACGACATCATCGCGGGCGGGTTCATCGCCTCGAAGAGCACGCCGTCGATCCGGAAACGCACCTTGAGCTTCTTCTCGGCCGGCTCGACGTGAATATCGCTCGCCCCCTCGCGCACCGCCTGCTGGATGATGTAGTTCACGTAGCGGATGACCGGCGATTCGCCCGCCTGCTGCTCGAGGTCGACCGGGCCCGAGCTGTTCGATTTGGTATCGACCGCCACGTCCGCTTCGTCGACCTCGTTGAGGATGTCGTCGGCGCTCTCACCAGTGTGTTCTTCCGCTCCGTCGTCGCCGTACCCCATGATCTCCATCGCCGTGCGGAGGTCATTCTGGGTGATGATGACAAGCGCCGGCGTCGAGGAGCCCAGGCGTGAACGGATCTCCTCCAGCAAGAAGACCGCGTCTTGGCTGACCGCGCCGATCACCGGCCGCGTGCCCTCGTACCGCAGCGGAAGCACCTCGTGCTGCTTGCAAAATTCGGGCGTGAGACGCTGCAGGGCTCCGCCATGGATCCCGCCGTTCAGCCCGAGGTCGAGGTCCACCCGCTCGAACCGCAGCCCGGTATGCTCGGCCATCGCCCGCCGCACGGGCTCCTCCGGCGCGCCCTGCTCGATCAGAACATCGACGAGCTCTCGCCCCGGGCTCTGGTCCACCACCCGCCGGGCCGATTCGATCGCCTCACCCGTGATCACTCCGAGTGACTCCAGGATCTCGTCAAGCGAACGCTCGCCCACCGAATCGCCCGGCCGAGGGGCAAAGAGGTCTGTCAAAGACGACCGCCCGGTGCCGGCGAGCTCCCCGAGACCGCCGGGCACCGACGCATCGGTCAGCTGGTCCTGGTCGTGCTGCTTACTCGTCATACCCGCCCATCAGCAGCTCGTGCATGCCGAGCTTGCTCCTGAGCACCACCTCGTGCCCGCCGATGCTCTCGACGGTGAAGTGCTGGCCAACTCGGTCGCCCAGTCGGCAGGTCTTGCCGGAGATCCGAGCGACCGGGACGCGCCCGTCGATCACCGCTTGGAGCCGCAGCGAGTCAAGCTCGCTCTTGATGTTCTCACCAACGCGGTCGCGACGTGACGAGGACCCACTCCCGCCCGAACCCGTTGCCGTTTCCGACTGCGACACCGACAGCAAAAACGGGTTCCTTTCAATCGCGGCGACCGGGAGCTGCACGGGCGGGCCGGTGCGCTCAAGCTCCTCGATCGCCGACCGCTGGTTCTCGGCTGCCTCCTTCTGCTGCTGTTCGGCGAACGCGTAGTCGATCTTCACGTTCGCGATCGCCTCACGCGGGCCCGACCCGATGTGCCGCATGACCATGAGCACGCCAACGCCGAGCGCCAGCACGCCGGCGATCACAGCGTACCGCTTGCCCCTGCCCGCGGAGGGAAGCTCGCCCGCGACCGCGACATCCTCGTCAGTCTCGAGGGACGCGAGCGAGGGCGTAAAGACCCCGCCACGAACGCCGCCGCCGTTGACCTGCCCCGGAGCGATCGGCTGGCCGCTGGCCGCGAGCGACATCGCGCCGGCGTCGTCAGCCGACGCGGAAAAAAGCGGGTTGACCTGAGAATCGCTCACGCCTGCCCCTCCTTCTGGAAGTAGATCATCAGGGTCAGCTCGGCCGTCATAACGCCGTCATCCTTCCGAGAACGCATCAGCTGGAAGGCCGGCACACGCGTGATCCGCGGGATCTGTTCAAGCTCGAGCATGAACCGATAGAACCCGTGAAAATCCCCGCTGAGCACCAGCGTCAGCGGCTGCTGCATGTATGCCGCTCCATCCGTCGCCGCGTGAGGCTCGCCCGTTGCGATCCCGGGCTGGCTCAGCCCCGAACGCACCGCGAGGTCAGAGACCTGCCGCACGACGAGTGAGATCTCTTTGTCCGACGGGAGCCGAGACTCAATCTTCTCGATCGCAGACGCGATCTCAAGGTTTGCCGCCTCGATGCTTTCGTTATGCTGGGTGGCTGCCGATAGCTTGTCCAGCATCGCCCGCTTCTCGGCCAGATCGCTCTCCGCTCGCTCGATCCCCTCGTTCTGCGGCGCGAACACGAGCCAGTAGCTCGACAGCGGCAACGCCAGCAGCAGGGCGAGCAGTATGCCCTCTCGGATACCAACCTTCATTGCTCGTCTCCCGTGGTGACACCCTCACGGGCGCCGGGCCTGCGAAGCACCTGATGATCATCCGGATCACCGCCGAGCCCGGTCATGGCGTCACCAACACTTCGTCCGAGGAACGACTCGAACATGGTTCCGAACCGCGAGATTGCGCCGCCGCCAGCGCCTCCTTCATTTCCATCTTCGCGCCTGACCGGAAGCACACCGCCGCCGCCGAAGCCCGCGAACTCCCGCCCCTCGGCGGATTCGAAGTACTCCCGGGCGTCGAGCTCCGGTGAGATCCGGCACGTAATCTCGAACCGACGCAACTCGATCCCATCGACCTTCGCGAACTTGATGAAGCCAAGCTCCAGAGACTCGAACAACCCGGATGCACCGAGCTGATCCAGGTACTCGGCGATCATCTCGTTTGTCGCCGACACGCCGACGAGCCGCACCTCGTGGGCGTACCGATCGGGCTCAGGGCTGGGCTCTTCCGCCGGTTCGCCCTTGTTCTTGCCCTTGTTCTTGCCCTTGTTCTTCCCCTTCACCGAGATCGACCGGACACCCTTGGCCGATTGAGACGCCTTCGCCGACTCGACCGTGGGTTTCGCGACGAGCGTGCTCGTGACTTCGAGTTCCAGCATCGTCATGTCCCGTGGCATCGGGCGGCTGAAGGCCGCCAGGAGCACCGAACGGGGCATCCTCTCGACGAGCGAGGTCGTGATCGCGGCCTTGCCGACCATCTGGTCACGCTGCTCCTCGAGCCCCTTGAGCTGCTCGATCCGCTGGGCCTGCTGCTGGTAGATCCCGTCGATAACGTCACGCTGCTCGCGCACGCTCATCCAGCGACGGTTGGTCACAAAGAACGCGCCCACCACACACAGCATGACGATGCCGAACAAGCTCAGGCCAATTAAGTTCGCCCGCCGCTCCGTACGCGTGCGGACGTACTCCTCGGGCAGAAAGCTCGACGCCCGGTCGGCGTCGCCGGCGGACCGGCCGCCGATCGCCCCTTTAATGTTGCGCACTCTGTCAAGCACCATGAAGCTCCTACAAGTCCACCGGGCACGTTCGGACCCCGAACGCCGCGCTGAACGCGGGCGTCGGCTCACTGAGATCGACCCCGACCGCATCGATGCCCGCCAACCGTTCCGCGCCGGCCAAGGGATCGCCCAACTGAGCCGCGACACCCAGACGCTCGGCGATACGGCGGCAAAGGTCGAGGCACCGAGCCCCGCCGCCCGTGAACACCACTCGCGAGACACGCTTGGACGGGAACACCCCGCGGTGGTACCGCACCGCGATCATCAGCTCCTCGCAGAGCTCATCGACCACCTCGGCAACCGCCTGATCAGCGTGGAGCGATTTCGGGTCGGTGCCCGACACCGGGGCAGCCGCCCCGGACACGACCGGTGCGCCGCTGCTCGCTACTCCTCCCGATGCCGGTGTGATCTCCACAAGACCACCAGGTAACGGGTTCTCAAGCCGCGAGGCGATGCCGCTCGCCTCCAAACCGCCGTGACGCTCACGGGCGGCTCGGGCACGATCGACCGACACACCAAGGCTCGCCGCGATCGCGTGATCGATCACGTCCATGCCCTGGGGCGCGAAACGCACGACGGATATCCGCCCGTCGTCGAGCACCGTCGCCGACGCCTGCCTCGCGCCGAGCTCGACCACCAACACCGAGTCGTTGGTCAGATCCGCAAACGTCTTGGCAAGACCCACGGGCGCCGCGTGCAGACCCACCAGATCGAGCCCCACCCGCTGCATCGAAGCCACGAGACGTTCCACCAGCTTCCGCGGCGAGCAGAACGACACAACCTCTTTCCGCAAAACTCCGCCAGTACGGACAAGCGCGACCTCGAAGCAGCGGTGAACGATCCGATCCGCTGGGAGATCGAGCTGCTCCGCCGCCATCGTGAGTGCCGACAAGGACACATCGAGCCCGGGGATCGACTCGACCTGGAGGTGCTTGGCGATCAGCCCCTCAGTCGGAATCACCCCCACGACCCGCTTGCCCTTGAACAGGCCCTGCTTGATCCAGTCCCGCAGTTCTGCGGCTTGCATCTCCAAACGGGCAAACGCATCCAGTGGATCGACCCGCCCGGCGACCGGCGACGCCGCGACCGCGGCTAGAGCACCGTCTTGCTCTTGAAGCGCTCGCAGCGAAGACGCCCCAAAGTCGACAGCAACGACCGAGAACTTCGGCGACTTCCCGCGACGCGCTCGCCCGGCCGCGGCCTGCCGAGTTACGGGCGTAGCCGAGGGGTCTCCACCCGCCCGCCGGAAACGATCGCCCAGCGAATTCAGCTTGTCCTTGAGTCCTGAAAGCGTTTCCATCGCTGCCCTCTCGGGCTGCAGGGCCCGCCTGGATCAACGTCGGATTTCGCATGCCAAAGCGTCAGCCACGGACCACGTTCTCGTCACCGACCCGTCTTGCGCCACCGGCGCGACCGTTACGATCCGTGTCGCGGGTCGGCCCCGGGTCGTTCGCGGACCTGCCGTCCGCGGGCATAACGCTCGAAGACGGGTGAGCACGCCAGCACGCCGGACGAGAGCCGGTCGAGCGCGAGCGGCAGGTCCCAATGCTGAGCCGCCCGATGGCCCGTGGTGTTGCTGATTGCCCGGACCTCGACCGCGGGCAGACCCAGCCACGCGGCCGCCCGCAAGACCGCCGCCCCTTCCATCGCCTCGGCGATCGCGCCCGTCCGCGCCACGATCTCGTCTCGCGCTGCGTCAGAGCCCGACCCGCTCGAGACCGTCGCAATCGTTCCGGCCCGGAAGCCGATCTCCAGGAGATCTTCGACGAGCTCGGGTGGCGAGGCAAACCGCGAACCGCCGTCGAGCGCCGGACCAAAGCCCAGCTCCGAAACAGGAATAAATCCGTCAGCCGTCCGAACACCCTCGTCGGCTTCGATCGACTCCGTTCCGACCACAACCGAGCCGATCTCCAGCTCGCCCCCGAGCGCTCCGGCGACGCCGGCAGAAACAACGAGTGCGGGCTGAGCCCAGCCGACGGCGAGAGCCGACGCCCCGGCCGCGCCCGATTTTCCCACGCCGCTCACGATCAATGCGTGCTCAGGAGCTACAAGCGTCGGCCGCCAGGGCTCTGGCACCGCGACCCCGCTGCCGAGGCCCCGCAGGACCGCCTCGGCCTCCGCCGCGACCGCGACCACCCACAACACCCCCAACGGTACCTCGACATCCGCATCCACCGACCGACCTCCTTCGAACCCAAAGGGCATCCTCGGCCTGGGCACACGGTACAGCTACTGCGTTGAGCTCGATCGCGAGTCAAAGAACCGGCTCACCCCAAGCCACCCGGCTGTCACACATCCGATCTTTGCACCAGCGCCTCGGAAGGGCGACCTCATGATCCCCGTCAAGACCGGTACTCGCTCGCCCAGAAGACCCGCCGGTTGCGCCAGAGGCTCGCGCGGAACCGCGTTGATGAAGCTCGTCGTCGCGGCGGGCGTCGTGGCCGCCGGCGGGGGCGGCGCGTGGTATGTCATGAACGCCGACCCGCCCGTCGAAACAACCGCCGGCGTCGACCTCGCCCGCGCCGAGACGATGTCGTTCGACATCGAGACGACCGCAAGCGGCGAGCTCAAAGCCGCGACGCAAGTCGAGCTCCGCTCGAAGCTCGAGCAGACCGCCGCCGTCGTGAGCGTCGTCCCCGAAGGCACCTGGGTCGAGGAGGGCGAGGTGCTCTGCGTGCTCAACACCGAGTCGCTCGAGACCAAGCTCGACGAAGAGCAGGCGTTCCTCGAAGAGGAAAAGGCCGAACTCGTCGCCGCGCAAAACTCGCTTGAAATTCAGAAGTCGGACAACGACAGTGCGTACCGCGACGCCGACCTCAAGCTGAGGCTCGCCGAGCTCTCACTCAACCAGTGGGAACAGGGCGACTCGATCAAGTCCGAGGAGACCTTCAAGCTCGCCCTCGACAAGGCCCAGCGAGAGCTCGGGCGGCTCGCCGAGCAATTCGAGCGTTCGAAGGAGCTCGTCGAAGAAGGGTTCATCTCGCAGAACCAGTACAACCTCGATGAGCTCGCGCTGGTCGAGGCCGAAGCCAACCTCACCACGGCGACGCTCGACCTGGAGATCTACCAGCAGTATCAGTGGAAGCAGGACAAAGAACAGAAGGAAGCAGACGTCGAGCAGGCGCAGGCCGAACTCGACCGCGTCTTGAAACAGAACGAGATCAAGCTCGCCGACAAGCTCTCGGTGGTGCTGCGTGAGGAGCGGTCGAACCTCCGCGTGTCGAACCGGATCAAGGACCTCGAAACACAGATCGCGGCCGCGACGATCGCCGCGCCCTCGGCCGGGCTGGTCGTCTACGGCACGACCGTCGAGGCCGAGAACCGCCGCTGGTCCAACGAGGGCCCTCTGCAGATCGGCAAGGACGTCCGCCCGAACGAGCTGGTCATCGCCCTGCCCGACACGTCGAACATGGTCGCGAGCATCCGCGTCCACGAGTCGCTCGCCGGGCGCGTGCGCCCCGGGCAGCGAGCGAACGTGAAGATCGACGCGCTGGGCGGCAAGGTCATTCCCGCGAGCGTCGAATCGATCGGCGTACTCGCCGAGTCGGGCGGCTGGCGTGACCCCAACCTCCGCGAGTACTCGGTCCGGCTCACGCTCGAGCCCGGCGAGCTCGCGTCCGAGCTCAAGCCCTCGATGCGCTGCGAGGCGATCATCCAGCTCGGGCGGGCCGAGGACGTGCTGGCCGTGCCCGTGCAGGCGCTCTTCAGCGAGGGACAGCTCCGCTACGTGCACATTCCCGAAGGCCGCGGCGTGCGGCGCGTGCCCATCCGCGCCGGGCGTGTGAGCGAGCTCTACGCCGAGATCGCCGCCGGCCTCGAGCCAGGCGACCCGGTCCTCGTCCGTGAGCCGACCGCCGGGGGCATCATCGACACGTCGTGGGACACCGACGACCTCGCCGCGGTCGGCTTCACGCTCAACGACGAGGGTGCCCCCGTTCCCGCGGGCGAAGACGCCGTCGGTGGCAAGGGCTCCGGCGGGGGTTCGGACGGCTACGGCTCCAAGGGCCCTCCCGGTCAGTCGTAACGCCGCCGCACGAACACATGCAAGCGAACGCGGGAACACGAGCCCAGTGCCGCGCGTCGTTCCATGAAGACGCCGCCGCGATCACCCGCCGGGCGGCGGCAGGCTCGCGATGTACAGCACCACGTTGTACACGACGTAGAGCCCGAGCAGCATCGCCCCCTCGGCCCGCGAGATCTTCCCGCGTGTGAGCATCACGGGCACGCACGCGATCGCCACGCCCAGCATCACCCACGCGTCACGCCGCAGCATGTCCGCCGGGACCGTCAGCGGACCTGGCGACGCCACAGCCGTGATTCCGAGCACGCACAAGATGTTGAACACGTTCGACCCGAGCACGTTACCCACGGCGATATCCGACTGCTTGCGGAGCGCCGCGACGACCGACGTCGCCAGCTCGGGCACGCTCGTACCGAACGCGATCATGGTCAGCCCGATCACCGAGCTCGGCACCGACAACGCCTCGGCGATCCGCACCGAGCTGTCGATCAGGAACTTCGAACCGATCACCAGCAGCACCAGCCCCACGAGCACGAGCATGATGTTGAACCACAGCGGCCGGCTCTTCGACCGGATCAGCTCCTCGTCGAGCTCCTTCGCGACCTCGGCGACCGGGCCCTCCGAGTCCTCGTGCTTGCCCGAGAAATAGGCGCGGAGCACGTAGCCCGCGAGCACCGTGACCAGCATCACGCCCGACAGCCGCCCGACCTCGTCGTTGACCATCGCGAGCACGCCGACGGCGCTCACGAGGATCATCATGGGCACCTCGCGCCGCACCACCGCGAGCGTCACGGGGATCGGGTTGACGATCGCGGTCATGCCAAGGATCAGGCAGATGTTGGCTATGTTCGAGCCCACGACGTTGCCCACGGCGATGTCCGGGTTGCCCTGGTACGCCGCCTGGAGCGAGCCGCCGAGCTCGGGCGCGCTGGTCCCGAACGCGACGACCGTCAGCCCCACGATGAACGAGCTGATGCCCATCGACCGGGCGATCCGGGCCGCCCCACGGACGAGCGACTCGGCGCCGAGCATCAGCAGCATCAGCCCGACGACGAAGATCCCGATCTGAGCGAGCCACTGCGCGGACGTCATCGGCCCGCCCCGAGAACAACGCTCGTCGGCGCGCTCGCGCGCAGCAGAATGACCGAGCACACACGCCCCGCGCCCTCAGCATCCCCCTTGCCGTCCCCCGCGTCTCCCCCGGCGCCCATCCGCTCGCCCAGCGTCCGACCACGCGGCCGCGACCACGCGACCGCCTCGTCTTCCAGCGAACCCTCGTCGCCCTCAGACAACCCGCCGGCATCATCCTCTGCAACCACACCGAACACCCGGTCCGGCGGCGACGCGACCAGCACCAGCACATCGCCGCCCGCGAGCCACGTCTCCGCCCGCGGCTCTCGCAGCACGGGCCCGTCGAACTCCGCCAGCGGCAGCTCCGCGCGCGTTGTCATCCCGGGCCGAGGCCAAACCGACTGCAGCGCGAGATCGACGCGCACGCCGCCCGGCCAGCCCGCCGCGTCGGCGTCGGCCGAGTCACCGGCGGCGACCCACGCCCGGCCGAGCAGCCTCGCCCGCCCGCCCGCAAGCCCCGCGTCGCTCTCGAACAGCGGCGACCACAGCGGCGTCTCACCGATCCAGACCGTCCGCTTCCGGACCGAGCCCGAGCCGTCACGCACGATGTCCAACGAGCCGACGACCCGGTTGACCAGCGGCAGCTCGCCGGCAAAGCCACGCCACCCCGCGTCGGCCCACGCGCGCTGACCGTCGACGCCGAGGACCGTCTCGGCCGTCGGGAGCCCTCCCATCGCCAGGCGCAGCGCGTCGTCGTCGCGCACGACGAGCACGGTTGCCTCGAGCCCGGACCGCCCGGGCTCGCCGAGCAGCAGCCCGCGCGCCGGACGCGTCGCGTCTCGCTCGGCGGCGCACCCCTGCACGAGCAGGATGCACGCCGCCGCGGCGAGCCGAGCACTCGTGCGGCGCGCCGTCTTCACCGGTCGGCCCCCTCGCCCCCGCGCGGCTCGCACGCGTTCACCGCGTCGATCAGCTTCCGCACGAGCCCGAAGTGGTGCTTGGTGTGGTGGAAGGAGAGACGCGGGAGGTCGAGGTGGTCGTCCTCCTGCTCGTACGGGCCGCGCTGCGTGATCGAGCCCGAGCGGATCAGCGACGAGAACCCATCGTTCAGGCGGTCCACGTCGGCGTCGGAGATCGGATAGTTCAGGCGGATGACCAGCTCGTCGCCCACGTAGCGCGACGAGTGGTACACGCGGTAGAACCGCTGCACTTCCTCGACCGCGGCCGCGGGCGTCGGGCAGATCGTGAACAGCCCGGGGTCCTCCGGGCTGATCCAGCCCGGCCCGAGCAGCTTCTGCTGCACGAACTCGAGCCAGCCCTCCCAGTAGCCCGTGCCCGACTCGGCGCCCTCGACCAGGACGATCGGCAGCATCGCGCTCTTGCCGGTCTGGATCAGGGTGAGCACCTCGAACGCCTCGTCGAGCGTGCCGAAGCCGCCCGGGAACAGCGCGACCGCGTCGCACTGGCTCAGGAACATCAGCTTGCGCGTGAAGAAGTAGCGGAAGTGGATGAGCTTGTCATCGCCCTCGATCACCTCGTTAGCGGTTGTCTCGAACGGCAGGCGGATCGCGACGCCAAAGCTCTTCTCGCGGCCGGGCCCCTCGTGCCCGGCCTTCATGATTCCGTCGCCCGCGCCGGTGATCGACATCCAGCCCGCCTCGGCGATCAGGCGGCTGAACTCCACCGCGGCGAGGTAGTCCGGGTGGTCCTCGGGCGTGCGGGCGGACCCAAAGATCGTGATCTTCTTGCGGTTGGGGTACTGCGCGAAGACGCGGTAGGCGTAGCGGAGCTCCTTGACCGCCGCGGCCATCAGCTTCAGCTCGCCCGTGTCGCGACCGTCGGGCAGCAGCTTGAGCCCCGCGGTCAGCAGCTCACGGACGAGCCGGCCGCGGAAGCTCCGCGAATCCTCGTGCGTCACGTCGGCGATCAGGTCCATCAGGCGCCGCTGCACCTCGGGGTCGTCGACGCGCTTCTGCTCGCGCTGCTCGCCAGGCGCCGCCGATTCGTCGCGCAGCGCGGTCGCCTCGGCCGGGTTGAGTTCCTGGCGTATCTGGTCTTCTCGGCTCATCGCCGTGTCTCCCGCCGGGTCGGTTCTGGGCCGAGGGCTCACCGGGCTTGCCCGTGCCGGGTCATCCTTCGCCGCCCGCATCCCCCACACCACCAGAATCCGACGCCGACACCGGTTCGGGCTCGAACGCCCGCCGCGTCTTCGCCCAGCGCCAGCGGTCGAGCGACTGCTCGCCGACCTTGCCCCGCACCTCCTCGGTCCGCACCGCTTCGGCCGTCACGGGCAGGTCGAACAGCTCGCGGAACAACCGCCGCGTCACTCCGAACTGCTCGGTCCCGATCTGCTGCTCGCCGACCTTGCCCCGCACCGTCGCCGTGACCAGCTCGTCGCGCAGGCTCTCAGCAACCGAGCTGAACAGCGGCAGACGCCCGCTCGAACGCGTCACGAAACGCAAATCGAGCACCAGCCCGGGGATAGTCATCGTCCCGAAGCCAAACAAGCTCACTCCGCCGCCCGACAGGCTCATCTCTTCGAACGTCACGAGTCGTTCGTCGAAGTGGAACCGCACGCCCGCGTCGTCGAGGGTTTGCCCGAGCGGCACCTGGAAGTGGCCGGCTTGTAGCAGCGCCAGCGTGAAGGGCATCTCGAGAACGGTACCGCCCGACATCGAGAGCTCCCCCCGCCCGGTCAGCGACCCACCACTCGCCGGCGAACCGTCGACGCCCCCCGAGGCCCCATCCTCGACAACCCCGCCGAGCGTCACACGGCCGCTGAGCGTGGCCCCTGTCTCGGGACGCGTCGGCAACCCGGGGTCAGACTGCTGCTCCAGGTTCGACAGTGTGCCCGCGACCGAGACGTTCCCTGCGTGCAACGCCATCCGGTAACGCTGCCCATCGAGCACCGCGTCGACCGCGACGAGCCCGCCGTGGGCGCGTCCAGTGATCCCGCTCGCTTCGACCCGCCCGAGCGACTGGCTTGAAACAGCGCCGCGAACATCGGTGATCCGGACACCCGCCGCGGTGATCTCGTCCAACTGCGGCGTGAGCTCGAACCCCACAAAGGGCAGCCCCTCCGAGGACGACCCGGCGGTCGCCACCTCGAACCCGACGGTGCCGCGCGCCCGGGTCAGCTCAACGCCGAGCCGCCCGCGGGCATCCTCGATGACCGCGTCGCCCGAAACGCGGAAGGACACCGCCCCATCCGGCACCGCCGCGAACTGAAGCCTCGCACCCGGAACAACGACCGGCCCGGTCGCATCGAACTCGAGTGTAGAAAGAGCGCGAGACAGCGCCGTGGGTGCCAGGCGGCGGAGCGAAACCGGCAGGCCTTCCGACGCAACACTGAGAATCACATCCCCCGCCAAGCCGCTCGCAGGAACACCTGTTTCGGGTAGAGTCGCTTCCGGCATGCCGGCTTCGGACGCGGTGTCTCCGGGCATCCCCTCCCCCGACGCTGCGGCGTTGAGCGCGCCTTCCCCGTACCGCAACGCGCCGTTGACCCCGACCACCGCGCCCCCGGTCACGCCCGAGAGCTTGTCGAACAGAAATAGGTTCGGCTCAACCCAAAGCGATCCCGCGACCGCCTCGAACGCGACGCGGCCCTCCCCCCGCGCGACCGAGAGCGGCTCGAACGTGACCTCGCCACGCGGCTCGAAGACGCCGCCGTCGGCCCTCCGGACGGACCCATCAAACGCGAAGCCACCCCTCGGATCGAACTCGTCGATCCGCTCACGGATCGGCTCGCCCCCCACGCGCACCGCGAGCGCTCGCAGCAGCGGCGAACCGAGGCGCAAGCCCTGGGCCACGATGCTTAACCCATCGCTTCCGTCCCCTCCGATGACCGCGAGATCGCCGTCGAGCGAGACCGTGCCGAGCGGCTCGGCACCGAACGTCAGGCCACTCGCAAACCCATCGAAACCGAGGCGTTGTACGGGCTCATCGCCCGGACGCGTCGAAAACCGGACCGTGCCGCTCGTGCCCTCGCACGCAAGCCGTCCGGTGAGTGCGGCGCCCTGCGGAAACCCCACCAAAGCATCGGACACGTCCGCGGAGACCCCCTCAAAGCGATCAACCATCAAGTCGAGAGACACACCGTCGCCGTCGCCCTCAGCCCGCATCAGAACGCCGACGGCGCCCCGAGGGTCAAGCCGTCGCCGGATGTCCGCGAGCTGGTCGGCAAGCTCCGGCACGAAGATGCCGACCAGCGACTCGAACGCAAGACCCACGTCTGCGCGATCGCTCCTGACAGTTTGCTCGTACAAGCCCTGCCGCGGGCCGGACCACCGGACGGTTGTATCTGTTTCGAACGAGCTCTCAGCGCTGCCCGTACGAGCCGTACCTGACAGCACGATATCGATGCCGTCGTTTGTGATCACCGCGTTGCCCGCCCTCGGAGACAACGCAAGGGCCCGCCCGTCACGCACAGACCGCCCGGTCACACGATCGAGCGACGCCGTGATCTCAAAGAGCGTCTGACCCGCGGCGTTCCGAGAGACGCGGACCGACCCGGTCGTCTGCCCCTCGATGCCCAGCGCGCGCACGATGCCGGAAGCTGCCCCGTCGCCGACACCCTCGAGCGCTAGCGCCATCGACTCGCCCGCGCTCACGCCGACGGCTTTCAGCAGCAGCCCATCGCCAGCCCCACCGCTGACGCCCTCACCACCCCACGCGAGCGAGCCCGCCACCGTGCCCGTCCCGCCCGTCAGGCTCTCGAACGTCCCGGCGAGCACGTCCAGGCGCTCGGTGGTGAGCGCGACGCGGACGCCGCTCGCCACGATCGGGGCGGCGTACCACTCGGGCACGAGCCTCGCCTCGTCGATGCTCAGGTTGAACCGGCGTGTCCAGTTGGAGACTTCGCCGCGGTCTCGCTTCAACAGGATGTCGATGCCCCCTCGGCCGCCCATCTCGAACTCGGGGCTCCACCCGGCTTCCCCCTCGCTCCTCGCGAGCCGGGCCTCGACCAAGCGGCGGTAGCCATCCTCTGAAAAGAGAGCGTCGAAGATCGGCCCGCGCTCGTCGCCGAGGGCCGCGCGGAGGCGGTCGTCGAGCGGCACGTCGCGCACCGCGATCTCGAGGTCGACCGACGCCGTCCCGTCGAGCGGCGCGAACCGCCCCGCGGCCCGCACCCGGGCCCCGCTCGCCGCCCGCCCGACGAGCGACTCGATCGTCAGCTCGTCGTCGTCGAAGACAACACGCCCCGTGAGCCCTTCGAACTCGTAGGGGAACCGGTAGTACGCCGCACGACCATCGCGGATATCGATCTCGCCGCCGTAACTAATCCTCGACGAGCCATCGCGCCTCGTGAGCATCAGCGATGCATTGATCGTGCCAGTCGGCTTCGAGAACTGATCGAGCCGGAC
Source organism: Planctomycetota bacterium (assembly GCA_039815285.1). Lineage (GTDB taxonomy): Bacteria > Planctomycetota > Phycisphaerae > Phycisphaerales > UBA1924 > JBCBZP01. The sequence goes on from JBCBZP010000003.1 coordinate 117,593, forward strand.
CTGCACTGCTGCGGGAAGGAACGGGACCACCGGCGGCTCGGGCGGCAGCTCGTAGCCCTCGACCCGCGCGACCAGCTCGAACGGCAGCGACGCGAGCGCCCGGCCCGCGACCTCGGCCGTCTCGAAGGTCACGCGGTACGGGACGTCCTCGGCCGAGCCCCTGAGGTCGCCCTCGAACCGCCCCTCGATCAGCCGGAGGTTGCCCGAGGTGTCGACCAGCCGCACGCCGTCGCGCCCCCTCGGGCCGAAGGGCAGCGAGATGCCGACGGAGTCGAGCGTGACGTCGACGAGCGCCTCCTCGCCCGGCCGCTGCTCGAACACGAGCTCGCGGACGTTGCCGTCGAGCCGGAAGCTCGCGAAGGTGTCTCGCGCCCGTGTCGGCACGAGCCGGGGGTCGAGCGCGAGGTCGACGTTCTCGAGGACGAGCCGCGTGCCGTCGACGCCGACCTGCCCGTCGATCGAAAGCACGCGGTCGGCGGTCGCGTCGGTCCGCCCGCTGAGCCGCACGTCGAGGACGCCCGGGTCGTCGGTCGGCAGCAGCCCGCCCCAGACCGGCACACGCCAGAGCCGCTCCCAGGTCCCCCCGCGGTGCTCGCCGATCTCGATCGCGGCGCCGACGCCCACCGCGTCGCTGGCGCCATCGACCAAGACGCTGCCCGCGGCCTCACTGTCGACGATGCGGACCGACGGCAGGCCGGGCAGCCCGGTGCCCCCGCCCTCGCGCCGAGGCAGGCGCTCGATATTCAGGTCGCCCGTGTCGAGGTCCTGGCTGATGCGGACCACGGGCCCATACAGCGTGACCTGGTCGATCGGAGAGCCGCCGAAGAGGTCCGTCCAGTCGTACGACGCCGTGACCCGGGCGACCCGGGCGACCTCGCCCGCCGGCCCTTCGACGCCGGGCACGCGCACGCGGAGCCCCTCGGCGACAAAGTCGAGATCGGAGTTGAGCAGGAGCACGCGATCGGCCGCGATCTCGACCCCGAACGCGCGGCTGAGCACCGGCAGCGCCACCCGGTGCGGCACCGCCACGGTCACGATGACCGTCGCGAGGAACAGAAGCACGGGAAGCCCGATCGCCAGGCGGACCTGCCAGCAGCGGGCCTTGCTCATCGACTTGGCGAACAGGCGACGGCGCCAACCGCCGACGCGCTTCGGCGTCTCGGCCCGGGCCTCGCTGCTCGACGGAGAATCCTGCACGCCCTCGCCCGTGTGTCTGGCCGTGTTGGCGGCCGATGAAACCCGATCCATCCTGACCTACATCCGAACCAGACCCCACGCGCCCCCGGCCCGCACGGACAACGCAAACGGCCGCCGACCGATGGTACGACGACGACGGCCCGCAGCCGCATCCGTCACCCGCCGCGCGGGAGCACCATCCAGTCGGGCAGCTGCCGAACACGCCCAGAACGGTCGACGCACGCCAGCTCGGTGCTGCCCCGCGTACACACCACGCCGGCCCGGCGGCCCCTGTCCGCGGGCGGTTCCTGCCGGGCACTCGCCCCGTCTACGCCGGCCGGGCCAACCGGGTTCGGAGGGCCCGCGACATCCGCGTCGCCGGGCTCGACGACCCGCACCTCGTACTCGTGCGTCAGTTTGACCCGCGAGCCCCCCACCACCCGCACGAGCACCTCGAGCACGTCGTCGTAGCGGACGGGCCGGCGGTAGCGGATGTCGAGCCTGGTGATGACCATCAGCACGCCCCGCGCCTCGAGCGCGGCGTAGCTCTCGCCGAACGACCGCAGCAGCTCCGTCCGGGCGATCTCGAACCAGACGGCGTAGCTCGAATGGTGCGCGACACCCATCGGATCGCACTCGGCGTAGCGGACGCGAAGCACGGTGCGGTGCTCGTGGACCTCGGGCATGATCCAACGCTACGCCCGGGTCAGTCGTGCTTCGAGTCGCCCCGCGCGAAGATGCTCGCAACGTAATTCAGCACGTCGGCGGCCGACGCCTCGTTGTACCCGAAGTTCTTGATCAGCCGCTGTTTGACGACGTCGATCTTCTCCTGGGTCTCCTCGTCGACCACGGACGAGACCAGGTTCTTGAGCTTGATCGTGTCGCGGCTGTCCTCGAAGAGCTTCAGCTCGAGCGCCTTGTGCAGCCGCGCGTTGGTGTTGAACTCGAACTTCTTCCCATCCAGCGAGAGCGCGCCGATGTAGTTCATGATCTCCTGGCGGAAGTCGTCCTTGCGGCTGTCGGGGATATCGATCTTGTCCTCGATCGATCGCATCAGCCGCTCGTCGGGCTCCTCGTCCTTGCCCGTGTACTTGTTGACGACCTTCTCCTTCTGGGTGTACGCCCGGACGTTCTCGATGTAGTTCGAGCACAGCCGGCGGATCATGTCCTCGTCGGCCGAGATCGCCCGCTGCACCTCGCCCTTGATGATGTCCTCGTACTCCTCCTTGACGACGCTGAGCAGCTCTCGGAGGCGCTTCTTGGTCTCCTCGTCGTTGATCAGCGAGTGGTGCGTCAGCCCGCTCTCGAGCGCGTTGAGCACCATGAAGGGGTTGATCATCTTCTCCTCGATCGCCTGGCGGGCGACCAGGGCGTTGGAGATCTTGTCCTGGATGTACCGGGGGCTCACGCCCTCCATGCCCTCGCGGGCCGACTCTTCCTTGAGCTCCTTGACCGAGTCCTCGGTGAAACCCGGGATGGACTTGCCGTTGTACAGCTTGAGCTTCTGGAGCAGGGTGAGCCCCTGCTTCTTGGGCTCCTCAAGCCGCGTGAGCACGGCCCACATCGCCGCGACCTCCAGCGTGTGCGGCGCGATGTGCATCCCCCGGATCCGCTCGGGCCCGAAGTCCTTGCGGTAGATCTTGATCTCGTCGTCGAGCCTGATGTTGTACGGCACGTCGATCTTGATCGTCCGGTCGCGGAACGCCTCCATCATCTCGTTCGACTGCAGCCGCTTGTACTCGGGCTCGTTGGTGTGCCCGATCACGACCTCGTCGATCGAGGTCTGCGCGAACTTCTTGGGCTTGATCATGTGCTCCTGGCTCGCTCCCAGGAGGTCGTAGAGGAACGCGACGTCGAGCTTGAGCACCTCGATGAACTCGCACACGCCGCGGTTGGCGATGTTCAGCTCGCCGTCGAAGTTGAACGCGCGGGGGTCCGAGTCCGAGCCGTACATCGCGATCTTGCGGTAGTTGATGTCGCCGGTCAGCTCGGTCGAGTCCTGGTTCTTCTCGTCCTTGGGCTGGAAGGTGCCGATGCCCTTTCGGTCCTTCTCGCTGATAACCAGCCGGTGCACGCGGACGTGCTCGACGACACGCTTCCAGTCGCCGTGGTAGAACCGCATCAGGTCGTCGTAGATCTTCCGGCTGAACGGGTCGAGGTCGCCGGCGATCTTCAGCCGGCCCGTGTGGTGCTCGGGGGCGTACGCCTCGTTGAACCGCGCGACGACGTCGGCCCGCGCCTCGGGCGGGATCAGCAGCAGCGGCTCCTGGTTCATCGGGCTCGGGAACGCGTGGCTCTTGACCGCCTCCGACGCGACCCCGTCGGCCGGCGTCACCTCGCACTTGGCGTCCAGCAGCCAGCTGAACGTGTACAGCGCTCCCTCGTCGGTCCGCGAGTAGTGCTCCATGCCCTTCTTGAGCAGCCGCGCCATAGTCGACTTGCTCGAGCCCACCGGACCGTGCAGCAGCAGGATCCGCTTGTCCGTCCCGTACCCCTCGGCCGCCGACCGCAGGAAGCCGACGAGCTCCATCAGCGCCGAGTCCAGGCCGAAGATCGCGTCCGCCCCGCCCTCGAACGGGTCCGAGAAGAAGTGATAGCGGACGCAGTCCTTCTTGAACAGCCGGTAGTGCTCCGACCCGTGGGCCATCACCGCGTCGTACATCCGCTGGTACGCGTTGCGGACGATCGCGGGCCGCTCGGCGACCATGGCGAGGTAGTCGTAGAACGAGCCCTCCCAGTTGTGCTTCTGGAAACGCTCCCGATCGAGACGCGACTCGATTAGTCCGACGAGATCCGTGCCGCTCATGACGCCGACCCTCCTTGATGGGCTCCCACCCGTCCCCTGACACAGAGCCCTGCCAGAGAGAGCTGCCAGGGGAGGGAGGGAGGCCATCGCCGTTCGGTCCGGGCCGCGGGGACGATCCCCAGCGGCCCGCCCGCATGAAAACGCCGGAACAGGGTCGGGCAACAGTGCCCGGCGTCGTCTATCGATCGGCCGGGCGACACCCGGTCCGACAGCCCTTCTAACGTATTCGAATATGCGGGCGTTCGGATCGACGCTCCCCGCCCTTTTTGCGCCCCCCCACACACACCACACGCCTCTCAACGCCCACACTCGTCACCCAACGCTCTTGAACGCCGGCGACGCGAGCCCACACCGAGCGAATCACCCACCAGAGGAGCACGCAGAATGTCTTTCGGACTCGGGCACGGACGCACGCTCGACGACGCCCCGGGCGTGGTCGGCATCGGTGAGAGCGAGCTCGGCCCGCTCCCTGACGACGTGCTCGAACGCCCCGACGCCGCCCGCGTCGACCCGCGGGTGTGGTTCGCCGAGCCCGAGCGACCGTTCGAGCTGGAGATCGGCTCGGGCAAGGGCACGTTCCTGGTACAGGAGGCGCAGCACCGGCGGGACGTCAACTTCCTGGGCATCGAATGGGCGCGCGAGTTCTACCTGTACGCCGCCGACCGGGTCCGCCGACACCGCGCCGGAGCGGACGACCCGGCTGCGGGCGCGCTCGGCAGCCTGACCCACGTGCGCATGCTCCACACCGACGCGACCCAGTTCATCAAGTGGCGCGTGCCGCCGGGCATCTGCAGCGTCATCCACCTGTACTTTTCCGACCCGTGGCCCAAGACGCGGCACCACAAGAAGCGGGTCATCCAAGACTGGACGCTGGCCGAGTTCTGGCGCGTGCTCGAGCCCGGGGGCGAGCTGAGGGTCGTCACCGACCACGACGCGCTGTGGGCCTGGGATGTCGAGCACTTCGACCGATGGTGCTCGAGCGAGAGCGACATCCCCGGATGGGCCGGCCCGCGCCCGGCCTTCCGGCGCGGGCCGTTCCTCCCGCCCGCCTCTGCCGGCGACGGCGAGCTGGTCGGCACCAACTTCGAGCGCAAGTTCATCGATGAAGGCCGCGGCTTCCACGGGTGCATCCTGACCAAGCTCGCCCCGTCGCCGACCACAGCATGAAGACCGGCTCCCCGCCCAGCCTGCCCATCAGCGAGACCTTCACGTCCGTGCAGGGCGAGGGCCGGCTCACCGGCACCCGGTCCTTCTTCATCCGCACGAGCGGGTGCAACCTGCGCTGCGGCTGGTGCGACACGCCCTACGCCTCGTGGTCGCCCGAAGGAGACCGCCGCACGATCGATGACCTGCTCGCCGAAGCCAAAGAATCGGGCGCCGACTACGCGGTGGTCACGGGCGGCGAGCCGATGATCTTCGACGCGGTCTTCGATCTCTGCCGAGCGCTGCGGCAGATCGGCATGCACGTCACCATCGAAACCGCGGGCACCGTCTACCCGTCGGCGTGGAGAGGGCCGAACGAGCCGCTGGGGTGCGACCTGATGTCGATCTCGCCGAAGCTCAGCAACTCGACCCCAGCCGCGGACGACCCGCGCGACCCCGGCGGCGTCTGGCGGAAACGCCACGAGCAGCGGCGGCTCGACCCACCAACCCTCCAGCAGCTCATCGACGACCACCCAGAGCGCCAGCTCAAGTTCGTCGTCGCCAGCCCGGACGACCTGCGCGAGATCGATGAGCTCGTCAGGAATCTGTCAGGGCTCGGTCCCGCGGACATTATGCTCATGCCCGAGGGCGTCACCGTGCCGACCGAAGACGCGGTGCGATGGGTCCGGCAGGCGTGCTCGGACCGCGGCTGGGTGTATTGTCGGCGGCTCCACATCGAACTGTTCGGCGATCGGCGGGGTACCTGACAGAGACGCCGGGCTCTCGCATCGATCCAGACGACGCACGCCGCGGGCCAGAAACAGGCCCGCGGCGAAAAGGAGGCACCGATGAATCGACGGGTCCAACGAGTGGTCGCGCTCGCCGGCCTGCTGGCGCTCACTCCGGCCGGCGCAGCACAGGACGCGTCTACTCCCGCGCCCGGGCCCGACGCCGAAGAGAGCATGGCGTACGCCCGCGGGCTCTCGAACGTGTTCCAGCGCGTGGCGCGCGACGCCAAGGCCGCGGTTGTCCACATCGAGCGCTTTGAGCGGGGGGTGCGTCGCGTCGGGTTCCGCCGCTATGTGAAGACAGACCAGCTCGTGCAACGCGGGCTGGGCTCGGGCGTGATCATCGACGACCGCGGGCACATCATCACGAACAACCACGTCGTCGCCGACGCCGACGACCTGAAGGTGACCCTCGCCGACGGGCGCAGCTTCCGGGCCGAGCTCGTCGGGCGCGACGAGTCGACCGACCTCGCGGTGCTCCGCGTCGGCGTCGAGGAGAGCCTGCCCTCGGTCCGCTTCGGCAACTCCGACGACATGGAGGTCGGCGAGTGGGTCATCGCCGTGGGCTCGCCCTTCGGGCTGCAGCACTCGGTCACGGCGGGCATCGTGAGCGCCAAGGGCCGGCCCGTCAGCGAGACCCGCCTCGACCAGTACCAGCGCTACGAGGAGTTCATCCAGACCGACGCCGCGATCAACCCGGGCAACTCGGGCGGCCCGCTGCTCAACCTCAGCGGCGAGGTCATCGGGATCAACACCGCCATCCTCAGCCGCGGCGGGGGCAACGTCGGCATCGGCTTCGCGATCCCCAGCCGGCTCGCCAGCGCCGTGAGCTCGCAGCTCATCGAGAAGGGCACCTTCGAACGCGGCTTCCTGGGTATCACCATCGGCTCCGACGAGCGCGGCGTGCCCATCGAGAGCGTCGCGACACCCTTCGGCCCGGGCGTGGTGATCTCGGAGGTCGAGCCCGGCGGCGCCGCCGAGTCGGCCGGCATCAAGCCCGGCGATGTCATCCTGCGCTTTGCCGGCCGCCGCACCGAGACGTACAAGACGCTCTTCAGCTCCATCGGGCTCACGCCGCCCGGCGAGACTGTCCCCATCGACGTGGTCCGGGACGGCGAGCGGGCGGACCTCCGGGCCACGCTGACCACCCGCGAACAAGCCCAGGCCGCGTTCTACGTCAAGAGCGGCGCGACGTACCTCGCCGACGCGGGCATCGTGCTGATGCCCGCCGAGCGCGAGCCGGGCGCCGTCGTCGTCGACGTCGTCGCGGGGTCGCTCGCCGAACGCATGGGCCTCCGCGCCGGCGACGTGATCAAGGGCGTCAACGGCCGGAGCGTGCGCGACGACGACGCCGCGCAACGGCTCATCGAGGGCGGCTCGCTCGACGGGGGCATCCGGCTCGCGCTGCGGCGCGGCCGCATCAGCGGCGAGCTCGAACTCAAGCGCTGACCGGTCCGCTGCCGCCAGACGCCCCCAGCGGTCGCCCCGGCTATCCGTCGAAGGCCGGGGCGTTCGGCGCGGGCACCTCTTCGGGCTCGAGCCCCGCGGCGCGGCTGTCGGGGATCTGGTCCATCGGCACGCCGTTCCAGAGCATGATGCCCACCCGCCGCAGGTCGCGGAAGACCATCAGCAGGCAGGGCAGCACGAGCAGGATGATCGCCGTCGCGCTGATCAGCCCGCCCGAGATGGTGATCGCCATGGGGATCAGGAACTGCGCCTGGAAGCTGCGTTCAAGCATGAGCGGGCTAAGCCCGAGAACGGTCGTGACCGTCGTGAGCAGGATCGCCCGGAACCGCGCGACGCCCGCGCTCACGCACGCGTCGCGCACGCTCTCGCCCGCGCGGCGGCGGGTGTTGTAGAACTCCATGAAAATCAGCGAGTCGTTCACGACCACGCCCGTCAGCGCGACGAAGCCGATCAGCGACAGGAACGTCATCGTGTAGCCCAGGATCAGGTGTCCCCAGATCATGCCGATCGCGGCAAAGGGGATCGCCGACATCACGATCAGCGGCTGCACGTAGCTCGAGAACAGCCACGCGAGCACGATATAGATCATCACCGACGCGACCGCCATGCCCAGCGGCAGGGTCGCGAAGCTCTCGGCGTTCTCCTTCTGCCGGCCGCGCTCGATGATGTCGACCCCGTCGTACGACGCCGCGATCGCCGCGACCTTGGGCTTCAGCTCGGTGTTGATCGTCTCTGGGTTGGCCCCCTCCGACCGCGCGACGTCGGCGGTGACGTTGACGATCTGCCGCCGGTCGAGTCGATTGATCGACGCGAACCCGTCGACCTCCTCAACCCGGGCAACCTCGAGCAATGGCACGGGCTCACCGGCCGGCGTGAACACGTGCATCGCCTCCAGTGACGCGAGCGACCGCCGCGCGCCCTCTGAGATCGTCACCCGGACGTCGACGTCCTCGCGGTCGCCCGCGAAGGTGTAGGGCTCGAGCCCGAAGACGTAGCCGCGCACCTGCGATGCGATGGACGCCGTCGTGAAGCCGAGCTCCGTCGCGCCGTCCCGCAGCGTCACGCGCAGCTCCCGCGCGCCGCGCCCCGCGTCGTCGGCGATCGACACCACGCCGGGCACGGACCGCAGCAGCGCCTTGACCTCCTCGGTGGCGAGGACGATGCCGCCCTCGTTGGTCCCCGTGATGCCGAAGTTCAGCGCCGGTCCTTCGGGCCCGCCCGCCACGCCCGACACCCGGAAGAGCTCGGCCCCCGGAAGCTCGCCGACCTCGCGGTAGATCGCCTCGATGATCTCGGGGCTCGCTCGCCCGCCCTCTTCCTGCCGCAGCTCGACGGGCTTGACCTCCACGATGAGCTGACCGAGATGGCTGCCCGCCGAGCCGCCGCTCGCGCCGTCGAGCGACGCGTACGACCCGACCGAGCCGAACACCGAGCTGATCTCGGGCTGCGCGAGCGCGACGCGCTCGACCCGGCGGACGTACCGGTCGGTCACCTCGGCCGGCGTGCCCACCGGCATGCGGATCTCGCCGCTGAGCGTCTCGGAGTCCGAAGACTCGAAGAAGATGAACTCGGGCCGCCCCGAGCGGAACATGCCGACGCTGATCGCGAGCACCGCGATCGAAGCCGCGAGCGACGCGTAGCGGTAGTGCACCGCCTTCTTGAGGAACCGCGCGTAGGCCGGGATGACCCGCCCCTGCAGGATCTTCTCGCGGACCCGGGTGACCGCGGCCTCGGCCCTGGAGAACCAGCCCCGCTTCGCCGCCGCCTCGTCGGAGGCGACCAGCGAGTGGGCCATGTGGCTCGGCAGGATGATCAGCCCCTCGATCAGCGAGATGCTCAGCGCGCACGCCACGACGATCGGCAGCGCGACCAGGAAGTCGCCGATCTGCCCCTCGATCAACGCCAGCGGCAGGAACGCGCTGATCGTCGTCAGAACCGTCGCGACCACGGGCCACGCGACCTCCTCGGCGCCCTTGATCGCGGCCTGGAGCGCCGGCTCGCCGCGCTCGTGCCGCGTCGCGATGTTCTCGGCGACCACGATCGCGTCGTCGACCAGCAGCCCGATCACCACGATCAGCCCGAACATCGTCAGCAGGTTCAGCGTGATCCCGACGAGCGACATCACCGCGATCGCCCCGGCGAGCGAGACGATCAGCCCCGCGGCAACCCAGAACGAGATCCGCCAGTTCAGGAGGAGCACGAGCGTCGCGAAGACGAGCAGCCCCCCCTGGAACGCGTTCCGCGTCAGCAGATCGAGCCGCCCGACGATGTACTTCGCCAGGTCCGTTGTCACGGCGATCGTCACACCATCCGGCACGCCGCCGGCGCGGAAGCGGTCATAGCCGGCCTCTTGGGCCCGCTGCAGCGCGTCTTTCGGGAACAAGAAACGCTCCGGCGGCTCCGCCTCGCTACCGAAGAAACCTGCGATCGCGTGTCGGGTTGTCCGGACGGCGTTGACCACACTCGCGATTCCATCAGCAACCTTCTGGGGGGGCGAGCGTTCGAGCTGCTCGCCCTGAAGGCCCGTCGCGTAAGCCTTGACAAGCGCCGACATATTCACCGCGTCCTCGTCGCCCACCTTGTACACGGTGATGCTGAACGCGGGCTCGCCGTTGAGCCGGTTGCGCACGTCGGTGTCGATGAAGCCCTCGCTGACGTCGGCGACCTCGCCCAGCCGGACGACCGCCCCGCCGCCGCCCGACTTGACGACGATGTCGCGGATCTCGTCGGCCGCCTCCTCCTTGCCGAGCGTGCGGACGACGGTGTTCGAGCCCGCGCCGCGGACCGTGCCCCCGGGCAGCTCGCGCATCTCCGCGGCCACGCGGTCGGAGATCCGGTCGATCCCGAGCCCGTGCCGCAGCAGCTCGGCGGGACGCACCTCGACGCGGATCTCGTCGTTGCGGGCGCCCGTCAGCGCCATGTCGCCCACGCCGTCGATCGCGCGGAGGTCCTCGCGGATGACCTTGATCGCCTCTTTCATCACGCGCTCGTCGGTCTCGTCCTCGACCGGCCCGTAGAGCGAGAGCACAATGGTCGGCAGGTTCGGCTCGAGCTTGTCGACGACGATCCGCTCCGACTCGGCGGGCAGGTCCTGCAGCGCGTCCATCTCGCGCTTAACCTCGGCGAGCGCCGCGGCGATGTCGATGCCGTCGCGCATCTCGATCGACACGGTCGACACGCCGTCCGACGAGGTCGACGTGATCTCGACAACGTCGTCGAGGTCGAGCACCGCGTCCTCGATCTTGGTCGTCAGCGCGTCCTCGACCTCGTCCGGGCTCGCGCCGGGGTAGGGCGCCGTGACCGTGATCAGGTTGGGACGGACCTCGGGGAAGAACTCACGCGTCAGACCCGACCCGAGCATGAACCCCATGAACAAGATCGCGAACATCAACAGGTTCGCGACGACGGGCTTCTTGACACCGAACGCCGGCAGGCTCATGGCGTGTCCCCTTCCAGAGCAACCCCGCCCCCGTTCACGGTCCCCCTCACCGGCCCACCCTCATCGACCCCGTCCTGTTCCAGCCGCACGAGCCGTCCGTCGACGAGCCCCGTCCGCCCAGAAACGACGACCAGATCGCCCGGCTCCAGCCCCCCCGAGACGATCGCCCAGTCGCGCTCGCCATCCAGCAGCCCCGGCATCTCGCGGTCGGCATGAAACAGCACGTCGACCCGGACGGTGTCAATCTCCGAAGCGGGCTCGCCCGCCTCGTCCTGACCGCCGCGGACCAGCAGCACGCGGTCGCCGTCGACGACCCGGCGTGGGACGGCCAGCCGCCGCCGCCCGTCGCTCACTTCGACCCGCGCCGACACGAAGCGGCCCGGCAGCAGCAGCCCGCCCAGCGCCGAGCCCGGCCCCGAGCCCTTGCTCGTCCCGGCGTCCTGCGTTACCTCCGCGAAGACCGTCATGCTCCGCGTCGCCGCGTCGGTCTCGGGGGCGATCCGCGCGATCCGGCCCTCCCACACACGCGACTCGCCCGCGTCCGACGTCAGCACCACGCGGTCGCCGACCGACACGCTCGCCCCCGCCGACGCGGGCAGGCGGACGGGCACCTCGACCCTCGAAAGATCCACGACCCGCGCCAGCGGCTCGCCGAGCGCCACACGCTCGCCCGCCTCGACGAACACCTCCTGCAGGCGCCCATCGAACGGGGCCCCCACCCGGCACCGCTCGACGTCGCGCCTCGCGGTCTCCAGGTCGGCCCGCAGCGCGTCGAGGTCGGCCCCCAGGCGGGCGTCTCGCGCCGGCATCGACTCGGCCTGGTCGAGCAGCGACACCAGCGTCCGCTCCGCCCGGTTGAGCGCCGCCCGACGGTTGTCGATCTCGCTCTCCGTCGCGGCGTTGACCGCCCCGATCTCCACCGCCCGCTCATAGTCGCGCCGGGCCGTCTCGACCTCGTCCTCGGCGAGCGCGACCTGGTCGTCCAGCCGCCGGGCCGTGACGCGCTGCTCGGCGAGCTGCGCCTCCACCGCGGCGATCTGCCCCTCGACCCGCAGCACACGGGCGCGCAGGTCGCGGTCGTCGAGCCGGAACAGGACCTGCCCCGCCGCGACGGGTCGGCCCGCCTCTGTGTCGTCGGGCCGCTCGAGGACCAACGCCGCAACCTCAGCCGCGACCTCGGCCACTCGCCGCGACCGCGCCGTGCCGTAGCCCGACCAGACCCGGGGCATCTCGACCGGGCGAACCTCGAGCACCTTCACGAGCGGGCGGCTGTCGACGCTGGTCGCCTCAGGCGACGGCGGCTTGGTCGACGCGATGACGCGCGACAGCGCGACGCCGCCCCCAAGCAGCACCACTGCGACCAACGCCCGCACGCCGTACGAGAGCGCCTTGAAACGCTGCTTCGGCTTTTCCGACATCGTTCTTCCTTGTCTCGGCCCCGGCTGCCACCCGCCAAGACCTTAGGGACCGCCGCGTATCGATTCAGCCGCGCTCGTCGATACCCCCGGTCTTCGATACCCCCTGGGAGCCGTCGGGTTCGAACAGAAAACACCCCCGGGCGCAGGACCGGGGGTGCTCAGGGCGCCGCACCCATCCTGGGCCGCGCCGAAGCTCGTTTGCCGGTGCGCATCTACGGGCGAGCCGCTCTCCTGAACGCCCCGGCACCCACAGCTCTACGCATCGAGGGACGGTTCAGTCCTCCGGCACGCGGTCGCTGGTCACGATCTGGCGGAACTTTTGTCGAACCTGGGCCGTGATGACACCCTCGACGCCGGTGCCGATGACCCGCGCGTCCTCGTCGGTCTTGCCGATCTTGGTGACCGCGATCATCTCCGCCGCCGACCCGGTCAGGAAGATCTCGTCGGCCGCGAACAGCTCGTCGCGGTCGAGAACCTTCTCGTGGCAGTCGAGCCCGAGCAGCGGGCAGAGCTCGTCCTTGACGAACCGTCGGGTGATGCCCTCGAGCACGCCGACGGTCGTCGGGGGCGTGAACAGCTCGCCGTCCTTGACCAGGAAGATGTTGTCGCCCGACCCCTCGGCGAGCTGGCCCTGGGTGTTGAACATGATGCACTCGAGGCAGCCCGCGTCGATCGCTTCGATCTTCGCGAGGATGTTGTTGAGATAGTTCAGGCTCTTGATCCGTGGGTCGAGGCACTCGACCGGCACACGCGGCCGCTCGGCGAGCACCACACGCATGCCCCGCTCGTACATCTCGGGTGTGTACAGCTCGATCTGGTCGGCGATACAGACGATGCCCGGCGTCGGGCACTTGAACGGGTTCAGCCCGAGCGTGCCCACGCCGCGGGTGACGATCAGTCGGATGTAGCCGTTGTCGATCCGGTTCGCCTCGACGCACCGCCGGTGGATCGCTTCCATCTCGTCGCGGCTGACCGGGATCTCGATCCGCAGCGACTCGGCCGACGCCCAAAGACGGTCGAGGTGCTGGCCGAGCTTGAAGATCTTCCCGTTGTATACACGCAGTCCTTCAAATACCCCGTCGCCATACAGCAGCCCGTGATCGAACACGTTGACGGCGGCCTCTGCCTTCGGACGAAGCTCCCCGTTGACGTATACCAACAAGGCATCTTCGGCCTGCGTCGAATCAGTACTCACAGTCTCGGCTCTCGTTTGCGGTGCCGCGGCATCGATCACAGGCAGGCTCCTTTGGGTTCGATCAACCCCCAGCCGACTGTAGATCAATGCTCGCTATCCAGCGGCACAGTTGCGCGATTTCCGAATACACACCAAACAAACCTGTTTGGTATACATCCCTTGTTTTGTCTTTATGAGGATCGAATCTCCGCCTGTACGGTCTGAATCAGGCTTTCAACGATCCGTTCGACCTGCCGATTGACCTCGTCGTGGCGGAGCGTTCGATCCGGGGCCCGGAACGCCAGCCGCATGGTGAGCGACTTCTTGCCGGCCCCGACCTGCTCGCCCCGGAACGTCCCAACAAAGGACACCCGCAGGAAGTGCTCCAGCTCCGGCGCGAGGGTTCCCACCGCCGCCTCGATGTCGGCCCAGCCGGTGGGCTCAGCCACGACGACCGAGAGGTCTCGTTCGATCCCGGGGAACGCCGGGAGCATCTCGGCGCGTCGGATCGGGGGCCGGGCGTCGAGCAGGAGCCGGGCGTCGAGCTCTGCGGCAACGACGGGCAGGTCGAGCCCGACCTCGCGGGCGCGGTCGCCCGCGACAACGCCGAAGACCCCGAGCCGTTCGCCGCCGTCCAGCAGGAGCTCGCCGGTGGCGTCGGGCTCGAAGCCCGGCACCGCGGCCGCGGCGGGGCGGACCCCGGCGACCTCCAGGCCGACCGACGCCGCCACGGCGTCCACCGCCCCACGGACTGCGCGGACCGCGGCCTGCACCGCTTCGGGCTTGGCCTTCTTGCCGGGCTTGACCCCCTCGGCGTCCATCAGCAGGCTCAGCGTCTGCCGCTCGATGCTCTCGGGGGCGGCGCCGCTTGCGGCCGGCACGAGCTTCTGGGCGAAGACGGCCGACAGCTCGAACAGCCGCAGCCCGCCGGGCGTGGTGACGCGGGCGTCCTGGTTGGCGCGTCGGCAGGCGAGCAGGCTGGGCAGCACGCTCGGCCGGAGCGTCGGCTCGGCGCCGCGGCGGTCGTCGTCGACCGACACGGTCTCGTGGTCGGTCGGCGTGAAGGGCTCGGCCGTCGCAGGACTCACGAAGCTGAACGTGACCGTCTCGAAGAACCCGAGGCCGGTCAGGCAGGCCGAGAGCTTCTGGCGGTTGCGCTCGGATTCCTGCGGGTGACGAACGCGGATATCGAGCTTCTCGGCCAGCGGGATCTCGCCGTAGCCCGTGACCCGCGCGACCTCTTCGATGAGGTCGATCTCACGGGTGAGGTCGGGTCGGAAGGCCGGGGGGGTGCAGCGGAGCGTGCCGCTCTCGGCGTGCTCGACACCGATCTCGAGCGGAGCCAGCCGGGCGGTGATCTCGTCGGCCGAGACCCGGATCCCCAGAACCTTCTCGCACCGCGAGGGGCGCAGCTCGACCGGTTCGCTCGCGTGCTGGCGTTCGGCGGCCGGGCCGACCGCGAGGCGGCCGTCCAAGACCTCGCCGCCGGCGACCTCCTGGATCATCGCGACGGCCCGCAACGCCGCGTGGGCGATCGTCCGCGGGTCGACGATGCGCTCGAACCGGTGGCTCGCGTCGGTCCGGATCGCGAGGCGCCGGGCGGGCTGCCGGATCGTGACGGGGTCCCAGGTTGCCATCTCGAACACGACGTCGGTCGTCGACGCGTCGACCTCGGAGTCGTGCCCGCCGATGACCCCCGCGAGCGACTGCGGCCGCTCCGCGTCGGCGACGACCAGGTCGGTCTCGGCGAGCCTGCGCGGCTTGCCATCGAGCGTCGTCAGCGGCTCGCCGGCCTCGGCGTAGCGGATCCGCAGCGTCGGGCCCGCGAGCTTGTTCAGGTCGAACACGTGGCACGGGTTGCCCAGCTCGAACGTGATGAAGTTGGTCACGTCGACGACGTTGTTGATCGACCGCTGCCCGACCGACTCGAGCAGGTCGACGAGCCACGCGGGGCTGGGGCCGACGCGGACACCCCGGACGACGTGGGCGGTGAACAGTGGGCAGGCGCCCGGCGCGTCGTTCTGGAGCGTGAGCGCCTCGGCGGCGGGCGTCTCGCAGCGGGTGATCGGGCCGGGCTCGGGCAGCACGAGCGAGCGTCGGACGCTCGGGTCGGGCGCCGCGGCGATCTCGCGGGCGCAGCCGACGTGCGACAGCACGTCGCCGCGGTTGGACGTGACCTCGACATCGAACCGGCGGTCCGTCGCCCCGGAGGGCAGCGCGACCTCGTCGTTGGCGTCGAGCGGGAAGCCCGCGAAGGTCAGCAGGCGTTCGGCCTCTTCGGCGTCGACGGGCTGATCGAGGAAACGGTTAAGCCAGGCGAGGGAGATCTGCATCGGCCGACACGATAGGGAGTGCCGCTCGGTGTGACGGGGCGCGATCGCCCGGGGCTGGGTGTCGCGGGGCGTAGCATCGCCGCATGATTAGAGTCCCCGCTTTGCTGTGCGTTGGCGCTCTTGGCGGGCTGCTGCTTGCCGGCCCGGGCTGCACCAACGGTCGCACGCCGGACGACCTCATCGGCGTAGACCCCAACCGGACGCCGGCGCGGTTCGCCGTGTCGCTGACCATCATGGGCACGGCGTCGGACGACCCGGTGCTGCGGCCCGCCCGCTACATCGTCGAGGCCGACGGCACCCTGCGGGCCGGCGTCGGGCCCGCGGCAACCCCCAAGGACTACCCGCCGATCATCCGCCGGCTCGACGAGCGGCAGTTCGCCGGGCTCTGGTCGCTGGTCGACCGGTCGCGCATCATGCTCGACCCCGACCCCGCGCGGATCGGCAACCCCGAGACCGAAGAACGCCGCTTCGGGCGGACGAGCGCGGTGGTGTGGGCGCGGACGGGCGGCCGCACGCGGGCGGGCCGGTACGAGCTGGTGCCGCCGGATCCCGACGCGGCGCGGGTCGAGCCGCTTGTGCGCGAGCTGGCGCGGCTGGCGTGGGTCGACCGCTGAACAGCCCGTGTTCGTGCCCGCCTTGGGGCCGCGTCTTCCTCAGGGCTTTGACGCGGACGGCGGCGCCGTCGTCGCGTTGACCTCGAGGTAGCTCGGCAGGCGGACGCGCGGCACCTCGGCGGAGGCCCCCACCGCCATGAGCCGCACGATCGCTTGGCCGGCGACGCGGGCCAGGTCGGCCGCGTCCTGCCAGACCGAGGTGTACACGGGCGATGACGCGAAGCGGGTGTCCTCGTCGTCGAAGCCGACCACGGAGAAGTCGTCGGGCACGCGGACGCCGGTCTCGCGGAGCCGGCGCAGCACCCCCATCGTCGCGCCGGGGTCGGCAACGTACACGGCCGTCGGCGGCTCGGGCAGCGCGAGGAGCCGGTTGATCGCAGTGATCCCGCCGAACACGTCGGCTGGGACCGTGAGCTCGTACTCGGGGCGGCGTTCGATGCCGGCGAGCTCGAGCGCCTCGGTGTAGCCGCGGTGGCGCTCGGCGTGGTCGTGGTCGGGCACGATGTTCTTACAGAACGCGATGCGCCGGTGCCCCATGGAGATGAGGTACTGCACCGCGTCGAGGCTGGCGCGGTGGCTGTCGACGCAGACCCACCCGACGCCCGCGACGTCGTGGGGCTGGGCGACGACGATCGCGGGGAGACCGCTCGCAGCGACCTCGTCGATCACGGGCATCGACTGGTCGTCGAGCCGGATGATCAGCCCGCCGATGCCGCGCTCGCGGCAGAGCTCGCCCAGGCTCTGGCCCGGGCGGCGGCGGTCGGGGTTGACCAGGAGGACCTCGGTGCCGTTCTCGATCGCGACGCGGGCGAGCCCGGCGAAGATGGTGGTGTTGTAGCCGCTGAAGCGGGGGCCGCTGGTGCGGTCGACGGAGAGATAGCCGATGGTTTTGAGGGCGGCGGGCGAGGCGACGGGGCGGTCGTCGTTGAGCCGATCCATCGCCGCGTGGATGCGACTGAGCGTGTGGCGGCTCACCTTGGCCGGATCGTTGAGCGCCCGCGAGACGCTCGCGGGAGAGACGTCGGCGAGCTGAGCGATGGCCCGCACCGTCGCGCGACGGGGCGTGGTGGGCGACGTCGCCTTGGTCGGCCTCTGGACGGCCGCGTCCACAACGCGTCGCTTGTCCTCTGATTGCACCCGGGCGTTGTCGATCAACGGGGACTCCTGAGTTGACGCGGGCGGCTCTCGGTGGGTGGAACGCTGCTCCCAGCGCAGACGCTGTGTTGGCACAAAGCTCGGCTGCTCATCTGCCCGATTCTTGTTCGCTGGACGCTCGCCGAGGTCACACGACCGCACGGTACTCAAGCCCATGGGTCATGATCGTTGTCGCCGAGTCGTTCGGTCATGCCCACTCTCAGGACCGTCTCCGACGGCCCGCCGCGAAGACAACGAGGCCCGCCGCTGTTGCCGGCGCGGGGATCGCTGTGAGCGATGCCGAGAAGACGAACGCGTTCGCTTGGCTGCCAGACGCCGGGTCCGGGCTGTCGAACAGGATGATGGGGCGAACGAACGCCGCGCCGTTGATCGACTCGGCCGACATCGAGAAGCTCAGACCATCGCCCGTGGTCAGCCCGTCGCGGCTCACGTTCGTATCGATTGTCTCGAAGATCTCACCGAGCTTGTTGGTATCCGAAGCATCCCAGAATTCGAGACCAAACCGAAAGTTCGCGTTGAAGTTCTCCTCGATCCGTACGTTGGTGAGTTGGAATGTGTATTGCAGGTCGTCCCCGTGGGCGATTCCGAGCTGAAAGACGCCGCCGCTGTTGGACGGGTTGTCCGCAAAGAAACTGGAGTGTGGGTTGCCAAAGAAGTTGTTGAAATCGGCATTGCCGAACTTGCCCCATTCCGTCCCACCCAGGTCGAAGCCTGGATCACGCAGGAGTTCTTGGGCACTTACGGATGTTGCGAAGCCAACCAAAGCAGTAACCGTTGTAACCTTCAACATCTCTCTTCCTTTCCTTGTCTCACAGGATCCCTCATCCTGCCGATCCTCTTCCAACAGGTCGCTGTCCCGCGGGCCTCCTGGCCGATCTCTCTCGTGTCAGCCGGTGAGACGGAACACGTTGGTCCCGGGCTGTCGCTCATTGTATACAGAACTGATCAAGTTGCACAAGATTGATACATATGTGTCATCATGAGTCACTCGTGATGTACTGTCAAGACTATTTTGGAGGGACTCCACACCCGCGACAACACAAGTCATCACCACCAACAGTCATGTAGAGGTCTGAAACAAGCAGGAATCTTATTGTCTGTTTTTTGCCGAGCACCCTGTTTATTTCATAATGAAACAAAAAACTTTCCAAATCGTTTCATTTTTGTTGGAAATGTTTTGCGTTGTGTGTATTCTGCGGCATACAACACGGCTGCCCTCCCGGCGCAGCACTGGAGTTGTCGAGAGGATTGTCGCGTGCGAAGAAGCACCCATCTGGTGGGCCAACTGGTGGGTTTCACGCTGATTGAGTTGCTCGTTGTCATCGCGATTATTGCCCTGCTTGTCGGAATTCTGCTGCCGGCTCTCGGCGCCGCACGAGAACGGGGACAGGCGGCCGTGTGTCTGTCAAACAACCGACAGCTCGGCACGCTGACATTCCTCTATGCAAATGATCACGACGATGCGGTCTGGCCAACCGGGTATATCCCGGTCGCCAATCGGAACTTGGGCTCTGTCAATGATGTCCTGCCGTTTGCTGACTGGGCGTACTACTACGAATTCGGCGGCGGGCTTGAAGTGCTGGGGTTCGGCATCGTTGTCAATTATGCCGAGAACGTCGACGAGGTCTCCGAATGCCCAACGAACCGTCGTCAGGCGGCGATCAACGGCGTGCTTGCGCCGGGCGCCCAGGCTGATTACAACGCCGAATTTGGCCAACAGTTCCAGAGCGAACTCGAGCGAACCGGCGTGAGCCTTGCTTTCGATTACACGATGCCGGTGGGTGTGGGCGGCGCTCAGACGTTTCGGGAACACCGAGCCGTCTACCTCACGGGCGACGCCCCTCAGGACTTTGATACGGGCGAGATCGTTGTGCAACGGTCCGACATGTTCACCCGGCTCCGTGACGGGCGGGCCGAGCGGTTCCGCGCACTCCCGCTGTTCGTCGAAGAGGACGCCTTCAGCAACGGGCTTGCGCCGGACGGAAAATGGGGCGACAACGACGAGGTCACGCAGCGTCACGCCGGGGGCGGGTTCCTGGGCTTTCTCGACGGCTCGGTGGAGCGGTTCGAGATGCCCACAACATTCGAGCTCGACTTGATGGCTGGCTCGGTCTCGCCCGGCCAGCGAGGGGACCGCGGCTTCGAGGGACACTCGGTGTACGTGGAGGGCGACGGCTTCGTCCGCCAGAGCGAGGGGGCGGCCGTGAACGACGGAAGCGACTTCATCAACGGTCGCGCCGAACAGTTTGGCTGGATCAACCGGCCGCGGAAGGCTGGGCCATGACGCGTCTTCAGCGTGTTGGATCACTCGTGGCGACCGCGGGCTTCATGTTCGGTGGGTGTGGTGCTTCGCTTGCTCAGGACTCGGAGGCTGTGGTGCGCGCGGGCACGAGCGAGGGCACACCCGACTCGCAAGTCGCCCTCCGCGTCGACGGCATGCACCTGCGCGATGCCGACGGTGAGACCGTCACGCTCCGGGCGATCAACGCGGGCAACTGGTTCCTGCTCGAGCCCTGGATGTTCGGGCAGAACCTGCCGGACGAGGCGACGCTGCTCGGCGTGCTGTCGGGCCGCTTCGGGCAGACCGAGGCGGACGCGCTGATCGAGACCCACCGCGACAACTGGATCACCCAGCGTGACATGGACACGATTGCTTCGACCGGTTTCAACGCGATCCGGCTGCCCTTCCACTACCGCATGGTGGAGGCGGCGCCGTTCGAGCTCGACCCGGTGGGCGTGGGCCGCCTGCAGAGTGCGATGGACATAGCCGACGCGGCCGGCCTGTACGTGATCCTCGACATGCACGCCGTGCCCGGCGGGCAGAGCCTCGACGGCCCTTCGGGCGACGCGACGCAGAACAACATCTGGACCGACACGTCGGCGCAAGACCGGTTCGTCTGGCTGTGGCAGGAGCTCGCACGCCGGTTTAAAAACCAGGAAAACTTCGTCGCGTACGACCTGATGAACGAGCCGTTCGGCGACTTTGTCACCGACATTTCGGGCGAGCTGATCGAGATCATGGACCGGACGATCCGGGCGGTCCGCGGGGTCGATCCGAACCGGCTGATCTTCGTGCCCGGGCCGCTGCAGGGCGTGCAGGTCTACGGCGATCCGGCCGACCGCGGGTGGACCAACGTCGGCCTGACCGAGCACAAGTACCCGGGTATCTTTGACGGCCGTGAAGCCACGCTGGGCAACCTCGGGCGCTTCACGGTCGACTATCTGCGCGAGATTGCCGAATACTGCGGCGGGCTGGACGTGCCGTTCCTACTCGGTGAGTTCAACCCGGTTTTCGACCGCCAGGGCGCTCCCGAATCCGCGCGTGAGATCTTCGATACGTGCGAAGACCTCGGACTGCAGGCGGCGGTCTGGTCGTACAAGCTGGTCAAGGTGGGCGGCGGCGTCGGCAGCGACAACTGGTACCTCGCGACCAACGCCGACAACCTGACGTTCAGCAACATCGAAACGGCGTCGCTCAGCTCGATCACCCAGACGTTCGAGGCGTTCGATGACATGCCCCTGGCGATCGACGCCGCGTACGCGGCGTCGATGATCACGCCCTTTCCATCGGCCGTGCTCCCAGAGATCGACCCGCTGCCATTCGACGCTCCCGCGGCCGACGCTTGGGCAGGCTGGACGATCGAGAATATCGGTGACGTGGCTCTCGGGGGCGGGCAGCAGGTCATCGGCGGCGGGCTGCTGGGTGCCGAACGGCTCAGCCTGTTCACGAGCGGGCAGGACCTGTTCGGCAACACCGACTCGTTCCGGCTGGCGTTCCGGCAGATGCCGCCGTCCTTCACCGTGTCCGGCGTGTTCGAGGCGTTCCGCGGCGGCGACTTTGCGCACGCCGGCGTGACGCTCCGTGCGAGCACCGCAGACAACGCGCCGCACGTCTCGCTGATCGCCTTCCCCGACGGCCGGGTACTGCTCAAGACCCGCAACAACGCCGGCTCCGGCACGTCGCAGCAGCACCTGGTGACCGCCGGGTTCCCGGTGGGGCTTGGGCTCGAACGGTCGGGTGGCGCGTTGACGGCATGGGTCACCGACGACCGCGGCGAGTGGCGATCGTTCGGGGTGCCCCAAAGCCCGGCGATCGGGTCGTCACCGATCGGAGGGTTCCTCGGGCTCGCCAACCGCAGCGCGCCGCTGACCGAGGTCGGCGTCGTCGATCCGAGCATCGACTTCCCACCCGCGATCGCCGTCGCCCCGACGCTGGACGACGGCGTGAACGTTGTGAGCAACGGGTCTTTCGAGGCTTCGGGCCCGACACCGTCGAGTGTTGCCGGTTGGACACTCACAGGGAACATGTCGAGGCAGACCGGCTGGACGCCGCTCCGCGAGGGGAACGCCCTGCTCGCCTATCGGCACTGGGAATCGGACGGCAACCCATCCGAGGCATCGCACAATATCGCCGGGCTGACCCCGGGCACCGAGTACGAATGGACGGCTTATGCCAACCGCGACGATCCCGCCGGCGGGGTATTGGCCAGCGAGGTCGAGCTGCGCGTAGAGAACGGCTTTGGACCCAACCGCTGGCTTGAGACACGGCGGTTCGAGGTTGAAGAAATCGAAACCGGCAATGGCTGGAGCCGGCTGCAGGTCCGGTTCGTGGCAACACAGCCGTCGCACCGGCTCAAGCTGGTGTGCTACCCGGCCGTGTCCGGGAACCGCGACGGCGCGGTGAAGTTTGAGACGTTTGTGGTCTCCGTCAGCGGCGGCTGAGGCCCGGTTCGAACAAGACCGGCTCAGCACGCGCGAGCGTGCGGCCGAGAGCCCGAGAGAATCAGACCCGGCAAGGAGTGCGTGTTATGTTGTCCTGTTCCGAATTGTTCCAACGCACCGCAGCGAACCTGGCGGTCGCGATCGTCGCCGGCTCGGTGGCGGCGCAAGACCAGAACCTGATCGACAACCCCGCGTTCCTCGACGCAGATCTGGACGGCTTCGCGGATGGGTGGGGCGCGTTCGGGGCGGCGGCGATCGACCTCGACTTCTTCGGCGACGGTACCCCGGGCCACGGCACCCTCTTCGCCGACCAGCTCAACAACATCGGCGGCGTCTTCCTGGCGGGGATCCCCGCAACGCCGGGCACCGAGTACACGCTCTCGGTCCGCATCCAGTGGGAGTCCATGTGGGATGCACGCACGCTCATCGGGTTCGAGTACTACGACGCGGACGACGCAACACAGCTCGGCTTCGATATCACCGAGATCGAGAACGAGCCCACCGGCGAGGGGTACCGCAGGTACGACGTGACAGCAGCGGCCCCTGCCGGCACGGTGTTCATCCGGCCGGTCGTGATCATCGATGATGTCCAGTCGGGCGGCGAGATGAGGGCCGCCACGGTCGACAACTTTGTGCTGCGTGAAGCGGACGGCGGGCTGACGCTCAACCCGAGCTTCGGCGATCTCGTCGACGATGGGAACAACGGCGACTTCTGGGCGAGCTTCGGCGCCGTCGCGTTCGACCTGGACTTCAACAACAACGGCAATCCCGGCCACGCGACCTTCTTCGCCGACGATCCGATGAACGCGGGCTTCATGTGGCAGCCGTCCATCTCCGCGACGCCCGGCGAGACCTACACCTTCGAGGTCGACCTCGCGTTCGAGGAGAACTGGGCGGCGGACACGTTCATCGCGATCGAGTATTACGGCGCCGACGACGGCTTCCTGATCTCCAAAGATGAAACAGAGGTTGTTGAGAGCCCGGGCGGCGGCTACGAGACGTTCACCATCACCTCGCAGGCGCCCGACAGCCCGTTCGTGACCTTCGTCAGGCCGCTGGTACGGTACGAGAACGTGGTCGGCGGCGCGGGTGAGCTCGAGTCTGCGACCATCGACAACGGCACCCTGCGGACCGGGCTGCCCGTGCCCACACGCCTGTGCGCCGATGTAAACGGAGACGGGCAGCTCCTCGCCGACGATTTCAACACATGGCTCACAGCATTTCTTGGCGAGAGCCCCATCGCCGATCAGAACAACGATGGGCAGCTCCTCGCCGACGACTTCAACACCTGGCTCACGAACTTCCTCGCCGGCGAGAACGGACCGAGCTGCCCGGGTTAACCTGATCCGGCGACCCGCGGGCCGCCGGGCCAACTCCGGCTCACGACCAGACACTCCCGAGCGCCCCGGCCTGAAGCCGGGGCGTTTTTGTTCCGAGTACGCGCCGCGACTGCGCTCGCCGGGCTCGGCGCCGCCGAGGGGGCAACACTCGTCCGGACGGCTGGTGCACGGGAGCCCGCGATGGACGATGGACAGACCCACGAGAACGGCGGACGGCTGGCGTCGCCGCTGCGTGACGTCCGCGCCGGGCTGCTGGTGTTCCTCATCGCGTTGCCGCTGTGCCTCGGGATCGCGGTCGCCTCGGGCTTCCCGGCGATGGCCGGCGTGTTCACGGCGATCGTCGGCGGGCTGCTCTGCACGTTTATCGGCGGCGGCGAGCTCACGATCAAGGGCCCGGCCGCGGGGCTGATCGTCGTCGTTCTGGGCTGTGTTGAAGACTTCGGCGGCGCGGACGGGGGCTACCGAGCGGCGCTGGCGGTCGGCGTCGTCGCCGGGGTCGGGCAGGTCGTCCTCGGCGCGGTCGGCGGCGGCGGGCTCGCCGGCTTCTGCCCAAAGCCCGTCGTGCGGGGCATGCTCGCGTCGATCGGGCTGATCATCCTCATCAAGCAGATCCCGGTCATGCTCGGGACCGAGGCTGCCGGCGAACCGGCCGAGGTGCTCCGCCACCTGCCGGAGATCGCGTCGGGCGTGAGCCCGCCGATCGCTGGTGTCGGGCTGTTGTGCCTCGCGGTCATGTTCGCGTGGCCCGCGCTCGGTCGCCGGATCCCGAGGCTGCGCGCGGTGCCGGCGCCGCTGATCGTCGTCGCGATCTCGCTGCCCTTCTCCTTCGCGCTCGGGCTCGACGCGCCGCGCAACCTCACGCTGCTTGGCTCGACCTACGAGATCGGCCCTCGGCACCTGGTCGACCTCTCGCCCGAGGTCTTCGGGCTGGTCGACGCGGTCACGACCCCCGACTTCGGCTCGCTCGGGCGGCCCATCGCTTGGAAGTGGGTGGTGATGTTCCTGCTGATCGGCTCGATCGAGTCGCTGCTGAGCGCGCGGGCCGTGGACCTGCTCGACCCGCGCGGGCGGCGGACGAACCTGAGCCGCGACCTGCTGGCGGTGGGCGCGGGCAACGCGGTGTCGTGCGGGCTCGGCGGGCTGCCGATGATCTCCGAGATCGTGCGGAGCCGGGCGAACATCGACGCGGGCGGCCGCACGCGGTTTGCCAACCTCTGGCACGGGGTCTTCCTTCTGGCGTGCGTCGCGCTGATCCCCGCGGTGCTCAACCGCATCCCGCTGGCCGCGCTCGCGGCGCTGCTTGTGTACACGGGCGTGCGTCTGGCGAGCCCGGCGGAGTTTGTCCGGAGCTGGCGCGCGGGGGTCGAGTCGTTCGCCGCGTTCGTGCTGACGCTGATTGTTGTCCTGGCGACAGACCTTTTGATCGGCGTCGCCGCCGGCGCGGTGCTCACCGTCGGCGTGCTCCTGGTCCGTGGGGTCGGCGTGCAGAACCTGTTCAGGGCTCGCACAGAGATCGTTGACGGCGGGGCGCGGGGCCCGACGCTCCGAGTCTCCGGGGCAGCGGTCGTGACGAACTGGCCGAGCCTGCAGGACGAAGTACGCCGGGTCGCCGCCGAGCACGACGGCACCGTGACGCTCGACCTCTCTCGCGTCGGCACGATCGATCGGTCAACGCGGCTGGAACTGGGGTCGCTCGGTGAGTCGTTCGAGCAGGGCGGGCCGCGCGTCGACATCGCTTGGCCCGGCGCCGACGGGCCGGCCGCGGACATCGGCCGCGGTTCGGAGCCATCCGGGGAAGAACTTTGAGCGAAAGACGGTGTATGACCGCCCCGCCGAGCCAGCCGCCGATCAGCCTGACCCCGATCCGAACGTCGCCTTCCGCCGATGCGCGCGGCGACCTGTGGGCCGACGTGCCCGCCGCGCTCGAGCCGCGCGTGTACCAATTGGGCAGCGGAACCGTCCGCGAGTCGGGCGAGTTCGTCCTCTGCTGGCTGCACCACGCGGTGCGCGGCCACGACAACCCCGCGCTCGATGCGTCGGTCTTCCTCGCCAACAAGCTCGGGCTGCCGGTGCTGGCGTACCAGGGTCTGGGCGGTCGCCACCGGTACAACAGCGACCGGCACCACGTGTTCATTCTCGAAGGCGCGCGCGACGCCGCCCGCGAGCTGCGCGAGCGTGGCATCTCGTCTGTCTTCCACTTGCCGACCGATCCGACCGTGGCGAGCCCGCTGACCGACCTCGCCGCTCGGGCGGCGGCAGTGGTCACCGAAGACTTTCCCGCTCCGCCGTTCCCTCGGTGGACGGCGCGTCTGGCCGAGCGGTCGGCGGCGGCGGTGTTCGTGGTCGACGCGGCCTGCGTCATGCCGCTCCGCTCGACCGACACACGCTTCACCCGGGCGTTCAAGTTCCGCGACGCGGCGAAAGAAGCGTGGGCCCGCGAGATGGCTCTCGACCATGAGGACATCCGCCCGCGGGTCGAGCCATTCCCGGCAAGCGGAGCATCCCTCGGGTTCGAACCGTTCGACCTCGACGCCGCGGACTTCGGAGCGGCCGCCGCGGCTTGCGACATCGACCACAGCGTGCCGCCCGTCGGCCGGGTGCGCGGCGGGTCCGACGCGGGCTACGAGCGCTGGCGGGTGTTCCGCGACCGGGCGCTCTCGCGCTACGACAAGCGACGGAACGACGCGGCCGACATGGACGCGGTGAGCTGCCTGTCGCCGTACCTGCACCACGGACACGTCTCGCCCTTCCGCATCGCGCGGGAAGCCCGCGAGCGCGGCGGCGCGGGCGCCGAGAAGTTCCTCGACGAGCTGCTCGTCTGGCGCGAGCTCGCGTTCAACTTCTGCGCAAATACCCCCTCGCACCAGCTCGACACACTGCACGCCGTGCCGTCGTGGGCGCGCGACTCGCTCGAACAGCACGCGGCCGACCAGCGTCAACAACTCCTCTCGTGGGAATCGCTCGCGCGCGGGCGGTCGGGGTCGCCGCTGTGGGACGAGGCGCAGCGGTCGCTGCTGGTCAACGGCGAGCTGCACAACAACGTGCGCATGACCTGGGGCAAGGCGGTGCTCGAATGGACCCGTGGGCCGCGGGACGCGCTCTCGAAGATCATCGACCTGAACCACCGCTTCGCGCTCGACGGCTGCGACCCCAACTCGTACGGTGGTCTGCTCTGGTGCCTCGGCCAGTTCGACCGCCCCTTCAAGCCCGACCGCCCGGTAACGGGCACGGTCCGCGAACGGTCGCCCGAGGTGCACGCCGAGCGGCTGAAGCCGGCCGAGTACCGGGCGGCGATCCTGAGCCGGGTCGCGCACGAGCCACGAAGGGTCGCGGTTGTCGGCGGCGGCATCACCGGACTGGTCTGCGCTCGGACGCTCGCCGACCAGCTCTGCGATGTGACCGTCTTCGACAAGGGTCGTGAGCCCGGCGGCCGTCTGTCGACGCGCACGGCCGACGTCGGCGGCGCGACGGTCACGTTCGATCACGGCTGCCCCGCGTTCGATGTGACCGATGCCCGCTTCGGGCGCGCGGTGCGGTCGTGGATCGAGGACGGCGTGTGCGCCGCGTGGCGACCCGAAGATGCCGACGGACCGCCGCTGGTTGTCGGCCTGCCGACATCACAGTCGATCGCTCGGCACCTCGCGACCGATCTCGACGTTCGTTCATCGACGGGCGTTACGGGCCTCACGCGCGACGGCCGCGGCTGGACGGTCGGCTACGAGTCGTCGCACGACGGCGCCGCTGGCTCGGAGAGCTTCGACGCGGTCGTGCTGGCGATGGCGCCCGAGCAGGCTTCGCGGCTCTTGCCGGCCAGGCTCGATCCACACGCCGCGAGCCCGTCCAACGCCATCAACGCGGTCAACGCGATCGGTTCCCACACGCAATGGGTGCTCATGCTCGCGCTGTCGACCGTGCTCGACGATCTGCCGTCCCTGCAACAGATCGAAGGTCACGGCGCGCTCGAGCTATGCATCCGCGAGGACCAGAAGCCCGGCCGGCGCGTGCCGAGCGGCGTCTCGACGCTCGTGTTCCACGCCACCGCGGCGTGGTCGGCCGACCGGTACGACACGCCCCGCGACGACATCGCATCGCAGCTCCGACCGGCCGCGCTCGGCTGGCTCGCAGGTCGGGTCGGACGCGACCTCACCGAGGACGCGGTCGTCTTCGAGCGCGCGCACCGCTGGGGGCTTGCTCGGCCAATGACGCCCGGAGGCGATCGAGTCGTCGAAGCGGCGGATGGCACGCTGGTGATCGCGGGCGACGGCTTCGGCGGGTCGGGCGTCGAGGCGGCGTTCCTCAGCGGCCAAGCGGTGGCGGGCCGGGTGCTCGCCGGGCGGGCGCGGCGGAGCACGACCGACGCGGGCCTCTTCGAGGGAGCCGCCGGGTGAAGGGGCGCGAGACCAAGCCCTGCGTCGTGTGCGGCCGCGACATCGAGTGGCGCAAGAAATGGGAGCGCGACTGGGACAACGTTAAGTACTGCTCGAAAGCGTGCCGGTCTCGAGGTCTAGCCGCCGCTCCGGCCTCCCATTACCCCCATACCACCCACTACCAAAGCCGCCCACGGACACCTCGTTTCATCAAAATCGGTTGGTTGTCGGTCCAAGGACACTCAACCCGTACTCCGTCTGAAATGCTCGCGCAGCTGTTTCAGACGTGCTTCTTCGGCACATCGGGTCGATACCGCAGGACTAGAGAGCATCGGCGTTGCCCCTTGCAACTCACCCTTGGAACTGAGCCGCCGGAACAACGCGTCTAGGTATGCGGAGATGTTGGCGATCTCCCCTCGGCTCCAGACATCGGCGACTCTCGTCAATTGATCCAACACCCCCTGGCTTTGCCGCTCCAACAACTCCACCTGCAACGGAGGTAGCCCAGCCGCTTGATACATCGCCTTGCGTAGAGAACGTTGGTTTGCCTCTTTTGTTGATATTGATGTGGTGTTGGTAGTGTCAGGATTTTCCTGGCCTTTTCCTCGTGAAAATCCAGGTAGGGACGGCGGATTATCCGGGGTATTAACGGACAACTTGGCGTTGGAGTCGACAGTCGTCGGTATTGATGGCGGGCAATCGTCGTCAGTCTGCTGTGGGCAACTCCCGAGCTCAATGAGGCGGCCCAGTTCAGCGTGTATACGTTCGAATGGCCACGGCCCTTTCCGCGCTCGACGTGTAGGATTCCGGTGTCTTTAGCTGCACGGATCGCTCTGTCGACCGTTGCCACGTCTCGGCATTTCATCGCTTGCATCAGGGTATCACGAGTGGGATGTGCTCCACCCCACGACTCAAAGTCGACGAACTCTAGCAAAAGACGAAGCAGGTTCGCAACGTTTGGTGCTACCTTCGCTTCTCGCACCGCGCGGAGCCAGTGATTCTGGCCAAGAGGCTTCCCGGGTGGCCACTTCGTAGGCACTACAAGCCCGCAGCATCTAACTCAGCAGCCGTTGACCTTGGCGTCGCAGGGCCAGGGGCATCCGGAGGCTCTGCCGGATTCAGGTGCTCTAGGAACTCGTGAAGAGCAGCCCTTGACGTATAGCGGGTACCGCCAACCCGAACGGTCCACAGTTTGACGCCCCGGACACCTCGTGTAGCCCAACGGGCCAAGGTGGAGATGTGAATCGGTTTGCCTGTGCGTCCGTTCGGCAGTTCGCTACTTGCGGCGCGAAGCGTTAAGAGATCGGCGTGGTTTCTATCCACAATCATCGACAATGCCTCCAATCCGTGCGGGTGATGCACAGGAAGCAAACCACGACACCGTGATTGTGGCGAACCAGATCATGGCTAAAGTGTGGACAAAGGTTGACTACGAAATGAGGCCAAAACCCGCCTAGCCCCTCGAGGCATCAAGCTCTTCGCGGCCCAAGTCTGTCAACAAGTAACGGCCGGACTCGTCTCGGACCAGGCGTCCGTTCTCACACAGTCGTTCGGCATACTTCCGAATCGATGTCCGCGACCGCACGGTGCCTGGATGTGTTCCGGCGACTTCGAGGAGCTCTGCAATCGACATGGCAAGCTCAGGACGTGAACGCCAAAGGCACAGCAGTCGAAGATCCTGCGGGATTGTCGGTCCGAGTGACCGTCGATCAGTACCAAGCACTCCGGCGTAACGATACAGCTCCGATCGCACCTGGCGAAGCTCGTCTAAGACGCCAAGGTGCCAGTCCACCGGCTGAAGCCTCTGCAGAAACCAGCCGTGCACCGCTGGAAGGTCTCTGATGATCCGAGTTGTGGAAATGAGATCGCCGATCCGATCACGAGCGACACCGTGGACGCATAGAAGCTGGCCCACGAGGGATAGTCTCGACGAGCCGGGGTGGCCTGGGTGTTGTTGGAGTAGTCGCGTTGCGTACTTGGCGCTGTTGAGCCCGAAGACCACATCGATATCGGGTCGCGCATCGGTCGGCAGGGATGATCTGCGACGCCTCGAAGATAACACGCCGGTCGTCCGATGCTCAGGATCACACAAGAAGCGGGCGACCAGACTTTCAAGGCAGTCAATTGTGGCAAGGCATCGCAGTTGATTCCCACCGGGCCAGGGAATATGCCCGAGCCCTTGAATGCTGGGCAGCGCGGCGTTTTTGGTAAGTGGGTCGAGTCGAAGTACGTTGCCATGCCGCTCGCTACGGATTACATCGTCTTTCGGACTGAATGCGTCAAGAGCCATCGCATGGGCCCCAACTTCTTCTTCAGCAATAGCTCGGCCATTACGCATCACGCGGCCGGGTAAGAGCACCTCACCGGTGAGCACTCGCGGCTGATATCGGTCGTCCATCACAATCGAGCGGAAGCCAAGCCGTGCGAGTGTCCGCCACCCGTATGTTGGCCACGTGAGGCTGGCCGACTCCCGTGAGGCAGGCTTCGGACGTGCCCGATTGGTACCAGTCCGATTGCTGGAAGACCTTTTGCTCACGATCGAGGCCTCGGCGATGCAGTTTGTGCATCGTTTGCAAACACTGGGAAATGGTATACTCCCCCCTGGCAGAGATTTGCCAACATTACGTTGAGGGGACGCCGTCCGTGGCGAAGAAACGATCGAAAAAGGCAGATACCAACGGAGCCGCCCTCGGCTTCGAGGAGAAGCTCTGGCTTTCCGCCGACAAGCTCCGGGGCTCGATCGACGCTGCCGAGTACAAGCACGTCGTCCTCGGCCTACTCTTCCTCAAGTATATCTCCGACGCTTTCCAGGCTCGCCGGGAAGAGCTTGAGGCACTGACCGCCGACCCCAAGTCTGACTACTTCACCGATGGTGACGCCGCCTGGACCGAGCAGACCATCGAGGAGCGGGACGAGTACGCCTCCAAGAACGTCTTCTGGGTGCCCAAGCCGTCCCGTTGGTCGGAGCTTCAGGCCAAAGCCAAGACGCCCGACATCGCCAAGCGGCTCGACGATGCGATGTTCGAGGTGGAGAAGGCCAACCCCCGCCTCAAAAACGTCCTGCCCCGTGACTACGCCCGCCGTGGCATCCCCGCCGAACGCCTCGGCGAACTCATCGACCTCATTTCGGGCATCGGCCTCGATGACGCCGAGTCGAGAGCCAAGGACATCCTCGGGCGGGTCTACGAGTACTTCCTCGGCAAGTTCGCAGCAGCCGAGGGCAAGCTGGGCGGCGAGTTCTTTACGCCCAAGTCTGTCGTCAAGCTGCTCGTCGAGATGATCGAGCCCTACAAGGGCCGGGTCTACGACCCCTGCTGCGGCTCGGGCGGCATGTTCGTTCAAGCCGAACGCTTCGTCGAAGCCCACGAGGGCAAGGTCACCGACATCTCCGTCTACGGCCAGGAGTCGAACCCCACGACCTGGAAGCTCTGCAACATGAACCTCGCCCTGCGGGGCATCGAGGCCCACCTCGGCGAGAAGCACGCCAACACCTTCCACAACGACCTGCACAAGGATCTGAAGGCCGACTTCATCCTCGCCAACCCGCCGTTCAACATTTCCGACTGGGGCGGCGAGCGACGCCGGGAGGATGCCCGCTGGAAGTACGGTACGCCGTCGGTCGGCAACGCCAACTACGCCTGGATCCAGCACTTCATCCATCACCTCGCTCCCAACGGCATCGCCGGGTTCGTCATGGCGAACGGCTCGATGTCCTCCAACTCGGGCGGCGAGGGCGACATCCGCAAGTCGCTCGTGGAGAACGACCTCGTCGATTGCATGATCGCCCTGCCCGGTCAGTTGTTCTTCACCACCGGCATCCCCGTCTGCCTCTGGTTCGTGACTCGCAGCAAGGCGGGCGGCATGCTGGCTGGCAAGAAGTTACGAGACCGCCGCAAGCAGACGCTCTTCATCGACGCCCGAAAGCACGGCTCGCTCATCAACCGCACGCTGCGTGAGCTTTCAGACAACGAGATCAGCCGCATCGCCGAGACCTACCACGCATGGCGAGGCGAGGGCGGTGAGTACGAGGACATCGCCGGATTCTGCAAGTCGGCAACGACCGAGGAGGTCGAAGGCCACGGCTTCGTGCTGACGCCCGGTCGGTATGTCGGTGCCGAGGATGTCGAGGATGATGGTGAGCCGTTCGAGGAGAAGATGGCTCGATTGACGGCAACGCTTCAGAAGCAATTTATCGAATCCAACCGATTACAGGGACAGATCACACAGAACCTCGCCTCGGTGTCGAGTGGGGTTTGAGTTAACGTTGAGGATGCAGACCGTTGGTGCGTGTACCGGTTAAACCCGAGCTTCTCGAATGGGCCTGCGAGCGGGCGGGCTATTCCGTGGACTCGTTCGTGGAGAAGCACCCCAAGGTCAAACTCAAAGAGTGGATCTCCGAGGAAGCTCAACCGACACTCAAGCAGCTTGAGTCGTTCGCTAACACAACCCGTGCCTCCATCGGGTACTTTTTCCTCCCGGAGCCACCCACGGAAACGGTCCCCATCCCGGATTTCCGGACCATCGCCGGGCAGGGCATCGCTCGTCCGTCTCCCGATCTTCTGGACACCATCTACATTTGCCAGCATCGTCAGGAGTGGTTCAGAGAGTACGCACGGTCCGCACAGGAACCAGCAGTAGCTTATATCGATTCGGTAGACCGTCGCCGCAAGCCAGAGGCAGTCGCAAACATCATCCGTGATGCTCTCGGATTTAGTCTCGACGAACGCCGCAGACTCGGCACTTGGACTGACGCCCTCCGCCGATTTATCGAGCAGGCCGAAGACATCGGCGTATTGGTCATGGTTAACGGCGTAGTCGGCAGTAACAACAATCGAAAGCTTGATCCCGATGAGTTTCGTGGCTTTGCCTTGAGCGATCCGGTAGCTCCGCTGATCTTCATCAACGGCTCTGATACCAAGTCGGCACAGATGTTCACCCTCGCCCACGAACTTGCTCACCTCTGGCTCGGCGAAACGGCCCTGTCCGATGCGACGATGCGGGTCGAACCCAACAACCAGATCGAGAAGTGGTGCAATCAGGTCGCCGCCGAACTGCTCGTCCCGCTCGATGCCATCTTGGAGCACTATCGGGAGACTGATGATCTGGCGGCAGAACTCAATCGACTCGCCCGCATCTTCAAGGTCAGCACGCTCGTTCTTCTGCGACGCATCTACGACGCCAGACGGATGCCCAGAAACGCATTTTGGGCGGCCTACGACGAGGAAGTCGATCGGCTGCGGAGCATCGCAGCGACCAAATCCGGCGGCGGCAACTTCTACCACACGACGGCCGCTCGGGTCGGCAAACGATTCGCTCGTGCCATCATCGGCAACACTCTCGAAGGCCGTGGGTCATTCAGCGAGGCGCTCAACCTACTCGGCTTCAAGAAGATGGCAACCTTCAAGGACCTTGGGCGGTCCGTGGGGGTCGATGTCTAATGGCATACCTGCTCGACGCCAACGTCTTCATGAGTGCGAAGCAACTGCACTACGGCTTCGACTTCTGTCCCGCCTTCTGGGATTGGTTGGTCAGGGCACACCGGACGGGCAAGGTGTTCAGCATAGAAAAAGTCTCCGACGAGATCCAGGCCGGTACGGACGAACTCTCCGAATGGGCGGCGGATTTGGACGACGGCTTCTTTCAGGAGCCCGACCAAGGCACGCTCGTCGCACTCGGAACAGTCAGCCAATGGGCTACGAACCATGCGTTCCCGAACGGACAGCGATACACGCCCGCCGCCGTCAGCACCTACCTCCAGGTCGGCGACTACTACCTCGTTGCGCAAGCGCTAGCGGGCAAGCACACCGTCGTGACCCACGAAGTTCCAGCCAACACCATCAACAAGATCAAGATCCCCAATGCTTGCCTGGCTCTGAACGTCAAGTACGTGACGCCCTATGAGATGCTCCGCAAAGAGAAGGCTCGTTTCGTTCTTGGGGCTCAACGTGGGTGATTGGCAAGCAACAAGTCTGCTCGACGAAATCGACCTTTTGACGGGCTTTCCGTTCAAGAGCGATGAGTACACAGAAGACCCATCTGGCATCAAGCTGGTCCGGGGCGACAACGTAGTGCAAGGTCGGCTACGTTGGGACGGAGTCAAGCTTTGGCCGAGGACTGGCCTCGAAGCATGCGAACGATACCTGCTTGATGATGGCGATGTTGTGCTGGCTATGGATCGCCCGTGGATTGAAGCGGGCCTGAAGTACGCTCGGCTCACCACCCACGATCTGCCCGCCCTGCTCGTTCAACGGGTCGCTCGACTCAGGGGCGGTGACTCGCTGGATCAGCGGTTCCTCTACTACCTCATTGGAAGTCGGGCCTTCACTGACCATGTACTTGCAGTACAGACGGGAACGGCTGTCCCGCACATCAGCGGCAAACAGATTCAGAGCTTTGATTTCATCCTTCCGCCCCTCGACGAGCAGCGGGCCATCGCTTCGGTCCTCGGTTCGCTCGACGACAAGATCGAGTTGAACCGGCGGATGAACCGCACGCTGGAGCAGATGACGGTGGCGATCGTCAAGGCGTGGTTCGTGGACTTCGAGCCCGTCCGAGCCAAGGCCAGCGGAGCCGCCTCCTTCCCCGGCATGCCCCAGCCCGTCTTCGACGCCCTCCCCGCCACCTTCGCCGACTCCGAGCTTGGGCCGATTCCGGAGGGGTGGGAGGTCAGGACTGTCTCTGACTTCGCGAGGCTCTCGAAGAGTTCAGTCAAGCCACAGGAGCATGCGGAGGAAGTGTTCGATCACTTCAGCATTCCGGCATTCGACTCAGGTCAGACGCCAAGCGCGGATAGCGGAGAGTCCATCAAGAGCAATAAGTTCGCCGTGGTTGGCGGCTGTATCTTGGTCTCAAAGCTGAACCCTCGCATTCCGAGGGTCTGGCTCTCGCCCGTGCAAACTGGACGGCGGCAGATTGCTTCAACGGAGTTTCTCGTTATCGTGCCAAATGACGAATCGGCTCGGGCCTACTTGTGGTGCCAGTTCCGCCAACCAGTCTTCGCCGACGACATGGCCCAGCGAGCATCGGGTACCTCGGGAAGTCATCAGCGCGTCAAACCCGGTGACTTCATGTCTATGGCAGTAGTTCAGCCGTCGTCGGACGTAGTCGAGGCCTTTGCGACGCTGGTCGTCCCGAAGCTACGCCTCATCGAGGGCAACCGAAGCGAGAGCCAGACACTGGCCGAGACTCGGGATGCCCTGCTTCCGAAGCTGCTGTCGGGCAAGTTCCCTATCAGTCAGAGCGAGTGTTCGGGGGTCGCCTGATCATGTACCCCGTCAAGCGAATCGACCCATCACACTCTGTGAATTTGGAGCCACTCGGATCCAAACGAAAGTACTGGATCCGGACCGATGGGATACGCGTGCTCTTCAAAGCTGAGGAGCGGGGCACAGGTGAAGACTGAGCAGAGAAGGTGGCGTGCGAGCTAGCCGGCCTCATGGGCATTCCGCATGTTCACTATGAGCTAGCAGAAGAAATGGGGACTCATAAGCCAGGCGTCGTTTGTAAGACATGCGCACCTCCACCGAATCAGCTGTTCATGGGGAACCAGATACTTCTTGCCCTCGACCAGGACTATCCGGCAGGAGGTGGGTTCAAGTACCGAGTAAAAGCACATACAGTGCATGCCGTTGCAACTGCAGTGGAACTTCTGGAGCCTCCACCGACACCTTGGATGGACCAGGTCCCCGAGAACGTCCGATCTGCGCCGGAAGTGTGACCTGCCCCCAGTAGTTGTACCAGTGTCTATGTTACTCCCGGGACATTGCTGCTGACCATCGGAGGGCTGCGGAGCGAAGCGGAGCAGGCCTCCGATGGGCTGATGGCTTGGGGTGCCG
>JBCBZP010000059.1:0-7698 GCA_039815285.1 Planctomycetota bacterium
CACGCCGAGCGGCTTGCCGTCCGAGTCGACCTGGTCCATGAACGTGACCTCGGCCTTGGTCAGCCCGTCGATGCCGAGCGCGGTGTCGGCGCCCGAGATGAAGTTGTTGTTGCCGGCGGCGAAGAAGGCCGAGTTCGCGAGGAACGTCTTCCAGAAGATGTCGTTGATCGTCTTGCCCGACCCCGCACCGAGCTTGCGGGGCACGGTGGTGATCGCGCCGAGGTCGTCGTTGATGATGTCGGTGCGGTCGATCGCCAGCATCAAGGCGTAGGTGTCGGCCTTGTTGGTGTAGGTCTCCTCGCCGAGCGTGCCGTGCTTGATCTCGCCGCCGGGCGCGACGCGCTCGTACTGGTCGTTGCCGGTCAGGCGGTAGCTCGTGACGGTCTTGAAGTCGGTGACGCTTCGGATCGCGGCGATGTTCCGCCAGGTGCGCTCGACGCTGTTGAACCCATCGAGGAGGAACTTGTTGGCGACGTTGGAGAGGATGCCGCCGATGCTCACGGTCGAGCCGGCCGCCTCGATGCCTCGCCCGAACGCCGCGTCCATCACCGCCGACCAGTCCCGGAACGTCCGTCCCGAGTACCCGTTGGCCCACGCCGCCTCGAGCAGCAGTTCCTGTAGGCCGAGCGTCTGACCGAACCGCTTGCTCGCGGCGTCGAGGTCCTGCTCCTCGCAGAACCGCTCGGGCTGGTGGATCCGGCCGCTGAGCATGCACGCGGCCTGGAGCACGCCGTCGGTGACGAGGTTGGTGGGCACGTGCGCCGCCGGGGCCTTCGGGCGGCTCGCCCGGAGCACCTCGAGTTCGCAGCGCGTCGCGTCCCAGCCCTCGCGGATGGCCCGGGCTTCGAGGTCGCGGTGCTCGCCGGCGCAGATGCGGCGAACGGCGTTGATCCGCTCGGTCTCGGCGGCGGCCTCGGCCCGCATCTGTGCGACGAGGTCGGGGGCGCCGCCGGTGTCGGGATCGGTTTGCGACTCGTCACCACCGGCGGGATCCGACCCGGCCGACGCCGCGATGGTCGCGCTGGTCCGCCCGTCGGCCCCGAGATCAACAAAGCTGATCTCGCCGAGCGTCGAACGCCGCACGACGTTCACCGGCCCGGTGAACTCGCGGCCGTTCACGGTCACAGACTGATTCGGGCGGACGAACTCGAACTCGTCCACGGAAGCGCCGACCGAGGCCTGCCACGGGAACCCGTTCCGGCTTGACGCCACGACCTCCTTGGCCGCGGCCGTGTCGCGGCTGATCACGCCCGACGCGACGAGCTGCCCGCCATCAACACCGATCGCGTCGGTGTGGCCGACGCCGGCCTGGGCGTCGTGCCCGAAGCGGATGGGGCGGTTCTGCGAGGGAACGGCCAGACCCGCGAGGTCGATGACCACCGGGTGCCGCCAGCCCGCAAGGCGCATGGCCTCGCCGGTGTACGCCACCATGCGGAACCGCGGCAGCGGCTCAGGCTGGTCGGCCTCGGCCGTCGCCGACAGATCGATCTCGGCGCGGGCGGTGAGCGCCACGGACTTCTGGTCGTCGCGCAGCGTGTCGTCCGCCGCGGCGGCGATGAACATCGGGTTGGTCGCGGTCTTCAGGCTCGGATTCACAGCGATCATGCGGCCTCCTTGCGGCTCTCGTCGCGTTCGTCTTCGGTCTCGTCTGTGTCGTGTGTTTGGGCTGTGGGGACGGCGTCCGCGGCGTCGAGCCCAAGCTCGCGCATCAGCGCCGCCTCTTTGGCGCGCTGCCGCAGCTCGTCCTCCCAGTCCCGGCCCTGCCGCGCGTACTCGGCGGCGAGCGTCGTTGTGTGATTCGCAAGCCGGGTCGCCTGCGCGTTCGCTTCCTTCGCAGGATCGACGTGCTCGACGCCGTCCCAGAACCAGGCGTGCGGAGTGATGGCGTTGCGTGCCCGGAGCGCCTGCGGAAGCAGACCTTCAACGAGCGCCGCCTCGGCGAACCACGCCGCGAGGACGCGGTCGAGCACCGACACCTGCATCTGGTGCTGCTCGACGCGGATGCTCTTGAAGTACGTCTGGTGGTCCAGCCGGCCCGAGGCGTAGTTGTACCCAGAGCTGTTCCCGGCGGCGACGTTGAACGGCATGCTCAGGCACCGGGCGATCTCGTTGAGGATCTCCCGCTTGAACTCCGCGTACGTCGTCGCCGGCTGCTCGGCGTGGATCTGCCCGAGCTTCCACCCGCCCGGCAGCACCGTCGCCAGCCGCTTCTCGAGTCCCACCATGTCCATGGGCTCGAGCGGGTCGGCCTCGCCGTTGGCCGGCGCGTCGGTGTAGAGCACGGCCGCGAAATCGGCGGCAGTCTCCGCCGCGGCGATCACCGCGAGCGTGTACCGGCGCAGCTGCGCGAACAGCGGCAGCGCCGGCGTGATGTCCGGGATCCCGCGCCGCTGGCCCGGACGATCGGCCCGGAAGTAGTGGATCATCGAGCCGGCGGGCACCGTGTCGAACTCGAACGGCCCGTTCCGGCCGCGCGTCCACGACGCCGCGTCGCCGGGATGACGACGCAGCACGTAGTAGCCGGCCGGGTGTCCCGACGCATCGAGCACGACGCCGTCGATGTTGTCCATGCCGGCACGACCGGTACGAACCAGCGGGCTGGTCACCTGGTCCGGCTCGAGCAGCCGCGGGTCGAGCTTCACCGCGTGGTCGATGCGCGGGCTGCTCGTCAGCATGCAGAAGCACTCGCCCGACTCCGCCCGGCCCATCCGCATCGTGCGGAGCAGACCGGCGAGATCGACCGCGGCGGCCCACTCGCCGAACGCGTCCTCGACGCGGGCGTTGGCGGTGGAATCGTCAGTGAGCATCTGGAGCCGCGGGCCCGTGCCCACCGTGTCGTTGGCGAGCGTGAGCACGATGCCCTTGGCGTAGCTGTTGTTCGCGACCTCGTACCGAGCGCGGTTGCGGAGGATCCGCCGCACCTCGGGGCTCACCGCGGCGTTTGGGGCGAGCCCGTCGGCCGCGGCCCAGTGGCGCCGGTTGTCCGGCGTCGTCTGCGCCGAGTCGAACCGCGCCCGCACGACCACGGGTCGCGTCGCGGCCTCGGCCTTCGCCGGGCGCTTCGACTTGCGGAGGAGGCCGCCCAGCATCAGGCCGCACCCCCGTGGTCTTCCGTACCCGGGGGCACTAGCTTGGCAAACCGGATCCCGATCCCGGGCTTCCGCGACGCCTTCTTCGACTCGCGGTACCGGTCGGCCTCGATCACATCGGGCAGCGGGTGCTGCTCGACCGATTGACCGTCCACCGACGCCTTCGAGGGCCCGGCGGCGTTCTCGGCGATCGCGTCATCGAGGTTGGGAGAGGGGTCTGTCACGGTGGCCTCGTAAGCCCCGCGGTGCGCGGGGGCTGTTACAGGTCACCTATGCCGTTTGGGCGGCAGATGCCCGCACCATGTGGCCGCTCGGAAACCCAAACGAAGCGCTAGCAACGAGAGGGCCCATGCTCCCGCTTGGTCTCCAAGCCCCTAAAGATGGCCGATTTGAGTGCCAAATCTGTCGCTTTATTGCCGATTGAACGATATAGTTGCCAGTAATGGCACCTTACTCCGAATCTCGTCATCTGACCGATACCGCGCTCCTGGCGTCGCTCGGCAGGCGGATTGCCGAAACCCGGCTCACGCGAGATCTCACCCAGGCAGAACTCGCCAAGGAAGCCGGCGTGTCCAAACGCACGCTGATTCGGCTTGAGGGCGGGGAGTCGACACAGCTGACGAATCTCATCCGCGTGCTCCGGGCGCTCGGTTTGACGGGCAATCTCGATGCGCTCGTTCCCCCGCCCGCTCCGAGCCCGCTGAAGCAACTGCAATCGGAAGAGAAGCAACGAAAGCGCGCGAGCGGTCGTTCGGGTGCCACGGGAGCGACGCCCTGCGAAGGGGACGAGGCGTGGACATGGGGCGACGACGACGAGGATGCTGAGTCATGACCGTCGCCGAGGTACGCATGTGGGGCCGACAGATCGGCGCGGTCGCGGTGGACGGCCCCGGCGGTGTGGCCTCGTTCGAGTTCACCGAGGCGTTCCGTCGCAGCGGCATCGAAGTCGCACCGCTCATGATGCCGCTGGGCCCGACGGTCTACCGGTTCCCCGGACTACCCGATCGCACCTTCCGCGGGCTGCCCGGCATGCTCGCGGATGCCTTGCCCGACAAGTTCGGCAACGCCGTCATTGATGCATGGCTCGCCTCACAGGGTCGCCTGCCGGACGACATCGATGCCGTCGAGCGTCTGTGCTACACAGGCACGCGCGGGATGGGCGCACTCGAGTTCCGGCCGGCTCGTGGACCGACGGCGGACGAGTCCGTTCCGATCGAGGTCGCTTCGCTCGTGCGCCTCGCGTCTCAGGTGCTGTCTGATCGGGAGCGGTTCACAACGTCCTTCGACGGCAGCGATGAAGCCGCCGCACTCCAGCAAATCCTCCAGGTGAGCGCGTCAGCCGGCGGAGCCAGAGCCAAGGCCCTGATCGCTTGGAACCCAGGCACCAACGAGGTCCGTTCCGGGCAGATCGATGCGCCGCAGGGATTCGAGTACTGGCTTCTGAAGTTCGATGGTGTGTCCGACAACCGCGACAAGGAGCTCGCCGATCCGCAGGGCTATGGCGCGATCGAGTACGCCTACTCACACATGGCACGAGCCGCTGGGATCCACATGAGTGACTGCCGCCTTTTCGAAGAAGGCGGCAGACGGCACTTCATGACCAAGAGGTTTGATCGCACCGCATCCGGAGCCAAGCTGCACATGCAGTCGCTCGGCGCGATCGGTCACTTCGACTTCAACAACGCCGGCGCACACTCGTACGAACAAGCGATCGCCGTGATGCGGCGACTGCGGCTGTCGATGGACGACATCGAAGAGCAGTACCGGCGGATGGCGTTCAACATCGTCGCACGAAACCAGGACGACCACGTCAAGAACATCGCGTTCCTGATGGACAAGCAGGGCAACTGGAAGCTGTCGCCGGCGTTTGACGTGTCTTACAGCTACAACCCGTCCGGCCCGTGGACGTCGTCACATCAGATGTCGATGAACCGAAAGCGAGATGGCTTTGGTCGCGAGGATTTCCGCGCGTTCGGAGAGACCGCGTCGATGAAGCGGGGACGGGCCCGGACGATCCTCGACGAGGTAACCGATGCCGTGCGGCGTTGGCCGGCCTTTGCTGAGCAAGCCGGCGTTGACCCAGAGTGGGCGGATGACATCCGCTCGACGCATCGGCTCGAGTTCCGGGCGAGTGACGCGGGATAGCACGCCCTGAGCTATGCACCGCGCTGGAGCGTCGAGAGTTTCAGGCGGCTCTTCGATGTGATCTTCGTATCCGTCCCGAACAGCACCGCGCCCTGCATCGACGCCGCCACAGCCGAACCGACCAGGCAGTCGAGCCAGTGGTTGTCGAGACCGCTGACGCGGAGCTTCCACTCGTCGACCGTGCGGCCGCGCCCCTCGGTCTTCACCCGGAACTCCGAGGTCAGATGCTCGGCGAGCAGGCGGTGCGTCTCGGGCTTGTGTCCGAACAGCGCGAGCGAGCCCGGGTCGCCCATCGGCACCGCGAGCCGCGCGTGCACGAAGCTCTTCCAGAAGTTGGTGTCGAAGACGACGTGCCGGACCGCCCGACGGCCCGTGACTACCGGCACACGCCAGTTCAGCCCGACGCGGTCGCCGCGCTTCCGCTTGTACTCGCTGAACGGGATACTGCTCGCGCCGACGTACCGGCCGTGGCTCGGGAGCAGCACCGACGCGAACGGGCTCTGCCGGCAGAACTGGTAGACCACGTCGGTCGACGTACCCCAGTTCGCGTCGATCAGGCAGCGGTCGATCCGCACCGCGGCCCCGTCGTCGCGCTTCCACTCACGCCCGAGCGTGCGCTCGAAGAGCCGCTCGAGCCCGGCGTAGATCGCCCCCTCGACGCCGGCCCGGGGAGCTGCCGTGCCGAGGCTCTTGCGGACATCGCGGAGCGTGAAGTACGCGGCTTGCTGATCGGGCTCCGTCCCGTAGTCGATGACGTACCCGGTGAAATCGTCCTCCCACGCGGCGACCATCCAGAACAGCGCTTTGCCCTGCACGTCCACGAACATCGTCAGATGCGAGCACCCGATCGGGACCTCGCCGCGCTTCTGCCCGCTGAGCTTTGCTGCGATCTGGTCCGCGGTGAGCAGGTCATCGTCGGCCTCGACCTCGGGCAGCGGCTCGTTCTGGTACTCCGCGAAGAACGCCGCCTCATCCTGGAGGCGCAGGTTCATCGCGTGCTGGATGGCCGAGGCCTCGTCGTGGTTGTACCGCTCGGGCCATGCGATCTCCGCGCCAGCGTCCATGGCCTTGCGGTTGCGCTTGTAGAACCTCGTCGCGGCGGCGAGTCCCTTGTCAGCGCGCAGCCCGTCCGCGCGCGTCTCCGCGTACTTCGCCCACAGCGCTTCGTCGCTCGGGAACGCGTACACCATCTTCGTGCGCTCGCCCTGCCACTGCGGGTGCTTGTCCCGGTCGAGCAGCCGGTCGGCCAGGTCGTCGGGGCGCACCACCGTCAGCGTCATGAGTCCGGCGATCTTCTCCCCAGGTCCAGCCAGCCCAAGCACCGCCCCGGCAAGCACCCGCTCGCGGTTGGCGCACTGGCTCGGGCTCCGGGCGCTCTCGTCCGTCTGCGGGTCATCGATGAGCACCAGCGACGGCCGCACGCTCTGCCCGTCCGCCCGTTTGAACTTCATCCCGCGGATGCGGCCGGTGATCCCCGCGACGCGGATGATCGCTCCCG
The DNA here is from genome assembly GCA_039815285.1 of Planctomycetota bacterium. GTDB lineage: Bacteria > Planctomycetota > Phycisphaerae > Phycisphaerales > UBA1924 > JBCBZP01. The sequence goes on from JBCBZP010000059.1 coordinate 6,733, forward strand.
ACGCCGCGGATCCCTCGATCGTCGGCAGCACGATCTCCTTCGCGGTCCACCCGATGTGGGTCTGCCGGCCTTGGTAGAGCTGCCCGGCGGCACGCTGGGTGATCCCTTCGAGCGAGCGGATCGGATGGCAGACTTCGGGAAAGTCAGCCGCGAGCTGCTCGCTGTTCTCCAGCTCCGCCTTGATCGAGTCGAGCATGTCGGCCGCGTGCTCCTCGTCGGAGCCGATCAGCGCGATGAACCCGCGGTGCCCGAACAGCATGGCCCAGAGGCAGGCCGTCTCGCAGAGGCTGGTCTTCCCGCTGCCGCGCGGCATCGCCATGGCGAAGAGACCGCCCTCGAGCACCGCCTGCTCGATCTTGGAGATCACTTTGAGATGATCCGCCGACCACCGCAGGTGGAACGTCTGCGGGAAGTACGCCTCGCAGAAGAACCGGAAGTCACCCCGGGACCGATCCTTCCGGGCCGTGTCCTCCACCTCTGGCAGCTCGCCGATGTCGCGACCGGATAGCGACATCGCGGCGTTGCGTGCCCGCGCCCGCTCTCGGTGCGCGTCATACCCGGAGAGACTCGCGTCTTCTTCATCCTGCTGCGCGAGCTGCTCGTGCCGCGTTGCTGCGAGCCATGCGACATACCGGAACAGATCGACGCGGCTGGTGTCCCCGTCCGCCGCGACGCGGAACCCCGCGCGCGTGCGGTGTCGATGCAGTTGCCGCTCGCTGATCACCTCGCCCAGCGGCGTGGAGTTCAGCAGCCGACACAGCTCGCCGGGACGGAGTTGCCGCGGGTCAATCGGCACGCCCACCCCCTGCCCTCCCGGCGCTCATCTCGCGCACGAGCCACGCCGCGTAGTGCACGAAATTGATGCTCCCGTCCGGGTTCGTTGGCGATCCTGCGTCGATGTCCGCCTCGAGCATGGCCGCGGTGACGGGCTTCCCGCCCATGCGGGACAGCACCTTCGCGGCGTCC
>JBCBZP010000067.1:0-4361 GCA_039815285.1 Planctomycetota bacterium
CCCGACTGCGCGGAGTCGGCCAGGCGGCGGGTGTTCTTGGCGGTCTGCTCGGTGGCCTTGGCGGTGCGCTCGGCGGTGTCGTCGCCGGCGGCGAGGCTCTGCACCGCCAGCGCGTTGAACGTGCCACGCACGGCCACGCCCCGCTCGATCGCGGCCCCGAGCCCGGCGAGGCCTTCCTGCAGCCGGCCGATCAGGTCGCGCGGGACGTTGCCGGTTGTGTTCTCGCCGGACTCGTCCTGCTCCTCACGCTGGCGACGCACCTCGGCGATCGCTTCGTCGAGTTTCGCGCGAGCTTCATCCAGCTTCCGCTGCGTCTCGGCGATGTCCGCGTCGGTGCCCGACCGCAGCGCGTCCTGGGCTTCTTCGAAGCGCCGACCGATCTCGGCGAGCGTGGCCTCGTTGAGATCCGCGGCGTCGTCGCGTTCCCGCTGACGTTGCGACTCCCGGCCGGCCAGGTCGCGCTGCGTGTTGGCATCGATCTCCGACAGCTTCGCGTCGAGCTGTTCGTCCACCGCACGCTTGGCGGCTTCCACGTCGAGCCCGTTGTCGAACAGGCCTTGGATCTCCAGCATCCGCTTGGCCACGAACGACGACGCCGACTGCCAGACCTTCTGGAACCCGCTCGTGAACCGTGTCCACGTCTTGGACAAGAACGACGTGGTCTCGATCCACGCGACCTCGAGTGCGTGGAACACCGTCTGGGCAACCGCGAGCGCGCCGTACCACATCTTCTGGGCGGTGGTGATGAAGAAGCTCCGAGCGCCGAGCCAGACCTCGTTCAGCGCCGCAACGCCGCGCTTCCACGCGACTTGCAAGCCGAGCCAGAGGATCTGGGCCGCGAGTTGGATATCGCCAGCCGCGAGGGCATCGGCGATGCCGCCGGCGACCTTGCCCACAAACGCACGCAGCTCGCCGAACCGCTCGCTCAGCCACGCGATCGCCTCGCCGCCCACACCGGTGTAATAGAGGATGGCGACGCCGAGGGCCGCGACGCCCGCGATCACCAGCCCGATAGGCGAGACGAGCGCCCCGAGGACCGTCCCGATGACGCCGATCGCGGTTCCTGCCGCGGACGCGATGGCCGCGAGCGAACCGAGCACGGCTCCGATCCCGACGATGGCTGTACCGGCGATCACGAGTGCCACGCCGACGCCGAGCACGATCGCGGTGATCTTCGCGATGGTCGCGACCAACTCGCGGTTCTGGTTGACGACCTGTGTGACGGAACCGGCGACGCGGGCCAGCACGTCCGCCACTTTGCGGACCGGACCCTCGATCGCCTCGCCGATCGCGATGGCGATGCCCTCGACCGCGGACAGCAGCTTGCGGAACGCGCCGCCGATGCCCGCGTCCATCTGCTCGGCCGTCTCGACCGCGATCCCGGCGGCGTCGCGGATCTCATCGCGCAAGGTGTCGAACGCCGTGCCCGATGAAGCGAGCTTCAGCGCCGCGGCCTGCCCGCGGCCGAAGAGCGTCTCGAAGATCGACAGCCGCTCGGCTGTGCCGAGGCCTTGGGTCGCCTTCGCCAGGTCGTTGATGATGTCGGCGAGCGGTCGCAGGTTGCCCGAGGCGTCAATCGCCTCGACGCCGAACCGCCGCAGCTCGTCCTGCGCCGCCGACGAGGAGAGGTTCTTGTACGCGCGGGCGAGGGCGTTGCCCGCCAGGCTGCCTTTGATGCCGTTGTTGGCGAGGATGCCGATCGCCGCGGCGACATCCTCCATGCTCTCGCCGGCCTCGGCCGCGATCGGCGCGACGGGCTTGAACGCTTCGAAGAGATCCTCGAGCGTCTGGGCGCTCTTGTTGGCCGTCGCGGTCAGCACGTCGGACACGCGGCCCATTTCGCTCGCGGGCAGGTTGAACCCGCGGAGCGCCGCCCCGGCGATCTCGGTCGCGCGCGGCAGGTCGGTGCTCGTGGCCCGAGCGAGCGCGAGCACGGCTTCGGTGCTCTGGAGGATCGCGGTCGGGTCGAAGCCGGCCCGACCGAGCTCGGTCATCGCCTCGGCGACCTGGCCCGCAGTGAACGAGGTCGTGCGGCCGAGACGCTTGGCTTCGTCGGTCAACGCCTCGAACTGCTCCTGCGTCGCACCGGTGACAGCCCGAACCACCCGCATGCGGTCGTCGAACCCCGCGAACACGCGCGTGGAGAGCCCGAATCCCGCAGCGACCGCGCCGCTCACAGCGGCAAGCCGGGCACCGATGCCGCGGACGCTCTGGCCGAACGCGCGGAGCTGCCGCTGCGCGCGGCGGAGCCCGCGCGTGAGCCGGTCGTTCACGTCCAGCTCGACGAACGCACGCCCGGCCCGGATGCCGCGGGTGTTCGGCACCTCAGCCTCCCCTCACGCTGTTGCGCCAGACCTTGGGGAGGTTCGGGGCCTCCTTCTCGAGCGCGGGTCGCATGTACGGCCGCGCGGCGATACGGACCGCCTGCTTCGTGCGCTTGCCTCCACGCCGGCGCACCACGGTGGTTCTGCCGCCGAACTCAAGGACACTCGGTGCGTTCCCACGCCGGAACCCCACCGGCCCGACCACGACCGACTCGGTCCGCGGGTCGTAGCCGAACAGCACCATCCGGCGGAGACTGCCCTCGTGCGCGAACGGCGGCTGCCCAGGGCGTGACGTGCCGCGACGCTTGCGCATGCTGGTCTTCGCCCGCTGGCGGACGAACGCTCCCGCCTTGGAGAGCGCCCGCCGCCGCGCGGGGTCGATCGCACGCTGCACGGAGGGCCGATCGAAGAACAGGTTCTTGACCCGCATGTCGATCACGTGCTGGTCCCCCGGATTTCGGTCGGCGTCGGGGTCGCCGGCGTCGGGAGCGAGCTTCCCGCGCCTTTCTCCAGCCCCTTGTTGAACGACGCCTCCTTCTCCTTGCGGAGTCGGCCGGCCCCGATGAACAGCCCTGCGAGCCCGGTCAGCGCTGGCAGCGCCGGGCCGGCGATGGGCACACCGGCGAGCGACGGCCCAATGTCGTCGAGCGCCGTGAGCGTGAGCTGACCGAGCAGGCCGCGGATCTCGCCGCCGCGTTCGATCGACGCTTTCCACTGCGCCCCGGTGCGTTGGACGTCTTCGAACCACGCCCGGTACTCGGTCTCGGCCTCGTTGAGCGAAGTCGTGCCCGGCAGGCCGCGGGTCTGCTGGATCTCGTTGGGCGTCTTGACCTTGACCACGTCGCCCAAGTCGAAGCCGGCGCACGCGGCGAGGCCCAGCGTGACCATCGCGAGCCCGAATCCGAAGACGAGGTGTTTGGGGTCAACCTTCATGCGAGCCTCCTTGCTCGGTGTCGTCGCGTGTCTGCTTCCTGATGAACACGTCCTTGAGCACCCGCACGTCGGCGGGGATGGGTTGACCGGAGTCCGCCTTCCTCGCGAACGGGTCGAATTCGCTGGGCTTGAACGCCCGCCGCTTCTTCGGGTCGCGGTGGACGCTCGCGAGCAATGCCATCACGCTGCTCGCGATCGACCAGTCGTGCCGCTGGCGGGCCTCGGCCATCGCCAGCAACTCGCGGAGCGTCAGGGGGCGCGGATCGACCCCGGCGACGCCGGCGCATTGGTCGATGAGCCACCAGACGTCGTCCGCTCCAACGCCTGCTCCGCCTCGTTCATCGCGCTCTCCACGATCCGATCGATCTCCCCGCCCTCGATCATCCGATCGAGGTTCTTGTCCACGAGGTCGCGGGCCTTGTCGCGGGCGTCCCGCATCGCGGTCAGCACGCGCCCGAGGGCGGCCCGGTCCCTCGGGCTCGGGCAGAAACCCACGATGTCCTCCAGCAGCGCGACCGTGGCCGATTCGATCGCGTCGCCGGCCATCGCCCGGCCGAACTCCTCGTCGCTGACGCCGCGCTCGTCCGCCTGCGGCTTGCACACCGCGTAGAGCACGTCGCACAGCAGGATCGGATCCGAAGCGAGCCGTTCGGCGACGCTGGTGTCCATCGAGACCGCGAGCGCGATCAGGTCCGTACCGGTGAGCCCCTTGACCTGCTTGAGCGACGCGACGTTGATCTCGATCACCCAGTCCCGGCCCGCGTTGTCGGTGAAGGTCTTCATCGATCAGCCCCCGATCCACGAGGGCGGCGTGTCGGAGTACGTGACCTTCGCCGTCACCGAAACCGTGATCGCTTCCTCGAGCGACTCGGACCGGCTGAAGCTCGTGATCATGAAGTCAGCCTGCAGCCCCTCGCCCGCGCCGCTGCTCGACCCGTCGAGGATCTGCATGCCGATCGGCGCGTTGTTGAGGTAGGCGTCCTTCACCGCGCCGAAGCCGGCGTCGGCCGTGTCCCACACCATCTCGAACTCGACGCTCGCTTCCTTGAGCGTCGCGACCACCGCCCGCCAGCCGCTGTTGGCTCGCGTGGTCACGTCCGCCTC
>JBCBZP010000035.1:0-25652 GCA_039815285.1 Planctomycetota bacterium
ATAAAACCACATACCGCGCAAACATGGGTATCATAGACATATATTAGTCCAGCGTAAAATTTATAAAAACCACACAGTACGCTTGCGCTGCGTGGCTAATGATTCTAGTTAAATATATTTAATACAAAGGTGGCCAATGCTACACATGGTTGTGAGGTTTAATGAATTGTGTTATTTTTATACTTTGGTGTAGACAAAATGATCGCTGCGCCGAGCAAACCGTGACTGCATCTCGGCGGCTCGCGGTAACCCCATGCGGTATATTAAAACATATTTTAAATCCAAGTCTGTATGTTTTTCAAGAATCTAGCTGTCTTCCGCCACAGGTAACGAATCTCAAAGCCGAATTCCGTACCACACTCCGGGCACACACGAGAGTCGGGCTCGAGCGGATACTCGCATATCGTGCAAGGGGGGCTTGTTTTCCGAGCCTGCCGGTACGCCTGCCGCGCAAATCTACGCCCAACAAAGCGGGAGAAAAATATATTACATGGTAGTATAGCAACGAGTGAAAGAGACAGCAAAAACCCCGCCATCCCTCGGACATTATATGCTGCATCTATAAATAGGTAGGAAAAAAAGATGATGCAAGCAGGAATGTGGTACACAAATGCATATGTTGTCATGAGCCAGACATAAGACATCGGTAGCTATCGGTAATAGATTTCTTGATGATGTAATTTTACTAGAAAAACGAAACACACAGGTGATCGATTTTGCACTGATCTACGCAATTGCTGAATGCAAGGTGTGCTTGAATCAAATCAAGACAAAGACCAATCTCCCCACCAATAAATGCACCGAGAGTACAGCCAAGCTTTGCACACGGGATCGCGGCTGGGAGAAGAACGCCGCCCGTCGTTACGATGGCGCCTCCCGCACAGACTGCTGCACCGATCGCCGTGCCTGCCGCACACCCCTTAGCCGCATTTTCTGCTATATTCTTTAGTGCATCAATCGCATCGCTCGTAGCTTCACGCTCACAGATATCGAGGCAAAGTAAGTACTTATCAAGGCTTTGCGTACATGAGTGACCGCCGCCAGCTGTGGTTGTGTTGACGACCACCAGATCTCGCACGTCTTTCGGCGCACTCGGCACAATCGAACCCCAACCAATCGGCTTCGAAGAACCGCCCCCAGGCTTGGCTTGCGGGGCCGACTTGGCCTGAGCGAGCCCCTCCGCTTCCTGAAGAAGCACGTACAACTCGGCCAGGCCGGCCGCGTCGACGTACGTCGCTCCGATCGCTTGCGGCACGCTCGCGTACGCACGCAAAGGAATAACGCAGACCGCCGAGAACGGGTCGACCTGATCCGACCCGGGCGACCACACCGTCGCTTCGACGCACGTTGTGACGAACGACACGTCGTTCCCGCCGACCATCGTGGTCGCCAGGATGTCGATATCGATGATCACAGCGGCCCCCTGGTCTTCGCTGCTGTAGGTAAACGCCGGCTCGCGGTGCTCAACAAACATGTGGCCGATGAAATCGATCTGCTCGAGGTCTTCCGGCCCCTGACCGTGCTCCACCTGAGCCCAGAGCAACCCAAAGTCTTTCTGCGGGTCTGATTCGAGGGCCACCGGCGTGATCGCCCAGTTGCCCTGCGAAAAGTCTTTCAAGAAGAGTTCAAGCAAGATCTGGTTGGTTTGCAGGGGATTCTCACCCTGCCCCTGCTGAACCCCACGCAGCCCGCCCGCAGACCCCGAGGCCAACGCGGCCGCGTGCGAAACACCGCCAAGCAAAAGCGAAAAAGCGACAAGCCCGTACCGTGCCCATCCGAACATGCTGACCTCCCAGAAATGGATCCCCAGGAGCCCCTTTGCTGGGGCCCCTTTGCTGGGGCCCCTTTGCTGACACGTTTGTACTGTATCAGATCGGGTGAGATGTCGCTCCATCTGGGTGGGCTTTATCCGTCAAATGATGCAACTCATTCGGCTGCAATTGTTTGACGACCGCTGCCTGAGGGCGGAATGCCGAGATATCGCTTCTGAGCAGCGGCCACGTCCCGAAATGACAAGGAACGACCGTCTCGGCGCCGATCCAGTCGGCGGCGATCGACGCGTGCTCGGGGCCCATCGTGAACCGGTCGCCGACGGGCAGGATCGCGAGGTGGGGACGGTAGAGCTCGCCGATGAGCTTCATGTCGCTGAACAGGGCGGTGTCGCCGGCGTGGTAGATGGTCTTGCCGCCGATGTTGATCACCGCGCCCATGGGCTGGCCCGTGTACGCCCCGCCGTAGGACGACGAGTGGAAGGCGATCGTGAACGCGACGAAGCCGAAGGGTGTGTCGACGCGGCCGCCCGGGTTGCCCGGCTCGATGTTCTCGATGCCCGGCTCGGCCTGCAGGATGTTGCAGAGCTCGAACGAGGCGTGGATGACCGCCTGCGTGCGCTTGCCGATCTCGACAGTGTCGCCGACGTGGTCCTCGTGGCCGTGGGTCAGGACGATGTGCGTCGGGCTGAGGTCGGCCGCCTTGAGCCCGGCCGCCTCGGCGACGGGGTTGCCGGTCAGGAACGGGTCGATCAACACGGTGTGGTCGCCGGACCGGATCTCGAACGCCGCGTGTCCCAGGAACCGAACAGTCACCGACATGGCTTCGCCTTTCTCAGAAATTCGGCCCGGCCCGACGGGCGTCGTGTCCGGCGGTTGCTCAGACAGCGCCGGTGTCCGAGTCGAACGCCGGCGGTCCGGCGGGGCCAACCCACGGTATCCGCGAACGCCGATGTGCGAGCCGGGCATCGACGATGTCTGGGCTTATCAAGGGCGCAGCGACCGCCGGCTTCCACGACTCGTTCACCGTCTCGGCGGACGACGTAAACGCCCATGGTGTCTTGGTGTCCGCCGTCGCGGTGACCGGCAAGCTCGTGACGTCGGGCACGGCCGGGAAACGTTCGACCTCGCCGTGGTCGGCAAGGCGACGGGCGCAAAGCGCAGCTCGCTGAACAGCAGCAACGGCTCGACGGGCGACGCGCCGTACGGCAACACGTTCACGTGGTCTGAAATCCAAGGGATCGCCGACGCTCGCCCTCTTCGGCGGTCTCGCGGCGTTCGGTTCGCGGCGGCGCTGAGCCCGGGGGCCGGGCGTGTGTCCCGGTTGATGGATGGCCGACGGCGCTAGGGGCGCCAGTCGTCGCCCGGCACGATCCGGCGCATGAACTGGTCGAACAGCGGCACGGTGAACGCCGTGTCGCCGTAGCTCGGGCTCCAGACCATGCCCTTGGAGATGAGGTTGTTGCGGACCGGCGCGACGGATCGCACGTCGCGGCCGATCCCCTCGGCGATGTCGCCCGAGCGGTGCGGGCCGGGCCCGAGGTCGGCCATCGCTCTCAGGTAGAGCTTCTCCGACGGGGACAGGCGGTCGAAGCGGACGTGGAAGAAGCTCGCGTCGAGCGTGACCACGGCGACCTCGGAAGCGATCTCGACGTCTTTGAGCCGGATGGGCGACGACCTCGCGACGTCCCACGACTGCTTGCCCCACTCCTGGAGGAAGTAGGGGTAGCCGGCGGTGAGTTCGTAGATGCGGTCAAGCGCGGCGGGCTCGATGTCGGCGCCCTCCTCGGCCGCGGGCTCACGGATCGCCAGCACGGCGTCGTCTTGGGAGAGCGGCCCGATCGTCGCGACGTCGAAGAGGCGCTCGGCGTACGACTTGGCCGTGCCGAAGCGCGCGGGCAGCTGCGGCAGCCCGGCGCCGACGAGCGTGATCGGCAGCCCGCGCTGGGCGATGCGGTGCAGCGCGGTGATGAGTGCGCCGAGCTGCTTGGTCTCTATGTACTGCATCTCGTCGACGAAGAGGACGACGGCCGTGCGCGCGGCGCGGGCGGCTTCGCCGACCGCTTCGAACAGCGCCTGGAGGTCGGCCTCGAGGTCGCCGTTGTCGGCCAGCCCGGGTTCGGGCTCGGCGTCGAAGTGCAGCTGGACGTCGTGGTAGACGAGACGCATGGTGCCGAGAAAGCCCGCGAGCCCGCGCATCGCCCGCGCCGCGAGGTCCTTGGCTTCTTCGATGCGCGACAGCCCGAGCAGCGTGCGGCGGAGCTCGGGCGCGAGGATCGAGGGAAGCGACCGGCCCTCGGGGGCTTCGATGCGGATGGTGGTGATGCCCTCGGCCTGCGCGTCGAGCATGAGCCGATCGAGCAGGACCGTCTTGCCGACGCCTCGGAGCCCGGTCAGCACCGTGCTCTTGGCGGCCCGACCCGCCCGAATGCGACCGATCGCGACGCGGACCGACTCGCGGAGGCTGTCTCGGCCGGCGAGCTCGGGCGGCTGCGTGCCGGCGCCGGGCGCGTAGGGATTGCGAAGCGGATCCATGACTAGATTATAACAGGTTTCGCGAGTTTACCAAGAATTGATAAACAAAGCGACCGAGCGGGCTAGCCGACGCGTTCGGCCTTCAGCTCGCGGCTCATCAGGGTCGAGATCGCCTCGAGCGGGTCGAGGCGGTCGAACAGCACGGCGTGGACCGCGTTGGTGATCGGCATCTCGACGCGGTACCGCTCGGCGAGCCCGAGGACGCTCTTGGTCGTGGCGACGCCCTCGACCACGGAGGGGGATCGGCGGAGGTAGTCTTCGAGCTTCTCGCCGCGGCCGAGGGCTTCGCCGCAGGTCCGGTTGCGGCCCTCGGGGCTGAAGCAGGTGGTGGCGAGGTCGCCGACGCCGGCGACACCGAAGAAGGTGTCGGGTTGGGCGCCCATGGCAACGCCGAGCCTGGCGATCTCGGCGAGGCCCCGGGCGAGCAGGGCGCTCTTGGCGTTGTAGCCCGCCTTGAGCCCGTCGAGGATGCCGGCGGCGATGGCGACGACGTTCTTGATCGCGCCCGACAGCTCGACGCCGAGGAGATCGGTGTTGGTGTAGACGCGGAGCCAGCTCGTGGAGAACAGGTCTTGGACCTGTTGGGCGAAGGCGCCGCCCTCGTCGGAGGTGGGGTCGCTGGCGGCGATCATGGTGGCGGGCAGGCAGCGGGCGAGCTCGGCGGCGATAGTGGGCCCGCTGAGGGTGCCGTAGCGGCGGGGCGGGCCGTCCGGGTCTTCGGCGAGGGCATCGGCGATGACCGCGGTGGGTGTAAGCAGGGTGCCGTTCTCGATGCCCTTGGAGACGCTGACGACCCCGGCGCTCGCGGCCGGCAGCGTGCCGACGGTGCGGACCCGCTCCCAGACCTCGCGGACGTGCTGCGTCGGAATCGCGCTCACGAGCAGCGTGGCGTCGGCGAGGGCCTCGGCGAGGTCGTCGGTCGCGGTCGCGCCCCCGGGCAGCTCGAAGCCGGGCAGGCGGTCGGAGGCGCTGGTCTGCGTGAGCTGGGCGGTCTCGGCGGTGTCGTGGCCCCAAAGAACGACGGCGGGCCCGGGGCGATCGGTGCGGCCTCGGAGCATGGTGGAGCAGACGAGACCCATTTGTCCGCAGCCAAGAATTGCGACCTTACCGTCGGTCTTTGCAGGGGCGTTCGCGGCAGGGGGGTTCGTGTTGGTCATGTCGGATGATCCCTCCCCCACGGGCCGAAGCCCAGCGGCGGGCGGCGGGTGGCTGGAAGTCGGTCTCGCCGAAGCGTCGTTTGGACGCAACCGCTCGGCGTTGCGTCTCGGATCCAACCGGCAAGAGCCGTGCGGCGTGAGAGCGTCGCGCTTGTGTTCGCCACCTAGTGTTCGGACCGGTTTTCAGGACCGGTGTTCCGTCCGGCTCGGTCCGGGCTACGGCTCCCTGCCACGGCTTCTCTGGCACCTGACGAGGAACAGACAGCATCATGTCAAGCATCGCGGCACCAGACCTTTCGAACACGACGAACGAGCCCGGGCTTGCCGACAGGCGTGAACGCCAGTCCGAGCGTTCGATCCTGCTCTACCTGTTCGGCGGGGTGCTCGTGCTGATCACCTTTATCGCCAAGGGCTTGGGCCTCGACTCGGGGGTGACCGAGCTGCCGGCGATGCTCGGGGCGATCATCTTGGCGATCCCGCTGTTCTTCGCGGCGTTCAAGGAGATCAACGACTTCCGGCTGAGCTCGTCGACGCTGGCGTCGCTGGCGATCGCGGCGGCGCTGGCGAGCCAGCAGTACACGACGGCCGGCATCCTGGCGTTCCTGCTGCTGATCGCCGACCAGTTCGTGCGGCGGACGGCTTGGGGCGCGCTGCGGGCGATCGAGCAGCTCATCGGGCTCACGCCCGACACGGCGCGGCTCGTCGAGAACGGCGAGGAGCGCGAGGTCAAGGTCGGCGGGCTCTCGATCGGGCAGACCGTTCGGGTGCGCCCCGGCGAGAACCTGCCGGTCGACGGCACGATCGCCGAGGGCACGACGACGATCAACCAGGCGTCGCTCACGGGCGAGTCGGTGCCGGTTGAGGTGCAGGCGGGCGACCCGGTCTATGCGGGCACGGCGAACCTGACGGGCAACATCGACGTGCGGGTAACGCAGGTCGGCGAGGACACGACGATCGGCAAGGTCACGAACCTGATCAAGGAGGCGGAGCAGTCGAAGAGCCCGCGCCAGCTGATCATCGAGCAGGTCTCGCGGTTCTTCGTGCCGGTTGTGATCTCGGTCGCGGCGATCGTGCTGTTCTTCAAGTTCAACTCGCCGGCGGTCGAGACGCGGGAGACGGCGGTCTCGACGTTCGTGCAGATCCTGGTGGTCACGGCGCCCGCGGCGCTGCTGCTGGCGTCGCCCACGGCGATGGTCGCGGCGTTCGCGGCGGCGGCGCGGCTGGGCATCCTGATCAAGCAGACGACCTACCTCGAGGCCGCGGCGACGATCGACGCGGTCGTCATGGACAAGACGGGCACGATGACGACCGGGCAGTTCGCGGTGAGCAAGCTCGCGCCGGCGCCGGGCGTGGAAGGGGCAGATCTATTGCTGGCCGCGGCGACGGCAGAGCAGCACTCGAACCACCCGCTAGCGAAAAGCATCATGCAGACGGCTCGCGCGGCGAAGCTCGACCCGCAGGAGACCGGGCACTACGCCGAGGTCCACGGGCGAGGCGTGCATGCGACGGGCCCGGGCGGGGACATTTATGCGGGCCGGGGGTCGTGGATCGTCGAGCTCGCCGACCATACCCGCGCCGACGTCGAGTCCGTCGAATCAAAGATCGAGGGCATGTCGGGCGTGCACATCATGCAGGGCGGGCGGTACCTCGGCGCGGTCGGGCTCGCCGACACGGTCCGCAAGGAGACGCGGACCGTCATTGGGCGTTTGCGTGAGCTGGGCGTGCGGCACGTGGCGATGTTCACGGGTGACCGCCTGTCGGTCGCCAAGCGTGTGGGCACGCAGGTCGGCGTCGACACGATCGAGGCAGAGTGCCACCCCGAGGAGAAGCACGAGCAGATCAAAGCGTTAACGGGCTCGGGCGTGCGCACGCTGATGGTGGGTGACGGCATCAACGACGGCCCGTCGCTCGCGGCGGCGGACGTGGGCGTCGCGATGGGCCTGCACGGGTCGGACATCGCGGCGAACTCCGCGGGCGTGGCGCTGATGACCGACGACCTGAAGCGGATCCCGTTCCTGATCGAGCTGAGCCGCAAGAGCCGCGGGATTATCACGCAGAACATCGTCGTCGCGGTGGTGATGGCGCTCGGCGGGCTGGCGCTCGCGGCGTCGGGCACGCTGGAGGCGACGGGCGTCGGCTCGCCGCTCGCGGCGCTCTACCAGCTCGCGACGGGCGTGATCGTGGCGGCGAACAGCTTCCGCCTGTTCCGCTTTGGCGAGGCCTACGCGCAGGCGGAGCAGGAGGACGAGCAGGTCGGCATGAAGCTCCGCGAGGGGTCGGTGCGGGGTCTGGCGGCGGGATGAGCTCTTGAGGGCGCACGCCTTGTTGCGAGACCCTTGTTCCGAGGCCCTTGTTATGAGGGCGGTTTGATGATTCGGCTGCCTGGGTGACTCTACGGAGCGTCGCCCGTCGGACCCAGTGCGGTATGGCTGACAGACCTCGTGTGGTGACTATCGGTGGTGGGTTCGCGGGGCTCGTGTGCGCGAGGGCGCTCTGCGGGGTCGACGCCGACGTCGCAGTGATCGACCGGCAGAACCACCACATGTTCCAGCCGCTGCTGTACCAGGTGGCGACGGCTTCGCTGTCGCCGGCGAACATCTCCAAGCCGATCCGGGTGACGCTCAAGGGCACGGCCGACTGCGACACGGTGCTGGCCGAGGTCCGGGGGATCGACGTCGAGAACCGGCGCGTGGAGTTTTCGCGCGGGTCGGCGTCGTACGACTACCTCGTGCTCGCGGCCGGCGTCACGCACGACTACTTCGGGAACGATCACTGGGCGGAGTTCGCGCCGGGTCTCAAGACGCTGAGCGACGCGACGGCGATGCGCCGCCGTCTGCTGCTGGCGTTTGAGTCGGCCGAGCACGAGGGCGACGAGGCTTCGAAGCGGGCGGCGCTGACGTTCGCGATCGTCGGCGCGGGTCCGACGGGTGTGGAGCTGTCGGGGGCGATCAAGGAGATCGCGAGCCGCACGCTGCCGAGCGAGTACCGCAACGTCGACACGTCGACGACGCGGGTGATCCTGTTCGAGGGGGGCCGAGGGTGCTGCCGGGGTTCCCGGAACGGCTGAGCTCGTACGCGCACCGGGCGCTCGAGAGCATCGGCGTCGAGATCCGGACGGGCGCGATGGTGACCGACGTGACGCGGGCGGGCCTGCGGGTGGGCTCGGCCGAGCACGGCGAGTTCTTCGCGGCGCAGAACGTGTTCTGGGCCGCGGGCGTGCGGGCGAACCGGCTGACGGGCGACCTCGCCCAAGCCCCCGGGGTCTAGCTAGACCGGTCGGGGCGGGTGCTTGTGCACCACGACCTGACGATCCCGGGCCACCCCGAGGTGTTTGTCGCCGGTGACAACGCGGCGTTCACGCCCGAGGGCGGCGGCGAGATCCTGCCGGGCGTTGCCCAAACGGCGATGCAGATGGGCCGGTACGCGGGCCTGGCGATCGCTGAGGAGATCCGCGGCGGTCGGGCGCCGGCCCAGACGCCACGCGCGGCGTTCCGCTACCGCGACAAGGGCGCGATGGCGATCATCGGCAAGAACCACGCGATCGCCGACATCAACGGGCTGCAGGTCACGGGCTTCGTCGCGTGGATGCTCTGGGCGGTGGTGCACATCGCGTTCCTCGTGGGGTTCCGGAACCGGCTGCGGGTGCTGTTCGACTGGGCGGTGCGGTGGTTCGCCGACACGCACGACGCGCGGATCATCCTTGGCAACGCGACGACGACGGTGAGCCGGCCGCAGGGGCCGGGGTTTGTGCCGACCGAGGGCTGAAGCGCTCGGCGATACCCCGGGTCTACAGGATCACGCCGCCGAGCACGGCCGTCGCGACGACGAGGTAGATCACGAGCCCGGACACGTCCATGACCGTCGCGACCAGCGGCGACGAGATCGAGGCGGGGTCGAGCTTGAGCCGGTGGAGCACGAGCGGGAAGCTCGCGCCCAGCAGGACGGCCCAGACGGCGATGCCAACGATGGACAACGCGACGGCGACGCCCACCCGCGGGGCGTACTCGGTGTCGGCCATGCCCACGGCGTGCATCCCCTGCACCACGCCCCAAGCGAGCGTCCCCATCGCGAGCCCGAGCACCAGCCCGGTGAGCAGCTCTTTGCCGACGATGCGCCGGAGGTCTTTAAACTCGACCTCGCCGACGGCGAGCGCGCGGACGAGCAGCGACGCGGCCTGGGTGCCCGTGTTCCCGCCCGACGAGATGATCAGCGGGATAAAGACAACCAGCACGGCGGCTTTGGCGAGCTGCTCGTCGAACGAGTCGAGCACGCCGATGGTCACGGCCTGGAGCACGAGCAGCCCGCAGAGCCAGCCGCCCCGCTTCTTGACCATCTCGAAAACGGGCACCTGCATGTAGGGCTTGCCGAGCGCCTCGAGCCCGCCCTGCTTCTGGAAGTCTTCGGTCGCTTCTTCCTCGGCGACGTCGGCGACGTCGTCGTGGGTGACGATGCCCAGCAGGATGCCCTGCGAGTCGATCACGGGCAGCACCGACCGGTCGTAGCGGTTCATCGCGCGGACCGCCTCTTCGCGGTCGTCGGTCGCGGTGAGCGCGACGAACTGGTCGTCCATCACGTCGGCGATCGTCTTCGAAGGGTCGGCGAGCAGCAGGCGGCGGATGTGCAGGTCGTCGACCAGCTCGTACTCGGTGTTGACCACGTAGACGTAGTGGACGGTCTCGGCGTCGTCGCCCCACTCGCGGATGTGCTCGAGCGACCGCTGCACCGACCACTCGGGCCGCACGCGGACGTAGTCGGGGGTCATGAGCCGGCCGACCGAGTCGGGCGGGTAGTTGAGGATCGCCAGCGTCTCGCGGCGGGTGTGCGGGTCGAGCAGGCGGATCAGCGGCTTGCTGACCTCGGCGGGCAGCTCGTCGAGCACGCGGGCGCGGTCGTCGGCGCTGAGCGACTCGAGCGCCTGGCGGCTCTTGACGTCGCCGAGCTGCTCGATGAGCTCGCCGCGGCGGTCGGGCTCGAAGCAGGTGAACGTCTCGGACGCGACCGCGCGCGGCAGCATGCGGAACGCCACCGCGGCCCGCTCGATCGAGAGCGCTTCGAGCACCTCGGCAATGTCGGGCGGGGGCAGGGTCTCGAGCGCGTCGCGCAGCTCGCGGAACTTCTTCTGGTCGAGCAACTCGTCGACCTCGGGCCCGAGCAGGGCGACGACGGCGCCGGGGGCCCGCTCGACAACCCGGGGCTCCGGCGCTGGCTCCGTCGTGGGCTCGGGCTGGGCGGGGGTCGCGGGGCTCACGACCTATCAGAGCGGAGCCGGGCGGCACAATCAAACGCGGGCCCGCGTTCGCAGCTCAGGCGAGGGCCGAGAGGTCGCCGAGCCCGATCGGCTCTTTCGTGAAGAAGCCCTCGCCGGCGTCGACGCCGATGCGGCTGCCGAAGTAGGTCGCCGAGGCGTCGACCCAGTCGACGATCTTGCGGTTCTTCTCGGGGAGGACGAACTGGGTCTCGTACGCGCGGATCGACGCGAGCTTCTGATCCATGAAGCCGGTCACGTCGACGACGAACGAGGGGTTGGCGACCCAGCGGAGGTGGGTGGCGTAGTAGTAGAAGAGCCACTTGGGGTAGATCGGCGGGCCGAGCGCTGGGGGCTCGTCGCGGCCCCAGCCGTCGGCCGGGGCGGGCATGTCGACCTTGGTGAGCTTGGCGTCGAACCGGGCGTCCTCGACGATGCGGGTCACGGCCCGGTGGTCGGGGTGGGCGTCTTCGAAGAAGGGGGTGAAGATGACGCTCGCCTGCCAAGCGCGGATGACGCCGGCGATCTGGTGGCGGGCCGCGACCGTGTGCTCGACGGTGCGGTTGGGCAGCCCGAGCAGCATGCGGCGGACCGGCTTGCCCTGGGGGTGCTTCGCCGGGTCGGGCGAGAGCGCGCCGAGCGCACTGGCGGCTTCGATCGCGCGCTGCTCGACGGAGCCGAGCGGCGTGGGCTCGCCGTTGGTCACGTCGAGCAGGAGCACGTCGTGGCCGAGAGCGGCGAGCCTGGCGATCGTCGCGCCCATGCCGAGCTCTTGATCGTCGGGGTGGGGCCCGACCACGAGGACACGCATCACTCGCCCTCCCGCACGACGACGAAGGGGTGGATGATGCGGCTGCCGCTGGGGTCGAGGGTGTCGAGCTCGACGGTGACGACCACCTCGGGCTGCTCGGAGGCGAAGAACCCGCCGGCGCGGAAGACCTCACCGTGCTCGTCGCGGAAGCCGTAGAGCGAGTAGGACCACGAAGCGCCGACCTCGAACTCGGGCACCTCGCGGCTGAACCACTGGTTCACCCAGAGCCGCCCGGCGGGGAACGAGCGGGCGGTGGTGTTGGTCAGGCGGATCTCGGTCTCGTCGCGGACGACCTGGACGTCGAGGGTGGAGCCGCGGGGGCTGGGCTCGGGGTAGACGGGCTGGCGGTCGCCCCATCGCGGCGTGACGAGGCCGCAGCCCGAGCTGATCCCGAGGAGACAGGTTCCGACGAGACAGGTTCCGAGGAAAGGGGGCAGCGTCAGCGCGGGTCTCATGGGGCATCGTCGTCTCGGGCCGGCCGTGAAGCAAGCCGGGCCGTACCGTTGGATGTGTCCTGCGAAACCGCCTCGAAGAACGCGACCGCGCCCGAGCCGGGCGTCGCCCCCGGTCTGGGCCGCTCGGCCGACGACGCCCTGCGGGCGGCCGAACGCCTGGAGCGCCGGTGGTCCGAACACGGCGTGGACGGGCGGCTGGCAGACCTGATCCCGGGCATGGACGCGCCGTTCTTCCAGGCGGGGCTCGCGGGCTACTCCGACGCCGCGATGCGGCTGATCGCCCGCCGGCTCGGCTGCCCGCTGTGCATCACCGAGGCGCTGCTCGACCGGACGCTTCTGGCCGGGGGGCGTGGGTTCGCCAAGGCGGACCTGGGCGATCTGGCCGACAACGTGCCGGGCGGGGCCGACGACGCGCCGCTGCTGGGTCAGATCATGGGCTCGGAGCCCGCGGAGATGGCGGCCGCGGCGGTGAAAATGGTCGAACAGGGCGCCCGCGCCGACCGTGAGTACCGCGACCTGGCGTACGACGACCTCACGACGCACAAGGTCAAGAGCTACGACAACGGGACGAGCGCGTTCCATTGCTCGCCGTCGGCGTCGCCCACGCCCAACCCGACCCGGACGCGGACGGGCTACGCGTCTATCGATCTGAACATCGCCTGCCCGGTGAAGAAGATCAAGTCGAAGGCGCGTGGCGGGCACTGGCTCGCGCAGCCTCAGGGGGCGATCGACATCATCGAAGCCGTGCGGGACGCGCTGCCGGCGAGCGTGCCGGTCACGCTCAAGATGCGCCGGAGCTTCGACGACACGCCGGAGATGGCCGAGAACTTCTTCCGGATCTTCGACGCGGCGTACGACCTCGGCGTCGCGTTCGTTACCGTGCATGGGCGGAGCGTCCAGCAGAAGTACATCGGGCCGAGTCGGTGGGACATCCTCCGAGACATCGTCAAGCGGAAGCACCCGGGCCGTGTCAAGGACCGGCTGATCTTCACGTCTGGCGACGTGTGGACGGCCGAGGACATCCCGCTGATGCTCGACTACACGGGCTCGCACGCGGCGTCGGTCGCACGCGGGTGCATCGGCAACCCGTGGATCTTTCGACAGGCTCGGCAGCTCTTCGCGGGTCAGACACCCACCACGCCGACCCTCGAGGAACAACGGGGCGTCTTGGAAGACCACTTCGGGCTCGCGCTCGCGGCGAACGCGAGGCTCGTGCGGCACGCCGAGAGCTTCACGGGCCGGACGATGCGCAAGTTCGGCATCCGCTTCGCGCAGCACCACCCCGACGCCGAGCTCGTCCGTAAGCGATTCATCGAGGTCGATTCGACCGAGAGCTGGCAGGCGGTGCTCGACGACCACTACGGGTCGGCGGTGGTCGGTACATGCATCGGACACGCTCCGCGAGATTTCTAAGACACGACCCCGGGCGCGATGCCCGCGGCGTTTCGCCCTGAGCGTGGGTGTCGGCATTAGCGACGGAACGGGCCGAGCCCGCGCGTCCCGGTCACATATCCCGCGTCGCCTGCACGCTGGGCGTGCGGGGCCTAACGCTTTCGTCGATCCCGAAGAGGTCTTCCTCGTAGCTGGTCGACGCCTTGCGTTCGGTGATAGGACCATCGGCGTCGCCGCGGAGGAACTGGCGGATGAGCCGCTCGTCGCGGGAGAGCCCGCCGGTGTCGGCGGAGTCGCGGACGTTCTCGAACCAGGCGCGCTCGGCGACCTTGAGGATGCGGCCCTTGTCGAGCATCGCCATGCGGTCGGCGATCGCGAAGGCCGAGTCCATCTCGTGGGTGATCACGACGCTGGTGACGCCGAGCTTCTTCGAGAGGTCGATGATGAGCCGGTCGATCTCGGCGCTGGTGACCGGGTCGAGCCCGGCGCTGGGCTCGTCGTAGAAGATGATGCGCGGGTCGAGCGCGAGCGCCCGGGCGAGGCCGGCCCGCTTCTTCATGCCGCCCGACAGCGCGGCGGGGAATTTATCGGCATGCTCGCGGAGCCCGACGAGTTCGAGCTTGATCTTCACCTGGATCTCGATGATCTCGCGGTCGAGGTTGGTGTGCTCGACCAGCGGGAGCGCGACGTTCTCGGCGACCGTCATGGAGTTGAACAGCGCGCCCGACTGGAACAGCACGCCGATCTTCTTTCGCGACCGGTTGAGCGAGTCGCCCGTCTGGTCGCAGATGTTCTCGCCGAAGAGCTCGATCGAGCCACGGTCGGCCCGGACCGAGCCGATCATCATGCGGAGCGTGGTGCTCTTGCCCGAGCCCGAGCCGCCCATGACGACCATGGTCTCGCCGGGGTAGACGTCGAGGTTGAGATCGTCGATGACGGTCTTGGTCCCGAACGCTTTGCGCACGCCTCTCGCGCGGACAACGGGCTCGGCCGGAGCGCCGCTCACCCCGCGTCTTCGGCGTCGGCGTCGGCGTCGCCGCCGGCTTCGAGTTCGAGTTCGGGGTCGGGGTCGGGTTCCGACGGCGGCTCCGGCGTTTCGGGCGTCGCTGCTTCGGAACCGGCGGCTTCGGCCTCGTCCGCGCCTTCGGTCCCGGCTTCGGTTGCCTCAGCTTCTTCACCTTCGGTTTCTGCGAGCCACAGGAGCGACCCGTCGGGAAGAACCACGCCGATGTTCTCCGCGAGCGGGAACTCGTTGGGTCCGATGCCGCCGCTCTCATCGATCGCAAGCATGATGATCGCGGAACTGTTGTCGAACAGACCCGGGATCGGGAAACTAGCCCCCGAATACGGCGCATCGTTTGTGGAGACCGCGTTCATGGAAGGCCCAAGCTCGCTGTACGTTCCGATCAGCGCCACGAGCCCCTTCGGGACCGAGTCGAACGACCCGAGCTCGGCTTGATACGCGTCGCGAAACTCTTCGAAGTCGTCGTCTGTGAGCTCGTTGGCGGTGTCGGTCGCGAGGTACTTCCGCGCTTCGTCGTAGCTGCCCGCCTCGACTTCGACCAGCGGGTTCGCGAACTGTCCAAACTTCGCGAGCCCTTGCTGAGCCGCGAAGAGCGCGCCCGTCTGGAGCACCGAGAACAGCAGGCCGAGGACGATGCCCGCCACGGCCAGGCCCGTGCCCTTGGTCCGGCCCTGGGACGAGCCGATCCCAATCAGGGCGAACACACCCAGGACGATCGCGAGGACCCCGAGCAGCGGGACGAAGCAGATCAGCCCGAGGATCAGGGACAGGATCGCGAGGATGCTGGTCTTCTCGGGCTCGTCGTAGAAGTACTCGCCCGCGCCGCTCTGTGTGTACTGCGTCATGGCGAAGGGTAACAGCCCCCTGACCAAAAGCCCAGCGGGATGCGGCCGCGTGTTGAATTCGACAGCTCAGGCCAACAGCTCAGGCCGGTCGTTCAGGCCGGCAGCGATCGGCCGACCGCCGCGACGACGTCGCGGACGATCGTCAGCGCCTCGTCGATCTCGGCGTCGGTGGTCTCGCGGCTCAGGCTGAAACGGACGGCGCCAAAGGCGACGTGGTCGGGCACGCCCATCGCCCGCAGAACGGGCGACGCTTCGAGGCTG
Organism: Planctomycetota bacterium; assembly: GCA_039815285.1. GTDB lineage: Bacteria > Planctomycetota > Phycisphaerae > Phycisphaerales > UBA1924 > JBCBZP01. Next base: position 15,495 of record JBCBZP010000035.1, read on the forward strand.
CCCGAGCTGCACGCCGCCCCGGCGGACGCGGCCAGCCCGCGCTCGCTCATCGCCAGCAGCAGCGCCTCGGCCTCGAGCCGGGGGAAGGCGATGTTGGTCGTGTTCCAGAGCCGCCCGGTCGCCTGCCAGTCGCTTCCCTCCCCGCTTGCCCCCCGGTCACCGCCCCCAGAGCACGCGGGCAGCCCGGTGACGACCGCTTCGGGGTGCGCCGCGAGCACGGCGTCCTGGAAGCGGTCTCGCAGCGCCGCGACGCGGGCGACGGCTGCCTCGTCATGGAGGAACGCCATCGCCTCGCGGCAGGCGACGCCGGCGCCGACGATGCCCGGCACGTTCTCCGTGCCGCCGCGTCGGCCGAGCTCTTGCGACCCCGGCCGCAGGACGGCGAGGCGCGTCCCGCGGCGGGCCACGAGCACGCCGATGCCCTTCGGCCCGTGGAACTTGTGCGGGCTGTAGGTCAGCAGCGACACGCCCGCGAGCTCGGGCAACGACAGGTCGGTGATCGCCTTGCCGATCCACTGCGTCGCGTCGATGTGGAACGCGACACCCACGCGCTGGCAGGCCGCGGCGAGGCGCTCGACGGGCTGCACCACGCCGGTCTCGTTGTTGGCCCACTGCACGCTCACGCAGGCGGTGGTCTTGGGGTCGAGCCGTTCGACGGCCGACACGTCGACGATGCCGTGCTCACCGAGCGGCAGCCAGACAGCCTGGGCTTCGCCGCGCTCGTCCATCTGCGTGACCAGGTCGCGGACGGCGGCGTGCTCAACGGCGGTGGTCGCGACGACGGGCCGTTCGACGCCGGCGGCTCGCATCGCCTGGACGCGCCCCCGGATCGCGATCTCGATCGCCTCGGTGCCGTCGCCGCAGAAGACGATTTCTCGTGCGCGCACGCCGACGATCTCGGCCGCGGCGCGGCGGGCGAGCTCGACCTCTCGCCGGGCTTCCTGACCGCCGCGGTGCACGCTCGAGGGGTTCTGCCAAAACTCGGCGAGGGCCAGGCCCATCGCTTCTCGGACGGCGGCGCTCGGCCTTGTCGTCGCGTTGTTGTCGAGGTAGATCACGGCGTCGAAAGACTACACCGCGGCGACCGGTTTCCCAAAGAAAACAACCCGGGCCGACGCCCGAGAACCCTCGCGGGCCCGCCCTCGGCGATTCTGCCGACCCAGCCCACCGGGCCCTATCTGGTCGGCCGATCGGTCCCGCCGCCGACGCGGGGCAGCAGGAGACGCCGAACGACGCTCTGGACCGACTCGCCCGCGGCGTGCCCGTGCCCGCGGACGCGGAGCGCCTCGAGCAGCCCGTACCCGAGCGCGACATCGATCAAGACCCACGCGATGAGGTCGGCGTCGAAACGCGTCCAGATCCGGTGCTCGGCCTGACCGGCGGCGATCTCCTTGGAAAGGAACGCGTGGAGCGTGTTAAAATGCTCCTCGATCGCGGCGCGGGTCTCGGGGTGCCCGGCTTCGGTCACGCCCTGGATAATGACGCGGTACGCGGCGCGGCCCTGCTCATCGTTGACCATGACGTTGGAGCCGAGCAGGCGGCTGACGCGTTCTTCCGTGCTCGCAGCGCCCTCGAGCGCCTCGCTCCAGAGCTCGATCGTGCGTTCGCCGGTTGCCCGGATCAGCGCGACGAATAGGTCGTGCTTGCTCTGGAAGTGGCGGTAGATAATGGGTTCGGTGACACCAGCGGCCCGCGCGAGCTCGGCGGTCGTCGTGCGGGCGTATCCATGCTCGGCGAACAGCTCGGCCGCCACACGCAGGAGCTGATCGCGACGCTCGGAGCCGGACATGCGCTTGGTCACCCGCGACCACCTTTGCCGGTGCGCGTCTGTGCTTCCGACGGGTGCATTTTCCCAACCGGCGGCACCGGGTCGTGGGGATCGCTGATGACGCCCGGGTGGCATCTTGACAAGCGGCAGACGGTCAGCCAGGTGCCCCGGATCGGCCCGTGCTTGCGGTAGGCCTCCAGGGCGTACGTGCTGCAAGACGGCTGAAAACGGCACCGTCCGCCCACCACGGGCCCGAGCGTCCAGCGGTAAAGATAGATCAACGCCAGAAAGGGCCAGGACGCGAGACGGCCGACGGACGTCACGGCCCCGCTCCCGAGTGGGATTCCTGGGCGGCGGATCGCCGCGTCCGCCGACCGATCTCGCGCCGGATCGCCGCGGCGGCCTCGATCAGCAGGGCCCGGTACTCGCCCGGATGCGGCCGAGTGTGCGAGCGGGTGGCTGGGCGGGTGGGCGGGCGGGTGGGCGGGCGGACCGCGACGACGAGGTCGAGCGACGGGCTCAGGGCGTCGAGCTCGGACCGGGCGAGCCGGAACGCTTCGCGGACCAGGCGTTTGCACCCGTTGCGGTCGACGGCGCCGCCGAATCGCCGGCCGATGGAAAGACCCAGTCTGCAGCGGCCGAGCCCATTGGGCACACCCGAGACCAGCAGCGGCCCGCGGCCCTTGCGCAGCCTCGCGTCTCGGACTCGTCGAAACTCCCGCGCGTGGCGCAGGCGTGCAAGCCGAGGGAACGTCGCCGGTGCAGTCATCGACACGGACAACCCTAGCAAACCCAACGTCGCCGGCAACGCGACCGATCGATCGCACACGCTCAGGCGGTGGTCGGTGTCGCCCGGTCGAGTCGGCTCGCCGGGGGAAGGAGCGCCCAGAACACGCAGACCCCGCCGAGGACCACCCCCCAGGCTCCGGTACGGCGGTCTCCAAACCACCGCTCAAGAACGGAAACGGACTTGGGCTCGGTCGACGACGCTCCGACGCGTCGCAGCCGGCCGAGGGTCAGGAACGGGTCAGCAGAAGCGCGGGCGGTGGGCTCGACCGGCTGCCAGCCGGCAGGGCGTTTGCCGAGCTGACGTCGGGCAACGTCGATCAGCACGGCGCCCCGCCCTTCGGCGAGCGCGTCGCGGTAGGCGAGGTGCCGATCGAGCCACGCCCGACGCCCGGCCTCCTCGGCCACGACGCGATCTCGCTCGTCGTGCACCCGGCGCAGCTCGACCTCGGCAGGGATGAGCACCGAAGCGGCGACGACACTAAGCCCAGCCAGGAGGACGAGCCAAGAGCCGCAGCCCGCGAGCCTGCTTGTTTGAATTTTGATCGGTGCCTGCGTCTGGCCGGTACTCATACAACGAAAAGCATCGGATCGAACCCCGAACGCGGTCCAATCCTCAGCCCATGCCCGTCCCGTGTTGACCCCGGTCGGAATACGGTATCGGGATGCCTCGAAGCGAACGCCCGGTTGCTCAACCGGTCATTACAGGTCTTGGCCCGATCAGCGCGCTCGGGATCGGTCTGGACCCGACGTGGGCGGCTCTGGGCGAGGGTCGGTCTGGGCTCGACGAGATCACAGGATTCGATGCGACCGGGTTCCCGTCGTCTGCGGGGGGCGAGTTGTCGGGGTTCCGACCGACGGATCACGTTCCCAAGAGCTACCGGAAGGCGACGAAGGTGATGGCCCGAGACTCGGCGCTCGCCGTCGCCGCGGCCCGGGCGGCCGTCGAGCACGCCGGGCTGCGGACGCGAGCGAGCGAACCCCAACCGTCGACCTACCCGGACGATCGTCTCGGATGCCTGATCGGAGCAGGGCTCATCTCGGCGGACACGGCCGAACTCGGCGCGGCGCTCGCATCGAGCATCCGTGCGGGGTCTGACGGGGGTGCGGACGTCGATCTAGAGCACTGGGGCCGTGAGGGCATCGCGAACCTCACGCCGCTGTGGATGCTCAAGTACCTGCCGAACATGCTCGCGTGCCACGTGACGATCATCCACGGCACGCGCGGTCCGTCGAACACCCTCGTCTGCGGCGAGGCCAGCGGGCTGCTGTCGCTCGGAGAAGCATCACGGATCCTTGAGCGCGGGGCGGCCGACGCGGTGCTGACCGGCGGCGTCGAGAGCAAGCTCAACCCACTGGGGCTCGCGCGGATGTACGCGTGGGATCGGCTGCGACGCGGGCCGGCGTCAGACGAGGCGTGGCGCGACGTGCGGCCGTACGACCCCGACGCGGGCGGCTCGGTGCTTGGGGAGGGCGGGGCGATCTTTGTGCTGGAGTCGGCCGACGCTGCGGCGGCCCGCGGTGCGCGGGCCATCGGGGTGCTCTCAGGGCACGGCTCGTCGCACGCGATGCTCGGCGGCGATGGTCCTGAGTCGCTAGAGACTGACTCGCCGGAGACCGACTCGTCGAAGCCGGACTCACCGAATCTAGGCATCGTCGACGCGTGCGAGCGAGCGCTTGAAGACGCGGGCGTAACGCCCGGTGAGATCGACCTGATCGTGCCGCAGGGGACAGGCGTGCGGTCGATGGATCGCTCGGAGGCGGCGGCGCTCGGCGAGGTGTTCGGCGACGCGCTGAGCGAGACGCCGATCGCCGCGGTGACGCCGTATGTCGGAGACCTTGTGGCGGGGGCGGGGGCGTTCCAGGCGGCGGTCGCGCTCGCGGCGATCGCGGAGCAGCGGTTCCCGGCGCGCCTGCACGGCGGGACGCCGGCGGCGGGTCTGCTGGCGGGCTCGGCGGAATCCGCGGCCGGCCAGATCCGGCACGCGCTCGTGTGCTGCGGGTCGCTGACGGGCCAGTGCGCCGCGGTGGTGCTGTCGGCTCCGGGTGTTGCCTAGAGCGATTGCCAGAACCCCGATCGCCCGGCGGGTGTGCCCGGGCGGGGCGAGCGCGCAACAATCAGGCCTTACTCGATCACCTCCCGGTCACGCGTCGTCCGGGGTCAACACCGCCTACGACGCCGAAAGGAACCATCCATGCACGACGACTACGACCGCCGCGGCGGGTACCAGCGCGGGCGCGGCCGCCACGGGGGCCGCGACGGGGGTCACGAAGGCAACCGGCGCGGGCTCCCTCTGTCGGAGCTCGACCCGAAGCTGACCGAGCAGTCGCGGCTGGTCATCGGCGGGTCGATCGAGGTCCACAAGACGCTCGGCCCGGGCTTCGCGCAACAGGTCTACCAGAAGGCGCTCGAGATCGAGCTGGAAGAGGCCGACCTGCCCTTCGAGCAGAACAAGACCTTCCGCATCACCTACCTCGAAGAAGACGTCGGCGAGTGCTCGGCCGACCTCTACATCGGCGACCGGTTCCTCGTGCAGGTGCTGGCCCGGCCGGGCGAGGTGACCGGGCTCGACCGGCTCGTCATGCGGTCGAAGCTCCGCGTGGCGGACCTCGAGCTCGGGCTGATCATCAACTTCGCCGAGCGGCGGCTCAAGGACGGGCTGGTCCGGGTGCTCAACCCCGACAAGCTCGGGCTCAACAAGCGCCGCGAGGAAGAAGACGACGAGTACGAGGAGTACGAGGACGACGAGGACGAGGGCGCCGAAGCGGCCGAGTCGCCCGCCGAAAACAGCGGCGGCGACGACGGGGACTGATCGGCGTTCGGCGAGCCCTCATCACGCGAGACTCGGAAGGTGTCTATGCCCGAAAAACGTGTGGTCATCACCGGCATGGGCTGGATCACGCCGCTGGGCTTCGACGTCGACAGCGTGTGGGCGAAGCTGCTCTCCGGGATGACCGCGGTCCGCCCGCTGACCCGGTTCCCGGGCGAGACGTTCGCGACGAGCTTCGCCTCGGAGGTCCGCGAGTTCGAGCTGTTCAACTTCCTGGACCACCGGGCGGCGCGGTACGCCGAGGCGGCCGTGGGCAGCCGGTTCGCGCTCGCCGCGGCGATGCAGGCGTGGGTCCACGCGGGGCTCGGCTCGCACCTCGGCCCGCGGCTCGGCGAGGAGGGGTCGCCCGATATCGACCCCCGGCGCTTCGGCGTCTATCTCGGCGCCGGCGAGGGGAAGATCGACCTGCCGGCGTTCGCCACGAGCACGCACGCCGGCTGGGACCCGGAGGCAAGGTCGCTCGACGTGCGCGCCTGGGCGGAGACCGCGGGCGCGTCGTACACGAGGGTCGCCGAGTTCGAGCAGGAGCCCTCGGCGGCGCTCTCGCACGTCGCGCGTGAGTTCGGGCTCCGCGGGCCGGTGGGCAACTGCGTGACCGCGTGCGCCGCGGGGGCGCAGTGCGTGGGCGAGGCGGCCGAGCTGATCCGCCGCGGCGACGCCGACCTGATGCTCACCGGCGGGTCGCACTCGATGATCCACCCGCTGGGCATGTCGGGCTTCATCCGGCTCACGGCGATGTCGACCCGCAGCGACGACCCGACCACCGCCAGCCGCCCGTTCGACTCGACCCGCGACGGCTTCGTCATGGGCGAGGGCGCCGGCATGCTCGTGATCGAAGACCTCGAGCACGCCCGGGCCCGCGGGGCGAACATCGTCGCAGAGATCGCGGGCTATGGGTCGTCGGCCGACGCCTACCGCATCACCGACATCGACCCCGAGGGCGAGGGCGCCGCGATCGCGATGCGGGCGGCGCTGCAGCAGGCCGGGATTGACCCGGCCGAGCGGCTCGACGACGGGCGACCGCCCGTGCAGTGGATCAACGCGCACGGCACGGGCACCCAGGAGAACGACGCGATCGAGACCAAGGCGGTCAAGCTGACCTTCGGCGAGCTGGCGGGAGATATCCCGTTTACCAGCGTCAAGAGCATGCTCGGGCACCTGATCCAGGCCGCCGGGACGGTCGAGCTGATCACGTGCGTCAAGGCGATCGAGACCGGCTGGATCCCGCCGACGATCAACCTCGAGAGCCCGGACCCCCGCTGCGACCTCGACGCCGTGCCGAACGAGGCGCGGGACACCGACGGGCGGATCGACACCTGCCTGAGCAACTCGTTCGGCTTCGGGGGTCAGAACGACTCGGTCTGCATCACCCGGTACGTGCCGTAGGGGCGGACTGGGACGACAAGCGGGGGTGATGGTCAGGCTCAAGAGCAGCCCCGCGCGGGTGTACCAGATCAGCGCATCGGGTTGTACACTGTTGCGGAGCCGTTCAAAGCCGCACTCAGAGGACCCCGCCGATGCACGCCGACCGCACCACCACCGTCCTTCTTCTCGCCGCCGCCATGCTGGGGGGCTGCGCTTCCAGAGGGGGCACGGACGAGCCGGCATCCGAGCCCGTCAGCGCCGAGACCGAGCCCGCCGAGACCGCGACGGGAACCCCCCTGCCGGCCGACGAGCTGACCAACCCGGGGCCGACGGCCCTCTTCACGCCCGTCGACGGCTGGGCCGGCACCGGCGTCGACCTGAAGGCCGACGGGTTCGTCGCGGTGTTCAACACCGCCAACCCGGCCGACATTCAGGTGTTGAACACCGAGGGCGCCGGAACGGTGCGTTGGGTCGCCGACGACGAGACCGACCAGGTCATGGTCAGCATCGCGGGGCCGAACGGCAGCAACCTGAGCTTCTCGTTCACGATCGCGGGCGATACGCTCAGCCCGGCTGATCTCGAGGGCATCACGGATGCCGAGCTGACGCTGAGAGAGCGGCCGTAGCCCGGGCTGACCGTTCCCCGTTCGCGACCCTTGGTGCTCGCAGTGTGGTCGACGGGTCCTTCTGATGCGTGCTACGACTGGCTGATGCGTGTTGCGATTGGGTGAGCGTGACCGCTCGCTCGTGTCCTCTCCCGTATCCTGAGTCATGCTCCGACGCACGATTTCCCACGTTGCTGCCTGTCTTCTTCTCGCCCCGGGTCTGTCGGCCCAGCCGACGTTCCGCGTGACGGTCCGTCCGGAGGCGGCTCAGGGCGAGACGTCATTCTCGGGCCGTTTGGTCGTGTATCTGCTGCGCGAGCCCAACACGCTGCGGTCGAGCCCGACGCCGGCCTCGGGCCCCTTCTTTGTCGACCCACAGCCCATGGTCGGGCTGGACGTGGCGGGCGTCGGGGTCCTCGAAGAAATCCTGGTGACCGACGGCACGGTCGACGCGTTCTTTCCCGGGCCGCTCTCGGTGCTGCCCGCCGGGCGGTACACCGCGCAGGCGGTGCTCGACCGCGCCCGGCTGAACTCTCGCTGGGACCGCGAGCCGGGCAACCTGTACTCGGAGCCGGTCTCGTTCACGCTGCTCGAGGGCGAAACGACGAATATCGACCTGCGTCTGGACGCGCGTGTGCAAGCTCCCCCGGTGCGACCCGCCCCGGGCGTCGAGATCGTGCGCGCGTCCAGCCCGACGCTGTCGCGCTTCCGCGACCGCCCGACCACGCTCAACGCGACCGTGATCTACCCGATCGACTACGACGACGACCGGTCGTACCCGGCGGTCTACGAGATCCCGGGCTTCGGCGGCGACCATCTGTCGGGGCTCCGCCGGGCGGGCCGAGTGCTCAGCCGCTCGCTCACGCCGGCCGAGGACGAGCTGCACCGCAGCGCGTTCTGGATCGTGCTCGACCCAGAGGGCCCGAACGGGCACCACTTGTTCCTGAACTCGCCGAACAACGGGCCCGTGGCCGACGCCCTGATCAACGACCTCGTCCCGCAGCTCGAACGCAGTTTCCCGCTGATCGCCGAGCCGACGGCGCGGCTGCTGCGCGGGCACTCGTCGGGCGGGTGGTCGACGCTGCATCTGGCGACCGCGTACCCGCGGACGTTCGGAGCGACATGGTCGTCGGCGCCCGACCCGGTCGACTTTGGGTTCTTCCAGCGGGTCGACATCTACAACGACGCCAACTTTTTTCAGGACGCCAAGGGCAACGAGCACCCCAGCTACACGGCGCGGGCGGGCGAGGTCACGATGACGATCCGCGAGGAAAACCTCATGGAGGAGGTGCTCGGGCCGGACAACTCATCGGCGCAGCAGTGGGACTCGTGGCTCGCCGCGTTCGGCGGCAAGGACCCCGAGACGCAGAACCCGGTCGACCTGTACTCGGTGCTGACCGGCGCGATCGACCGCGGCGTGGCCGAGGAGTATTCGCTCAGCGACCTGCACCGCCGGCTGCTGAAGAGCCGGGCGGAGGTCGGGCGGGTGTACCTCTCGCGGGTGCGGCTGCTGGTGGGCGACGACGACAACTTCGACCTCGACAACGCGGTGCGATCCCTCCGCGAGACCGTCAACGCGCTGAGCTTCTACACGCTGCCCGAGGGGCGGCACGGGGCGATCGTCATCACCCCCGACGACGACCACTCGACGATCCTCCAGAGCCCTGAAGCGCGCGACATCCCGGCCGACATGGTCGCCCACCTCAGACGGTACAACCACGCCAGCCGGTAGCGACGTCACGCGGGCGGGCTTGCACATGAGGCGCGTTGACCGCATAGTTGATCTATGTCAACAGCGCAGCAGGCCCTCGCCGACGCCGTGGAGACCAACGCGGAGCTCCTGACCCGTTACCTGGTCGATTTCGACGACCAGACACACGTTGCGCAGGCGCCCGGGCTGCCCAACCACGTCATCTGGACGCTGGGGCACTGCTCTCTGACGATGCAGCGTGCGGCCGAGCTCGCCGACGGCCAGCCGGTCTCCCGCCACGACTTCCGCGAGGACGCCGCGCCGCCGAACAACCGCATCCCCATGCGGTTCTACACCGAGACGGTCTGTTTCGGGTCGACCCCCGCGATCGACCCCTTGGTCTATCCGTCGATCGAGTCGGGCATGCTGATCTATAACCGCTCGTGCGAGCGGCTGGCCGAGGCGGTCCGGAGCTGCTCAGACGAGGCGCTCGACGCCGAGCACGACTGGGGCGCGACGCGGCTGCCCTTCCGGGCACTCATCGGACGCGTGATCTTCCACAACGGGATGCACGCGGGGCAGATCGCGAACCTCCGCCGCGCCCTCGGGCTGCCGTCGATCTTTCAGTCGGGCCAGCAGGCGGGCGACCGGGACGATCCGATGAGCTTCGACCGGACCGCGGGCTGAGCCGGCGCGGATCTCGCGATCGCGGCGCGCCGCGGGGGCGGTCTTTGGGACGCTATCCTCTGGAAACCGCACGGGGCGTCCGGCCGAGAGCGTTTCGGCCGGGCTGAGAAGCACCCGCAGCACCTGATCCGGCTCATACCGGCGGAGGGATCGCGACCATGATTCAGACCAGCAACGGCACCCCCGCGCACCCGCTTCCTCTGCGCGGCGCGACCACCCCCGGCATCACCCCGGCGACCACGCCCGGCTCGTTCGCCAACGCGCCCGACGTCGGCGGCCCGCGGGCGTTCTCCTCGCCCGACTGATGACGAATATGTAGATGATGGAAATGGTCATATCTTATTAAAAAATCAACCTTTGGCAGTTTGCGATAAGACTGCTGCAGCATTAGCTAACTTAGATAGAAATGATATATTTATAAGCGAG
>JBCBZP010000034.1:0-25734 GCA_039815285.1 Planctomycetota bacterium
CAACGACCAAGCCGAGAACGGACCCATAAACCCATCACCATCCCCATACCGGGGCAAACATCAGCCCACCGCCCGAACAGACCCCCGCTCGCTTCGCCGGCAGCTCCGAACGCACCCCCACACCCCCCTCCCCACCCGATGCCCCCGCCACCCACACAGTCCACTTCCGCCAACGCATATCCTGATCCGCACGGTTCGGCGGTGCGGTTGCTCGTGACCGCGGGGCCCACGTACGAAGCGATCGATGCCGTCCGATTCCTCGGCAACCGGTCTTCAGGTCGCGTGGGGGCGGCGATCGCGGATGCCGCGGCGCGGCGCTCGCTCGAAGTTCGCTGTTTGATTGGCCCACACGCCCAGGTGCCGCAACAGGCCGCGGTCAACTGCCGACGCTTCCGCTCGGCCGAGGATCTGGAACGTCTTCTGGCCGAGCACCTCCCCTGGTGCGACGTGCTGGTGATGGCGGCGGCCGTGGCCGACTACCGGCCCGCCGCCGCGGACACCGGCTCGAAGCTCCGCCGAAGCGACGGCCCGCTCACGCTGACGCTCGAACCGACGCCCGACCTGCTCGACGCGTGCGCCCGCCGCCGCCGACCGGGCCAGCTCCTCGTCGGCTTTGCGCTCGAGCCCGAAACGGGCCTCAAAGACGCGGCCCGTGCCAAGCTCGCCCGCAAGGGAATCGATCTGATTGTCGCCAACAGCCTCGAAACGATGGACGCCGACGAGATCGACGCAAGACTGCTCTCGGCGCCGGGCGTTGAGCCGGCCTTCGATGAACCCAGCGGCCGCATGTCCAAGACCGACTTCGCCGGCTGGCTGCTCGACCGCATCGCTCTGGTCCAAGGACGCACCAACACATGAGCCCCCCGCACAACCGACCCCCCCACCCCCCCAGGGACTCCGGCCCGAGGCACCCCGGATCAGGAAATCACGGATCAGGAAATCGCGGACCGGGCAACCAAGGCCCCGGCGGTCGGGGACCGGGGAACCGAGGACCCGCGAACCGAAGCCAAGGCAACAGCGGGCCCGGAAACCGTGGCCCAGGAAACCGTGGGCCCCGAAGCTTCGGGCCGGGGAACTCTGGGCCCAGGAACTTTGGGCCCAGGAACTTTGGACCCAGGAGCTCGGGCCCGGGCGACCGCGGTCCGCGGAGCTCCGGGCCTCGCTGGAACGCGAGCAACCGGCCCTCGCCCGGCGGTCCGCGGAACCACCGCGACGGCGGCCGGCCCGACAAGTACCGCGGCACCGACGCCCGCCGCGGCCAGCGCGCCCCCACCACCTTCAACACCGTCTACGAGGACGACGAGATCATCGTCGTCGAGAAGCCGATCGGCATGATCTCCGCGACGCCCACCCCGACCGGGCGCACGACCCTGTTCGACCTCATCAAGGACCACGTCCGCCAGCGGCACGGCCGCCGCGCACGCACCTGGGTCATCCACCGGCTCGACATGGAAGCCACCGGGCTCTTGGTGTTCGCCAAGAGCCCCAACGCGTTCCGCTTCCTCAAAGCCGACCTGCAGGCCCGGCGCGTCCGCCGGGTGTACGTCGCGCTCTGCTCGGGCGCGTTCGACGCCGGCGAGGGCAGCGACGGGCTCGTCCGCACCTTCCTCCGCGAGCGCAAGGACGGCTCGGTCGAGTCCATCGACGACGGCGGCATGACCCGCCCGCCCGACCCGAAAGACCCGTTCGGGCCCAAGCTCGCGACCACCCACTACCGCGTCGAAAAGCAGGACGAGCAGAAGGCGCTGGTCAAGATCCGGCTCGAGTCGGGCCGCAAGCACCAGATCCGCGTACACATGGCATCGACCGGGCACCCGATCGTCGGCGACCTGAAGTACGGCAACGGGAACAACCCCCTCCGCCGGCTCTGCCTGCACGCGTCCGAGCTCGCGTTCACGCACCCGACCACGGGCGAGAGCGTGCGGTTCCTGTCGCCGCCGCCACCGGAATTCTTCGAGGCATTCGGCGAGGACGCCCCCGAGCCGGAGCGGGCCGAGATGCCGCGCACGGTCGCGCGCTCGCCGCGTGAGCACGAGCGCCGCGAAGCGGCCAACGACGGGCCGACCGACGCCGACGATGGGTCGGAGAGCGGCTGGGACCACGTCGCCGACTGGTACGACGAGTCCCACGCCGAAGCGCGGTCCGACCACTTCGCCGAGGTCATCCTGCCCGGCACCATGCGGCTGCTCGGGCTCCGCGAGGGTGACCGGCTCGTCGACATCGCCTGCGGCGAGGGCACGCTGTGCCGGCGCCTGTCCGAGCAGGGCGTGCGGTGCCTCGGCGTCGACGCGTCGCCCGGGCTGGTCGACGCCGCCCGCGCGCGCGGCGGCGGCCCGCGCTACGAGGTCGCCGACGCCCGCGACCTCGCGCCGATTGCCGAGCTCATGGGCGAGACCCGCGCGACCGCCGCGTCGTGCGTCATGGCCGCGATGAACATCGACCCCCTCCGCCCGCTGCTCGAGGGCGCCGCGAACCTGCTCGAGCCGGGCGCGCCGCTCGTGCTCGTCATGCTGCACCCCGCGTTCCGCGCGCCCAAGCAGACCGCCTGGGGCTGGTCCGCCCAGAAGGCGCACCGCGGCACGCAATACCGACGAGTCGACGCCTACCTCTCGACCAACGCCCACGAGATCGTGATGAACCCGGGCGAGGTCTCGTCGGGCGAGGAAGCGGTCGTCACAACGACCCACCACCGCCCGCTCCAGGCGTACGTCGAAGCGCTCGCCGAGGCCGGGTTCCTCATCGAGAAGCTCGAGGAGTGGCCCAGCCTGCGGCGGAGCCAGCCCGGGCCGCGGGCCGACGAAGAGAACCGCGCCCGCCGAGAGATCCCGATGTTCCTCGGCGTCCGGGCCGTGCTGCGGATGGACGCGGGCGCGACGTCCTAATCGCGCGTCGCTGGGGACGGGCGTGTGCGTCCTGTCGTCCACGCGGGCGGGTGACACCCGTCCGGAGCCGCGTGGTCAGCTCACGTCGAGCTCTCGCACGCCGCGGGCTCGGCGGACCGCTTCGACATTCTTGCGAATGACCTCGCGCACGCCTTCGGCGCCCGCGATGCCCTTCATCTCCAGCCGAGGCATCGTTTCGTCGCTCGAGATCACGACGATGGTGCCGAGCCCGAGCACACGGTCCGCGAGCGACCTGGTCAGCTCGGTGTCCTTGACGCGGTAGAGCTCGATCTCGTCGATCGACTGCGAGACGACGCCGTAGCGGTACTTGAACCGCTGCGTGGTGATCTCGAAGACCGTGGCGCGGACGCCGAGGTACTTCCAGATCGCGACCGGGATCGGGATCACCAGGAGGCAGAGCACGAACCACCAGAAGTTCATCCACTGGCTCGGCGAGCCGGTCCATCGCACCTCCTCGGCCCGATCGCGCGGGTCATCGCTCGTGGGCGACGAGAACGGATCGGACCGGTCGACGCTCGGCGGATCGCCGTCCTCGCGGCGGCTCGGCGTGTCGTCGTCGACCTCGACCGCGCGGACCTCGAGCCCGATCGCGTGGGCCATGGACCGGGCGTCGTCGCCGGTCGGGGCTTCGAAGACCTTGCGGACAACGGCCGAGCCATCGCCCGCCCCCGATTCGACTGCGTGGATGATGTAGCGCGGCACGCCTGCTCCTTCGTGGGCAAGCGTACCGGGTTTCACGGGCGACCGATGGCGAGCCGCGCGAGGTGTGCGACGCCACCCAGCGGCGCACCTCGCGACGACACCCGTATCAGCCCTGACCGAACGCGTCGACGATCCGCTCGGTGCCCCGCGTGCGATACTCGGTCGCGGCCAGCTCGACGAAGCGTTCGAGGTCGATGGTGCCGAGGTCTTTCTGGATGCCGCGTGCCCGGACCGAAACAACGCCGCTGTCCTCGTCCCTCGGCCCGACGACCGCGAGGTACGGCACCCGCTCGTCCGCGGCGTGCTTGATCTTCGCCTGCACCCGCTCGCCCGACTCGTCGATCGTCGCGCGCAGCCCAGCGTCGACGAGCCTTGCCATCAGCGAACGGGCGTACGCGCTGGTCTTGTCGGAGATCGGCAGCACGCGGACCTGCTCCGGGCTGAGCCAGAGCGGGAACGCGCCGCCGAAGTGCTCGATGAGCACGCCGGTGAAGCGTTCGAACGAGCCGAAGGGCGCGCGGTGGATCATCACCGGGCGGTGCGGCTTGTTGTCCGGGCCGACGTAGGACAGGTCGAACCGCTCGGGCAGGTTGTAATCGACCTGGACGGTGCCGAGCTGCCACTCGCGGCCGATGACGTCCTTGACGACGAAGTCGATCTTCGGGCCGTAGAACGCGGCCTCGCCCGGTTCTTCGGTGAAGGGCTTGCCGAGCGTCAGCGCCGCGTCGCGGCAGGCCCGCTCCGCCTCGTCCCAGTTCGAAGGGTCGCCCGTGTACTTGCTGCTGTCGGGGTCGCGCAGGCCGACGCGGACGCGGTAGTCGGCCATGCCCAGCGTCTCGAGCACGGTGCTCACGAGGTCGAGGCAGCCGCGCACTTCGCCCGCGACCTGCTCGGGCGTGCAGAACAGGTGCGCGTCGTCCTGCGTGAAACCGCGGACCCGGGTCAGCCCGCTCAGCTCGCCGGACTGCTCCCAGCGGTAGACCGTTCCGAACTCGGCCAGCCGGACGGGCAGGTCCCGGTAGGAGTACCGCCGGCTGTCGAAAATTTTGATGTGGTGCGGGCAGTTCATGGGCTTGAGCATCGAGCCCTCGATGTCGCCCGCGGCGATGCGGTTGCTCAGCTCGGCGCACGAGCACCCCTCGTCGGCGAGCATGCCCATGTGCTCGCGGTCGACGATCGGGGGGAACTGGCTCTCGGCGTAGTACGGGAAGTGGCCCGACGTGCGGTAGAGGTCGAGCTTGCCGATGTGCGGCGTGAAGACCTCGTGGTAGCCCTGCTTGCGGAGCTCCTCAGAAATAAAGCCCATCAGCTCCTTGCGGATCGCGCCGCCGGCGGGCGTCCAGAGCACGAGCCCCTGCCCGACGGAGTCGTCGATGTGGAACAGCCGCTGCCGCTTGCCGATCACGCGGTGGTCGCGCTTTTTCGCTTCGTCGAGCCGCTCGAGGTGGGCGGCGAGGTCTTTCTTGGAGAAGAACGCGGTGCCGTAGACGCGGGTGAGCCGGTCGGAGTTCTCGTCGCCGTGCCAGTAGCTGCTGGCGAGCGACATGACCTTGAACCCGCCGATGCGTCCCGTGCTCGGCACGTGCGGGCCGCGGCAGAGGTCTTCCCAGTGCTCGCCCGGCGTGCCCGTGGCGTACCAGCTCAGCGCCTGGTCGTCCTCGGCGACCCCGTCGCGGGTCATCGCCTCGATCGCCCGCTCGGCGTTGTCGACCTTGTACTTGCTCACCTCGTCCCTCAGCTTGAGCATGCCCTCGGTGGTGCCCAGCTCGTACCGGGTGAACGGGCGGTCTTCCTTGACGATCGAAGCCATCTGCGCCTCGATCGCCTCGAAGTCGCCCTCGCGCAGCGGCTGGTCGTAGGGGAACGCGATGTCGTAGTAGAACCCGGACTCGAGCGGCGGGCCGTAGACGAGCTGGGCGCCGGGGATCACGCGCTGGATCGCCTCGGCCATGACGTGGGCCGCGGAGTGGCGAACGAGCCTGAGCGCGTCGGCGTCGGGCTCGCCGTCGCGGGTCTTCTCGGTCACGAGCGCGAGCTCGCAGTCGCGCTCGATCAGCGTGCCGATGTCGCTGAGCTCCCCGTCGATCTTCGCACCGACCGCGGCCTTGGCGAGCCGGGCGCCGATCGACTCGGCGACCTGGAGCGCCGTCACGGGCCCGTCGTACTCGCGAACCGAACCATCTGGAAGCGTCACCCGGGCCATGGCTCTCTCTTCATCCCGCAGAGCGCGTCAGGCCCCCGGCGAGGGGGAGAGGCTGGGGGGCCGCGTCGCGCCGAGTTTCCCGAACGTCTACCAACCCGCGTGGCACGCCCCCGCGGAAAGAGCGGGTGCCGTTGCCGGTCGCGGCGGGAGTCTACGTCGCCGCGGGCGGGCCCACACCCCGCGCCCCTCGCCCCTCGCCCCTCGCCCCTCGCCCCACGCCACGCCCAACCTCTGGCTTTG
The DNA here is from genome assembly GCA_039815285.1 of Planctomycetota bacterium. Lineage (GTDB taxonomy): Bacteria > Planctomycetota > Phycisphaerae > Phycisphaerales > UBA1924 > JBCBZP01. Next base: position 6,049 of record JBCBZP010000034.1, read on the forward strand.
ACGCCGGGCACCCCGCACGCCATGATGTGCGTGCATGCTCTGCCCGTTTTGCAACGCCAACAAGGACAAGGTCATCGACTCCCGGTCGGCGGAGCAGGGCGCGGTCATCCGTCGGCGGCGGGAGTGCCTCGTCTGCTCTCGGCGATTCACGACCTACGAACGGATCGAGAAGTCCGGGCGCCTGATGGTGATCAAGAAGGACGGCACGCGCGACCCGTTCAGCCGGGAGAAGATCGCCTCGGGCGTCCACGCCGCGTGCGGCAAGCGCCCGATCCCCGAGGAAGCGGTCTCGGCGATCATCGATCAGGTCGAGGAAGACCTGCACCGGACCTACGACCGCGAGGTCGAGTCGACCGTGATCGGCGAGGCGGTGATGCACCGGCTCAAGAAGGTCGACAACGTCGCGTTCATCCGCTTTGCCAGCGAGTACTACCAGTTCAAGCGGATCGAGGACATCGTGAAGATGATCGAGGAGACGGCGAAGCAGCCGCGCGACGTCAAGAATCAGCAGCGGCTGTTCCTCAGCGACGAGCCCGAGGCCGACAGCGTCCGACCAACCCCCCGCCGGCGACGAGCCGCGGACCATCCGGGGACCTCTCCATGACCGCTTCCCGCCCCTCCGCCGCGGCGATCGCCGCGACACTCACGCTCGCCGCCTGCCTGCCACAGGCCGGCTGCGGTTCCACGCCGCCGCCGGGCGGCTCGCCGACCGGCCCGGGCAGCAGCGCCGCCGCGCCGGCCCCGGTCGGCGACGAACCGGAGGCGGAGCCCCGCCCCGTGCCGGCGGTCGATCCGACACCGCCGTGGTTCGTGCCCGAGGTCGCCACCACCGGGGTGGGCACGGTGCTGGTTCCGGGCTTCGCCGACGCCGCGGTGCTGCTCGACGCCCGGGACGCCGCGCTCAAGGCGGCCCGCACCAACGCCGCCGAAGCCGGCCTGATCGACACCGATTACGACGAGGACGTGCTGCACGCGCGGGCCGCCCGGCTGAGCACCGGCGAGCACCGCTACTGGGTCGTCCTCGAGCTCACGCCCAGCAACTGATCCGCCGCGTAAGCTCGGCGGAAGGGGCCCAATCAGGCACGCGCCCCCGGAGAACAGCCATGCCCTCCAAAGTCTTCAAGGAAGCCGCCGACACGCTCGCCGACCTGAAGGAACGCGGGTTCCTGTTTGACGGCTGCACGATCATGGTCGGCGGGTTCGGGCTCTGCGGCATCCCCGAGCACCTGATCGCCGCCCTCCGCGACACGGGCGTCCGCGACCTGACCTGCGTCTCGAACAACGCCGGCGTCGAAGACTTCGGGCTGGGGCTCCTGCTCAACTCCCGGCAGATCACGAAAATGATCTCGAGCTACGTCGGTGAGAACAGCGTCTTCGAGAAGCAGTACATCGACGGCGAGCTGTCCGTCGAGTTTAATCCCCAGGGCACGCTGGCCGAGCGTGTCCGGGCCGGGGGCGCCGGCATCCCCGCGTTCTACACGCCCACCGGCGCCGGCACGACCGTCGCCGAGGGCAAGGAGACGCGGAACTTCTTCCGCCCCGCCGACGACACGCACTTTTTTAACCACCACCCCGCCGCGGGCGGCACCAGCAAAGAGATCCAGAAGGTCTTCGAGCTGTTCGATACCGCCAAGCAGCGCGAGCACGTGCTCGAGACCGCGCTCTTCGCCGACCTCGCCCTGGTCAAGGCCCACACCGCCGACCCGCTCGGCAACCTGACCTACCGGAAGACCGCGCGGAACTTCAACCCGATCATGGCGACCGCCGCCCGCTTCACGATCGCCGAGGTCGACCGGCTCGTCGACGTCGGCGAGATCGACCCCGACCAGGTCCACACGTCCGGCGCGTATGTTGACAGAATCATCCAAACGGTCAGCGAGAAGCGGATCGAGCAGCGGACCGTGCGGGCCGGCTGACTACCCGGCGAGCCTCGCCGCGGGTGCCGCGGGTTCGAAGACGTTGACCGCGAACACGGGCCCGCTCGACGACTCGCACGACGGGCCGGCGTCCATCGACAACGCATCCAGCACCGGCCCCGGCGAGAGCCGACCGACGACCGCCGCTTGGGCATCGTCACGAACCTCGATGCCCGCGCGACTGAGCCCGCGTTCGATCACGCCCGCGCCCTTCGCCCGCATCACGAGCCGAACGCGGTCTTCGCCGCGGGCGCCGAGTGCCGGAAGGAGCCGCTGGCGGACCGCGGCCGCGCCGGTCAGCCGGTCCCACCGCTCGGTCGAGAGCGGGCGTCGCTCTTGGTCCGCGCTGGTCAGCCGCAGCTCTTGCAGCCCGGCCCAGAACGCCTCGCGGACACCCTCTTTCTCCCCGACGGCGCGGTACCGCGCGAGCATCGCCCCGAGCTCGTCGGCCCGAGCGGCGTCGGGCGCGTGCCGCTCGATGACCCAGCCGTTGTTGCGGACGAGACGCCGCAGGATGCGCCCGAAGTCGCGCCCCGACGAGACCTTCCGGTGCTCGAAGCGGATCGCCCGCGAGTGCATAACGCGGTCCCCGCGCGCGAGCAGCTTCGCGCACAGGTCGTACTCCTCGGCGTAGTAGTCGAACGCCCGGTCGTACCCCCCGACGGAGAGGAACGCGTCGCGCCGGACCGCCGCCCCGCAGCCGACGATCACTTCGGGCAGCCCGCCCGCTTCGCGCTGCCCGCTCGGCAGGAAGATCTCCCCCCCAACCGCGGAGACGTCGCTCGGCGCCTCGGCCAGCGCGCCGACGAAGTCTCCGACACGTGCGCCATCCCGCGACGACGCCACGGGGTGGGAGTCGTCGTCGAGCATCACGAGCCACGCGTTGCCCGCGGCTTGCGCGCCGAGGTTGCGGGCCGCGGTGCCCAGGTTGACCTCCGACCGGATGAGCTCAACGCGGACGCCGTTCTCGAGCCGCGTGGGCGTCTCGACCGCGGGCTCGGACGCGTTATCGATCACGATGACCTCGGCCCCGCCCGCGCGGCGGCCTGTCCCGAGAAGCCCGGCCGAGTACCGCCCGATCTCGGCGAGCGTTCGGGCCAGCTCGTCGGGCCGGTCGCGAGTCGGAACAACGAACGAGACGCTCATCCCGCGGCCCGATCGGACAGCGAGACGGCGGCCGGCTCGACGATCGTCGGCGGGGCCGCTTCGAGCCGCTGCACGACCGAGACGATCTCGCCGGGCGTGACCGCGTGGTTGCCGATCCGCGACCCGCACACCGCCGCCGCGGCCGACCCGACGAACGCCGCGCCGAGCGCTTCGAGCCCGGTCGTCATTGCGAGCGCCCCGAGAGCGAGCAGCGCGTCGCCGCAGCCCAGCGTGTCCAGCGGCGTCTTGTTGAGCGCCGGCAGGTGGTCGCCCGCGACACGGCTCGCGTGCCCGTCGTTCGAACCCGTCGCCGAACGCCGCGCAAAAGTTACGAGCCCGTCGCCCGCCATCGTGACCACCGCGTGCTTCGCGCCCGTGCGCTTGAGCAGCTCGTGCCCGAGCACCGGCAGCGAGCCCGCGGCCTGCCCGAGGCACCCGCGCAGCTCCCGCTCCGACGGCGACAGCCAGTCCGCGCCGGCCATCGCCAGCAGCGACGGGCGAACGCCCGAGATGTCCCCGGCGAGCACGCCGACCAGCGGCCGCAGCGTCGCGAACAGCTCGCCGGTCAGCCGCGCGCCCAGCACGCCGAGCCCGTAGTCGGTGACTACCGCGGCGTCGGCGCCCGCCGCGGCCGACGCCGCGACATCGACCAGCCGCGTCCGCATCCGCCGGTCGAGCTCGATCGGGCGCGACCGGTCGAGCCGGACCATCTTCTCGCGCCCGACCAGGAACCGCTCCTTCTCGGGCAGCGGCGAATCGGTCGGGATCGGCTCGACGGTCACGCCCTGCGATTCGAGCCGGTCGACCATCGCCTCGGCCGCGACCGACCGCGGCAGCGGCGTCACCAGCACCGGCTCGGCGCCCATCGCCGCGGCGTGCCTCGCGACCACAGCCGCCCCGCCGTCGAACGCGACCTTCTCGATCGGCCGCAGCGAGAGCATCGGCGCCTCGCCCGTCAGCTCGGGCCACGCGCACTCGACATAGCTGTCAACGATCGACTCCCCCACCACAACCACCCGCTTGCCGCGGATGCCAGCGAGCGTCCGGCCCACGCCGCCCGCGTCGAGCCCGTGCGCCTCACGCACGCGGCGCAGGGCGAACGCGTCCGCGTCCTCGCCGGCCGGGCCCAGGCCCGCGAGCGCCCCGATCAACGCGGTCGATGAAAACACCACGTCGCCCGACGAGAACACGACCCGCCCGCCGTGCCGCTCGACCGTTTCACGCTCGGCCAGGAACCGCGGGTCCTCGTTGCCCTCGTACTCCGCGCCCTTGACGTAGACATCTGGACGCACGCGCTCGAGCAGGTCAACGGCCGTGGGCGAAGGGCTGACGACGACGTAGTCGACGCACGAAAGCTCCGCGAGGTTCTCGGCTCGCAGCGATTCGCGAAACAGCGGCCGCCCGTCGCCCTTGTTCACAAACGCGTCGGCCGTGATCGACACCAGCAGCCGCTCGCCGAGGCTCTTGGCATGCTGGAGGTGCCGCACGTGCCCGGGGTGCACCAGGTCGAAGCAACCGTGGCAGTGCACAAGCCGCTCCCCGCGGCCGACCAGCTCGCGGCGGAGCTCGACGAGCGATTCAACGGAACACACCTTCGACGACGCGGAACGAGCAGTCATGTTCTGGATATCCGCCGGATCGCGTTGGCGCCGCCACAACTCGGCCTGAAGCTCTCGGCGTCGTCTCTCCGCATCACAAACGGCAACGCGGCGGGCCGGTCCAGACGCACCGGGCCGCCGCGTCCCAGACAAGGCTCGTCGTCCGCCCCCGAGCGGGTCGTTCCCCCCGCGCGGGGGCGTCTCAGCCCCGGCGGGGTGTTTCACCGGTCTCGTCGAGCCAGAAGTCGTCGGCCGCGGGCAGAAGCGACTCGTCGCTCTTGAGCCATTTTTTGCGCGTGTCGTTGAAGACACCGTTGTAAAACAGCAGCAGCCGGCCGTCCTCGATCAGGTACTTCTTCGGATCGATCTCGGCGTAGCTCTCCTGCGACGCCGCGTACGAACACCAGCCGCCGTGGGCCGGCTCGTAGCGGGTCGGGTTCTCGACAAACCGGTCGCGGTTCCGACGGTTCACGAACCGGAAGACCGCCCCGTCGAACGTCACCGAGAACTCGGCCCGACCCTTCTGCGGCTTCCCGCCGCCCTCGGGGAAGTAGCCCACCGGGTCGTACCCGCTCACGGCCAGCGACTTCTCCAGGTTGTGCTCGCCCGACTTCCGCTCGACGACCGCGGCGAGCCGGTCCGACTCGTCCTCCCCGGTCACCTCGGCGTAAGCCTTGACCGCGCCCGACGCGACGCGGCCGGGCGACTTGAGAAACGCGACGCGGGCCGCGGGGTCTTCGAAGAGGAACAGCCGCTCGCCGACGACCGAGAAGACGTCCGGGTCGCCCAGCACCTGCTTGCCGGCGGCCAGCGCGACGGGGTCGTGCCCGCCAAAGACCGGCTCGAACCGCTCGGCGTTGGCCTCGAACGCCCGCTTAGCCGAGGCATCGGTGAAGCGGAAGGTCACGCCCTCGGCCTCGACTTCGACCGACGCTTCGCCGGCCGCCGGGCCGGTCGACCCGAAGTAGCTGGTGGGATCGTTGCCGTCGAGGGCGAGGTCTTGGGCCAGCGCGTGGCCGGCGAGCATCGCGGCGAACGCCGCGGTCAGCACCGTCGACGTCAGCGGGCGGGTGGTCGTGTTCTTCTTCATCGGGTGATCCCTTCGGAATGCGGACGGCAGGGTCAACGCCCGATCGCTCGGGTCCATTCCCGCCGAACCGCCCGTCGGGCGGATTGTGCGCACACGAGCCCCGAGGAGCTACCGCCCGCGCGTTCGCTGGCGGACACGCCCGGCCGGCGGCCGATAGGCCCCGAGCAGACCGGACGGACCCGCGCCACGCCGGGGACGGTCTGCGACGCTCGCCGCTTTCGACCGGAGGTCGACCTTGGAACACCGGATCCGCCTGAACATCCTCAGCTCAGCCGTCGCGCTCGCCGCGGCCGTCGTCATCAGCGTGACCGCGAGCGCGGCGCTCGCCTCGCGGGCGTACGTCAAGCGGGGCGAGCTGGCGGCGTCCGGGCCGCAGGACATCACGGTCAAGGGCTACGCCCGCCGTCGCGTTGCCAGCGACCTCGCCGAATGGTCGATCCAGGTCTCCGGCCGCGGCGGCTCGCTGACCGACGCCTACGCCCAGCTCGACGCGGGCGTGACCCGCGTCGCCGAGTTTCTCCGCGACGCCGGCTTCGAAGACGGGTCCGTCTCTCGCGCCGCCATCGAGACCAAGACCCGCTACGCCCGCGACGAGAACGGGCGGAACACCGAAGACATCGTCGGCTACACCCTCACGCAGCGGGTGTTCGTCTCAACGCTGGAAGTCGAACGCGTCGCGGCGACCGCCGGCGGCGTGACCGACCTCCTTAAGGAGGGCATCGGCGTCATCAGCCAGCCGCCCAAGTACTACTACGGCGGGCTCAACGACCTCAAAATCCAGCTCGCGGGCGATGCCTCGGCCAACGGCCGCGAGCGCGCCGACGCCATCGCCACCGAGGCCGGCGCCCGCGTCCACAAGGTCACCAACGCCCGCATGGGCGTCATCCAGATCACACGCCCCAACTCGACCGAGGTCTCCAGCTACGGCATCTACGACACCTCGACCATCGAGAAGGACGTTTCCGTTGTCGTCACGCTGACGCTTGCGCTCGAGCCCGCCGGCTAACCCACGCCCGCCGGCGCGTCACGGCTCGCTTCGGCGGGCTTCGGCGGGCTTCGGCGGGCTTCGTCGTGCCGATCCGAGTCGTCCGACGGCTCATGTTCGAGCTCCTAGTCGTCCGCTCCGTCTTCGTCCGGATCGTCTTCGTCCAGATCGTCGTCTTCGAACCCGCCGCCGATCGACTCCAGGTCCTCGGCCCACTTCCGCGGCATACCCCGCACCGCAAACAACGCCGCGGGCACACCGACGACCAGCAGCCCCACGATCGGCGTCGGCCCCCCGATGATCGGCCGCCGCGACGAAGCCGCGGCCCGGATCTGGTCGACCGCCGCGAGCACGTAGATCAGCGCGACCACGCCCGCCGCGACCCGCAGCGACGGCACCGCCAGCCGCTCCGACCAGCACGCGATCACCACCGCGAGGCACAGCGGCTCGAGCAGGCACGTCACCAGGATCGCCCCGGGCGTCCACGCGGGGATCAGCGGCGGCACGGCGAGCATGAACACCACGACGAACACCGAGAGCAGCTTCCACACACGCGGACCCCTTCAATGTACGCGGCTCCGAGCGGCCCCCCACGGGCAATGCTATGTTGCAGAAACGGATCCACCGCGGCCCGTCCGACGCCCGAGCCCCTCCGCCGAGCGATCCCAGCCAGACCCCCCCGTCCCCCTGCCAGCCCCCCGCCAACCCCCACGGGAGCCCGACGCATGCCCCTGACCCGAGATCAAGTCGCCGCCCGCGCCGCTCAGGAGCTCTTCGACGGAGCCATCGTCAACCTCGGCATCGGCATGCCCGTCGCGGTCGCCAACCACATCCCCGACGGCATGACCGTCCACCTGCAATCTGAGAACGGCCTGCTCGGCATGGGACCCTTCCCGCAGGAAGCACAGGTCGACGCCGACCTGATCAACGCCGGCAAGCAGACCGTCACCGCGCTGCCCGGCGCGAGCTTCTTCGACTCGGCCGAATCGTTCACCATGATCCGCGGCGGCCACGTCGACATGACCATCCTCGGCACCATGCAGCTCTCCGAGCACGGCGATATCGCCAACTGGATGATCCCCGGCAAGATGGTCAAGGGCATGGGCGGCGCGATGGACCTCGTCGCCGGCGTCCCCAAGGTCATTGTCATCACCGACCACTGCAGCAAGAAGGGCGACCCCAAGATCCTCCGCCATTGCAACCTGCCCTTAACCGGCAAGGGGGTCGTCGACATGGTCATCACCGACCTGTGCACGCTCGTGATGGACCAGAAGGAACGGCTCTTCCGCCTCACCGAGCTCGCCCCGGGCGTCACGGTCGACGAGGTCATCGAGAAGACCGAGGCCCACCTGCTGACCGACGCCCCGCCGAAACAGATGGAGCTCTGAGCTCCCCCCCGCCCCCACACACACGCTCGCGAACACGGTGCCCGATGAAGAACAATGAGGCCCAGTGACGCCCGGTTCAGGATCGGTCTTCAGGACCGGAAGAAGTTCGCGAGCTTCTCGATCAGCGTGACGGTGCTGAGGTCTTCCAGCTCGCCCGCGTCGAAGTAGACGCCGCCGCACTCGGGGCAGACCTCGTACTCGATGTGCTTCTGGTCGTGCATGCGGACGGTGACCATGGGCGTCCCGTCGCGCGGGCACTTCAGCACCACCGGCGTGCGGCTGGCTTTGCCCGCGATCGCGACCTCTTCGTCGAGTCGCTTGAAAAGCTTCTTGGTGTCGAACCGCATCGCCATCAGGCGGGTGAGCTCGCCCTTGTCGAGGAAGATCCCGCCGCAGCGGGGACAGCGGTCGATCTCGATCCCGCCCTCGCCCCCGATGAGATACCGCTCCATCGCGATCTCGTCCTTGGGGCAGATGAGCGCGGTCTCGCCGTCGCTAAGCTTTCTCTTCTCGATCGTGGCCATGCGACGAATATAGCGACGAGCCCATCCCCATGCCCCGCCCCGAACGAGATACACGCCAAGCGTCCGCCCCCGACGACACCCGCCCCCGCCCGCCCGCGTGGTTCGACGCCCACCTCGACCTCGCGTTCCTCGCGCTCATCGGCCGCGACCTGACCGCGTCCGACCCCCGCGCCTCCGACGACCCGCTGCAGCCCGGCTTCCTCACCCTGCCCGCGCTCGCCGAGGGCGGCGTCGCGACCGTGCTCGCGACCGTCTTCACCGAGCCCGAGGGGCTCCCGGACTCCGGCGCGGTCGACCCGCGCGTCCAGTACGACCCGAGCGACCCACGCTCGGCGTTCCACGCCGGCGCCGAGCAGATCAACCTCTACCACCGCCTCGCCCGCGACGGGCACCTCGCCCTGCCCGCGTCGTCGTGGGCCCGCGAGCACGGCTGGACACCCGACGCCCGCCCCGCGGCCGGCATCCTCGTCGAGAACGCCGAACCGATCCTGTCTCCGAGCGAGCTCGCTTGGTGGAAAGACCGCGGCGTCGTCGCCGTCGGGCTCACCTGGGCGACGCCCAACCGCTACGCCTGCGGCAACGCCACCCCTCCCGACCAGGACACGGGCCTGTCCGACGCCGGCCGCGACCTCGTCCACGCGATGGACGACCTCGGGCTCGTCCACGACGCCAGCCACCTCTCCGACCGATCGCTCGACGACCTGTTCAACACCACCAACGCCCGGGTGATCGCCAGCCACTCCAACTGCCGGGCACTCCTCACCGACTCCGCGGCCTACGTCTCGGGCGACCGGGCCCCCGCCGCCCAGCGGCACCTGACCGACGACGCGATCCGCGAGATCGCCCGGCGCGACGGCGTCGTCGGGCTCAACCTCTACCGCAAGTTCCTCGCGCCCCCAAGCCGCTTCCAAACCAACCCGCGGCACCGCCCCACCATCGACCAGACGCTCGATCACGTCCGACGCGTCGTCGAGCTCACGGGCTCGGCCCGACACGTCGGGCTCGGCTCCGACGCCGACGGCGGGCTCGACGCGACCGACCTGCCCGACGGCCTCGACCACCCCCGCGACTACGACCGGCTCGCGGCGGCTCTCGGCTGGACCGACGACGACACCCGCGCGTTTCAGCGCGGCAACTGGGACCGCGTGTTCCCGGCGCTCGGGCCGGCGCTGGGCCCGGCGCTCCGGCCAGCGAGCGCAACGCAGTGAGCGCACCAGCCGAAGCGCGCGACCGGCTCATCGACCAACGCCTCGTCCAAGACCGACTCGAGCACACGCCGCCGGAACGGGCGGTAGCGGTCGAAGCCCCAGCCCCCGTCTCCGGATCCGGAGCGCGGGGCCCACTCAGAGAAGTCGGTCTCCAGCAGGCGGTCCATCGCGCGGACCCGCGCTTCAGGGGCCGGGTGCGTGCTCAGGAACGCGGGCGGCCGCGACCGCCCGGCGCCTTCGCCCGCCCCGAGCCGCTGCAGCACCACCCGCTGCGCCGCCGGCGGGTACCCGGCGCGAGCGATGTACCGAGCCCCGATCGCGTCGGCCTCCAGCTCCTGCTCGCGCCCGAACCGCAGCGAAAGCTGCGACCCGCCGATCTCGATCACCGGCACGACCGCGCCGACCACGGGCCGGATCGCCTCCTTGGGCACCAGCACCGACAGGATCGCGGCCGGCACCAGCACCGGCGCGTTCCGCTCGAACAGCTTCGCCAGCCGCTGGTTCGTGTGCCGCAGCGTGACGTGCGCCATCTCGTGCCCGATCACGCCCGCCAGCTCCGCCTCGGATTCCAGCAGCGCCGCCAGTCCCGCCGAGACGAACACCCGCCCGCCCGGCAGGCTGAACGCGTTGATCACGCCCGAGTCCAGCAGCTCGAAGCTCCAGGGAAGCTCGGGCACCCCCTCCTCAAGATGGGGCACGAGCCGCTCGCCGATCGCCGCGACGTACGCCTGCTGGCCGGTGTCTGGGATGAGCCCGCCGTGCTGCTCGACGAGCCCCTCAGCCGTCTGCTTGCCGAGCTCGACTTCCTCCTCCCAGCTCAGGATGACCGGGATGCTCCGGCCCGTGACCTCGCTGGTCACCCGGGGGGCGCACCCGCCGGCCGCGACCCCGAGGAGGGCCGCGAGAAGCGCTCCAGAAAAAAGAAGCGACGGCGCGGCCGCAACGGTCCGCACGCTTGTTCCGAAGACCATCCGCAAGACCCAGCCCGTCAAGCCCTTGTCCGTAAAAACCATGCCGAGCCGTCCTTCCCTGGGCTTGACCTCATCCCATCCCGCACGCCCGCCCAGACGCCGTTTCACGCGGGCGGCCCGAGCGGCGAAAGATCCCGCTACATGACGCCGAGCCCGACAACGCCGCCGCACAAGCCCGAGCCCAAGCCCCAGCCTACATCGGCCCAACCATCGCCCGAGGCACGGGCCCAAGCACGGGGGACCCAGGACGCCGACGCGGCCGCCTGGGACCGCCAAACCCTCGCCGATCCGCACGCCCGTGAGGATAAGCCCACACGGGTCCGCACCATGTTCGCGGCGATCGCCAAGAGCTACGACCTCAACAACCACGTCCACTCGCTGGGAATCGACCACCTCTGGCGTCGCACCGCGGTCCGGGCCGCGGGTGTGCGCGCGGGCGAGACCGTCGCCGACATCGCCTGCGGCACGGGCGACCTCACGCAGGCGTTCGCCAAGCACACCGAAGCCGCCCGCGTCATCGGCATCGACTACACCCCCGAGATGCTCGACATCGCCCGCCAGAAGCAGCCCCGCCAGGTCAACCACGACCGGATCGAGTACCGCGACGGCGACGCCCTTCGGCTCGAGCTCGACGACGCGTCGGTCGACGTGGTCTCCATCGCGTTCGGCATCCGCAACGTCGGGGACATCCCCCGGGCGCTCGCCGAGTTCCGCCGCGTGCTGAGGCCCGGCGGGCGGCTCGTCGTCCTCGAGTTCGACCGCCCCCGCTTCGCACCCATCCGCTGGGCCAACGACCTGTACTGCGGCGCGATTATGCCCCGCACCGCCACCCTGATCTCGGGCGACCGGTCGGGCGCGTACCTGTACCTGCCGCGGTCGGTCGAGACCTTCCTGACCCGTGAGGACATGCTCAAGGAAATCGGCGGCGCCGGGTTCCAGCAGGCGACGCACCGCACGCTCACGCTCGGCGTCGCTGCGTGTTACCGCGCTGTTCGGCCGGACTAGCCCCATCGAAGCCCTCTTCAACGCTCGGTTCAACGATGGCCGAAGCCGGTCGGAGACCAGAACCGGCAACGTCCCCCGCGTTATCCGCGCGTCCGCGCGGAGTTATTGAGCGTTCGCAGCGTTATCGCTCCCGCTCGGAACGTTTTCACGACCGAGTGCTGCAGCGATCGCGTGAGCCCCGCCCGATACCACCCGGGCCGCGTTCGCGGTCGGATCGAGAGCTCGGCGGGAGCCGCCGCAGACAGCACACCAGGATGCTCGCCGGGTGGAACCCGGGCGCTCCCCCTCACGAGGGAACGACTATGTTCCAAGACACCCACGCCGAGCGCCTGTTCGAGACGCTCATCACCGGCAACCGGGTCGAGGCCCGCGCCGTTGTCGCCGCCCACGCCCAGGACCACCCCAACCCGGCCGACACGCTCATCGAGCTGTTCTGGCCGACGTACGAAGCGATCGAAAAGCTCCACCGGTCCGATAAGATCGAGATGCTCGGCTACCGCTTCGCCACTCGCCTGCTCCGCGTCCTGGTCGATCAGAACGCGACGCGGCTGGGCAGGACTTCCGACGACACCCGCTCGGTGCTGGCCGTAGCGGGCCCGACCGACCCGGACGAGCTCGGCGCCCAGATGGCGGTCGACCTGCTGGAGGCCCGTGGGCTCGACGTTCGCTTCCCGGGCGGCGGCATCGCGACCGACGAGGTCGTCGCATACACACAGCAGTCCAAGCCCGACATCCTCGCGTTCTTCGCGTCGGCCCCGGGCGACCTCCCGGGCGTCCGCTCGGCGATCGACACGCTCCACTCGATCGGCGCGTGCCCGCACCTGCAGATCGCTGTCGGCGGCGGGGTCTTCAACCGCGTCGATGGGCTCGCCGAGGAAATCGGCGCGGACCTCTGGGCGAGCAACCCGCTCGAACTCGCCGAGCGGGTCGTCGAGGAGCCCGAGCGCCGGGCCGATCTGTCGAACCGGACCGTGGGCCGCAGCCGCCAGCGGGTCGCCGCCTGAGACCGACACAGCATCGCACGATCGAACGTGCACCACCCTCGCCCCGATGGTTCCACCGCCGCCGGGGTTTTTATTTGGATTCTGATTGGTTTTTTGCTTGGTTCTCAGACCCGTGCAACCACCCCGGTCCCCGCGTGGTATTCTCAAACGCTTCAGATCGGAAAGACCGCGTGGACCGACCCGTCGAACACAAGCTGATCCGCGAAGCCGTTGCCGGCGATCGGACCGCCGCAGGGGCTCTGGTTCACCATCACCATAAGTCTCTCTATGCGTACATGTTGCGGACAACAGGCCGCCCGGATGTGGCCGAGGACGTCACGCAAGAGGCGTTTGTCCGGGCACTGGCCAACCTGCACCGGTTTGACGAGCGTTTTCGGTTCAGCACCTGGCTCTTCACGATCGCCAAGCGGCTGTACGTGAACGCCCGCCAGAAGCGGTCGCCGGTGTTCTCGACCGACGTGGTGGGCGAAGCCCAGCAAACCGCCCGCCGCGGCACGACCGAGACGGCGTCGCCCGCCCAGAGCGCGTCGCGCGACGAGTCGGACGCGCACGTGCATGACGCCCTTCAGGAGGCCCTGCTGTCTCTCGGCGAGGACCAGCGAGAGATCGTCGTGCTGTTCCACCAGCTCGACTGGCCGATCGCGCTCATCGCCGAGCACATGGGCATGCCCGAGGGCACGATCAAGAGTCACCTGCACCGCAGCCGTCGCCGGCTCCGGGGTTTTCTTGAGCGTAACGAGGCGACCGAGCGTCGCTGCCACGAGGCTCTCGAGCGGGCGAGGGTGTAGCCATGAAGGGCCGGGCCGATCCGTTCGAGGTTCCAACGTTCGAGGTTCCGATAAGGTCCGGGGATCCGGTCAGTCGCGTGCTGAACCGTGTCGATGCGCACAGGGCGTTCGTGCCGGCGTCTCGCCAGCCGCTGGTAACGGCGGCTCGTGCGATTCTCTTCTCCGCGTCGCTCGGCGTCGGCGCGTGGGCCCTGCTTGCCACGCCCGGCGGGACGACCTCTGTGGGCGAGACGAGCCTCATCGCGCCGGTCTCGACGACGGTCAACGCGGTGAACGCGTCGGTGGTTCGCCAGATCCGGACGGCCCAGGTCCCGGACCGGAACGGGCAGTCGGTCGTGGAAGAGCGGGCACGCCGCGCCCAGATCGAAGCCCGCGGGCGGGTGTTGCCCGAGTCGGTCGATGTGCCCCTTCCGGACCCGCTGCGGCGGTCACCCTGATCGGCCGTGGGCCGGTGGCTCTGCCTGCTCGCGGTCGTTCTGTGGGCGTGCTCGCTCGGGCACGCTGCCGGGGGTTTTGCGCCGCGTAACGCGTGGGCGTCGCCCGCTGTCAAGTCTGACCCGAGCCCGCGACCGAGCCCATCGGCAGGCACGCCGTCGACGTCCCTTTCGAAAACGTCGTTGAAAGGCGAGCCAGGCTCAGCCGGGCGATCGCCGGTTTCGAACCGTCTCCCCGAGGACGGGCCACGGCTGCTCGTGGTTTCGTGCGGCGATCTGGGCCGCGAACTTGAGGACCCGGTCGGACGGGTGCTGATCGACGCGGTCGACCTGTCGCTGGTCAACGGCTGGCCGGCCGTCCGGTCCGATCTCGCCGGCGTTGTCCGACTCGCGGAGCGGCGCGGGATCGATCTGGGCTCGCTCGGGCGGAGCACGCTCGTCATCCGGCCCGACGGCTCGTGGACGCTCGGCGCTGAAACGCCGTTCGCCAAGGCGGTCGCGCTGCTCGATCGTCTGGACGCGACGCCGCGTGCGATGACCGACTCGGGGATCGAGTTACACATCGCGGGCGGCGGTTTCCGGGTGCTGTTCCGCCGGGGCACCTTGCTGGAAGGGCGGGCCGAGCTGGAAGGGCGGGCCGAGCTGGAAGGGCGGGCCGAGCTGGAAGGGCGGGCCCAGGACCGCCGTGCGACGCTGCTGGTCTCGGGCATCGGTGGTGGCGAACCCAGGCTCACGACCCGCGAGACCGAGAGCCTTCGGGACGGCCGCGGCTTCCGCGTGGTGGCGCTTCGGGGCGTGGACGGCGCGGAACTGGTCGCCGACCTGACCGCCGAACCCGAGGCTGGTCACGCTGCTGAACCCCAAGCCGGCGCCGCCGGCTGGGTCCTGGGCGGGCACGTCGCCGCTCCGGTGATCGGCGCGGACCTCGACGGCGCGGACCTCGACGGCGCGGGCCCTGGAGGCGCGGGCTCCGGGCTCGCCGACCTCTCGCCCGAGTCGTTCAACCGGGCCTTCGGCGACGCGGCCGTGGCGATCGCCGGGCGGGTCAACCCGTCGCTGCTGTCGAACACGCCGGTGCTCGGCGGTGTGCTTGAGCTTGTGCAAGGGGCCGAGGGCGAGGCGTTCGTGCGGCGGCCGGCGGTGCTCGCGGTCTGGTCGAAACCGGGCGGGCGGCTCGAGGTCGTCGGCGCGGTGGGCCTGGCGGCGAGCCCGGACACGCCGCGGCTGTTCGACCGCTTCGTGGCTCAGGCGGCGGCGTCGCTGCGGCTCGCCGGCGAAAGCCCGACCGACTTCGGCGGCTTCCGGCCCGACGCCGAGCGGACGCTCGCGGTCGACGGCGCGATCCGCGGGCTCGTCGAAGGGGTGACCGGGCCGGCGCCCGTGGTGCAGTGGGCTCGGGTGGCAGGGCGGGCCGCGAGCGACGGGCCGCCCGAGGAGGGCCGTCCGGACCGGTGCGACCAGCAGGAATGGTGGGCGGCGACGCTCGCCGCGGGCGAGACCGGCGCCGGCACGGACGACTCGCCGGTGGTGGCGGCGGACTTCGGGCTCGCGCGGGCGCGGCTCGCGCTGTCGGACCAGCCCGCGCGCCAGCCGAGGGACGGGCCGCGGCGGCCCATCATGAGCATGGGCATGATCTCGCCCGCGGTCATCGCCCGAAACACGCCCGCCGGGGTGCTGCCGGCGCGGCTCGGGTCCGGGCTCGCCGGGCTGCACCTGGTCCGCTGGGAAACGCTCCGCGGCGACGACGGCGCCATCGAGGTGCGGGCCCGGATCGTGGCGAAGTCTCGGATCGACACGGGGATCCAGACCGGCATCGAAGCGGCCGACTGAGCCGCCAACGACGTGGGCGAGCCCGGCGGTGAATGATCTCACGACGTTGGGCCCGCCCGGGCGTCCGTCGAGATCCCCCGCCCCCCCCCACGCCCCCCACGCCCCACACGCACCACGCACCACGCACCACGAACTCCGAGCGAGCGCCCATGCCCCCCACCGCCACCGGCTCACCCAAGACCGAGACCGCGATCCGCAACGTCGCGATCATCGCCCACGTCGACCACGGGAAGACAACGCTCGTCGACCAGCTGCTGCGTCAGTCGGGCATGTTCCGCGACGCCGAGCTGGACAAGCTCAAGGGTGGGCAGCACGGGCACATCATGGACTCGAACCCGCTCGAGCGGGAGCGCGGCATCACGATCTTGTCGAAGAACTGCGCCGTGTCGTACACCGACGAGAAGGGCGAAACGTTCCGGATCAACATCGTCGACACCCCGGGCCACGCCGACTTCGGCGGCGAGGTCGAGCGGGTGCTGCGGCTGGCCGACGGGTGCCTGCTCGTGGTCGACGCGTACGAGGGACCGATGCCTCAGACGCGGTTCGTGCTGACCAAGGCGCTCGAGCAGGGGCTGCACCCGGTCGTGGTGGTCAACAAGTGCGACCGGCACGAGGCCGACCCCGAGCGGGTCATCAACGAGGTGTTCGACCTGCTCGTCGAGCTTGGCGCCGACGACCACGCGCTGGACTTCAAGCACGTCTATGCGTCGGCCCGCGACGGGTGGGCGGCGTACGAGCTCGACCGCCCGTTCGACGAGCTTGCCCGGGGCGACCTGCGGCCGGTCTTCGACACGATCGTCGGCACGGTGCCCGCGCCCGAGATGGACCCGGCCGGCCCTCTGCAGATGCTGGTGACCTCGCTCGACTACTCGGAGTACGTGGGCCGCATCGGGATCGGGCGGGTCTTCCGCGGCTCGATCAAGCCCGGTCAACGGGTCGCCCGGATCGACCGGCACGGCAAGGAGTCGTCGGTCAAGGTCGGCAAGATCGAGCGGTTCGAGGGGCTCGGCCGCGTCGAGTCCGACGAGATCTTCGCGGGCGACCTGTGCTCGGTGATCGGGCTCGAGAAGGTCGACATCGGCGACACGCTCGCGGACCTCGAGCACGCGGAGGCGCTGCCGACGGTGCACGTCGACGAGCCGACGCTGACGATGCTGTTCCGCATCAACGACTCGCCGTTCTCGGGCGAGGACGGCGAGTACCTCACAACGCGCCAGGTGCGCGACCGGCTGATGCGGGAGCTCGAGCACAACGTCGCGCTCAAGGTCGAGCCCGGGCGGACGGCCGAGGAGTTCCGGGTCTCGGGGCGCGGGCTGCTGCACCTGGGGATCCTGCTCGAGAACATGCGCCGCGAGGGCTACGAGCTTGCGGTCGGCAAGCCGATCGTGATCACGCGCGAGATCGACGGCGTCGTGCAGGAGCCGGTCGAGGAGCTCGTCGTCGACGTGCCCAGCGCGCAGATGGGCCCGGTGATGGAGCTGGTGGGCGCGCGCAAGGGCGAGCTCAAGTCGGCCGACGGGCGCGGCGAGGGCATGACCCACCTGGTCTTCGAGATCACGTCGCGCGCCCTGATCGGGCTGCGGGCGCGGGTGCTCACCGCGACGCAGGGCGACGCGATCATGCACCACACCTTCAAGCGGTTCGCCCCGAGGCAGTCGCTCGACCTGGGCCGCGACCGCGGCGTCATGATCGCGACCGAGCGCGGACAGGTCACCGGGTACTCGTGCGAGAACCTGCACGACCGCGGCATCCTGTTTATCAAGCCCGGCGCGAAGGTTTATGCGGGGCAGGTCGTGGGCGAGCACAACAAGCCGACGGACCTGCCGGTCAACATCGTCAAGGAGAAGAAGCTCGACAACATGCGGTCGGCGAACAAGGAGGCGACCGTCACGCTCAAGGGCACGCGGGACCTTTCGCTTGAGGAGGCGCTCGAGTACATCGAGGACGACGAGCTGGTCGAGATCACGCCCAAGACCTTCCGCATGCGGAAGCGCATCCTCGACGAGGGCATGCGCAAGCGGGCCGAGCGGGCCGCGAAGGACCGGGGCTGATCACGGGCCCGGCAGGCCCGCGCCGCTGAGCGTGCGCCCGGCGCCGCTGAGGCGTCGACCACTTAGACGTCGACCACGCCCCAGCCGAGCTTGTCGAGCACGCGGTGCAGGAACTGGATCTGCTCGCGCTCTTGGAGCTGGACCTCCCCGTCCTCGACGATCGTGCCCAGGCAGCGGTGGAAGATCGCGGCGTGGACGTAATTCCGCTCGTCGTCGGTCAGCCCGCTCTCGGCGGCGTAGCGGCGGATGGCTTCGGTCTCGTCGACGGTGAGCGTGCCGTCGGCCATCGCGTCGGAGACCAGGTCGCGGTACCGGCGGACGCGGTCGGACCACGAGCCGCTGGTCTGGGCCTGCTGCTGCGACGCGATGTCGGCCCGGCTGAGGGTGACGCGGACGCGCGGCTCGAACGCCTCCCCGCCGTCCTCGACACGCTCGACCTTGTGGACCATAAAGAATCGCCAGCCCCTGTCGGGCTCGAGCTGGTAGCAGCGGAGGATCACGTCCTGCTGGCCGCGCGTGAAGTTGTACGGCTCAACGACGCGGGGCACGGCCTCGCCGCTGGTCAGGTGCTTGCGGTAGTGGATCTCGACGAGCCGACGCTTGTCGGCAAGCTCGACGAGGCGGGCCATCTTGTCTCGGACCTGTTCGGACACGAAAGCTCCTATCAAAGACCTATCAAGGTTGCTGACCCGGCGGTTCTCGTCAGACCGGCGTCGACCCGCCGCACCGCGCCCGCTCGATCCTTGGGCGGGCTCAGCCTATTCTCTCGACCCTGTACGTGCTCTGCGAACCGGCCGTTCAAATCCCGGGTTGATCGGGATGCCGCCAGCGAGACAACGGAGGCCGCCCGAACCGGACGGCACACGCTATGAAGTACGCGATTATCGAAGAGTCTGGCGGGCAGCGCAAGGTCACCGAGGGCGAGGAGATCCTGGTCGATCTGCTCTCGGAGTCGGCGGGCGAGGGCGCGAAGATGTCCGTCGACGCCGGCAAGGCGATCACCTACGACAAGGTCCTGCTCGTGGGCGAGACCGAGGGCGACGCGAAGGTCGGCCGCCCGTACGTCGAGGGCGCGTCGGTCGCGGCCGAGGTGGTCGAGCCGGTTGTCAAGGGCCACAAGCTGTTCATCTACAAGTTCAAGCCCAAGAAGGGCTACCGGCGGAAGACCGGTCACCGCCAGCGGTACACGCGCGTGAAGATCACCGGGATCACCGGCTGAACGACCATCTCGGTGCGCTCGGAGTGCTCTGGGCACGCTGCGTCGCCGGGGTGAACGTTGAACCGCTGTGTCCTTGAACCAGCGTCGTGAGTGCTGCGACTATTTTCCGCTGAGTTCTGGCAAGCAGCCTGAGCCTCTTGGCTTGGCGGCGTGGCCGGCAGTGAGCGAGTGCTCGAATGGGGTTCTGGCACGGGTCGGCTCGATCTTGGCCGGGCGTTCGTCGGTACTTGAACGTCGGCAGAGATCTGGCGGACACGCTGTTGCTAATCGGCCGGTTGGGTCCACCGGTCGGACAGGGTTCGCCTGTCGTCCGAGATCCGGCAGTCCTCCCCCTCGTGTCCAGATACGCTTGCAACGGTGCGTGGCGGCATAGTTGGCGATGAGCCCGGTGAGTTCGGATCGCGGCAAGGTCTGACCTGCCCCCGGTTTATGTACCAGTCCCAGACAGTGTAGTTTGATTCTCTGCGCTTGTCCCCGTTCCTGTACCAGTTGCAGGTTGAGGGATCTGCATCATCCGGCCAGGCTAGCC
>JBCBZP010000032.1:0-28078 GCA_039815285.1 Planctomycetota bacterium
CCTGCATGCGGAGCAGGTCAGCGGGGGTCGGAGCGCCGCCTTCCTCTCTGATGGCAAACCACGCCCGGGTTGAACACCCGAGAGCGGTGAGGAACGCCCGTTTGGTGACCTTGCGGCTCGGCATGAGGTCCTCGGAAGACAGAAGCTACGAGTCATCCTTGACCGCAGCCTGCAACCAGGCGGTGGACAACACACCACTCGCCACCTGTTCGCCGGCAGGCGTCAAGAGCCAAGTCTGACCTTTGGATCGATGCATGAGGTCCCTCAAGACGAGAGTGCGTGTTGTGATCCGCCACCCTGGACGCTTACCGCCAAACGGGAAGTACCGGTGTATCGGTGGCAAGCGGCTGAACATGTCATCGCAAACGCGGTACGTCCACTTTCGCGTCTGCCACGTCGCGAGCAATGCGAAGTCGAAGGCCAAGGCGATGTCGGGCTTCCTCTTGCTCGGGTCCCACGGCCGTTCAAACCGCTTCGCTCCGTAGAGTGCTCCGATGGCACGGTAGTGGATGGTTCGTCTATCGACGGTCAAAAGGGGCCGCGGAACCACCCGACCATCGACGACGGTCGCGTCGTCTTCGAACACTCGCGACAGACCCTCACAATCCAGAAGCCGGAGAAAATCGTCAACCTCGCCATCGTCAATTTCATCGCTCGGGGCTCCAGTTCTCCGCGTCGGGATACATGGCTTGGATCCACCATGCCGATCACATGACTGCTTGCCGGCCGACGGATCGACCCATGGTCGGTAGTCCGGCAACTCAGACATGCGATAGAGCCTCCCGCCCGCACCGTCGTCGAGGCGCTGGATATCGATCTTGATAGCGTCGTAGAGCTCTCGCCAACGTCGCATACGCAGGTTGAGGCAAAGCTGAAACGCCTGCTCCTTCATCCGCAGGTCTGAATGCTGCATGATGATCATCGCCGCCTTCTTGATCGCGGAGATGCTGCCAGACTTGAGCAGGCTATCAATCGTTGCAATAGTTCGTGTTTCCGCGGGCGTCATGCTGTATGCCTCCATAGCTGAAATAGCTGTGTGAACCGCTGAGCCCACACAGCAGTCGGGTCAGGCCGCATCACGACGGCGACGGCAGGAACCGCATCCACGCCGCTTGAAGCCTCGACGGCACGCCTTATCGCAACGCATTGGCACAGAAGCGGTTGCTTCCTCGAGCGTCACGCTTGCCCATTTGGAAGGGTGCCGCCCAAGCTTGGGTTCGAGCTCGGGGGCTGCCCTTCCATTGGCGTCATTGAACGCCCATCCGGGCAAAGCAAACTTGAACCGCACCTTTCGTGTCTCCGGATTCGCTACGGCCTCTTCGATAAGCACCTCGCAGAGCGAACGGAGCGAGGTGCGATCACCGTTGAGGGCCTTGGTGCCGAGAGCTTCGAGACGCTCAATGACGACGCTGACCATCTCGTCAAGCTGCTCGCCGGCGACTTCGTCGCCACCACCGAGCAGACTGATCTGATGACCGAGTGCAGTCGCCTCGTCGTTCAGCTTCTCAAGCTCAGCCTCGACGCGGGCCGTGTCGTCCACGCGGGACAGCATCCGGTTTTGCACGTCGATCGCCTTCTCGACGCGAGTGAGCTGCTTCTTCAGTTCGGGCAGATTGCCTTTCTGCTTCTCGCGCGCCGCCTGCTGTTTCACGAGCTCCGCTGTGACATCATCACGGAGCGTGGGCAGCGAACAGACGATCTGCTCAACACACTCAAGCACGAATCGCTCAAGGGGCTCTGCCGGTATCAGAGCCCGCTTCGTTGGCAGCTTCGACTTCGAGAGCTGATTGAGGCTGCTAGATGTGTAGTAGCGGTGACGCGTCCTACCGGAGTCGGTTCCCGTCATCGGCTTGCCGATCCGCTCGTCAATCAGGATCCCGCTCAGCGGCCACGCCCCCCGACCGTTCGCCTTGACCCTCTTCTTTTCAGGCACGCGTCCTGGCGCGGCTCGATCGAGATAGTCGTCGATTGCGTCGTCAGCCTTCTCGCGTACATCCGCCGGTAGGAAACCGCGCAGACCGTCGTACTCGCGGAAGACCCAGTCTTCTCGAGGTCGGTACACCTTCTGGGGGACGCCAACGTCGCGTCCCGTCGGTCTCGGCCCCTCCGGGTGCTGTCGGTAGTAAAACGCCTGACTAATCGAGTTGGCCCGACCGCGGCCCAGGTACACAGGGTTTCGAGCGATGTGGTCGACTGACGACGCGCACCAGTACCCCCCACGTGGTGACATGATGCTTTCATCGTTGAGTATCCTGGCAATGCGGTTCGCTCCAAGCCCTCGAATGTACTTCAGATAGAAGATCCGACGCACGGTCTCAACCCGGTCGGGCATACCTTTGATCAGCTCGACACGGTGGCGATCCGACTTGTCGTAGGTATGACCCTTTTCGAGCATGTCTTTCGTGTCGCCGGTGGCGGCATCGATAACTTCGCGTCGGCCGTCCGGGTGCTCACGGACGATCTCGACAGGTTCGTCGTTGCTATTGATGTAGAGCCGATCGAGCCCGAAAGGTGCCCGAGATGAGTGATTCCGCTTACCATCGAGCAGCCGGAGCTGTGAGTTGCGGGCCGATGCGTTGGCCGCTGTCTCTGATGACTGACGTGCTGACATGGCATCGACGTAGTCAAGGAGATCATCGCCAGGCGACTTGTGTGGAGTCCATTGGGTGGCCGAGATCACCTCAATTCCGTGCAGTTCAAGGCGATAGCGAACAGTGGTCCAGTGCTTGCCGCCTGTCCGGGCTCGTCTCGTGGAGTCGTAGAAGACAAGGTATCTGACCGGCTCACCGGCCAGCTTCCGCCGAATCGCCTCGTCAGCGATCGCGTTGATGTTTCGCTCATCAGATCCCGTGCGGCCTTCAAAGTCGATCGCCTCAAGTACGGACAGGCCCACACGTTCACAGAAGTGGTTGATGTACTTGCGTTGTGCGGGCACCGAACCGACTTGCTCATCCGTGGAGCATCTATAGACGGGGATTCCGTATTCCCCTTTGAGCGGCTGTTCATTCATGCCTGCTCTCCTCGTGGGCGTCCAGAACATCGCGAGCGATGGCCGCGATCAGGAGGCGGACGGCCTCACGGAACTGCTGCTCCTCCTGTGGCGACTGCCGTCTGTACTCCACGGCAGCGAACCTGACCGGTTTCGCCTTCCGCCCGCGTCGACGAGGGCTCACATCGCCCTCCCCACCAGACGGATCTGATGACCGGTCGTTCTGGTTCATGCAGTTCCGCTTCTGTATTTCCATGGCGCTCTCACGACTCCTTCCACAATCCCGAGACACTCAAGGAAAATCTGCTGGCGCGACTTGTTGGGCCGCGAACCATGTCGGCAAGAGACGCATGACAACGGCTCTCATGCCCTCAGGGGACGCTCGATAGCTGTCCAGCCCCGTACTCTCGAGCAGTTGGGTGTCGACAAGCGTCTTGAATGCCCGCTCTTCAGCAGCGACAACCGCATCTCCGTCGAGCTCAAGAAGCGAAGGCCTCAGGCGCTGAGTCACATCCGATATCTGGCATGGATCGCGCAAGTCGCCGACCGCGAACGCCATTAGTACCGCATCCTCGATCAATGCTGTTTCAGCCCTCCAGGGTGAGCTAGCCCATGGCCGCTCGATCAGTCCCTCGTGGTACAAGCGCACCAACGGTGCTGCATGTAGGTCGATCGCCCCAATAGCGATGACGGGCTCAGGCTCTGACGGCAGAATGAAGACGCCACGAATCTCTCGGAGACGCTCTTCGTCGAGGAGGTAATCCGCAGCTGCGTGATACTCCGCATTGTTCAGGGCTGGCTCGACCTCAGGTACGCGGGTTCGTCGGACCACATCAACCGATCCGCCGTGAAGCAACGCTCGAAGCGATTCAAAGGCATCCAAGCCCGCTAGTTCCTGACGACGCTGCGCCACAGGAACACGCTCGTACGCCGCCTGCCACGCGGGCATACGGGCAGACAGTTCGGTGGCAAGCCACCGCGACCCATCAAACTCGGACAGGAAGCGAAGAGCGGCCCTCGCAGCCCATCTGAGGCGATCCGCGGCTCCAGAAGCAACTGCAGCGTCGATGTCGCTGAGTAGTTGTCGCTCGGTCAGCATGCCGCGTCCTCCCCTTCAGCCCGCATCTGGCGAACGAGCTCGGCCACCATGTGCTCTCGATGCACCCGCGCCATATCCAGGAACGCCTCTCGCCCGACCGGTGACCGCTGGGCCTCCTGATGCATGGCTCTAAGAGCAAGTACCTGCAGGTACGCCGACATCGAAGCCATCGCCTCGGCGTCACCTTCCATTTGGTTGGTCCCATAGATGCCGGTCGGCGAGCCCCATTCTCCGAACGGGTCGAATCGCGAGGTATCCGACGACTCAGCAGATGACGGAAACAGAGCCGCGGCGACTACGCAGCGTGGGTATCGCTTGAGCAGCGCCTTGATGTCGCGGTCGAATCGGGTGATGGTCTCGTCGTTCAGCTCAGATGGGTCGATTCCGTTCATGATTGTCCAATCTGTTTCAAGTACGCGGAAATGACATTCCGTGGTTACGGGAGTACACTCTGACGGAATCGAGAGTCAAGCCCGACCGCCGCGAAATTCGACGCAAAACCAAGAAATGGAGAGAGAAGCGTGACACCCGATTGGCAGCACGAGATCAGACGCCTCGATCGGCTCGCTGATCGCATCGAATCGGGTGAGCGGAAGCCTGCATCGGTTGCGAGATCGATTCGTCAGCACGCTCGGCGGATCGAAGCAGCCGTTGCGAAGGCGCTCGACCATGAAGCCGAACTTCGGCGATCGAGAATAAGAGGGCCACGGCCGCGAACAACGCCGACGGCCTATTCCGTTGAGAGTTCCCGCCGTGGCCCAGCCCTCTGCGAGTACAGATCATCGGGCGCACGCCCATACAAAGTTCCAAAGCAGGTCTACGACGCGCTGGTTCGGATCATGAGCAAGGTAACCGCGCCCACCAAGTTCGCGCATCTCGATGAGGCCCTTGAGCAGGTTCTCGGCGAGACGATCCCCGAGTACCTGCCCCGCAGCGTCATTCGCTTCTGGATCGCCCGCGACCTCGTCGAGCACAACGGCGCTCGCTTCGCACCGATTCTCAAGGGCGTCGCATTCAAGAGCGCCGCTGTCGATGCCTGGCAGACCGCAGAGACGACAGTCATAGAGGTGGTTCCCGATTGAGCGATTTTCTCGGATTGGACTATCTAGTGAAAAAGAAGCTGATTCAATGGAGGCTGCGTGTCGGACGCCATGGCTGGAGCCGGGGGTCACAAACGCGATGGAGCCCCCGCCAATGAACAAGCAGACCGCCAAGCCAGCGACATCATTCAAGCGAGATCGCTCGGGGCACCCGGGCTCTGACCGCCTGTTGAACGTCAACGAGGTCGCCAAGATTCTCGGCATCAGCATCCGAACCGTGTGGAGCCTCCGGGCGACCGGCGCCCTCGCGGCGTACAAGGTCGGCCATCTGACGCGGTGGCGTCGGACCGACGTCTATCGGTACATGAACGAGCTGCCGCGCGCGAGTTGAGGACGAACCATGGCAAGTGTGCACCGACGCAGCGACGTCAACAGCGGCTACTGGTACTACACGTACAAGGATGAGCACGGCCGACGCCGCACGCTCAAGGGCTACAAGGACAAGCGCGAGACCGAGCGCGTCGCCCGAGAGGCTGAAGACCGGGCCCGAAAGATCCGCGAGGGGCTCATCGACCCCGCCGAGGAGCGTGCCGTCGCCCAGCGGCACCGCTCCGTCGATGAACACATCGACGAGTACGAAGCCGTGCTCACCGCCCGGAGTTCAAGCGGTCGGCACCAGCGCCAGACCATGAAGTCCATCCGCGACGCCGCTGTCGCCCTGGAATGGACCCGCGTCACAAGCATCGACGCCGCGCAGCTCGAGCAGTGGCTGGTCGAGCGACAGTCCGCTCGGGGATTCTCGAACCGCACCTACAACAGCCACCTCGTCGCCATCAAGGGGTTCACCCGGTGGCTCAGCCGGACCGGACGGCTCGGGCTGGATCCGCTCGCCATGCTGTCACGGCGGAACGAGGAGAAGGACCGTCGCCGTCGTCGCCGGGAGCTGACGACCGATGAGCTTGCGGCCCTGATCGATGCCGCGCAGAACGGACCTCGTCTCGGCGGTATCAGCGGCGGAGATCGGGCCATGCTGTACGCGACGATCATCGCCACCGGGTTCCGCGAGGGCGAGGCCTTCAGCTTGAATCCCGAGTCGTTCGACCTCGACCACGCGGACGGGCCGTCCGTCATCGTCGCAGCTGCCTATTCGAAAGACCGTCGACAAACCCGCCAGCCGCTGCCCAACGCCTTCGCAGAGCAGCTCCGCCCGTGGCTGGCTCATGCCAAGCATGGTCACTGCCTGTGGAAGAAGCCGGACAAACCGTGCCAGACGCTCCTGCGGCCTGACCTCGCTGCCGCCGGCGTGCCGTATCAGAACGCTGCGGGCGAGTACGCCGACTTCCACTCGCTCCGCCACAGCTACATCACGCGACTGATCCGTTCGGGCACGACGGTGGCCGTCGCCCAGCGCCTCGCACGCCACAAGACGCCCGACCTCACGCTCAAGGTCTACGCCCACGTCAATCAAGACGAGCAGCGGGCGGCCCTCGGAGCCGCCTTCGGCTCCGCTCCGGCAACCGTCCCGGGTGAATCGCCCAACGACATCCCTCAGCAGCCGCCAACAACCCCCTCAGCGGGCCCGGCGCGTATGCGCTCCCGTATGCGCGGCGCGCATACGGCCTCGCTTTTGGACGCATTGGATCGCACGATGACCGACCTCGTCGGCTGCATCACCAGCGACGACCGCCTCGACTACAAATCCAAGCTGGACAAGGACTTCTGCACGCTCTCGCACGAGGCCGCAGGGCCTCGCACCGGCGAAAAGGAAAGTACCCCCCGAAGGACTCGAACCTTCAACCCGCTGATTAAGAGTCAGCTGCTCTACCGATTGAGCTAGGGAGGCATCGGCGGCGTTTCACCATGTCGAGAATAGGCATCGACACGGCTCGGGTTCCAAGCCTCGGCGTCGTCTTTCGTGCCGCCCTGGACGCAAAGGCGGGCAAGCCAGCAACCCAAACAAAGATCGACTTCGTCCGGGCGGCGTCATTGACGGGTCATCTCATGATGCCTAACGTTGTGGCCGCGCGTGTGACGCTCGGGACCAGTGCCTTGAGGAGTCCGACATGCTTCCCGCTCAACGACAGTCGCACGGCCGCACCCGCCGCCGTCGCGCTCACGATTCGCTGGTCGCCCGGGTGCCCACAGTCTGCCCGGTCAGCGGCATGCCCAAGCTGACCCACCGCGCTTGCAAAGAGTCGGGCTACTACCGCCCGGGTCTGACCATCAAGGTCCGCAAGCTCGGCATCGGCGTCGACCGCTAGCCACGACTTCGGGTCCACCGGGTCGCTCGGCGGCCTGGTTCTGGACC
Organism: Planctomycetota bacterium; assembly: GCA_039815285.1. Lineage (GTDB taxonomy): Bacteria > Planctomycetota > Phycisphaerae > Phycisphaerales > UBA1924 > JBCBZP01. The sequence continues at coordinate 7,437 of JBCBZP010000032.1, forward strand.
GCGCCAGACTCGGAGATGCTGCATGCGGATCGCGGTCGACGTGATGGGCGGGGACGACGCCCCGGACGCGATTCTCAAGGGCTGCTTCGCGGGGCTGGAGCATCTCTCGCCTGAGGACACGCTTGCCCTCGTCGGCCCTCGCGGCGCGATCGAGGAGACGCTTTCCGAGCACGGCGTCGACGACGCTCGGCTCGAGATCGTCGACGCACCGGACGTCATCGATATGGGCGAGTCGCCGGCGATGGCCGTCCGGTCCAAGCCCGACTCGTCGATCGTCCGCATGGCCTATATCGGGTCGCACCGGACTGATCTCGAGACGCGGGCCGACGCGGTCATCTCGGCCGGGAACACCGGCGCGTGCGTCACAGCGGGCATCATGCAGATGAAGCGGCTGCCCGGCGTCCACCGCCCGGGCATCGCGGTCGTCATGCCCTCGTTCCACGGTGACATGATCCTCTGCGACGCCGGCGCCAACCCCGAGCCCAAGGCGACGCACCTCTGGCAGTACGGCATCATGGGCGAGGCTCTCGCCCGCAAGCTGCTGGGCATGCCCAAGCCACGCGTCGCGCTGCTGAACATCGGCTCCGAAGAGGGCAAGGGTACGGGCATCATCAAGGAGACCCGCGACCTGCTGCGGGCGACCCCGGGCATCGACTATGTCGGCTACATCGAGGGCCGTTCGTTGTTCTCCGGCGTCGCCGACGTCGTTGTGACCGACGGCTTCCTGGGCAACGCCATGCTCAAGACCGCCGAGGGCCTCGCCTCGAGCATCTTCAAGGCGATCACGCAGGAGATCGTCGAGCTCGACCCCGAGCTCATGCTCCGCTTCGAGCCGATCGCCAGAGCGATCTACGCCAAGAACGACTACCACACGTACGGCGGCGCCCCGCTCCTGGGTGTCAACGGCACGATGTTCATCGCCCACGGCTCGTCCGAGCCGCGCACCATCGCCAACGCGATCCGCACCACCCGCCAGTACGTCTCCCTCGGGGTCAACGAGGAGATGGCGCGACGCGTCGCCGAGTGCGAGGCGCTCGAGCAGCCCGTCGACGCATAGCGCTGGGCGGCCGAACCCTCCCGAACCGACCTCCCGAACCGACCCATCGCTCGTGCTTTGCTCGAACGAACGTTTTTCCCAAGGGCGTGACTCGCCGAGCGTCACGCGGACGATGGGCAAACGCGGCGTTGCAGCCGTCGCCGTTCGAGTGCTCCGCTGCCGACGCGGCCCGCCCTAGCATCGCGTTACCGGCGTGAACATGCCGGTGGAGGACCTGCATGTCCGGCTCTCAAACCTCACAGAACGCCGCCGCTCGCCCGGCCCTTGGCACCAGAATCCTCGGCACGGGTGTCGCTATCCCCAGCCGCACGATGACTAACCAGGACCTTGAGAAGGTCATGGACACCTCCGACGAGTGGATCGTGCAGCGGACGGGCATCCGATCGCGCGTCGTCGTCGACACCGAGAAGGGCGAGGACCATTTCACGCTCGGCGTCAACGCGGTGCGCAGCGCTCTGGCGGCCGCGAAGGTCAACGCGTCCGAGCTCGACCTGATCATCCTCGCGACGATGTCGAACTCGATGAACTGCCCGGCAACGGCGAACCGGATCGGCGGCGCGATCGGCGCGGGCGACGCGGGCAGCTTCGACCTCGTCGGCGCGTGCTGCGGGTTCGTGTACTCGATGAACGTCGCCGACGCGTTGATCCGCACCGGGCAGTACCGCACGGTCGCGGTGGTGGGCTCCGACACGCTCAGCCGCTTCATGTCGTACGACACGAACGGGCGAGGCACGGCGATCCTGTTCGGCGACGCCGCCGGATCGGCGATCCTGCGCGCGACCGACGACGCCTCGAAGGGCGTGCTCGCCCAGGAGATGCACGCCGACGGCGAGCGCTGGCAGGAGCTCTACGTCCCCGAGCGCAAGGCCGACTTCCCCTCCCAAGAGGCGTACGACGAGGCGAAGCTGCACCGCGTGCAGATGAACGGGCAGGCCGTGTTCAAGTTCGCCGTCGGCACTTTCCCGAAGGTGATCGAGCAGACGCTGGAGAAGGCCGGCCTCGCCGCCGACGACGTCGACCACTACGTCTGCCACCAGTCGAACCTGCGCATCCTGCACGCCGCCCGCGACCGCTTCGGCCTCGCCGACCACAAGCTGCACACGAACATCGACCGCTTCGGCAACACCGTCGCGGCGTCGGTGCCGCTCGTGCTCCAGGACCTGATCAACGCCGGCCGCGTTGAGGAGGGCCAGAAGATCATGCTCGTCGGCTTCGGCGGCGGGTTGACCTGGGGCACCAGCCTCTGGCAGCTCTGACCGGGCCCGTGACACGCGACCGATGAACGAGTGGTGGTTCGGCCCGGGCATTGACGCATCCTGCCGAATAAAAAACGGGCGGCCCCCCTTCGAGGGCCGCCCGCTTGTTTGTGTCAGAAGCAGCGGTGTGCTTTAGTAGCGGTAGTGCTCGGGCTTGTAGGGCCCGGCGACCGGCACGCCGATGTACTCGGCCTGTTCCTGCGACAGCTCGGTCAGGCGCACGCCGAGCTTCTCGAGGTGCAGCCGCGCAACCTTCTCGTCGAGGTGCTTGGGCAGCATGTAGACCTTGTTCTCGTACGCCTCGGTGTTCGAGTGCAGCTCGATCTGGGCGATCACCTGGTTAGTGAAGCTGGCCGACATCACGAACGAGGGGTGACCCGTCGCGCAGCCGAGGTTGAGCAGACGGCCCTCGGCGAGCACGAGGATCGACTTGTCCAGCGTGTTGAAGCGGAACTCGTCGTACTGAGGGCGGATGTTCACGCGGGTGACGTCGCCGTCGCGCGCGAGCTTCTCCATCTGGATCTCGTTGTCGAAGTGCCCGATGTTGCCGACGATCGCCTTGTCCTTCATCCGCTTCATGTGGTCGAGCGTGATGATGTCCTTGTTGCCGGTCGTCGTGATGAAGATGTCGGCGGTGTCGATCACGTCCTCGATCCGGACGACCTCGAGGCCCTCCATCGCCGCCTGCAGGGCGCAGATCGGGTCGATCTCGGTGACCACCACGCGGCAGCCCTGGCCGCGGAGCGACTGGACGCAGCCCTTGCCGACGTCGCCGTAGCCGAAGACCACCGCGACCTTGCCCGAGAGCATGACGTCCGTCGCCCGGTTGAGCCCGTCGATCAGCGAGTGGCGGCACCCGTAGACGTTGTCGAACTTGCTCTTGGTGACCGAGTCGTTGACGTTGATCGCCGGGAAGGGAAGCGTGCCGCTCTCGGCGAACTGGTAGAGGCGGTGCACGCCCGTGGTGGTCTCCTCGGACACGCCGCGGATGTCTTCGGCGATCTTGCCCATCACGCCGGGCAGCTCGGCGAACTGCTCGCGCATCTGCGCCAGGAACGCGCCGAACTCCTCGGGGTCCTGCTCGGCGTTGAACGCGGGGATCTCGCCCGCCTTCTCGTACTCGGCGCCCTTGAGCACGAACATCGTCGCGTCGCCGCCGTCATCGAGGATCAGGTTCGGGCCCTCGCCGTTGCCCCAGTTGATGATCTGCCGGGTGCACCACCAGTACTCCTCGAGCGTCTCACCCTTCCAGGCAAAGACGGGGACGCCCTGGGGCTTCTCGGGGGTGCCGTGCTTGCCGACGACGACCGCGGCCGCGGCCGAGTCCTGCGTCGAGAAGATGTTGCACGACGCCCAGCGAACGTCGGCGCCGAGCTCGACCAGCGTCTCGACCAGCACCGCGGTCTGAACCGTCATGTGCAGCGATCCGGCGATCCGAGCGCCCTTCAGCGGCTTCTTGTCCGCGTACTCCTCACGGAGCGCCATCAGCCCAGGCATCTCCTGCTCGGCCAGGCGGATCTCGTTCCGCCCCGACGCGGCGGTCGTCAGGTCCGCCACCTTGAACTGGATCCCGTTCAGTTCATCGATCGTGAGCCCCAGGGGGCTCGTCGTATCCGTCGTCATCGTGGTCATCGCGACTCCTTCATGCCCGGCCTCGGCCGGCTGTGTGCAAAGTTGATCCGTCAGTCGTTCAGTCGTTCAACCAATCAGGCGTTCGGCCCGCACCGCAACGAGCGGCGGGCCCTTCGTCCCCGGCTCCGCCGGCAGGTCGCGCTCGACCGCGCCCCGGAAGCCGGCCGACGCGAGCAGCGCCGACAGCTCGCCGGGCTCGAACCCGAGCCGCTTGTGGCCCATCAGCCGGCGGTACTCCTCGCGGTCGTGCGCCCGCATCTCGATCACCAGGAGCAGCCCGCCCGGGCGGATCACGCGGCGCGTCTCGGCGAGGGCCGATGCCGCGTCGTCCAGGTGGTGCAATACCAGCGAGATCACCGCCGCGTCGACCCCGGCGGTCTCCAGCGGCAGGCGGTCGAGCTCGCCCGCGTGGAACTCGATGTTGTCCCGGTCGGCCAGCCGCTTCTTCGCCGCCTCGAGCATCGGGCCCGAGGGATCGACCGCCACAACGGACCGCACGCAGGGAGAGAGCAGCTCTGAGACGTTGCCCGTGCCGCAGCCCAGGTCGGCCACGACCCACGCCGGGTCGATGAGCGAGACCAGCGCCGGAGCCGTGAACCCCTCGCCGAACAGGGACGAACGCACCTCGTCCCACTCGCCCGCGATGCGACCGAAGAACGTCTTGCTGTCCGTCGCCCGGTTGTTCAGCACCCAGCGCAGCCGGAGGTCGTCGCCGTCGGCCTCGGCGAGCTCGGAGAGGTCGTCGCGGAGCGCCAGCCAGAGCAGGCGGCGGCGTTCGTCGATATCATCGAGCGAGAAGCCGTACAACGCCGTGGTGCCCATCGCCCGCCGCGTCACCCATCCCGCGTCGTGAAGCTGCTTGAGGTGACGGCTGACGGTCGACTGAGGCAGCTGGACCACCTCGCCGACCTCACGGACCGACAGCTCGGTCGTCTCCAAGACCCGCGCGATGCGCAGGCGAACCAGGTCAGCAAGAGACCCGAGCCGCTGGGCCAACATACTATCAGAGACCGATCGTTTCATCCGTTCATCCGGATGAATGGTTGGAAGCACTCGCCAGTTTGTCAACCCCGGGCGGCAGACCTCTTTGGTCAGCCGTCCTGGTTGGAGGGTCTGGGCGCGGGCTTCTCGGCCGGGCGGATCCGCCACGACGGGCCGATGATCTCGCCGAGCGCGGTCGCCCGCTCGATGATTTCCTCGCTCTTCTGATCGATGAAGTACGCCATCCGGAGCCGGCGGATCTGCCGCTTGCTGTCGCCGACCTGGCCGTAGAAATCAGACAGACGGATCTGCACATCCGCTCGTTGGCCCCGGTCCAGGGCCGCGGCGGTCAGCAGCGAGTCCTCGACCTTGTCGACGTCGCCGAAGCGTCTGGCGACGTCGGCGACGCGGAGGAAATCGTCGACGGTGTTCCGGCGGGTCGCGACGGCCGATACGTGGTCGTACGTCGCGCGGCGGTCGCCCGTCGCGGCGAGGGCGTTGGCGAGGGCGTCGATGTAGACCTCGTTGTCTACATCAGACTCGTAGGCGATCGTGAACTGTTCGCGAGCGCTCCCGGGCCGCCCGGCCTCGAGGAAGACCCGGCCGAGCTCGTACCGCGCCTCGGCGTCGGTCGGACGCAGGCGGAGGTACTGCTCGTAGCTGTCGATCGAGTCCTCGTAGCGGCCGCCGTTGAAAGCGGCCCTCGCGATCGTTCGGTAGCTGCTCGCGGGCCGCGGGCGAGGCTCGGAGGCGTCGGCCTCACTCGGATCGCCCGAGCGGCACCCCGCGAGCAGGGGCAGAGCGAGGGCGGCTGTCAGGCTTAGGGTAATGAGGGCGCGCATCATGGTCGCCGTTCCTCCGGCCGATCGTGCCGCGCCGACCGATGGCGCAGCGGGGTTCGTTGTCCAAGTATTGGTTATCGGTCACCCGCGTCGAGCGGCCGCAAGACCCGATTCTGCGAGTACCCGCGCATGCATGCCCCGTCGGTGATCCTGTTCCACGACTCGCCGCAGATCGGCCCGCACTGGGACTGGCTGCTGGGCGACCCCGATCGGCCCGGTGCCGCCCGCCTGGCCACGCTTCGCCTCGCCGGGCTGCCCGCGTTCGAGGGGCCTGAGTCGCTGGCGTGCGCTCTGCTGCCGCCGCACCGGGTGGCGTATCTGGAGTTCGAGGGCGAGGTGTCCGGCGGGCGAGGGACCGTCCGGCGGGTGTGGCGGGGCTCGGTTCGGAGGCTTGAGGTCGCTCGCGACCGCGTCGGGGCTGTTGTGGGCTCGGATGCCATCCCGGGTTCTGGATCTGGTTCGGGCGTGTGGACCGGGTTGGTCGCGACGCCGCGGCACGATGCTCCGGACCCGGACCGGTTCCCGTGGGTCGTTCGGCTTCGGCCGGCCGATAGCGGTTGAGGATGTGCGGCCTTGCTGGATCATTCCGGACCGACGATCGCCCGCAGGCGTTGCCCGTCGCAGCGCTGCGCGAGATGGGCCGTCGGCTTGAGCACCGCGGCCCCGACGGCGAGGGCGTGTTCCGCGACGATCGGATCGCGCTGGTCCACCGCCGGCTCGTGGTCGTTGATCGCAGCGACGCGGGCGCTCAGCCGATGGCAACGCCCGACGGGTCGGCGGTGATCGCCTACAACGGCGAGCTGTACAACGACGCCGAGCTCCGCGACGAGCTCGAGGCCGAGGGCGTTCGGTTCGGTTCGGCGTGCGACACGGAGACGGTGCTGTGGGCGCTCGCGCGGTGGGGCGAGGCGGCGCTGGCCCGTTTCCGCGGCATGTACGCGCTGGCGTTCTACGAGCCTGAACGGAATCGGCTGCTGCTCGCGCGGGACGCGCTGGGCATCAAGCCGTTGTACGTCGCGGGGTTGTCGGGGGAGGTGGTGTTCGCCAGCGAGCCGCACGCGGTGCTCGCGCACCCGGCGGTGTCGGCGGCGCCCGACGAGGTCGCGGTCAGCGCGTACCTGTCGGCGGTGCGCGTCACGATCGGTTCGCGGACGCTGTTCGAGGGCATCGAGTCGCTGGGGCCGGGCGAGTCGAGGGTGTACGAGGCGGGCCGTGCGTTCGTGCGCGGGCATGTCCCGGCCGTGCGGCCGGTCGGGGCTTCGCAGGATGAACAGCGGTCGACGCGTGCGGTCGTGACCGATTCGATCCTGAGGCACCTGCGAAGCGACGTGCCGCTGTGCGCGTTGCTGTCGGGTGGGCTGGATTCGTCGATCGTGACGAGCGTGGCCCACGGCATGCTCGGTCGGCTCAAGACGTTCTGCTCGGGCGATGCCGCCGGGGGGCCCGACTTCGAGCACGCGTCGATCGTCGCGGAGCACGTGGGCTCTGAGCACACGGCGGTGCCGGTCTCTCGAGGGCTGTTCGCGGAGCGGTGGCGTTGGCTGGTCGGGGAATCGAGGCTGCCGCTGTGCACGCCGAACGAGGTCGCGATCTATGAGGTGGCGCGGGCGCTCCGCGACGCGGGGCAGGTGGTGACGCTTTCGGGCGAGGGCGCGGACGAGCTGTTCGGCGGGTACGTCGCGCCGATCGAGTCGGCCGCTCGTCACATCGCGGCGGGCAACCACGACGCGGGCGCGTACCAGTACGACGCGCACGCCTGGGTGCCGCGGGCGGTGAAGGACGGCATGCTCGAGCCCGGTCTGTGGCGGCGGGTCGACCGCGACTCTGAGGCGGTGGGGTGGTACCGGCGGGAGTGGGAGGGGGCGGCCGCCGAGCCGGGGGCCGGCGACGCGCTCGAAGCGCACCTGCGGCTGCACCGGCGCGTCAACCTCACGCGGCTGCTGCGACGGCTCGACTCGGCGACCATGCGCGCCTCGGTCGAGGGCCGGACGCCGCTGGCCGACGTCGAGGTCGCATCGCACGCGGGTTCGATCCGGGTCTCGGAGAAGTGCTCGTTCGAGGCGTGCCCGTCGGGTGCGAGCGGCGGAGGGGGCGGGGTCGTTGGCACGAAGCTCCCGCTGCGGTCGGCGTTCTCGGGCGACCTGCCGGCGGCGGTGGTGGGGCGGGCGAAGCAGTCGTTCCCGCTGCCGTTCGAGGCGTGGGTCGGCGACGCGGCGGGCCTGATCCGCGGGTCGTTGTACCTGCGGTCGGTGTTCCGGGACGAGGCGATCGAGCTCGTTGCGGCGGACCCGCCGGCGGCCTGGTCGGCGGCGTGGCCCATGGCGAACCTCGCGCTGTGGGCCGAGGCGAACGGCTTCGGCTGAGCGAACTTTCGCTGTCTGAGCTGCGGCGCGGTATTCTCCGGCGGAGGCGGCTGCCCCATCCGCCGAGATCCACTGGCGAGATCGACTGGCGAGACCGTGGGGACCTGGGAGATCGCGATGCCGATGATGCGAACGTTTGCCGCGACCGCTCACGCCGCTGTGGGGGCCGCCGCGTTGCTGATGGCGCCGGCGTCGGGCGCACAGGACGTGCCGCTCGACGGCCCGCGGTTCGAAGAGATGCACCCTGAGACGGTCACGAAGATCGCGATGGGCTCGTGCCACAAGCGGGACCGGTTCAACGGCATCTGGAAGGCGATCGGCGCCGACGAGCCCGACATCTTCCTGTTCCTCGGCGACAACATCTACGGCGACACCGAGGACATGTCGGTGATGCGCGAGCGGTACGAAATGCTTGAGTCGTACGCGGACTTCGCCGAGTTCCGCGAGCGCGTGCCGGTGTTCGCGACGTGGGACGACCACGACTTCGGCGTGAACGACGGGGGCGCGGAATACCCCGAGCGGGAGGGGTCGCAGGAGGAGTTTTTCCGGTTCGTCGGCGAGCCGATGGGCTCGTGGCGGCGGGACACGTCCGGCGTGTACGACGTCGAGTACTTCGGCCCGCCCGAGCGGCGGGTACAGGTCATCCTGCTCGACACGCGGTGGTTCCGGGGGCCGCTGGCAACGGCCCCCAACGACGGCTCGCGGGCCGAGGGCGTGGGCGGGCGGTACGTGCCCAACCGCGATCCGTCGGTGACAATGCTGGGTGAGGAGCAGTGGGCCTGGCTGGAGCGGACGCTGCGCGTGCCTGCGGAGCTTCGCGTGATCGCGAGCTCGATCCAGGTTGTTGCCGAGGATCACCGCTACGAGAAGTGGGCGAACCTGCCGCACGAGCGTTCGCGGCTGATGCGGACGATCGCCGAGACCGGCGCGGAGGGTGTGGTGTTCGTGTCGGGCGACCGCCACTCGGCGGAGCTGAGCGTGCTCGACCCCGCGCGGTGCGAGCCGGGCACTGGCGGCGACTGGGCGCAGGCGGTGGGCTACCCGCTGTTCGACTTCACGGTGAGCGCGCTGACCAACTCGTACGGCGGCTACAGCAACGAGCTGAACCGGCACCGCGTGGGCAGCCAGTTCCACGACAACAACTTCGGCACGATCGAGATCGACTGGGAGTGCGACGACCCGTCGGTCGTGTTCGAGCTGCACGACGCGGAGGGCGTCGTCGTGTTCCGCTACGAGACGACGGTGGGGGGGCTGGGGCGCTAAGCGGTTTTGGCCCGTGCCGAGGTCGTGGGCACCGCGGCGATGAGCGTCTGCGTGTAGGGGTGCTCTGGGTTTCTGAGGACTCGTTCGTTTGGGCCTTGCTCGACGATCTTGCCTTTGTGCATGACGGCGATGTCGTCGCACATGTGTCGTACGACGGCCATGTCGTGGCTGATGAAGAGGTAGGTGAGGCCGAGGTCGCTCTGGAGTTCGCGGAGCAGGTTGATGATCTGGCTCTGGATGGAGACGTCGAGGGCGCTGGTGGGCTCGTCGCAGACGAGGAATCGTGGGCTGGTGGCGAGGGCTCTTGCGATGACGAGGCGCTGGCGTTGGCCGCCGGAGAACTCGTGCGGGTAGCGGTCGGCGGCGGATGCGGGCAGTCCGCAGCGGTCGAGCAGGCTGGCGATGCGGGCGTCGAGCTCGCCGGGCTTGGCGAGGCGGTGCACGCAGATCGGCTCGGCGAGTATCGACCGGACCGACAACCTCGGGTTGAGAGCACCGGCCGGGTCTTGGAAGACGATCTGCATGTCGCGGCGGAAGGCGCGGATGCGTTTGGTTCTGTCGAGCCAGTGCCGGTGGAGCCAGTGCCGGTGGAGCCAGTGCCGGTGGAGGTGGGTCCTGTCGATGTGGGGTTGGTCGATCTCGCGGCCGTCGAACAGGACGCGCCCGGACGTCGTCCGCACGAGCCCGAGGATCGCCCGCCCGACGGTGGTCTTGCCGGAGCCCGACTCGCCAACGAGCCCGAGGGTCTTGCCGGGCGGCAGGTCGAAGGAGACGCCGTCGACGGCGCGGAACGGCTCGCCGGCCCGCTGGAGCAGGCCTGTTCGGACCGGGAAGTGGACGCGGAGTTCCCGGACGCTGAGCAGTGGTGGGCGCCGCCCGGCCGCGTCGCCGGGGCTTTCGCCCGCCGGATCGTCCGCGTGGTCCCTGGGTTCGGTCATGCGGGCAGGCTAGCGGCGCCCCGGGCGGGAGGCGTGGCAGCGGGCTTGACGGGGACGCGCAGCGCGGTACAGTTGAAGCCTGACAAACAGCGGGCAGATAGCTCAATTGGTAGAGCACGGCATTGAAAATGCCGGTGTTCCCGGTTCAAGTCCGGGTCTGCCCATTTTCGGGTTTCGCAACGAGCCACATCGACTCGCAGCGAGATGCATTACTCGTTTTCTGACAGTGTGTTGCAACGGCCTTCGCGGATCTTCACGAGATCGTGCGGCGGTGTGCATCGTCGGACTTTGCGTCAACGCTGCGTCGGACTTTGCGTTGCTTCCGATCGACCGGGCCCAGTCGACATCGGTCGTCTGCAGGTCGTGTCCCGCGGCAATTGCCTTGGTGTTTCCGGTCCAAGCGCGCACAATGCCGAGCGAGAAGATGGCGCGCGAGTTCACTTTGCCGGGAAGCCGCGAGATTGTGCCCCGTCCGCTCGATGACACAACGGAAGTGCGTGTTGGGGTTGTGGCCGACAGGAAACTCAGAGAGCACGCGTTCTTCTTCGCGGCCTGAGAGCGCTTTCACAGCCAACAACCGGCCACAAATCTTGCGGCGGTGATTCACGGGCGATCGGAAAGTCACGGACGACGGCTGAACTCGGGACGATGGATAGTTGGCGAGAATGCCTCGGGCGCCGGCCGAGCGGGGCACGTGAGTAAAGGAGCACGGCAGATCTTTGGTTCAGGGACAGGCAAAAGCATCAGATATCACTAAGTTTGGGCTTGCTGGAAGGATCGATGGCCACGACCGTGGAACGCCCTGGGTGTACATGGGCTATCCCAACAGCGTCATGGATCGTGTAGGCTTTGGCGCGCTTAACTCGTATGAGTGCGCGTGTGACCGAGAGGTTAAGGGCATGACGGCAAGCCAACGGCTTCGAGCAATTGGTGGGATTAATATGTATTGCAAAGACACAGAAGAATTTCACCGAACGCTTAAATTAGTCGCAGCGAACAATCGTAATGATAAGGCGTTCAAAGAATACGTTATCGATCCAAGAATAACACTATAGATAGTAAGCAGCAGCTTCTCCTGGCTGATGTAGAGGGCTCATGTAGAGGTTGGCCGCACGTAGCCACTCATCAGGCAATAGCATCCGCGGCGCCCGAGCAAAGTATTCTTTAGACGAGACAGCGATCATGTTCGCAAGTAGAGAACGCTGCACGAACGCGTGGTGTACGCCGCCCACTGCAGTGCCCGGCACCACGACGCCGGCGCTCTCGCTGATGTCGACAAGGCCGCGGTGCTCGCGCTGACGCTGCCGGTCAGCATCACCGATGCCGCCTGCGACGCGAACCTCGACTCCGGCGGAGACATCGCTCACTCCCCAAAACGCGAGACCCATCCGGGCCTCGCGTCTTCTCGTTTTGCGGTGCCCGCCGAGATCGAGCGCCGGACCTTGGCGATCTGGGCCCGTCTCCGGGCTGCCCGAGTCCTCGCGGTCGGCGTCGTACGACGCCGGGGGCTCGTCGTCGCTACCCGTCCAGCTCGCCGAGCACGCCGAAGCCCCGCCCTTCGGTGACGCGGACGCGGGCCATCTCCCCGGTCAGCGCGGCCGCCCGCTCGCGGGGCGCCTCGAAGAAGACGATGAGGTCGCCGTCGGTCCGCCCGGACATCTGGACGGTGTCGCCCCCGCTCGCTTCGAGCACGGCAGTCGTCGCCGCGTCGGCCGACTTCGCGCCGACCGTCCGCCCGGCAATGGTCAGGCTCGTGGTGCCCGTGCCGCCGCGGGCGTTGCGGGATTCCTTCTGGGTCGCGCCGGCCTCGCGCATCGCGCCCTTGCTCACGCCCTCGACGAAGACCCGGAACGACCGCCCGACCTGCTCCTTCGCGATCTCGTCGGAGATGCCCGCCTGCACCGACAGCAGGTGGTTGTTCCGTGCGCGCTTGACCGCGTCGGGCACGTCGTCCTCGATCTTGTCAAACGCGACGGTGCCGGGCCGCGGCGAGTACTTGAAGATGAAGCAGTTCTTGTACCGCGACCGCTCGACGAGCCGCACTGTGCCCTCGTAGTCCTCGTCGGTCTCGGTCGGGAAGCCCACGATGATGTCGCCCGACAGCATCAGCGGTCGGCCCTTCTCGGGCTCGTCGAGGTACGACTTCGCTCGGTCGAGGAACTCGAAGTACTCGCCGACGGTGTAGCCGCGGTTCATCTTCTGGAGCACGCGGTCGGAGCCCGACTGCGCCGGCACGTGCAGGTAGCGGCAGAGCCGCGGCGAATCGCGCATCACCTCGAGCACGTCGTCGCCGAAGTCGCGCGGGTAGCTCGTGACGAACCGCAGCCGCTCGATCTCGGGCACCCGCTCGTGGATCTCGCGGAGCAGGTCGGCGAAGGTCGTGACCCGCTCGCCGGCGAACGCGTCGCGGTGGTGGCTGCCGCGGTAGGTCCGGCCCTTCTGAGGCTGTGTCACGCCGCCGACCGAGACCGCCGCGCCGTGCTCGAAGCGGTAGTGGTTGATCGTCTGCCCGAGCAGTGTGACTTCGATGACGCCCGCGTCGGCCAGCCGTCGGCACTCGTCGACGATGTGTTCCGGCGGGCGGTGGATCTCGGCGCCGCGTGTAAAGGGCACGACGCAGTAGGTGCAGAACTTGTTGCACCCGCGGGTGATCCGCACGTACGCCGAGCGCTTCTTCGCGGCGTCGGCCGCGTCCGTCGGCGAGACCACGCGCGACAGGTCGAGCGTCTCCAGGTCGTCGCCGGCGGCGGCCAGGGTCGAGCTGCGGCGCGACGCCGAGCCCTGCAGCGCCGCCAGGTTCGCGCTCTCGTGCGGGCCGAGAGAGGCGCGGGTGCGCACGGCGTTGTCGATCAGCGCCGGCAGCTTGTCGAGCTCGCCGGGCCCACACATCACGTCGACCACCGGCATCCGCCGCATCAGACCGGCGCCGTCGCGCTCGGCCATGCAGCCCAGGACGCCCACGACCATGCCCGGACGTCCGGCCCGCCGCTTCTGCATCTCGCCGAGCCGCGACCAGACCTTGGTCTCGGCCTGCTCGCGCACCGAGCACGTGTTGTACAGGACCACGTCGGCGTCGGTCCGGTCGCTCGTAAACGTATAGCCCATCGCTCGGAGCTGCCCCGCGACCAGCTCCGAGTCGAGTTCGTTCATCTGGCAGCCGAAGGTCTCAAGATACACGGTCTTTGCAGGCATCGGCGGAATGCTAGCCGCTCTCGTGCCCGCTGAAACAGCAGAACGACAGGCACTCACCGCGGCCGACCACCGAAGCCGTCCAGAAAAAAACCGGGTCCCGTGCGGATGCACTAGGCCCGGTTCTCGATCCCACCCGATCTCTTCGGCCTCCCCCGGAGCCCGGTCAGCGCCGACGCCGGGCGAACGCTAGGGCACCCAGAACCACGCCCGTCGCCGGGGCCGGGATCCTGGTGAAGGTCACCGTGATCGGCCCTGTCGAACCGATCGCAGCCCCGTCGGTCCGGCCGTCGAAGAGCTCGAACGTCATGTCGTACTCAAAGATGCCCGCATCAAAGCCGGCGCTCGTGGTCTCAACCGTCCACCACGGGTGGTCGTCGAACCCGGCGGTCACAGCGCCCGCCGAGTCGCGCACGACCTCGGGGAAAAGGAACGAGTCGCCGACATCGAGGCGTTGATCGAAGAACGGGTCATACACCGCAAAGCCGGGGTCAAACGCCAGAAGCCGGAAGCCAACCACTGTGCCGTCGGGCACAACGAAAAGGCCTTCGTCGGCTTCGTCTTCTTCGAAGTTAGCAAAGCCGGGCTCGTCGGAGAAGAAACCGGTGAAGTTACCGTTCGCGCCGCCGTTTTCAATGAACGAGGAGATGACCTCGATCGACGCGAAGTTGAACTCGACCGCGAGGTTCCCCTGACCATCCCACGCAACGCCGAAGTCGGTTGCAAAGTCACCCAGAGCCGGCGATGACACACCAACAGCCAGAACGGCCGCGTACTGCACACGAATCATTTTCAGTCCCTTTCTCAAGAGCCCGGGCGCACCCCCCAGACATGAGAATGATAAATCATTATTGGAACACCGACAAGCAAACTGCTGAAGAAATTCAAAGATCCTCGTGCGGCCCGTCACTAACACCCTGCCAGGAAAGCCAGCAGCCACGCGTTGAAGTCGTCGGCCAGGAACTTGCCGTCGCCGTTCTGGTCCGCCTTGGCATCACCAGCCAAGAAAGCCAGAAGCCACGCGCTGTAGTCGTCGGCCAGCAGCTTGCCGTCGCCGTTGACGTCGGCCTGGCAGAACGGTGTATCGGTGAACAGCCCCTCCGCCGCCGCGAGCGCTTCCTCGAACTCGACCTCGTTCGTGCCGTTGTCCAGCACGATCGCGAAGTCGTCGGAGTGTTCGATCGAGCCACTCGCCTCGAACAGCCGAAGCGTCAGCAGGTACACGCCGTCGCTCACGGCGGTGTTCGCCGGGCTGCCGTTGAGCTCAAGCCGGATCGCGTAATGCGTGTGCCACTCGCCCACGCTGTTGGCGCCCTTGGTCACGCCCAGAACGGTCTCGTCGGTCAGCGGGGTGCTGACGCCAGGGTTCGGCCCGAGCGACATCCGCACACGCTCTGCCGGAATGGTGTCGAAGTCCTCTCCGTCCCACTTCCGCAGCGCCGCTGTGTACTCGTACCCGACCTGTGTCCCCGGCGCGAACGTGTCGAAGTCGGTATCGATCCCAGGGTTGGTCGTCCGCGCGAAGGCGTCGAGCCCGGCCCCGAACACCGAAGCCGCAAAGTCCAACGACCCGTCGTCAAAGCGCGACCCGTCGCCCACGGCGAGCTGCCCACCATCGACCCCGAGCGAAATATCGCCCTCGTGGACCTGTGCGCCCGCCGTGCCGGCGAGCAACGCGATCGTGAACACCGTTGACATGAACCCTGTCTTCATTTGGCTACCTCAGGAAAGAAGCTGTTCTCAAAGAAACCCTTGTACACCTCGCTGAACCTCCTCGTCTCGGCGTGGCCGTCGACGAAGCCGTAGTTCGAGCGGGCCTCGGGCGTGCGCGGATCGCCGCCGTGGGCCGCGATCTCCATCTGGCTGCCCGCGACCAACCAGGGCTGCTCGCCCTCGTCGCCCCAGTCCCACGCGTGGACGTGGTCCGACAGCGCGAACGCCGGGCGACCACCGTTCGGTGCGTCGTTGTAGACCATCATCAGGAACTGCACCGTCGCATACGGGCGCTGGATCCGGTTGAGCCGGCGGTAGGGCCGGACGGTGCCGTAGCCCGGCACGTCGTAGTTCGGGCCCTTGTCGGTCAGGAAGTCGTTGAGCCCGTAGCTCGTCCACCGAGCGATGTCCTCGTTGGTCGGGTCGTTCGACGGGTCGGCGTCGTTGAACAGGTCGAGCGCCTGCTGCAGGGTCAGGTCTTCCGACGAGCCGCCGAGCTCGGTCGGCCAGAACGGGCTGTCGTCCGCGGGCGACTGGACGATCAGCCCGCCGCCGTTGTAAGGAGCGAGCGTCTGGATCCACGACCGCGACGCGCCCGCCACGGCCCCGCCGTGGTCGAGCCCGGCGTCGATCAGCGACTCGTCGTTGTCGTCGGCGTACATGATCTGCGCGACCGACAGCTCCCGGATCTGACACAGGCACGCGACCTGACGCCCCGTCTTGCGGGCGCTGCCGAGGGCCGGCAGGAGGATCCCGATCAAGAGCGCGATGATCGCGATGACGACGAGGAGCTCGATCAGCGTGAACGCCGACCGCCCTGCGAGCACCATCGGTCCCGCCGTCCCCCTTCCTGCCGCCGGCGTCCGCGCTGTCGTCGTTGAAGAGTTGCTCGTCACGCTCGCCATGGATCGTGTACCTCGGTGCTGATGAGTTCCGAACGCGACGCCACGACATCGGCGACACGCAGTTCTTTTCTCTCGGACTCGCGTGAGAACGCAATCTCATTTTCGCGGCAAGCGTGAGACGGTTCCACCCCCGCATTCCGAATTCGCGCGGAAAACAAGCCGCGCCGTTCGGGCGCCCTCCGGACCCCTCGCTCCCAAGCCGGTCGGCCTCACCTTTCCCGGCACCCCCCAGCGACCGCCCACCCCGCTCACGATCCGTCGGATGGCGACCTCCTGTGCGAGCCCGCCCCCGCAACCGATACGCTCCGGGCATGTGGCGCGGCATCTCGCTGGCAAATAAGTGCTTGCTGCTCTTCGGCGTGCTCGTCGTCAGCATCGTCGGCGCGGCGATGGTCGTCCCATGGATCCGCATGGACCACCTGGTCGAGATCACACAGCGTGAGGCGCTCGAACGCGAGCTCTCTCGCTGGGTCCAGGCCGATGAAGACGGGCGGCGGGCCCTCAGGCTCGGCGCCCGCTTCCTCACCCCCGAAGAAGCCGCCAAGGCCGGCGACACGCCCCGCTTCAACGCCCGCTGGGACGGCACGACCCGCGTCTACACCCTGACCCAGCCCGTCGACGACGGCGCCGTCGCGCTCATCGAACACCGCTCCACGAGCACGCCCGCGTACCTAGTCACCAACGTGCTCATCCTGCTCGCCGCCGCGGCCGTGGTCGCGGCGCTCGCCGTGACCGCGTTCTACTTCATTACGAACAAGATCATCCTCGTTCCGGTCCGCGATCTACGCTGGACGGCCGAGCAGATCGCGCGCGGCGACACCGACGTCCGCGCCGACCTCACGACCGGCGACGAGTTCGAGGAGCTCGCCCAGGCGTTCAACGAGATGCTCGAGAAGCGCCTCGGCAGCGAAGAAAAGCTCCGGCGCTCGAACCGAGCGCTCGACGTGAAGGTGGGCGAGCTCGCGTCGGCCAACCTCGCGCTCGCCGACGCGGCCCGGGTCAAGGGCGAGTTCGTCGCGAGCGTGAGCCACGAGCTGCGCACGCCGCTGAACTCGATCCTCGGCTTCGCCGACCTGCTTCGCGCGATCGCCGAGCGGGAGTCGGCCGACAAGCCCTCCGACGCCAAGCCGCTCGCCCAGCGCCGTCGCTACTTGGAGCACATCCAGCAGGGCGGGCGTCACCTGCTCCAGCTTGTCGACGAGATGCTCGAGCTCGCGCGCATCGAGGCCGGCCGCATCGAGCTCGACAACAAGCCCCTCGACCCCGCCGAGCTGTGCGAGGGCGTGCTCGGCCTGTTCGAGCCGATCGCGAGGCGCGAGGGCGTGACGCTCGATTTCGAGAACGCGACGCCGAACAAGCCGTCCCGCGAGGGTGCTCCGGCCGCGACCCCCGTGGGCCCGATCGTCACCGACCGCGGCCGCGTCCAGCAGATCATCTTCAACTTCCTGTCCAACGCGGTGAAGTTCGCGCCGCTCGGGTCCGACGAGCCGCGCGTCACCCTCCGCATCGAGCGGCTCGCCGACGGCGGGGCCCGCCTGAGCGTCATCGACAACGGGCCGGGCATCGAGGAGCAGCACCAGGCACGCATCTTCGAGAAGTTCGAGCAGGTCGACTCGTCGGAAACCCGCGACGCCGAGGGCGCCGGGCTCGGGCTCGCGATCGCCAAAGAGCTCGCACGCATCGTGCAGGGGGAGATCCGCCTCGAGTCGCAGCCCGGCAGCGGCAGCATGTTCTGCCTCATCCTTCCGAGCACACCCAACAACGAACGCCTCGAAGAAGAACGGCTCGAGACCCGCTTCCGCGCCGACCTGGCCCGGCAGGTCACCAAAGCCTGACGCCGCCCCGGCGCTGGGTCGGTTTAGAGAGCGTGCTCGTAGTGGCGGATCGTCGGACGCCCGGCGACGAACTCGACCGCGACGACGTCGATCCGGATCGGCCGCCCCTGCCAGACACGCCGCCTGGCGAGCACCTTGGCGATCCCCCGGAGCCGGCGCCGCTTCGCTTCTGTGATCGACGCTTCGGGGCGACGTTGCACGCCCGCGACGTCTCCGGCTTTGTTCTGGGCGTGCGGCGCGACGACCCTCGCCTTCACCTCGACGAGCACGACCGTCCGGCGGTCGGGCGCGAGCATGACCAGGTCGGCCTCGCCGGCCGCGGTGCGGACGTTGGTCCCCAGTGTTCGGTAGCCCCGCCGCCGAAGGTAGCGCCGGGCGGCCCGTTCGCCGCGCTTCCAGACCGAGCGGCGCGCGGGATCCGGCTCCAAGCCGAGAGCACATCGAAGCCCGTGCAGCCACCGTCCCGCCCAACGCCCCAGCCGGTTCGCTCCGCCGCGCATGCTCAGGGCGCGAACGCCGCGAGCTCGGCCGCGATCGGATCGAACACCGCCGACTCGGCGTACTCGACCAAACGGCGCGACATGACCTCGCGCCGCGTGACGCTCGATGCCTCGAGCAGCGAGCGTATGTAGCGTTCGACGCCGCGCTGCCGCTTGGCGCCGCGGATGCGGTTCTCGATCGTGAGCTGCGCCTCGTACAGCGTGCGGGCGGTGTTCGTGATCGACTCGAGGAAGACGAAGTAGACGGGCCCGCCCCGTGGTGAGCCGTCCGGTGAGCCGTCGCCCGACGCGCGGTCATCGGAGCCTGTCCGCTCGATCGGCCCCGCCCAGTTGCCCGGCACGAGCGCGACCAGCGCCGCGTTGAGCGCGGGGTCGGCCAAGACCGTGGCCGTCTCGAACGGCGGCTCGAACTCCACAGCCCCGCCGCGCCACAGCCCGCCGTCGCTCCGTCGGAAGCGGTTGACCTCCGAAGCCGCGACCTCCTCGAACGGCTCGCCGCCGGTCAGCCGCTCCGCGACGCCGTCCGACGCTGATCCGTCGACC
This sequence comes from Planctomycetota bacterium, assembly GCA_039815285.1. GTDB lineage: Bacteria > Planctomycetota > Phycisphaerae > Phycisphaerales > UBA1924 > JBCBZP01. Next base: position 26,454 of record JBCBZP010000032.1, read on the forward strand.
AGCATCAGCCGGACCACGGCCGTCGGCGGCGGGGCGAACTCGCCCTCGTTCCTGCGGTAGTAGTTCTCGACCTCCCGCCAGCTCACCGCCACGCGGCTCGTCACGCGCTCGTCGACCTTGCTGCGGATCAACTGCTTGCGGTTGAGGTCTTCGGCGAACTCCTCGATGCTCGCCGACGCGTTGGGCTGAGAGCGGACCCACGCTTCGGCGCTGAGCAGGCTGCCGTAGGACTGCCGCCTGAGGATCTCGCGGACGTTGTTGAGCACGCGCCGGATCCCGGCGCCGCCGTCGGGCACCTCGGCCACGCGTTCGCTGTAGATCAGCTCATCCTCGATGAGCTGGGCGAGGGTGTCGGAGATCTGCCGCTGCGCCGCGCGGCGCCAGCCGGCCCGCGCCTCACCCACGCCGCCCGCACGCCGGATCTGCTGCACCGCCTCCTGCCGCAGCGCCCCAACGAGGTTGTTCCCTTCCAGGAACGACTTGGCCAGCACCGCACGGCCGTTGATCTCCCCGACCTTGCCGTCGACGTACGCGATCGTGCCGCTCGGCCGCACCCCGACGACGGGCTCGGCGGGCCCACCGGTCACGACCTCGACCCCGCCGGAGAGCCGCGATCCGGGCGAGATCCAAGGGGAATCCGAAGACGGGACGGTCTCGGTCGCTGGCTCTCGGGTTGCCTGTCCGATGGCCTGTCCCATGGTCTGTTCGGGCCGCTCGTCGGTGCTCGGGACGCTGGTCACGGGTGAGCCGTCGGCGTCGGTCGGTTCAGCCGCGGCGCGAGTCGTCGCGAACGCGCTGAGCTCAGTCCGCTCAACGACCGGGCTCCCCCCGCAACCGGTGAGTGCCCCGGCGAAGAGCACGGCCCATGCCAGTGAAAACGGAGCAATCCAAGGCCCCGGCACACGTCCCGCCCGGCCCGAGCCGACACCAAAAGCAGACCACCACTCCAACCCACCGTGTCTACTATTCATGAGCATCCGTGAGCAGTGTACCTGGACCCGGTCGCAAGGGCGTCAGCCCCGCTCGCGCAGCGATGTCTCACGCCGTACCGGAGCCGACATGACCGACGAAACCCCCAAACTGATCGTCGACGACGATTGGAAGTCCGAAGCCAAGCGTGAGAAGGAACGCCTGAGCGAGCAGTCCAAGCCGAGTCCCGCCGAGGGCGCGGGCGGCCCGGCTCAGGACGAGCCGATGCGGTTCAAGGACCTCGTGCGCACGTTCGCCTCGCAGGCGGCGCTGTACCTCGGGCTCATCCCCGAGCCCCAGTCGAAGCAGCGGCTCTTCGCCCCCGACCTCGCCCGCCTGAACATCGACTTCTTGAGCATCCTCGAAGAGAAGACAAAGGGCAATCTGACCGACGAAGAGAGCACAGAGCTCACGCAGACCGTGGCCGAGCTCCGAGCGTTGTTCGTTGAGACCACCGCGGCCGTTCAGCAGGCCGTCGCCGAGGGCAAGATCCCAGCGCAGGACCCGTCGATTCAAGGGATGGGCCAGGGCATGGGCCCAACGCCGACGCCCGACCTTCGGACCCCGGCCGAGTAAGCCCGCCGTCGTTCGTCCCCCTGCCCGCGAGGCCCCCCACACACGCCCCCCCCCCCACCCGCCCCCCCCCACACACGCCC
>JBCBZP010000051.1:0-11308 GCA_039815285.1 Planctomycetota bacterium
GCCCGTGCCGCCCTCAAGCGTGTCCGCACCATCGCCACCTTCCAAAACGTCGTCATCGGCCCCACTGGCCGCCCGACATGTAGAGCATCTTGGGGACGTTGTTGAGGATCTGGTCGGCCGCGACGAGGCTGAACGACCAGCTCATGAACTCGACGATCGGGCGGAGCCCGTACATCGCAGCGCCGGCGCACATGCCCGCGAAGCCGTTCTCCGAGATCGGGCTGTCGATGATGCGCTTGGGCCCGAACTCGTCGAGCATGCCTTGGCTGACTTTGTACGCGCCGTTGTACTCGGCGACCTCTTCGCCGATCAGGAAGACGCGTTCGTCGCGCCGCATCTCCTCGCTCATCGCCTCTCTGAGCGCCTCGCGGTACTGCACGACGCGGTCGCCCTCACGAGGGGGCAGCGGCTTCGAGAAATCCGGGAGGACAATGTCCCTGAGGGCGGCCGGGTGAAGATCAGCGATCGCCTGACTCATCGAAGGCTCCTGTTCCAGCCGCGGCGAGGGTGCTGCGTGCCGGCCGTTAGGGTAGACAAACCCGCAGGAGCATAGTGAGACAAGAAGCAGACTAAGCCGCCCCGGGCACGCCTGTCGTAAACCCGAACGTTTGCTGCATGTAGCCGAGAAAGAGCTGTGACGTACCCGCGTCCATACCGACAAATCGGATCCCCAGGCGGTGCCACCGGCCGTCGAAGTCGCTGCAGTGCACCACCTCGCCCCGGTGGGCCTCCCAACGACCGCCCCTCATCAGCACGATCCCGAAGCAAACTCCGGGCGACACGGCGTCGACCTGGATGAGGCCACAGCCGCTCTCCGATAGGTCGAGCAGGTTTGTCGACTGAGCTTCAACGGGCTGTCCCTCCGCGTCGAGTTTCAGCAGGAAGTGAGCGCCGGTCCGCTTACGACGCTCGGCAGCCCTCTGCTCCGCCGGTCCCTGTGCGGGCCTCGTTGGTCGTGTTTGTCTTTGAGTCGGGCTTGGTGATCCGCTCTGTTCGAGCCGGTGCTCTTCGGGCATGGGCTGCTCCTCAGGTCGCCGGCAAGGCATCGACGAATTCGCGTCAGGGCAGTACCCTCTGGTGGCAACACGCTCTGCCCAAAGCGGCTGCTCAGATGGGGTGTGCCTCGATGCCCCTCAATCGGGGGACTTTCAGAGCAACGGGTTCTTGGCCCCGTGGCGATACTCGGCGGTCGGGCTGAGGTTCGGCTCGATGTTTGTATAGACGTCGGTGAACAGCTCCGACGGATCGGGGTCGGGCGTGGTCTCGGCGAACTCGACCGCGTCCTTGACCTCCGCCTGGAGCTCTTTTCGCATCGCCTTCCAGCCGTCCTCGGTGATGCAGGACCGCTCGTTCATCAGGTGGTCGAGCAGGTTGGCGATGGAGTCCTTCGCCTTGAACTCGTCGACCTCGTCCTTGGTGCGGTACTTCTGAGGGTCGGACATCGAGTGCCCCTGGTAGCGGTAGGTCTTGAAGTCGATGAAGCCGGGCTGCTGCAGGTCGCGGCACTCGTCGACGATCGGGCGGAACACGTCGTAGACGTGACGGATGTCGAGCCCGTCGATCTCGACGCTCTTGATGCCGTACGCCTCGCCGCGGCCGATGAGCCGGTCGCTGTTGGCGCTGTGGCGTTCGATGGCGGTGCCCATGGAGTAGCCGTTGTTCTCGATGACGTAGATCACGGGCAGCCCGTAGATCGCGGCGAGGTTGAGCGCCTCGTGGAACGCGCCCTGGTCGACCGCGCCGTCGCCGAGGTAGCACAGGCAGACCTTCTTCTCGCCCTTGCCCAGGACCTCCCATTCGTAGCGGGCGGCGAACGCGAGCCCGGCGCCCAGCGGTGTCTGGGCGCCGACGATGCCGTGACCGCCGTAGAGGTGGTTCGGGCGGTCGAACATGTGCATCGACCCGCCCTTGCCCTTGGCGCAGCCCTCGGCCTTGCCGAACATCTCGGCCATGCACGCCCGCGGCGACATGCCCCGCGCCAGCGCGTGCCCGTGGTCGCGGTACGCCGTGATGACCGGGTCGTCGTGCTCGAGCGAGCCGATGGTGCCCACGGCGCAGGCTTCTTGGCCCGAATAGACGTGGCAGAACCCGCCGATCTTTGCGGCCTGGTACTGCTGGGCTGTCCGGGTCTCGAACTCGCGGATCAGTTGCATCGAGCGGAGCCAGCCCAGCAGCGTCTCGTCGGGCAGCCCGTCGCTGAGGCGTTCGGTCGAAGCATCGGTCATCGCTTGGCTCATGGAGACTCCCAGGGCAGGGCCACTTGGAGGCGGTCGCGGTGGGCGGCAGGGGGCGGTCGTCCGCCCCAAGAACGTACACGACGCCGCCGGGCCGATCGGTCCGGGACGCCGCGTAAATACTAGCGAGCACGCGGTGTGTGGAGCCGATCGACGTCGCGTGCGTCTGGCGGTTTGCGGTCGTCCGCCTCTCGGCAGACGCGGCGGGGCACTGCTTAGCGGTCGCGGTCGTTCAGGACCGCTTTGTCCACCGGGGAGCTCGTCTGCGAGTTATGGACCTTCGCCTGCAGCAGGACCAGGGCGGTCTGGAGCTGGAGGTCGATGCCCTCGGTCAGCAAGCGGCCCGGATCTTCGGGGGCGAGCTCGGCGATCGGTCGCCCGAACTCGTCGAGCGGGATGACGTCGGCGTTCTGGCGGATCTTGAGCATCTCGCCGATCTGCTCGGGCAGCAGCGATGCGTGGTAGTTCGGCTCGACGCCCCACGCGTCGGCGCCCGGGCGGCGGTGGAGGATGCGGCCGTTCGGGAGCCGGTAGTACTGCGTGGTGAGCTTGAGCATCGCTTCGGCGCCGCGGCGGCCGATCGGGTACAGGTTCTGAACGCTGCCCTTGCCGTAGGAGCGCTCGCCGAGCACGAGCGCGGTCAGCTCGCCCTGGTCGGCATAGTGCTTGACCGCGCCCGAGACGATCTCCGACGCGGACGCGGAATTCTCGTTGATCAGAACGACGGTCGGCAGCGTCGTGAGCGACGCCTTGTTGGCGACCGCCGTCTCGAGCTGTTGCACGCTGCGGCCCGCGTCGACGGTGCTGACGATGTCGCCCTCGCGGACGAACCGGTTCGAGACCTCGACCGCCTGGTCGAGCAGGCCGCCCGGGTTGAACCGCAGGTCGAGGATGAGCCCGCGGACGCCCATGTCCTGCATGGCGCGGATCGCCCGGTCGAGGCGGAGGCTTGTCTTGTCGCTGAAGCCCGAGAGGCGGACGAAGCCGATGCCGTTCGCCTCGTCGATAAACCAGTCCCAGTCGTCCTCGGCGGGGCTTTTGAGCTCCCAGCCCTTGACGGTCGGCAGGTCGATCTCGGCGCGGGTGATCTCGATGTCGCGTGTGACGATCTCGGTCTCGCCCCCGTCCTCCTCGACCTCGCGCTCGATGGTGAGGACGACGGAGGTGCCCTGCGGGCCCGTGATGTTGTCGACCGCCTGGTCGAGGTCGAAGCCCTCGGTCGAGTCGCCGTCGACCTTGCGGATGATGTCGCCCGCGCGGATGCCGGCGCGCTGGGCCGGGGTGCCCGAGAGCGGGGTGACGACGTGGATGTTCGAGAGCTCGTCGAGGCGGATGGAGATCCCGACGCCGGCGAAGCGGCCGCGGGTGATGCGCTCGAAGCGCTCGATGTCGTGCGGCCAGATGAGGTCGCTGAAGTCGTCGAGGTTGCCGATCGCGCCGACGCCGAACTCGTGCAGCACGGCCTCGGGCGGCAGCCCGAGCCGGCGCTCGGCGGCGCTGACGAGGCGCTTGAGCATGTTGTCGAGCTTGGGGAAGGTCGGGCGGTACGCCGGACCTTCAACGGTTGCCCGCTGCTCGTCGAGGATCTCGACGAAGCCCGCGATCGCGGATTCGTCGCGCATCAGCGGGAAGGTCGCGCCCAGCTCGGGCGTCGCCGCGAGCGAGCGGACGCCCTCGAGGCCGGCGAGGAACAGCTCGGTCATGCCGCGGGCGTCGGTGTCGATGTGCTCGCGGGTCGACCGGTGGATCGCCTGGAGGATCATCATGCTGCTGATGCCCTTGAGCTTGTCGGTGAACGCCTCGCCGCGGGGGTTGAAGGGCGGCAGCTCGTCCATCTCGCGGGTGATGCGGTGGTTGTTGCGGAGCTCCCAGAACGCCTCGGGGGCGTAGAGGCTGATGATCGCCTGCTTGCGTGCGAGCCGTTCGAGCTCGTCGCGGTAGCTCACGCCGTCGTCGTACATGAGGACCAGCCGGGCGTAGATCTCGGCGGCGCTCAGCCAGTTCCGAGCCTCGACCGATTCGGCGGCGAGCGTCTCGGCCTGCTCGATCAGCGCGGCGATCTCCTCGTGCCGGAGGATCTCGGCCGGGTCCTCGACGAGAGCGGTCAGTTCGACCGCCTCGCGCAGCGCGTTGCTGACCGCTTGCAGCGCGGGCCCTTCGGCATCGCGGGCTTCCCGGAGGTCGGCCCAAGCCGCGTCGATCAGTTCGGAGCGACGGGTGTTCTGCTTCTCGAGGTTCGTCAGGTACGAGTCGATCGACTCTCGAAGACCCGTCACGCGGCCGTCGTCGACGCCTTCGGGCACGTCTGAGAGGAGTGATAAGACCGTCTCGGTGTCGTCGGCCGCGGCCGCTTTCCAGAGTCGGTCGGACCAGTCTTGGGCTTCAAGGCCGGGCGTGGCGGGTAGCGGCGCGGCCGGCTGAGCGACCGTAACCGGCGGAGCCGAGAGGTGGACCCCGCTCGCAACCACAAGCGTCAAACCCCAAAGTGACCAACGCTTGCGGAGTGCCGTCATGAGTTCTCCAAACACTGGCCGGCCCGTCCGGGTCCTCGGCCCAATTCACTATCCCGCCCGGTCACACACGCCCGGATCACGCCGGAATCAGTTCACGCCCGAGTTCGTTTCGGGCCAACACTCGGTCCGGACAGAGCATCCATGCCGGGGAGCCTTGTAGAAGCCGATCGTCCGTGCCGGGCCCAACAACGTGCTGTACCGCGACCCGGCGTGTTCGGTTCAGGCGTATCCGGTTCAGGTGGGTCTCGGCGTTCTGTTCGTATGCCTTGTTATGGCTTCGCGGAGACGCGGCGGGTGGACGCGGCTCGGGCGGCGTAGGCCGCGGCAGCCGCAAAGACCGCCCCCGCCAGCCCCAGCAGGACCCAGCGGAAGCCTCCCTCGGCCACGAAACCGGCCGACTCGGTCTGCACGGCAACGAGCCCGAGGAGGGGCCCGGTGGCGTATCCGAGGCCGATGAGGCCCTCGTGGGCACCGCCGTCGTCGACGCCGTCGGTGCCGACTTCGAGCCCGTAATAGAGGGCTCCGGTGTAGATAATACCCATACCGATTCCAAACAAAATCAAGACGACCACGGCGAGGCCGACGCCAGCGCCGCTGCTTAGCGTGCTGCCGAGCCCGGGTAATGCGACGCCGATCGAGAACCCGAGCCCGAGCATGACAGCCCCGAGGGCGGGCGTGGCGCGGGTGCCGTGCCACCCGTGCCAGCGCTCGAGGGCGATCACGGTCAAGAACCGGGCGAACATCCAGACCGAGGCGAGGGCGGTCTGGGCGCCGCCGACCACGCCGATCGACTCGAACGCGTTGGGCCAGTAGGGGTTCAGCGCGCTCAAGAGCACGTACGACACGGGCAGCAGCACGCGGTTGACGACGAGCAGCGTGCGGAACGAGTCGGGCACGCGGTGGGGTGTGTCGGGCGGGTGGCCCATCGGCTCGGCCGGGAATCGCCAAACCGCGGCGAGTGAGACCAGGTGACCGACGCCGAGCGCACCAATGACCTCCATCGGGTGCCGCTCGATGAGCGGGGTCATGCCGAAGATCGCGATCGCGACCGCGAGCGTCCAGACGATGTTGAACCGCCCGACCGCGGTCCGCAGCGCGGCGTCCTTGCGCCCGCCCGACAGGTAGCTCTCGACGAGCGGCCAGTGGGCACCGGTGATGCCGCCGTACGCCGCGGCGAAGACCCAGACCGCCCATTCGCTGTCGCCGAGCGTCCGCAGCGCGAAGCAGGAGCCCGCGAGCAGGACGGCCTGAACGAAGACCACGCCGCGCGTTGTGACCTTGTTCGAGACCCGGACGAGCCGGCGGAGCGCCGGGCCGACCACGAGCGCCGCTGGGATGTACGCGAGCCCGAGCGTGAGCCCGAGACCGAAGCTCTGGGCGTGGTCGAAGCCGTGCTGGCTCTTGGCGATGAAGAAGAGCCCGTTGCCGACGCAGCCGGTGCCGATGCTGCCGAGAAACGTGACGGTCAGCACCGCCCAGAGCGGGGCGGGCCGGGGCGTGTCGAGTCCGCCGTGCCCGCGGGGCGAGCTCTTCAATCCAGGTCCTGCGGCGAGACGCCGACGATCGCGGCCCGAAGGCGGGCGACGTTCTCGCGCATCTGGCTCACGAAGTCGCCCGTGTCGGGCCGGGACTCGATCGGGGAGAACACAACGGAAACCACGCCGAGGTCGTTGAGGAGTCGGTCTCGGATGGCGTCGGTCGGTTCCGACTCCCAGAGCAGCAGCCGGGGGTCCGGGCCTTCGGCGTCTCCCAGCGCTTCGCGAACGGCCGCGACGACGCCGGCGGGGTCGGTCGACTCGGGATCGAGGTCAAGGTCGGCGATGTCCCAGCCGTAGGTCCGGGCGGTGTAGGCGTAGGCGGGGTGGTTGCTCAGGAGGGTGGCCGACCCGAGCTCGGAGGTGAGCAGGCGGAACCGCTCGTCGAGCCCGCGGAGCTCGACGACGAGGGCGGCGGCGTTGGCCTCGAACGCGTCTTCGTGCTCGGGGAACCCCCGGGCGAGGCCCGCTTCGATCGCGCGGACCTGCTCGATCGCCAGGGTGGGATCCATCCAGGTGTGCCCGTCGGTGCCCTCGTGGGTGTGCTCGCCGCCGGTGCCGTGGGAGTGGGTCCGGGTCTTGAACGTGATGAAACGGTCCTCGAAGCCGGCCGACGCGTCGACGGTGCGCGAGCGGGCGAGCGGGGCGGTGCGGACCCACCGCTCGAAGTCGGCGCCGTTGACCACAACGACCCGGGCGTTCTGGTAGCGGGCGATGGTTTCGGTGTCGGGGCGGGCGGTCGCGGGGTCCCCGAGCCCTGCGAGCGGGTTGACAACGGGCACCAGCCCGTCGGCGATCCGCTCAGCGAAGAACGTTGCCGGGTAGAACGTGGTGAGGACCTCTTCGGCGATCTCGGTTGGAGTGCTGTCTGTTGGAGGTGACGCGTCGCTCGAGCCCGACTCGGAGCAGCCGGGAACGAGGGCGAGCAGGGCGGAGAAAACCAGAACGAGGCGGCTGAGCACGGGGCACCTCCTGAGCGACAGCCCTGAGCCAGAATCGTGAGCCAGAGCCCACGCTGGGCGGCTGCCCGGCAAGAAGACACGAAGCGTATCCGTTGAGGTCCGTGCCGAGTCGTGCACACTCGTTCGACCCGGCTGTTGCTGGGGTCGGTAGCGACGGTCAGCCGCCGTAGTCGATGGTGCCGATCTCGGCGGACGCCTGAGCCATGCGCGAGAGCTCTTGGTCGGCCAACAGCACGAGGCGCTCTTGGAGGCGGCGTGCGTTGCGTGTCGCGCTCGGCCCGCTCAGGTCGTTGGTCATGATGCTGAACGCCACGGCGAGCCCGGAGCCTTCGTGGACGAGGTAACCAGAGAGCGTGCTGACGCCTCGGATGGTCCCCGTCTTCGCGTAAAGGCGGTTGGCGGGGCGCTGCTCTGTGAAGCGATTGCGGAGCGTGCCTTCGCCGGGTTCGGGCAGCGACTCGATCAGGGCGTCGCGGATCGTCTCGTCCTCATACGCGGCGTCGAGCCATCGGACGAGCGTGCCGGGCGAGACCCGGTTGTCTCGGCTGAGCCCCGAGCCGTCGGCCACGATGGTTCGCGTGGCGTCCCGCGGGCTCAAGTGTTCGGCGATCTGAGCGCGGATCGCGGACGCGCCCGCCGGCCACGATCCCTGCCCGCGGCCGGCACCGGCGCCGACGCGTTTGAGCATCGCCTCGGCGTAGAGGTTGGCCGAATCGACGTTGCAACGCCGCGCGATAAACGGCAGCGGCGTGTCGATCCACGCGACGGCATCGCCCGACGGCGAGGGGTCGTCGTTCGACGCGAGCCGGACATCTTCCAGCACGTTCCGTCCGGCCTCACCGACCTCGATCCCGCGGCGTTCGAGCGCGTCGGCGATCAGACCGCCGAAGAAGGTGGCCGGGTCTCGCATCGTGACATCGGCCGAGATCGTGGATGGTTCTCGTATCTTGCCGAGTACCCGGAAACGCCGGCCCGACTCGTCTCGCTCGGCGCGGAAGACGTTCCGACCTTCTCCCACGGTCTTGGCCTGCACGTCGACGGTGACCCACGACGTGTTCGGACTGACCTTGACCTCCGCCCGGTTGCCCGGGCCCGCGGGAGACGGGCGGGGGGTCAGAGAGACGACGTTGCGGTGGATGTTGACGCCCGCGACCGGGGCGCTGTAATGCCGGTCGTGCTGGTCGGCCGGCCAGGACGGGTGGACCAAGTTGCGGTCGAAGACGCGGTCGTCGATCACGACCGCTTCGATGCGCTCGGTCCCCGCTTCGGCGACGGCTGCGGCGATGTCGTCGAGGACCTGCTCGAGCGTTGTCGGCGGGCTCGCCAGGCTGAGAATCTCAGGGTCGCCCAGCGCCGGGTCGCCCGATCCCACGACGGTGAGTGTGCCGTCTTCAGAAAGCACGAAGTGCGTGCGGAAAACAAAGTCGGGCCCGAGCTCGCGGAACGCGGCAACGCTGGTCAGCAGCTTCTGGTTCGACGCGGGGACCATCGCCCGGTCGGGCTCGAACGCGGCGAGGAGGGTGTCGGTCTCGATCGCCGAGATCGCGACCGAAACGCTGGAGCCCGAGCCCAGGGCGGCCGCGCGGACCTCGCGTGTGACCGCGTCGCTGATCGGCTGACCGAACGCCGAGAGCGACGGGCACGGGGCGACGCCGACTGCGAGGAAGCCGATCATGACCGCGTCGAACGGGAGCCGCCCTGTCTCGATTGCTGTCTCGATTGCTGTCTCGATGGATGTCTTGGTGGATGTTTTCATGGGTGCTCCGGCGTCGTGCCCCGTGGCCCGGCCGTCTCTCCTCACTCTGTTTGCCCACATCCCCACAGATCGGGTGGTGGCGGGCGTTCACTGGAGCCAGTCGTCGGTCTCGGGCGATGGATTGACCTTTGGTGTATGGTGGTGTCTGGGAGAAAGAACCGTGCTCGAAGATATCGGCCCTGAACTGCGTGTGCTCGTCGTCGATGACAACCCCCAGAACCGCGAACTGCTCAGCGCGTTCCTCGAGGTCGCCGGGTGCGAGGTGGAAGAAGCGGCGGGCGGTCAGGCAGCGATTGATCGGCTCATCGCAGGCAGCGAACCCGTGGATGTCGTGGTCCTGGACATCATGATGCCGCGGGTCAGCGGTTTTCAGGTGCTCGCGGCCCTCAAGCACGACCCGAAGGCACGCGACATCCCGGTCATCATCGTGACCGCCCTCAACGAGACGTCGGACGTCGAGCGATCGATGGACGCGGGGGCGGCCGATTTCTTGAGTAAACCGGTCATTCAGGACGAGCTCGTCGCCCGGGTCTGCGCCCAGGCGGCCATCCGACGGGCAGAACGAGACCTTGCCGAGGTCGAAACGCTCACCCGGGCTTGAGCCGCCGGCTGAAGGGCCCGTTGGGGGTCGTTTCCGGTCCGGCGTTTCCTCCGGACCTTCGCCGGAACACATCGGTCTGCCGAGTCAGCTCGCCAGCGCCCGCTTGACCTCTTGAAGGCTCGTGACGCCGAGCGCTGCCAGGTCGAGCCCGGCGTCGAGCAGCTGCGTGTAGATGCCCGCCTCGACGCCGTGGGCGACCAGGTCGCCGCTCGCGGCCCGGGCGACCGTCAGCCGGCGGATCTCCTCGTCGACTTGCAAGAGCTCGTAGACCCCGATCCGACCCTTGTAGCCCGTCGAACGGCAGTTCTTGCAGCCGACGGGCGAGAAGTAGGTGTCGCCGGTGAGGGTGACGCCCGGCGGCACGTCGCGCGAATCGGGCGGCGTCTCTTGGCGGCAGTCCGGGCAGAGCCGGCGCACGAGCCGCTGGGCGAGGATCGCCTCGACCGATGACGAGACGAGGAAGGGCTCGACGCCCATATCGATCAGGCGGGTGACGGCGCCCGGCGCGTCGTTGGTGTGCAGCGTCGAGAACACGAGGTGGCCGGTCAGCGACGCCTGGATCGCGGTCTCGGCGGTCTCCTTGTCGCGGATCTCGCCGATCATCACCACGTCGGGGTCGTGGCGGAGGATCGACCGCAGCCCGCGCGCAAAGCTCAGCCCGACCTTGGTATTGACCTGGATCTGGTTGACCCGGGGGACGTGGTACTCGACCGGGTCTTCGACGGTGATCGCCTTGATCTCGTCGGAGACGATGCGGTTGAGCGAGGCGTAGAGCGTCGTCGACTTGCCCGAGCCCGTGGGCCCGGTGACGAGCAGGATGCCGTGCGGCCGCGAGATCGAGCGGTCCCAGACGCTCAGCACGCTCTCTGGCATCCCCAGGTCTTCGAGGCTCAGCAGCACCGCGGTCTTGTTGAGCACGCGGAGGACGACGCCCTCACCGAAGAGCATGGGGATGACGCTGACGCGGAGGTCGAACTCCTCGACGCCGCGGCCGGGCGTGCGCTGGCGGAAGCTGATCCGCCCGTCCTGAGGCTGCCGCTTCTCGGCGATGTTCAGGCTCGCCATGATCTTGAGCCGGCTGACGATCGCGGCCCGGAAGCGGTGGACGCGGGCGGGCACGTTGGCGCGCTGCAGCACGCCGTCGATCCGGTAGCGGACCGCCAGCTCGTGCTCATAGGGCTCGATGTGCACGTCGGTCGCGCGCTCGCGGATCGCCTCGACGAGGATCTCGTTGACCAGCTTGATCACGCCCGCCTGCTGGGCCTGCTCGAGCTCGTCGCCCGCGTCGTCGCCCGCGTCGTCGCCGGCGACCGCGGTGTCGGTCGCGCCGTCGTCGAGCTCTTCGAGGGTGTCGCCGGCGACGCCGTAGTGCGTGCGGATGAACTTGCGGAGGTCGTCTTCGTCGGCGAGCGCCAGGTCGATGTTGCACCCGGTCAGCAGGCGCAGCTCGTCGAGGACGGTCAGCTCGAACGGGTCGCTGGTGGCGATGCGGAGCGTGCCGTTGTGCTTGGCGATCGGGGCGCAGTTCTGCTTGAAGACGAGCTGGCTGGGCAGGCTCTGGAGGGCGTCGTGGGGGGGCCCCCGGCGGTGGGGGGGGGGGACCGGGCGCGGGGGGGCCGCGCCCCCCCCCCCGCGGGGCGCCGGGGGGGGGGGGGACCCCCCCCCGCCCCCCCCGCAGGGCGCGCCCCCCCCCCCCCCCCCCCAACC